>NTHE01000007.1 GCA_002551355.1 Streptomyces sp. man185 | reverse complement strand
GCGCCGGGCGCCGACGTCCGCGCCCCTTGGCCGCCCGCCTCCGCTCCGCCCGCCCGCCGGAGGGCGGAACGGGGTCGGGCTCGGCCGGGATGCGGGCGATGACTTCGGTGCGCTGCTCGGCGGGCTCCGCATCGGCCGCGATCGCCGCGCCGACCACGCCGATGACCTCGGTGCGCTGTTCGGCGGGGAGGCCCGGGGCCGGGGCCCACTCCTCGGCCGGAGCCACCGGGGCTGTCGAGGTCACCGGAGCTGCCGGAGCTGACGGGCCTGCGGGAGACACCGGAGCTGCTGCCGGCGCTATTCGCGCAGACGGCTCCTGGGGCCCGTACCAGTCGCGTTGGTACCCGGCGGGGTCGTACCACTCGTTCGGGGCTTCCTGGGGCTGCTGAGGCCCTTGGTGGGGCGCGTAACCCGCCTCGTACGGGGGTTCCGCCGCGGGATGCGCCGCCGGGATGGTGTCCGACCGGAACCACGGCGACGTGTGCCCGCCGGGCAGCGGATCGTTGAGGGGATCCGCGAGGCCGTCCACCGCCGCCACGAACGCGCCGTCGGCCCCGTACGCCCCGTGCGCGTCGAGGCCCTCCGGTCCGGCGTCGTGCCCGGGGCGGCCTGCGGTCACGCGGCGGCCTTGCCCACCACCGGCGCGAGCCCCGCCGACCGCGCGACGGCCCCCTGGTCTCCGCACTGCTCCAGCCAGTTGGCGAGCATCAGGTGGCCGTGTTCGGTGAGCACCGACTCGGGGTGGAACTGCACGCCCTCCACCGCCCGGTCCCGGTGGCGCAGCCCCATGATGATGCCGTCGACCGTACGGGCCGTGACCTCCAACTCCGGCGGCAGCGCGGCCGGTTCGGCGGCGAGCGAGTGGTAGCGGGTCGCGGTGAAGGGGGACGGGAGCCCGGCGAAGACGCCCTGGCCCTCGTGGGTCACGGGGGAGGTCTTGCCGTGCAGCAGCTCGGGGGCCCGGTCGACGACGCCGCCGTACGCCACCGCCATCGACTGCATGCCCAGGCAGACGCCGAAGACCGGGACGCCGGTGTCCGCGCAGTGGCGCACCATCTCGACGCAGACGCCGGCCTGCTCGGGCGTGCCGGGGCCCGGCGAGAGCAGGACGCCGTCGAAGCCGTCCTGCGCGTGGGCGGGGGTCACCTCGTCGTTGCGCAGCACCTCGCACTCGGCGCCGAGCTGATACAGGTACTGGACGAGGTTGAAGACGAAGCTGTCGTAGTTGTCCACGACGAGGATGCGTGCGCTCACCGGCCGGCTCCTGCTCCACCGGCGCTCGCGCCGTCGACGGTCACATCACCGAACGGGAGCAGTGGCTCCGCCCAGGGGAAGACGTACTGGAACAGCGCGTAGACGACCGCCAGAACCAGCACGAGCGAGATGATGCCCCGCACCCATGCGTTGCCCGGCAGATGCCGCCAGATCCAGCCGTACATGCTGACCCCTCCATTCGGTACCCGCACCAGACTAGAGGGCCGCGGCCGGAGCGTGGGTCAGCCGACGAAAAGCATGGGTCAGCGCCGCAGCGCCGGCGGTCTGCCGTCGCTCACCGGCCGCGTCGCGTCCAGGTGCGCCCAGACGATCAGCCGATGGCTGCTGCCCCACTCCGGCTCGCACGTGGTGAGCGTCAGATAGCGTCCGGCGCCCTCGAAGCCGGAGCCGCGGGGGACGGGGTCGACGACGGCGGTGTCGGTGGGCACGGTCCGGTACGGGGTCTTCACGATGCGGTACGTGAACCAGGTCGTGCCGTCGTTGACGACCACCGCGTCCCCGGGGCGCAGCTTCGGGAAGTCCTTGAAGGGATCGCCGTACGTCCGCCGGTGCCCGGCCACCGCGAAGTTGCCCGTGCCGCCGGGGCGGGCGGTTCCGCTGTAGTGCCCGAGCCCCTTCTGCAAGGTCGTGACCTCGGTGTTCTCCAGGACGGGCCACTCCCAGCCGGAGCCGAGGCGGGGGATGTGCATCGTCGCGAAGGGCTTTCCGCCGCGGTACGGGGCCGGGGCCGGCGTGGAGGCCGCGGTGGAGGACGGCGCCGGTGCGGGGGCCACGGGTTCGCCGGCCCACTGGCTCCGGAGGGTGTCGATCTCGCCCTCGGCCGCGTCGGCCGCTTTCACGCCCGTCCAGAACAGGAAGTAGACGACGAAGAGGATGATCAGCGCGCCCACGGTGATGCACAGCTCGCTGAACGTTCTGACGACGAGTCGCACCGACACCGGACGGCCTCCCCGGGGCTCGGCTGGGGCTCAGCCAGGGCTCACTCCACAGGCTGTGCGTAGTGGAGATCCACTGTGCCCGAGTACCCGGGAAGAGTCACCGCCTCGTTCTCGTCGACTTTCCAGCCCAGCCCGTACGCCTTCACGTACAGCAGGTAGTTCTGGATCGCGGTGGAGTCGTTGAGCGCCCGCTTGAGCTTTCCGGGGTCGCCGACCGCGGTGACCTTGTACGGCGGGGAGTAGACACGGCCCTGGAGGATCAGGGTGTTGCCGACGCAGCGGACCGCGCTGGTGGAGATCAGCCGCTGGTCCATCACCTGGATTCCGCGCGCCCCGCCCTGCCACAGCGCGTTCACGACGGCCTGCAGGTCCTGCTGGTGGATGACCAGGTCGTTGGGCTGGGGCTCGGGGTAGCCGGGGTTGGCGGTGGCGTCGGGGGGCGCGTCGTTGAGCGTCACGCTGACGGAGTCGCCGGTGACCTTCGCGGTGCCGGCCGCCTTCTCCAGGGCCTTCAGCTTGGCGTCCTCGGCCTCGGTGGAGCCGTCGTCGCGCTGGGCGAGGGCGTCGATGTCCGCCCGCACGGAGGCGGCCGAATCGTTCAGCTCGGCGTTCTTCTCGCTGCGCTCCCTGATCAGGTCGGAGAGTTTGAGCAGGGAGGAGTCACTGCGCAGATTGGTGCCCTTGGCGGTGTTGGCACTGGTCACGAAGATGAGTCCGGCCAGGGCGAAGACCGCAGCGGTGAGCCCCCGGACCGCCCACACGGAGGTGCGCCGGGCCGGGCCTTCGGGGGAGTCGGCAGAATTGCTCAACGTACCCTTATCTCATCAGGCGCCAGAGAAGCACTACGCTAACGGACGCTCGGGGGAGGCAGCATTCCCCCTGGCATCCCGCCCCCGGCGCCCGCCACAGATCCCTGCGCGGTCACGCAGCGCATCGACAGGAGAGTCCCTCGTGCCGAAGTCACGTATCCGCAAGAAGGCCGACTTCACGCCGCCCCCGGCGAAGCAGGCAACGGCCATCAAGCTGAGCAACCGCAGTTGGGTCGCTCCGGTGATGCTGGCCCTGTTCCTCATCGGGCTGGCCTGGATCGTGGTGTTCTACGTGACCGAGGGTGATCTGCCGGTCGACGCCCTGGGCAACTGGAACATCGTGGTCGGCTTCGGCTTCATCGCCGGCGGCTTCGCCGTGTCGACACAGTGGAAGTGACCGACCACCTCCGCGCAAGCCTTGCCCTGAGTTACCCACAGAGTTATCCACAGCTGGGGGAAAAGGTCAGACGATCTGTGGATAACCTCCGCTCAAGTTGACGCCAGTGTGACTGCAGCCTCCCTCTTCGAGGGGGGCTGCACCCCATTGTTCGGGCAGAAAGACCCAGCTCAGCGACGATGGGAACGCATGTTCCTCTTGCCATGCACAAGATTCTGCGGAAACTGTGGACAACTTCGGTCCGCCTGGGGGTGGAGGCCCCCGTTCCGGGTGGAGGCCCTCGTTCCGCACAGAATGCGGCTCAGGTGAGCGCGATCGTCCGGACGACGATCAGCCCGAGGCTGACCAGCAGGACGAGCGCGCAGGTGCCGGCCTGCACCGCCGTACGCCGCTCGCGCGGGGCGTGGACCATGCCGATGGCGATGGCGACGCCCGCCACCAGACCGCCGACGTGCGCCTCCCAGGCGATGCCGTCCCAGCGGAAGGTGAAGAACAAGTTGATCGCCAGCAGCACCAGCACCGGACGCATGTCGTAGTTCATCCGGCGCATCAGAACGGCGGTGGCGCCGAACAGGCCGTAGACCGCACCGGACGCACCCAGAGACCCTTGGCCGGGCGCGGCGAGCAGATACGTCAGAGCGCTGCCCGCGAGACCGGACAGCAGATAGAGCGCGAGATAGCGGGACCGGCCGAGCGCCGCCTCCAGCTGTCCGCCGAGCCACCACAGCCCCAGCATGTTGAACGCGATGTGCACCGCTTCCTGGTGCAGGAACATCGAGGTCACCAGGCGGTACCACTCGCCCTCGGCGACGCCCGTGGCGGGAACCAGCATCGGCGCCGGGTCCCAACGCCCGAGCAGCGTCAGATCGTTCACGAGGGTGGGGCGGATGGTGACCAGGAGGAAGACGGCCAGATTGATGCCGAGCAGGATCTTGGTGACCAGACGCGGATCGGCGGCCACGGAGCCGCCCGCCAGCGTCCGCGGCCGGCCGGCCGCCGGGTGGTGTCCGGTGCCCGAACCCTCGCGTACGCAGTCGGGGCACTGGAAGCCGACCGAGGCGCTGACCATGCACTCGGGGCAGATCGGCCGCTCGCAGCGCGTACAGCCGATGCCGGTCTCGCGGTCGGGATGGCGGTAGCAGGTAGGCGTCGGCACACCGCTTCCCGAGGCGGCACGGTCCCCCGGCGGCTGCTGGTCCATCGGTCCTGGCCTGCCTCTCGGTCCTCGTCGCTCCGGGCGGCACGGACAGGGCCGCCCCACTGGTCCGCTATGTATCACTACGGACGGGCAGAGCGGTTGGTTCCCGCGAGGGGCGCCCCCGCGAGGCCCCCGGTCCGCGGACCGTCAACGGGTCCCTCCTCGGACCGTCAGCGGGTCTCGACGACCACGGACTCGATCACCACGTCCTGCACCGGACGGTCGGTGCGCGGGTTGGTCGGGGTGGCCGCGATGGCGTCGACGACCTTGCGGCCCGCCTCGTCCGCCACCTCGCCGAAGATCGTGTGCTTGCCGGTGAGCCAGGCGGTGGGGGACACGGTCAGGAAGAACTGCGAGCCGTTCGTCCCCGGGCCCGCGTTCGCCATGGCCAGCAGATACGGCTGGGTGAAGCCCAGTTCCGGGTGGAACTCGTCGGCGAACTTGTAGCCGGGGCCACCGGTGCCGTTGCCCAGCGGGTCGCCGCCCTGGATCATGAATCCGCTGATGACGCGGTGGAAGACGGTGCCGTCGTACAGCCGGTCCGTGGACCTCTCGCCGGTCTCCGGGTTGACCCACTCGCGCTGCCCGGTGGCCAGTTCGACGAAGTTCCTGACCGTCTTGGGCGCGTGGTTCGGCAGGAGCCGGATCTCGATGTCGCCCCGGTTGGTCTTCAAGGTGGCGTAAAGCTGCTCGGCCACGATCTGCCTTTCCTCTTCCTCGCCTGCCGTCAAATCCTTCGCTGACGTCCGGCGATCCTCCCACGGACCGGGAATCGTACGGCCGGATGCCGGGCGAAACGGCGCGTTCACCGCCGAACCATGGCATTGTCGTCGGCACACTTCACATGAACCGTTTTGGCCGCAAATGGCGATCATGACCCGGATGCCCGTCCCGCATGCCGGGCATGAACGCAACAGGCATGATTTTGAACTGGGCGGACAGGCGGAGTACCTACCCGCCACCAAGGAGGAGGATCTCGTGACCCGCATCGACAGCGTGCGCGCCGCAACCGACTCGGCGAAGGACAGCGCGCAGCACGCCGCGGAAGTGGTGGCGCCCTACGCCGACACGGCCAAGAAGCAGGCGGCCCACTACGCGCACGAGGCTCGTACGCAGCTCGCGCCGAAGGTGACGAAGGCCGCCAAGCAGGCCCGTGTCCAGTACGCGTCCCATCTCGCGCCGAGGCTCGAGCAGGCCCGTACGCACGTGCCGCCCAAGGTCGACGAGGCCGCGCACCGCGCCGCGGTCTCCACCCGGAAGGCCGCACGGAGCGCCGCCGACTACACCGCACCCCGCGTCGAGCACGCCCGGGCGGTGGCCCTGCCCGTCGCCGAGCAGGCTTCCGCCCGCAGCGCGGCCGCCCTGGCGGCGCTGCGTACCCAGGTGACGGCCAAGGAAATCCAGAAGCTGGCCAGGAAGCACCAGCGGCGGGCCAAGGCCGGCCGGGCCGCGAAGGGATTCCTGGTGCTGGGCGTCCTGGCGGGCGGCGCGTACGCCGCCTGGCGCTGGTGGGACAAGCAGGCCAACCCGGACTGGCTCGTCGAGCCGCCCGTCGCCACCGAGGTGGGCGACGAGCGTTCGCCGCTCAGCTCGGTGGACGGCAGCGAGCGGGCCGACCTCGACCCGGAGGTCAGGGCCAAGCAGGCCGAGGCCGAGTCGGGCGAGGGGGACGCCCCCGGTCTCGACGACCGGCCCTGACCCGGGCCGGCGCGGGGCTCCCCGTGCGCACCCCGTGACATGACGAAACGCGGCTGCGGTACCGCTCAGGCGGTACCGCAGCCGCGTTTCGTCATGCGCACCGGCGACCGCCGGCTGACGGAGCGACTACCGGCTGACGGCGAAACGCATCAGGGCGTGCTCGTCGCCCTGCTTGATCTTGCCGGTCTCGTTGATCACCTGGAGCTTCCAGCCCGCGCCCTCGCGGATCGCCTTGGCGACGGCGACGCCGTTGTCCTGGGTGAGCATGCTCGGCCAGATGTCGGCGACCTGCTGCGTGCTGCCGCCCGTCGCGTCGTACACCTTGAAACTGATGTTGCGCGCGTTGCTGAAGGAGCTGCGCTTCTTGTAGGCGGCGGCGATGAAGACGATCGACGTGATGTTCGAAGGAATCTTGGCGAACTCGACGGTCACCGTCTCGTCGTCGCCGTCACCGTGCCCGGTCTGGTTGTCCCCGCTGTGCACCAGCGAGCCGTTGCCCAGCGGGTCCAGGGAGTCCAGACCGGCCAGCCGCACCGGGTCCGGGCCCTGCAGCGCGATGGCGATCAGGTCGAGGTCCGTACCGGCCTTCTGCCGGATCTTCCCCATCAGACCGCCGCTGCTCCCGACGGTCGGGTCCCAGGACGCCCCGATGGACAGGTGGGTCACCCCGCCCAGGTCCGCCGGGCCGTCTTCCTTCGTCAACGTGATCATGCCTGAGTCCTTTTGTGGCTCGACTGTTTACGTATGAAGTGTGCCTGGTGCCTCCGGTACTCGGCCCCGGAGGAAGTGGGACAGTTCCGGATCGTACGAGATCGGGACCCGGCTCAGCGGTCCTCCGGGGCCGCGGGGGTGGTGGACACGTCCCCGCGGTCGGCTCGACGTCTCCGTACAGGGGATCCTCCCCACGCTCATGCCCACCGCCCCCTGGCCGCTCTGAACCGCCGCGAAACCCTTGCGGTCAGCGATCAGCTCGCCGCAGCGTGAACCAGAACGTCGGGACGGGGTTCGTGCCGGGCGTCACGTCGACCACCTGCCACCCAGCGAAGCCGGTGCGGAGTTCGTCCGCAGTGACGCCGGACCCGGAGATCGCCGCGCAGTGGCCCGCCGGCGCCGACCCGCGCCACACCGTCCAGCTTGCCGTGGCGGAGGCGCTGATCTCCAAGCCCGACGCCCGCGCCGCCGACGTGCTGTACGGACTGCTCAGCCCCGAGCTGTACCTGATCTTCGTCCGTGACCGGGGGTGGTCCCCCGGAGCCTGGGAGGAGTGGGCCGGCACGGCCCTGATCGCCCAACTCTGCACCGATCACGAATAGGCGCCCCCCGCCCGCCCGTCAATGGGCACGAAAAAATACCCCCCTGACCACGTTTCCGCAGGTCAGAGGGGAATTTTTATGTGGAGCCTAGGAGATTCGAACTCCTGACATCTGCCTTGCAAAGGCAGCGCTCTACCAACTGAGCTAAGGCCCCGGGCCACAACGAACGAAGGCAGGGCCCAGCACGTCGGTGCCGGGGCTACCCTCGCAGACCAGAGTACCGGGTGACCCCCGCAATCCTGCAAAAGGATAGGGACTCCCCGTGGACGACCACGCTCCGTAAGATGCTCGCAAGGTTCGCAGCAGCGAAGCCGCAGCGATGGGGAGACGCCATGGACGCAGCGCAACAAGAGGCGACGGCAAGAGCCAGAGAGCTTCAACGCAGTTGGTACGGCGAGCCGTTGGGAGCGCTCTTCCGTCGGCTGATCGATGACCTCGGCCTGAACCAGGCCCGACTGGCCGCTGTTCTCGGGCTCTCCGCCCCGATGCTCTCCCAGCTCATGAGCGGCCAGCGGGCCAAGATCGGAAACCCCGCGGTGGTCCAGCGCGTCCAGGCCCTTCAGGAGCTGGCGAGCCAGGTGGCCGACGGCAGCGTCAGCGCGGGCGAGGCCACCGACCGCATGGAGGAGATCAAGAAGTCGCAGGGCGGCTCCGTCCTGACCGCCACCGGCCAGACCGGCTCCACCGGTGGCGCGCCCACCGTCCGCCGTGTGGTGCGCGAGATCCAGTCCCTGCTGCGCTCGGTCGCGGCGGCCGGCGACATCATCGATGCCGCGGACGCCCTCGCCCCGACCCACCCGGAGCTGGCAGAGTTCCTCAAGGTGTACGGAGCGGGACGCACCGCGGACGCGGTCGCGCACTACGAGGGGCACCAGAGCTAGGCCTTCGTCCGGATCAGGCCGGAAGGGCACGGGGGCCGGGACGGGCCGCGGCGGACGCCGCGGCACCACAGGAGCGGGGAGCGGGCGCAGCACAATGGGTGAGGTCTTCGCCGGTCGGTACGAGCTGATCGATCCGATCGGACGCGGTGGGGTCGGGGCCGTCTGGCGGGCCTGGGACCACCGCCGCCGCAGGTACGTCGCGGCCAAGGTGCTCCAGCAGAGCGACGCGCACACACTCCTGCGCTTCGTCCGCGAGCAGGCGCTGCGCATCGAGCACCCGCACGTGCTGGCCCCGGCCAGCTGGGCCGCCGACGACGACAAGGTCCTGTTCACCATGGACCTGGTGAGCGGCGGCTCGCTCGCCCACGTCATAGGTGACTACGGCCCGTTGCCCCCGCGTTTCGTCTGCCTGCTGCTGGACCAGCTGCTGTCCGGCCTGTCCACGGTGCACGCCGAAGGGGTGGTGCACCGCGACATCAAGCCCGCCAACATCCTGATGGAGGCCACCGGAACGGGCCGCCCGCATCTGCGCCTCTCCGACTTCGGCATCTCGATGCGCAAGGGCGAGCCCCGGCTGACCGAGACCAACTACGTGGTCGGCACGCCCGGTTACTTCGCCCCCGAGCAGATGATGGGCGCCGAGCCCGACTTCCCCGCGGACCTCTTCGCAGTCGGCCTGGTGGCGCTCTATCTCCTCCGGGGCCAGAAGCCCGACTCCCAGGCGCTGGTCGAGCACTTCGCCGAGCACGGCACCCCGAGTGCGCCGAGCGGCATTCCCGAGCCGCTGTGGCAGGTTCTCGCCGGTCTGCTCCAGCCCGACCCGCACGCCCGCTTCCGTACCGCGACGGGTGCGCGCAAGGCCCTGACCGCGGCGGTCGAGATGCTGCCCGAACCCGGCCCGGACGACGAGCCGGTGGAAGTGTTCGACCAGATCGGGCCCCTGCCCGAGGGGTTCGGCCCCGACGGGCCCGTCACCGTCCCGCAGCAGCCCGCGGAGCCCGCACCCGCACCCGCACCCGCACCCGGAGCCGCACCGGCGCAGCCGTCCGGTCAGCAGGCCTACCCCCCGCCCCCCGTCTCGATGTCGGAGACGGGCAGCTTCCACCTCGCGCCACCGCCCGGGGCCGCACCCCCGCCCGGTGTCGCGCCCCAGCAGCAACAGCCTTACGCCCAGCCGGGGTTCCCGCAGCCGTCGGCCCCGGTGGACCCCCTCCCATACGCCGCCGGCGCGCCGAACCCCTCCCAGGCGCCGACCTCCGGCGTACCGCACGATCCCGCGGCCACCCGCGCCTACACCGCCCAGCAGCAGCACCCGCCGGTGCCGGCTCCGCCGGTGCAGCACGCCGCGCCCCACGCGCCCGTACGGCGGACGCGTCCGGGACCGCCCCCGAAGGTGGCGGCCGGGGTCCTGGTGCTGGCGCTGATCTGCTTCGCGGTCGGGATCTGGGCCCTGACGCAGGTCTGACGGCCCGAGCCGACGGCGCGGGGCCCGTGCCGCGGACGCGGGGGCACGGTACCGCCGAGGCGAGGCCCCGGCGTTCGGACGCCGGCGCCCCGGCCGCCGACTACCAGCCCTGCGGCGGCTGGTGGCCCTGGTGGCCCCCACCGGCCGGGTATCCGGCGGCCGGGGCTCCGGCCGCCGCGCGTCGGCGGGCCAGCAGCATCCAGACGCCCAGCCCGAGCACCAGCACGGACCCCGTGCCGATACCGGCCGCGGCAACCGCCTTCATGGGGCCGCTCTTCGCGGCCTGCTCGGCGTTCTGCCCCTTGCGGGCCACTTCCCGGTCCTGGTCGGTGACGCCGAAGACCCCGGCATCACCGTCGTACGGGGACTCCTCGGCCTTGTTCTTCACCTGGACCGACAGCTCGAACGGGATCGGCTCGGCTCCGTAGGACTCCTTCAGCTTCGGGCTGAGGGACACCGACAGGTAGTACCAGCCCGCGAAGCGCATGGCGCTGACCTGGGTCGAGGAGTCGAACCGGTTGCGGTAGGCCACCGGCGGCAGCGGCCGCAGGGACGCGGACGCGGGCCCTCCGGAGTAGGAGAGCGTGGCGTCGGAGACCGGGCCCTGGGCGGGGTTGGCCAGCGACAGGGTGAGCGCGTTGCCCACGAACTCCTCTGCGGAGCCTGTGCTGTTGGAGAGCCCGGCGGTGGCGTGGATCTGCTGGCCCCAGTCCACCGGCACCCGGTAGAAGCGGGTCTGCCCGGGGGCCACGGTGTCCTGCCAGCGGCCGTTCTCCAGGCTGGTGGCCTCGGTGTACCCGGCCCCGCCGGACCGCTTCTGCTGCTCACCGGTCAGGGGTGGCGGCGAGGCCGAGGGCCAGCTGTCGGGCGCCTCGGTCGGCATGGACGACCCGCTCCTCAGCCGCGGTTCCTGGAGGAAGCGCAACTCCAGGTCCCAGGTGCCGGAGTCGGAGGTGTCCTTGCTCTCGCGCTCGACGAGGACGTCGTACTGACCGCTCTCCTGGCAGGTGGTGCTGCCCTCCTCGACGGTCCGGAAGGCGTACGCGGCGATGGGACGGGCGTACTCGCCCGAGCCGAAGTTCGCCCGCCCCGAGCCGCACTGGGAGTCGTCGGTCTCCCGGAGGCTGACGTTGACGCCGTCGCCGTAGGCGACCGTGCCGCCGTCACCGGGCACCGCGACCGCCGAGACGTAGGCGGCGGAGACGTCGTCCAGCGTGACCCGGTAGTAGAGCTTCTCGCCCGGCCTGATGGTGCTGCGGTACGGGACGCCCTCGTCGAGTTCGGACGCCTCGACGTTCGCCGTCGCCCCCTGCACCTTCTTCGCCTCGGGGTCGAACGCGTACACCCCGGGGCCGGCCGCGTGTGCCTGCCCCGGCAGGACCGCCGTCGCGCACATCGCCGCGAGTGCCGCGGCCGCCACCCGGCCCCTGTTGCGCTGCCTCTTCACGCGCTTCCCCTCGTCGTCCTCACGCGCCGGCGTCCGTCGCCCGCCCGGCCGCGATGCCGGTCCATCCTGCCCCGCCCGCACCGCCGCTGTCTCCGGCCGCAGCCGGATTGCCCCGCTTGTCCGCGTTCTCGACACCACCACGGGCACCGGCACCGGAAACCCGTACTGACGGTCATTCACGTAAGCAAGCTATTGATTTGCTCAAGTGAATTCAAGCGATCGACCGTCACCGTCACGCAACACGAGAGCCGGACCGCACGAAGGCCCGGACAGCACGAAGCCCCGGTCGCTCAGCGACCGGGGCCCGTAACAGACTGTGCCGTCTCACACACCCGAACCTGCGGGCACGGAGTCGGTCGCCTCCGTCCACAGATCCTGCTCGGCGCGATCCGCCTGGATCTGGCGGTACACGAGGAGCCCGCCGATGGCGGCCAGTGCGACCAGGAGAAGCTTCTTCACCGCGCGACCTCGTCTTTCCTTGGCGTAAGGGCCTTCTGCCGCCGACTATACACACCGGCCGATACCGATCGGTGACCTGCCCGGACCCCCGCGGCAGCCCCTCCACGGCGTCCGGAACGACGTCCCGAGACCCCCTCCCCGCCGCCCGCGAGGGCCTGTCCAGCCCGGTTGCACCATACGAGTGGTGTTAATCCGAAGATCGGCGCAGAGCGGGCGTCGCTCCCCGAAAACGCGGCCCGGATCCACATGATCGGAGAAGTCAGCAACCGGACCGTCCGAAAGCGAGGGGCCATGAGCACCTTCCAGCCCAAGAACCTCTGGACCGCCTTCATCACCGCCTTCTTCGCCCTCCTGGCGTCGCTGGGCCTCGCCACCGCCACGGCGAGCACCGCGAACGCCACGAACGCCGCAGCGCAGCCGAGCACCACGGCCCAGGAGCACACGGGTGCCACCGCGGCAACCCCGATCGCTCCCTCGGTCCGATGGACCCTTCCGCGTGACCGGGCCCTCCCGCCCACGATGAAGCAGCGCATCCGTGCCGAGGCCCACGGTTCCTCCCCGGCCACCCGCCACCTGTCGCTCGACCCGGCGGAGACCGCCCGCACCACCGGCCAGACCGGCTCCCACTCCACAGCCCCGGAAGGCGACTCCCCGGCCCCGCCCCCCTGATTCCGGCGCCCCACCGCACTCCGGGGCCCCTGGTCCGGTTCACACCGGCCAGGGGCCTTTTCGTGTGCGGCGAACCGCTGGACCCGAAAGTCCCGCCACACACGGCGGCTTACCCGGGCGAACCGGCACAGAGCCCGACGCCGCCCGCGCGCGCGAGCAGGCCGACCACTGGAGCGACCAGGGCGAGCCGGGACCGTCGTACGGCCTCAACCCCGGGAGCAAAAGCCCCGAGCCCGACTACCTCGTCCAGCCGGCCCCCGCAAGCTGACCGCACCACCGCAATGCGAAAGGCCCCCCACCGCTACCGGTGAGGGGCCTTCGTGCTGGTGGGGCTAACAGGATTTGAACCTGTGGCCTCATCCTTATCAGGGATGCGCTCTAACCAACTGAGCTATAGCCCCGCCGCGCTGTGCTGCTCCGCGCTGACTTCTGAAGATTAGCGCACGTCGGGGCCAGTCCCAAAATCGATACTCGGTGACCTACTCGTCCTCGGCCAGCGTGAGCTCGACGCCGCCCACGAAGCCCGCCGACAGGTTGTAGATGAACGCGCCCAGCGTCGCCAGCGCGGTGGCCAGCACCACGTCGATCACGGCGATGACCGAGGTGAAGATGAGCACGCGCGGCAGCGACAGGAACGACTGCAGATCGAAGCCGTTGCTCTCGTTCGAGCCGGTGGCCTCGCTGATCGTGCCGCCGACGGTCTCGAAGACGCCCATCGCGTCCATGACCATCCACAGCACCGCCGACGCCACCACCGTGCAGATGCCCAGCGCGATGGACAGCAGGAAGCTGACCTTCATCACCGACCACGGGTCGGCCTTCGCCACCCGCAGACGGGCCTTGCGGGTACGCGGCGTGGTCCGCGCCCCCGTACGCGGCTTGCGCGTCGCCTGCGCGCCGCCCACGCCCTGTGCACCGCCCAGCGTGCCGCCGCCCTGAGTTCCGCCACCGGGCGCCTGGTACGCCTGGGGCGGGTGGTACGGCCCCGAAGGCCCCGGTGCGGGCTCACGCTCACCGGGCAGCGGCCCGGTCGCGTAACCCTCGTACTGGGGCTGAGACCCTCGTGTGTCCGTCACAGTGCCCCCTTGGGAGTCCGTGGCAGGGCCACGGGCACCGTTCGCTCCTGCTCCGGAAGCGGCCGAACCGGCGCCCGTGGCTCCACTCACGCTCTACTCCTCGTGCTCCCCGGTCGAAGGCTCCGTGCCCTCGACAGTGCCCTCGCTCACGCCCTCGGCGTGAACCTCGGCCTCGCCGTCGACATCATCGGCCCCATCGACCTCTTCCGCCTCACGACCGGCCTCGGCGTTGCGCGCGATACCGACGACGGCGTCGCGCTTGCCCAGATTGATCAGTTGGACGCCCATGGTGTCACGGCCCGTCTCCCTGACTTCATTGACTCGCGTACGAATCACACCACCGCCGAGCGTGATGGCGAGAATCTCGTCGGTCTCCTCGACCACCAGCGCACCGACGAGCGATCCGCGGTCCTCCACGATCTTGGCGGCCTTGATGCCGAGGCCGCCGCGACCCTGGACGCGGTACTCGTCGACGGGGGTCCGCTTCGCGTACCCGCCGTCGGTAGCGGTGAAGACGAACGTACCGGGCCGGACGACATTCATCGAGAGGAGTTCATCGCCCTCGCGGAAACTCATCCCCTTCACGCCCGAGGTGGCGCGGCCCATCGGGCGCAGCGCGTCGTCCGTCGCGGTGAACCGGATCGACTGGGCCTTCTTGCTGATGAGCAGCAGATCGTCCTCGGCCGACACCAGCTCGGCGCCGATCAGCTCGTCGTCGCCGCCCTCCGGCATCTCGCGCAGGTTGATCGCGATGACACCACCCGAGCGCGGCGAGTCGTAGTCCTTGAGCGCGGTCTTCTTCACCAGACCGCCCTTCGTCGCCAGGATCAGGTACGGCACGGCCTCGTAGTCGCGGATCGCGAGGATCTGGGCGATCTTCTCGTCCGGCTGGAATGCCAGCAGGTTGGCGACGTGCTGGCCGCGCGCGTCCCGGCCGGCGTCCGGGAGCTCGTACGCCTTGGCCCGGTAGACCCGGCCCTTGTTGGTGAAGAACAGCAGCCAGTGGTGGGTCGTCGAGACGAAGAAGTGGTCGACGATGTCGTCTTCCCGCAGCTTCGTCCCGCGCACGCCCTTTCCGCCCCGCTTCTGCGAGCGGTAGTCGTCCGTCTTCGTGCGCTTCACATAGCCGCTGCGGGAGATCGTGACGACGATGTCCTCCTCGGCGATCAGGTCCTCGATGGACATGTCACCGTCGAAGGGCACCAGCTGGGAGCGCCGGTCGTCGCCGAACTTGTCGACGATCGCCGCCAGTTCCTCGCTGACGATGGTGCGCTGCCTGGCGGGGGAGGCCAGGATCTCGTTGTACTCGTTGATCTTCGCCTGGAGCTCGTCGTGCTCGGCGGTGATCTTCTGGTGCTCCAGCGCGGCCAGCCGGCGCAGCTGCATCTCCAGGATCGCGTTCGCCTGGAGCTCGTCGATCTCCAGCAGGCCCATCAGGCCCTCGCGTGCGATCTCCACCGTGTTGGAGCGCCGGATGAGGGCGATGACCTCGTCGATGGCGTTCAGGGCCTTGAGGAGGCCGCGCAGGATGTGCGCCCGCTCCTCGGCCTTGCGCAGCCGGAACTTCGTCCGCCGGACGATGACCTCGATCTGGTGCGTCACCCAGTGGCGGATGAACGCGTCGATCGACAGCGTGCGCGGCACCCCGTCGACGAGCGCCAGCATGTTCGCGCCGAAGTTCGTCTGCAGGTCGGTGTGCTTGTACAGGTTGTTCAGAACGACCTTGGCGACCGCGTCCCGCTTGAGGACGACGACCAGGCGCTGCCCCGTACGCGAGGAGGTCTCGTCGCGGACGTCGGCGATCCCGCCGACCCTGCCGTCCTTGACCAGGTCGGCGATCTTCTGCGCGAGGTTGTCGGGGTTGGTCTGGTACGGAAGCTCCGTGACGACCAGGCACTGGCGGCCCTGGATCTCCTCGACCGCGACGACCGCGCGCATCGTGATGGAGCCGCGGCCGGTGCGGTACGCCTCCTCGATGCCCTTGCGGCCCACGACCAGCGCGCCGGTGGGGAAGTCGGGGCCCTTGATGCGCTCGATCAGCGCGTCCAGCAGTTCCTCGTGCGAGGCCTCGGGGTGCTCCAGATACCACTGCGCGCCGGCGGCGACCTCGCGCAGGTTGTGCGGCGGGATGTTGGTCGCCATGCCGACCGCGATCCCCGCGGAGCCGTTGACCAGCAGGTTCGGGAAGCGCGCCGGCAGGACCGTCGGCTCCTGGTTGCGGCCGTCGTAGTTGTCCTGGAAGTCGACGGTCTCCTCGTCGATGTCCCGGACCATCTCCATGGACAGCGGCATCATCTTGCACTCGGTGTACCGCATGGCGGCGGCCGGGTCGTTGCCCGGGGAACCGAAGTTGCCGTTGGAGTCCACCAGCGGCATGCGCATCGACCAGTGCTGCGCGAGGCGCACCAGGGCGTCGTAGATGGAGGAGTCACCGTGCGGGTGGTACGTGCCCATGACGTCGCCGACGACGCGGGCGCACTTGTAGAACCCCTTCTCGGGGCGGTAGCCGCCGTCGTACATCGCGTACAGCACCCGGCGGTGGACGGGCTTGAGGCCGTCCCGTACGTCGGGCAGCGCACGCGAGACGATGACGGACATCGCGTAGTCGAGGTAGGAGCGCTGCATCTCCGTCTCGAGCTGGACGGGCTCGACACGCATCCCTACGCCGGGGACGGTGTCCTCCCCGTCGGGCGTCGCGGGTTCAGGTGTCACAGGGGTGTTCTCGTCGGCCATTGCTGGTCAAAGTCCTTTCGAGCTGCGGCGTGCGGATACGGCCGACTCAGATGTCGAGGAAGCGGACGTCCTTGGCGTTGCGCTGGATGAACGAGCGCCGCGCCTCGACGTCCTCACCCATGAGCACCGAGAACAGGTCGTCGGCCTGCGCCGCGTCGTCCAGCGTGACCTGGCCGAGGACCCGGTGGTCGACGTCCATGGTCGTGACGCGCAGCTCTTCGGCGTTCATCTCGCCGAGGCCCTTGAAGCGCTGGATCGAGTCTTCCCTGATCCGCTTGCCGTTCTGCTTGCCGAGCGCCACCAGGGCGTCGCGCTCCCGGTCCGAGTACGCGTACTCGAAGTCGTCCCGGCCCCACTTGATCTTGTAGAGCGGCGGGCGCGAGAGGTAGACGTGCCCGGCCTCCACCAGCGGCCGCATGAAGCGGAAGAGGAAGGTCAGCAGCAGGGTGTTGATGTGCTGGCCGTCGACGTCGGCGTCCGCCATCAGAATGATCTTGTGATAGCGGAGCTTCTCGATGTCGAAGTCCTCGTGGACGCCGGTGCCGAACGCCGAGATCAGCGCCTGGACCTCGGTGTTCTGGAGGATCTTGTCGATCCGGGCCTTCTCGACGTTCAGGATCTTGCCGCGGATCGGCAGGATCGCCTGGTACATCGGGTTACGGCCGGACTTCGCCGAACCGCCGGCGGAGTCACCCTCGACGATGAAGATCTCGCACTTGGTGGGGTCGTTCGACTGGCAGTCGCTGAGCTTGCCCGGCAGCGAGGCGCTCTCCAGGAGCCCCTTGCGCCGCGTCAGGTCACGCGCCTTGCGGGCCGCCACGCGGGCGGTCGAGGCGGCGATGCCCTTGCGGATGATGTCGGCGGCCTCGTTGGGGTTCCGGTCGAACCAGTCCGTCAGCTGCTCGTGGACGACCTTCTGCACGAAGGTCTTGGCCTCCGTGTTGCCCAGCTTCGTCTTCGTCTGGCCCTCGAACTGCGGCTCGCCCAGCTTCACCGAGATGATCGCGGTGAGACCCTCGCGGACGTCCTCGCCGGTGAGGTTGTCGTCCTTCTCGCGGAGCAGCTTCTTGTCGCGCGCGTACCGGTTGACCAGCGAGGTCAGCGCCGCGCGAAAGCCCTCCTCGTGCGTACCGCCCTCGTGCGTGTGGATCGCGTTGGCGAAGGAGTAGACGCCCTCGGTGTACTGCGTGTTCCACTGCATGGCGATCTCGGCCGAGAGGAGGCGGTCCTTGTCCTCGGCCTCGATGTCGATCACCGACTGGTGAATGACGTCGCCCTTGCGGGAGTTGAGGTACTTCACGAAATCGACGATGCCGTTTTCGTAGTGGTACGTGACCGAGCGGGCGGTCTCCTCCTCGGCGGGCTCGACCGCGTCCGCGCTGTCCGCGCCCGCCGTCGCCTTCGCCGACTCACGCTCGTCGGTGAGCTTGAGGGTGAGGCCCTTGTTGAGGAACGCCATCTCCTGGAAGCGGCGCGAGAGGGTCTCGAAGCTGTACTCGGTGGTCTCGAAGATGTCCCCGTCGGCCCAGAACGTGACCGTCGTGCCGGTCTCCTCGGTGGCCTCGTGCTTGGCCAGCGGGGCGGTAGGGACGCCGAGCTTGTAGTCCTGGGTCCAGCGGTGGCCGTCGGTCTTGACCTCGACGGCGACCCGGGTGGACAGGGCGTTGACGACGGAGACGCCGACGCCGTGCAGGCCGCCGGAGACGGCGTAGCCGCCGCCGCCGAACTTGCCGCCCGCGTGCAGCACGGTCAGCACGACCTCGACGGCCGGCTTCCCTTCGGACGGCACGATGCCGACCGGGATGCCACGGCCGTTGTCGATCACACGCACCCCGCCGTCGGGCAGGATCGTGACGTCGATGGTGTCCGCGTGGCCCGCCATCGCCTCGTCGACCGAGTTGTCGACGACTTCCTGCACGAGGTGGTGCAGGCCGCGCTCACCGGTCGAGCCGATGTACATGCCAGGCCGCTTGCGGACCGCGTCCAGCCCTTCCAGCACGGTGATCGCGCTGGCGTCGTACGAGGCGGAGACCTCGCCCGGCTCACCGGCCGTGGACGGAATGTTCTCGTTGGGGTTGCCGGAATCGGCCACGAAGCGCCCTTTCTGGCACAGCACAGGCCGTTCTCCGGACAGGCGGGAGCGGCTGCGTCGTTCGGCTTGTATCGACGACTCCCGCCTCAGCGGCGGGATTACTCACCAGTCTACCGGTAGCTCTGACATGAATGGGGGTTTGCCGGTACCTGAGTCCGCATGTGCCGCCCTGAATGAGCGGCTGACGACTCCCCATATTCAGGAAGGGGCTCCAAGAGGCCCTGAAGGGCTTTGAGCGCTTCGGCCTGTCAACCTCCCGCTACGGTGAGGGACGCTCCCGCCGTACCGTCCGGTTTCCTCCCGCGCGAACCCTGACGAACCCACCCAGAATCCTGCCCAGTACACGACAATTTTGCGCCGAAAGTGCAGCTCAGCGTTGCCGAGCGATGATCCGTACGGAAGAGGCGGGGGAGCGGAGAACCGACCGCGGACCCACCGCGGCCCGACCGCCTCCGACCGGCGGCCCGAAGGCTCAGCCGTAGGTGTCCCCCGGACCCTTGCTGCCGGGCGCCCGCAACGGCCCGAACCGGCGCTCCGGACCGCCCGGACCGACCACCTTGATCATCCGTACGGTGCCCTGCCCCAGATCCGCGTTCAGCCGGGCCACCAGCTGCGGGGCCAGCAGCCGCAACTGCGTCGCCCACGCCGTCGAGTCACAGCTCACCGTCAGCACGCGGGCGGCCGGATCGTCGTCGTACCGCAGCGGTACGCAGTGCTTCGCCAGGTCGTCGCCGACGATCTGCGGCCACCGCCCCATCACCCCGCCGACCACCGCGGGCGTCTCCCAGCCCCGCTCGGTGATCAGCCGGTTGATCGCGGAGCCGAGCTTCTGCGGGTCCCGGCCGTCGGACCGGGCGCCCGAGCGCAGGCCGCCCCCCCGACGTGCCTGTCTCTTCTGCTGCGCCGCCGCACCCCGCGCCCTCGCCTGTTCCTTCGCGGCCCGCAGCGCGACCCGGGCGAGATCGACCCCGGTCGCCTCGGGCGGCTTCGGGCTCCCGGCCGCGGGCACCCCGTCGGCCGCGCCCGGCTCGTCCGCCCGCTCACCCCGGCCGGTCATACGCGCTCCACCTCGCCCGCGGTCACCGCGTACCGTGTCCCCGCCAGCACGCCCGGCACGTCCTCGGCCACCGCGGCCGTCACCAGCACCTGCTCGCCCGGGGCCACCAGCTCCGCCAGCCGCTCCCGGCGCCGGGCATCCAGTTCGGCGAAGACGTCGTCCAGCACCAGCACCGGCTCGTTGCCCTCGGAACGCAGCAGCTCGTAACTGGCCAGCCGCAGGGCCAGCGCGTAGCTCCAGGACTCGCCGTGACTCGCATACCCCTTCGCCGGCATGCCCCGCAGGCCCAGCAGCAGATCGTCGCGGTGCGGGCCGACCAGCGTCACGCCGCGCTCGATCTCCTGCTTGCGGGCGCCCACCAGCGCCGCGATCACCTGCTCGTACAGCTCGTCGCGGGTGCGCTCGGCCCCCACGTCCTCGCCCACCGAGCTGCGGTACTCCAGCACCACCGGACCGCCGCCCGGGGCGACGTCCCCGTACGCCTTGTCGGCCAGCGGCTGGAGCGTGGCGATCAGATCGAGGCGCTGCGCGAGCAGTTCGGCGCCCACCCGGCCCAGGTGCTGGTCCCAGACGTCGAGCGTGGACAGGTCCATCGAGCGGCCGCCGTGCCGCCGGGCCATCGCCGCCGACTTCAGGAGGGTGTTGCGCTGCTTGAGGACGCGTTCGTAGTCGGAGCGGACCCCGGCCATCCGGGGCGAGCGCGCGGTGATCAGCTCGTCCAGGAACCGCCGCCGCTCGCCGGGGTCGCCCTTGACAAGGGCCAGATCCTCCGGCGCGAACAGCACCGTCCGGACGATGCCGAGCACGTCACGCGGTCTGACCTGCGAGGACCGGTTGATGCGGGCCCGGTTCGCGCGGCCGGGATTCAGCTCCAGCTCGACCAGCTGTGATCGCTCGCCCTGGGTGACCGCCGCGCGGATCACCGCCCGCTCCGCGCCCATCCGCACCAGCGGGGCATCCGAGGAGACCCGGTGGCTGCCGAGGGTGGCGAGATAGCCGACGGCCTCGACGAGGTTGGTCTTACCCTGCCCGTTGGGCCCCACGAACGCGGTGACGCCCGGATCGAGAGGGACCTCGACCCGGGCGTACGAGCGGAAGTCGGCCAGCGAGAGATGCGTGACGTGCATGGTGGCCGGCCTCTCCCGTGGTGCTTCTGTCTCGCAGGTTGTTGCGTCTTGTTACGCCTTGTCGCGTCGCCGACGCTGCGCCGGCGGTCCGGTCAGTTCTCGGACTTGGACTCGACCGCGTGCCCGCCGAACTGGTTGCGCAGCGCGGCGATCATCTTCATCTGCGGAGAGTCGTCCTGGCGCGAGGCGAACCGGGCGAACAGCGACGCGGTGATCGCGGGCAGCGGCACCGCGTTGTCGATCGCGGCCTCCACCGTCCAGCGGCCCTCGCCCGAGTCGGCTGCGAAGCCCCGGAGCTTGTCCAGGTGCTCGTCGTCGTCGAGCGCGTTGACCGCGAGGTCGAGCAGCCAGGAACGGATGACCGTGCCCTCCTGCCAGGAGCGGAAGACCTCGCGCACATCGGTGACGGAGTCGACCTTCTCCAGCAGCTCCCAGCCCTCGGCGTAGGCCTGCATCATGGCGTACTCGATGCCGTTGTGGACCATCTTCGCGAAGTGGCCGGCGCCGACCTTGCCCGCGTGCACGGAGCCGAAGTCGCCCTCGGGCTTCAGGGCGTCGAAGATCGGCTGGACCTTCGCCACGTTCTCCTCGGTGCCGCCGTACATCAGGGCGTAGCCGTTCTCCAGGCCCCATACACCGCCGGAGACGCCGCAGTCGACGAAGCCGATGTCCTTGAGACCCAGCTCGACGCCGTGCTTCTCGTCGTCGGTCCAGCGCGAGTTCCCGCCGTCGACGACGACATCGCCGGGCGAGAGCAGTGCGGCGAGCTCGTCGATCGTGGACTGGGTCGCGGCACCGGCCGGGACCATGACCCAGACGACCCGCGGGCCCTTCAGCTTGCCCACAAGCTCTTCGAGACTGTGGACATCGGCGACATCCGGGTTGCGGTCGTAACCGATGACGGTGTGGCCTGCGCGGCGGATGCGCTCGCGCATGTTGCCGCCCATCTTGCCGAGGCCGACGAGACCGAGCTCCATCAGAGATTCCTTAAGCGTCGTGGCGATAAGCGTCGGGGGCATGTGTGCACCCAGGACCGAGCCTACGCCCGGCCGGGGACAGCACGGCGGGCCCGCTCCGCGCCGAGCGGGCCCGCCGGAAACTGCCGCGGATACGTCCCCCGATCGGGCGGGGGACGTGAGGATCAGCCGGAGAGGCGCACCGGCATGATCAGGTACTTGTACGCGTCGTCCGCCTCGGCGTCGACGGCCGGGCGGCCGCTGAGCAGGGCGGGCTTGGTGGACGTGGTGAACGAGAGCTGGGCGACCGGGGAGTCGATCGCGCTCAGACCGTCCAGCAGGAACGTCGGGTTGAAGGCGATCGAGATGTCGTCGCCCTCCAGCACCGCGTCGACCCTCTCCACAGCCTGTGCGTCGTCGCTGGAACCGGCCTCCAGGATGAGGACGCCCTGCTCGAAGCTGAGCCGTACGGGCGTGTTGCGCTCGGCGACCAGGGCCACGCGCTTGACGGCCTCGACGAAGGGGGCCGTCTCGATCACCGCGACGGAGTTGAACTCGGTCGGGAACAGCGTGCGGTACTTCGGCAGGTCGCCTTCGAGCAGCCGTGTGGTCGTGCGGCGCCCGGCGCCCTCGAATCCGATCAGGCCCTCGCCCGCGCCGGAGCCCGAGAGCGCCAGGGTCACCGTGTCGCCACTGGTGAGTGCCTTGGCGGTGTCCAGGAGCGTCTTGGCGGGCACCAGGGCGACCGCGGAGGCGTCGGCGTTCTCCGGCTTCCACAGGAACTCGCGGACCGCGAAGCGGTAGCGGTCGGTGGAGGCGAGGGTGACCGTGTCGCCCTCGATCTCGATCCGCACACCGGTGAGCACGGGCAGCGTGTCGTCGCGGCCGGCGGCGATGGCGACCTGGGCGGCGGCTGAGGCGAAGACCTCGCCGGGGACGGTGCCCGTGGCGGTCGGCATCTGCGGCAGCGCCGGGTATTCCTCCACAGGCAGTGTGTGGAGGGTGAAGCGGGAGGAGCCGCAGACGACCGTCGCGCGCACACCGTCGGTGGAGATCTCCACCGGGCGGTTGGGCAGGGCGCGGCAGATGTCGGCGAGCAGCCGGCCGGAGACGAGCACCGTGCCGTCCTCGTCGATCTCCGCGTCGACGGAGACCCTGGCGGAGACCTCGTAGTCGAAGCTGGAGAAGCTGAGAGCCCCGTCCTCGGCCTTCAGCAGAAGGCCCGCGAGAACGGGCGCCGGCGGACGGGCCGGGAGGCTGCGGGCCACCCAGGCCACCGCCTCCGCGAGTACATCGCGCTCCACCCGGATCTTCACCGGAACCGCCTCCTGCTGTTGCTCGCTCGCCCTGCTGGCCTTCGTCGTCTGGACCGGAGCTCCCTGCCGAGGGCTGGGGAGGCTCCGGGGTCCAGTCTGACGTACGGCACCGACAGCCGTTGCTGCTCGGGGTCAAGTCGGGCCAAGAGCTTCGCGGCGGTCGACGGTCGAGTTGTACACAGGCCCCACTTCGAAGCGGATTCCTGGCTAACTCTGGGTGGTAGTAGTAGTAGGCCTTGTGGATACCGTGGATAACGTCGTTTGCGCAGGTCAGCGACTGTTTTTTGTCCACCGGTCCTGTGGGTGGCGCCCGTGGACAACCGGGGCTTTCTGTGGACGGACGAAAGTTCTGCACACCCGATGCACAGGAGGGGGCCACTTCTCCCCAGGCCTGTCCCCAGCTTTACCCACGTTCCCCACAGCCCAACCGAGCACCTTGGTGTGACGCCTTTCACTCCAGGCGGTGAGAGCGTGTGTTGCGTTGCCGAACAGTGGACAGGGGTGTGGAGAAGCGGGGCGAAGCTGGGGACAACAGTGCTCTGCCTGTGGGCCGCCGGTGGACAACATCGACGGCCTCCTGTGGACGAAGATTCTGTCCACAGGCTGTGGATCATTGTTGACCACAAATCCCCAACCACGTGACCTGGCCTGATGGAGTATCGACAGCACGCCCTGTGGACGCAATATGGACAACTTCCCAGTCCCCAGGCTGTGGACGGAAGATTTCCCGCACATCTGTGGAGAAAGGCCTCTGAGCAGCCCGTATTCGAACAGCACGGGCTCGGCGGAGGGCTCGTCGCGGGTCTCGGACAGTCCGACGGAGGCTCTGGGCGACCCCCTGCGGGCCCCGGGAACGCGAAAAAGCGCCTGCCGCGGACCGTGGAGGTCCGTGACAGGCGCCCCTGAGAAACGCTCCAGGAGAAGCCCGGGAAGCGGCGTCAGCCGTTCTTGATGCGGTTGGTCAACTCGGTGACCTGGTTGTAGATGGAGCGGCGCTCGGCCATCAGCGCCCGGATCTTCCGGTCCGCGTGCATCACCGTCGTATGGTCGCGGCCGCCGAACTGCGCACCGATCTTCGGGAGCGAGAGGTCGGTCAGCTCGCGGCACAGATACATGGCGATCTGGCGTGCCGTCACCAGGACCCGGCTGCGCGAGGATCCGCAGAGGTCGTCCACGGTGAGACCGAAGTAGTCCGCGGTGGCCGCCATGATGGCCGGCGCGGTGATCTCCGGGGCCGACTCCTCGCCGCCCGGGATCAGGTCCTTCAGGACGATCTCCGTCAGTCCGAGGTCCACCGGCTGCCGGTTCAGCGAGGCGAAGGCCGTCACCCGGATCAGCGCCCCCTCCAGCTCACGGATGTTGCGCGAGATCCGCGAGGCGATGAACTCCAGGACCTCCGGCGGGGCGTTGAGCTGCTCCTGCACCGCCTTCTTCCGGAGGATCGCGATCCGGGTCTCCAGTTCGGGCGGCTGGACGTCGGTCGTCAGACCCCACTCGAAGCGGTTGCGCAGCCGGTCCTCGAGTGTCACCAGCTGCTTGGGCGGCCGGTCCGAGGAGAGCACGATCTGCTTGTTCGCGTTGTGCAGCGTATTGAAGGTGTGGAAGAACTCCTCCTGCGTCGACTCCTTGCTCGCGAGGAACTGGATGTCGTCCACCAGCAGGATGTCCACATCGCGGTAGCGCTTGCGGAAGGTGTCGCCCTTGCCGTCGCGGATGGAGTTGATGAACTCGTTGGTGAACTCCTCCGAGCTCACGTACCGCACCCGGGTCCCCGGGTAGAGGCTCCGCGCGTAGTGCCCGATGGCGTGCAGCAGGTGGGTCTTGCCGAGCCCCGACTCCCCGTAGATGAAGAGAGGGTTGTACGCCTTCGCGGGCGCCTCGGCGACGGCGACGGCCGCGGCGTGCGCGAACCGGTTGGACGCCCCGATGACGAAGGTGTCGAAGAGGTACTTCGGGTTCAGCCGGGCATGCGGTTCGCCGGGGCCCGGCGCGGGGGCCGGCTGGGCGCCCATCGGACCGGGGACCGAGCCGCCGGTCCGCCCGGGGCCGTGGCCCGGACCGGTCTGGCGGTGCTGCTGGTCCTGACGGTGGTCCTGCCGGTCGGGGCGCTGCTGCTCGTACCCCTGGTGCTCGGGCGGCTGCGAGCGGTAGTCGTGCTGGGGGCGCCCGGTGCCGTACGGCTCGCGCCACTGCTCGGCGGGCTGCTCCCGGTACTGCTCGCTCTCGCGGTACTGCTCGTTCTCCCGGTACGGCTCGCCGGAGGGCTGTTCGCGGTCCTGGTACCCGCCGTGCCGCGGCTGCTGCCAGGAGAGGTCTTCCTGGGTACGCGGCCAGGCGCCGGGCTCCGGGCGCTGCTGGTAGTCGGGGTAGGCCGGCCGGGCCGTCGGCATGCCGTCGTCGGAGGGCCGGTGACCGTATCCGTCGTACGCGTCGCCCCGAGGCGCGTCGTCGCGCGGCTGCGACGGGTAGCGGTGGCCCTGCTGGCTCTGGTGCGACTGGTGCATGGGGGGCGCCGGCGGGGAGGGCGGGTCACCGGCGGAGTCGTCGACGGTGATCGCGATCCGGATGGGCCGGCCGCACTCCCGGGTCAGCGTCTCGCTGATGAGCGGCGCGAGCCGGCCCTCCAGGACGCGCTTGCCCCATTCATTGGGGACGGCCAGCAGTGCGGTGTCGGCGACGAGTGCCAGCGGCTGGCAGCGCTCGATCCACTGCTTGTCCTTCGGCTCGATGCCCTGCTGGCCCTCCCCGAGGAGTTGTTCCAGCACTCGCGGCCACACTGCGGCAAGATCGGCAGGTACGTCAGCCACAAGGCACGCTCTCTCGCATGTCCCACGAATGTGTGGTTCTCGGGACGGGATGGGTCGGGTCGGGTGAGGCCCGGCAGTCGGGAAGGAAAAGAACCGGAGTTCAGCCACGGTAGTCAGGCCGACCCGCACGGTTCAAGTTGTTGTCCACAGGCTGTGCACAATGGGGGGTCGCGCGGAGCCGGTTTGACCGGATGGCGTAGCCGCGCGTACCGTGACCAGGTCGAGTTGTCGATGGCTGCTGCCGCCTGCCTCCGATGGGCAAAGATCACGATCTGTGATTGTGAAGCGGTGCACTAAGGCGTTTACGCGAGTTCCTCGTGGGCGCACGGTGACAGCCAGGCGATGTCCCGCCAAGACACGAATCATTTCTGGAGCCCCCGAGTGAGCAAGCGCACCTTCCAGCCGAACAACCGCCGTCGCGCCAAGACCCACGGCTTCCGTCTGCGCATGCGTACCCGTGCCGGCCGTGCGATCCTCGCGAACCGCCGCGGCAAGGGCCGCAGCAGCCTGTCCGCCTGATCGCTTACAGGTCCATGACGTGCTGCCTACCGAGAATCGGCTGAGGCGGCGCGAGGACTTCGCGACCGCGGTACGACGAGGACGTCGAGCCGGACGTCCGCTGCTCGTCGTCCATCTACGCAGCGGTGAAACGGACCCGCACGTGACGGGGGAGACTCTTCCCGCGCCGCGTGCGGGTTTCGTTGTCAGCAAAGCCGTGGGTGGCGCGGTCGTCCGTACCGCGGTGAAGCGCAAGCTTCGCCACCTGGTCCGTGACCGGCTGCCTCAGCTGCCCCCCGGTAGCCTTGTTGTCGTACGGGCGCTGCCCGGTGCGGGCGACGCCGACCATGCACAGCTGGCCCGAGACCTGGACGCCGCACTTCAGCGGCTGCTGGGAGGGGGCGCGCGATGAAGTACCCGCTGCTGGCTCTCATCAAGCTGTACCAGTGGACGATCAGTCCACTCCTCGGGCCTGTCTGCCGTTATTACCCGTCGTGTTCCCACTATGGATATACGTCGATCGACAGGCACGGTGCCATCAAGGGAACAGCGCTGACCGCTTGGCGCATCCTGCGGTGCAATCCGTGGTCACCCGGTGGTGTGGATCATGTTCCGCCACGCAAGCGTCCGCGGTGGCACGAGCTGCTGCGCAATGCCCTGCGCGGCGAAAAGGGCGGGGAGTCCGCCGCTGATGTGCCGTCCGGGGGGTCGGTCTCCGAACCTCCGAGCCCGGCCGCAGAGACCTCGCCCAATGCTCAAGGAGCCTGATTAGTGGACACGATTGCCAGTCTGTTCAGCTTTATCACCACACCCGTCTCATGGGTCATCGTTCAGTTCCACAAGGTCTACGGGGCGCTCTTCGGCGACGACTCCGGCTGGGCCTGGGGGCTGTCGATCGTGTCCCTGGTGGTGCTGATCCGGATCTGCCTGATCCCGCTCTTCGTGAAGCAGATCAAGTCGACCCGCAACATGCAGGTGCTCCAGCCGAAGATGAAGGCGATCCAGGAGCGCTACAAGAACGACAAGCAGCGTCAGTCCGAAGAGATGATGAAGCTGTACAAGGAGACGGGCACCAACCCGCTCTCCTCGTGCCTTCCCATCCTGGCGCAGTCCCCGTTCTTCTTCGCCCTGTATCACGTGCTGTCTTCCATCGCCTCGGGCAAGAAGATCGGCGCGATCAACCAGGACCTGCTGGACAGCGCACGTCAGGCGCACATCTTCGGCGCTCCGCTGGCCGCGAAGTTCACGGACAGCGTTGAGAAGGTCACCTCGCTCGACGCCTCCCTGACGGACGTCAGGATCGTCACCGCGATCATGATCGTGCTGATGTCGGCCTCGCAGTTCTTCACCCAGCGCCAGCTGATGACGAAGAACGTCGACCTGACGGTCAAGACCCCGTACATGCAGCAGCAGAAGATGCTGATGTACATCTTCCCGGTCATCTTCGCCGTGATGGGCATCAACTTCCCCGTCGGTGTCCTCGTCTACTGGCTGACCACGAACGTCTGGACCATGGGTCAGCAGATGTACGTGATCAACCAGAACCCGACGCCGGGCAGCAAGGCGCAGGACGCCTACCTCCAGCGGGTACTGAAGAGCGTGACCGGCCACGGGCAGGTGCGCGGCCGCACCCGGCGCAACACCGTCAAGGCCATCGTCGCCAAGGGCTCCGACCGCAACGACATCGAGCGCAAGTTCATCACCGGTCTCAGCAAGCTGGGTCTCGCGGCCCAGGAGGACGGCACGGTGCAGAAGAGCGAGACCGCCGCCGCCGATGCCGAGGGCAGCCAGGCGCACAAGCGCCAGCAGCCCAAGCGCCAGACCAAGGCGAAGCGCCAGACGGCCGGTACCACGGCCGGCGGGGCCAAGGACGCGGAACCTGCGGCAGCCGGCTCCAAGACCTCGCTCGAGAAGCAGGACGCACCGCAGGACGACAAGCCGAAGTCGGCGGGGAAGCCCGCCTCCGGCTCCTCACGCCAAGCCAAGTCCGGACAGCGCAAGGGCCCGCAGCGGCCCAAGCACCCGTCCAAGAAGTAGAAGGAGTCCATCCGTGACGGAAGGCACCACCTCCACGGCCGCCGCTGAGGCCGGCAGCGACACCCTGACCCGCCTGGAGCAGGAGGGCGAGATCGCGGCCGACTACCTCGAGGGACTGCTCGACATCGCCGACCTCGACGGCGACATCGACATGGACGTCGAGGCGGACCGGGCCGCGGTGTCGATCATCAGCGAATCGGCGCGCGACCTGTCGAAGCTCGTGGGCCGCGACGGTGAGGTCCTGGAGGCGCTCCAGGAGCTGACGCGGCTGGCCGTCCACCGGGAGACCGGCGACCGCAGCCGTCTGATGCTCGACATCGGCGGCTTCCGGGCCAAGAAGCGCGAGGTCCTCGCGGAGCTGGGTGCCAAGGCCGCGAACGAGGTCAAGAGCTCGGGTCAGCCGGTGAAGCTGGACCCGATGACGCCGTTCGAGCGCAAGGTCGTGCACGACGCGATCGCCGCGGCCGGACTCCGGAGCGAGTCGGAGGGCGAGGAGCCGCAGCGCTTCGTCGTCGTTCTCCCGGCCTGACCGGATCCTTGTACTGTCGGCCCCGTCTGTTCGCAGGCGGGGCCGATCTTTGTCAGCCTGATAGTCAGCCACCCACAGTGCGCTAGTGCGGTATGGAAGGACGGTCCCCGTGACGGAGGCAGCAGAGCTCCCCCAGGCACCTGCGGAGGCGCAGGCGGTGTTCGGAGAGCTCTTTCCGGAGGCTGTCCGGTACGCGGAGCTTCTTGCGGATGCCGGGGTCAAGCGAGGCCTGATCGGGCCGCGTGAGGTTCCTCGGCTGTGGGAGCGGCACCTGCTGAACTGCGCGGTGCTCTCCGAGGTCGTGCCCGAAGGCGTCACCGTGTGCGATGTGGGCTCGGGCGCGGGTCTGCCCGGGATCCCGCTGGCTCTGGTGCGCCCCGATCTCAAGATCACCCTGCTGGAGCCGCTGCTTCGGCGGACGAACTTCCTCCAGGAGGTCGTCGACCTGCTCGGCCTGGACCATGTGACGGTCGTGCGTGGCCGGGCCGAGGAGGTCCTCGGGACGCTTCAGCCCGTTCAGGTGGTGACCGCTCGTGCGGTGGCGCCGCTGGACCGGCTGGCGGGCTGGGGCGTCCCCCTGCTGAAGCCTTACGGGGAGATGCTCGCGCTCAAGGGCGACACCGCCGAGGAGGAGCTCAACGGCGCCAGGGCCGCGCTCAGCAAGCTCGGTGTGCTGGAGACCGAGGTGCTCCAGGTCGGCGAAGGCGTGGTCGATCCGCTCTCCACCGTGGTCCGTGTCGTGGTGGGTGAGAGCCCGGGCGGTGTGAGGTTCGCCGCAAAGAGGGCCAAGGCCGCTCGGACGGGCCGCACGCGCAGGCGTCGCTGAGGGGCTGTGCAGGACGGCTCCGCATAGCGGTTTGCTGCCCAGAGCGGTCGACCGGTATGCGGAGTCTGTTGTTTCTTGGGCTGCTTAGCAGCCGTACTTCCGGAATGTAGCGATACATACCCCGTGCGGAGTGTCGTGGCCTGGTAGTTGCTCGGCGGGGGCATCGTGTTTCACGTGAAACGTCGCTCTCTGCTGCAGGGAATCATCGGCCGCGGTCGTGCGGCTGCCACGCCGCGCGACCGCAAGCCCGGACGGGTTGCCGAGTTGTCCACACGCACGGATTCATCCACAGAACAGCGGGCCTCGCTGGTTCACGACCCCGAAAGCATGGCAGGCTCTGTTCATTGCGAGCCTGAAGTCGAGGAGAGTGAATCCTTGCGGTCCGACGCCAACATCGCGGGACCGATGACCGACCCGGTCCCCGGTCCCCGAACCGAGTCCGTGGGTGAGGGTGTTTCACGTGAAACACCGCCGCCGATGGACGACACACCCATCGGCCGTGCCGCTCAGCTGGCGGTCGAGGCCCTCGGCCGCGCCGGCGAAGGGCTGCCCCGCCCTGACCGCACCCGCGTCATGGTGGTGGCCAACCAGAAGGGCGGGGTCGGTAAGACGACCACGACGGTCAACCTTGCCGCTTCCCTGGCCCTGCACGGTGCGCGCGTTCTGGTCGTCGATCTCGACCCGCAGGGCAACGCCTCCACGGCTCTGGGCATTGATCACCACGCCGATGTCCCCTCGATCTACGACGTCCTGGTGGACAGCCGCCCCCTCTCGGAGGTGGTCCAGCCCGTACCGGACGTCGAGGGTCTCTTCTGTGCCCCCGCGACCATCGATCTCGCCGGTGCGGAGATCGAGCTGGTCTCGCTGGTGGCTCGGGAGAGCCGGCTTCAGCGGGCCATCCAGGCGTACGAGCAGCCGCTGGACTACATCCTCATCGACTGTCCGCCCTCGCTGGGCCTGCTGACGGTGAACGCGCTGGTGGCCGGTGCCGAGGTGCTGATCCCCATCCAGTGCGAGTACTACGCGCTGGAAGGCCTGGGACAGCTCCTGCGCAACGTCGACCTGGTGCGGGGCCATCTGAATCCGGATCTGCATGTCTCGACGATCCTGCTGACGATGTACGACGGCCGGACGAGGCTCGCCTCCCAGGTCGCCGAGGAGGTCCGTACCCACTTCGGCAAGGAAGTGCTGCGGACGAGCATCCCGCGGTCGGTGCGCATCTCGGAGGCGCCGAGCTACGGGCAGACCGTGCTGACCTATGACCCGGGATCCAGCGGTTCGCTCTCGTATCTCGAAGCCGCCCGGGAGATCGCCCTGCGGGGCGCCGGGGTGCACTACGAGGCTCAGCACGCCCACACGAGCAGTCAGAACAGCCAGCGACACGTTTCGGAGGGCCTTCAGTGAGTGAGCGTCGTAGAGGACTGGGACGCGGGCTCGGTGCGCTGATCCCCGCCGCTCCCCAGGAGAAGCAGGTGCCGGCGCCCGGAGGCGGCGCGTCATCGTCCGGCGCGCGTCCGGTGCTGACGGCGGAGCGCGGGGTGGCCGCGGCGAAGGTGACCGCGCTGCCGCCCGCCCCGGTGGTGCCGGAGCCGGCGTCGGCCCCGGAGGACCGGTCCGAGCAGGATGCCGGGACGTCCGGTGCCTACTTCGCCGAGCTGCCGATCGGGATGATCACCCCGAACCCCCGCCAGCCCCGTGAGGTCTTCGACGAGGACGCGCTGTCCGAGCTGGTCGTCTCCATCAAGGAGGTCGGTCTTCTCCAGCCGGTAGTCGTCCGCAAGGTGGGCCCGGACAGCTACGAGCTCATCATGGGTGAGCGTCGTTGGAGGGCCTGCCGCGAAGCGGGCCTGGAGCGGATTCCCACCATCGTCCGCGCCACGGACGACGAGAAGCTGCTGCTGGACGCGCTGCTGGAGAACCTCCACCGGGCTCAGCTGAACCCGCTGGAAGAGGCAGCCGCGTACGACCAACTGCTCAAGGACTTCAAGTGCACCCAAGACCAGCTGGCCGATCGGATCGGCCGCTCCCGTCCGCAGGTGACGAACACACTGAGGCTCCTGCGGCTTTCGCCGTCGGTGCAGCGCCGGGTCGCGGCAGGCGTGCTCTCGGCCGGCCATGCTCGTGCCCTGCTGTCCGTGGACGACTCCGAGGAGCAGGACCTGCTGGCCCACCGCGTCGTGGCTGAGGGGCTTTCGGTGCGCACGATCGAGGAGATCGTGAGGCTCATGGGTTCGCACCCCACTGGCTCTGTGAAGCCCAAGGGCCCGCGTGCCGGTGGTCGGCTGTCCCCCGCTCTGACCGATCTGGCGACCCGGCTGTCCGACCGCTTCGAGACCCGGGTGAAGGTCGACCTGGGGCAGAAGAAGGGCAAGATCGTCGTCGAGTTCGCGTCGATGGAGGACCTGGACCGGATTCTCGGCAGTCTCGCTCCGGGCGAGGGCCGGGTGCTGGAGCGCCGGCTGACCGAGACGTCCGAGGAGGACGACGAGGGCTGAGCCGCGGGGTTCACGGAAGGGCGGGCCGTGCGCCGGTGCATACCGGAACACGGCCCGCCCTTTGCCCTCTCGCGGTATCCGCATCACCTCTGGGTGGATACGATGCGTTCTGGGACGGCGCATCCATGGTGAACGACCTCAGAGGAGGGCGGAGGCCTTGCGAAGAGTGAGCCGCAGTCGGCTCGTCACGGTCGGGCTCGGCCTGGGCGCCGTCGGGGGATTCGTCGGCAGTCTGTTCCGGGAACGGAACGCGCTGGCGGCCGCACGTGGTGCGGCGGGCGAAGGAAGTGAGGAATCGCCGTCATGGGGCGTCGGCTCGTACCACTCACCCTGGACAACCTTCCGGATCTCCCCGAGCGTTGCCGCTCGTGCGTCTTCTGGGAGCTTGACCCGGTCAGTGGGGAAGCCGCAGTAGAGGCGGGCAAGCCGGAGCAGGAGAAGGAAGCCTGGATCTCCGCGGTCCTCCTGGAGTGGGGCTCCTGCGGCCGGGTGGTCTACGTGGACGACGTGCCGGTCGGCTTCGTGCTCTATGCCCCGCCTGCTTACGTCCCCCGCTCGACGGCCTTTCCGACCAGCCCGGTCTCCCCCGACGCCGTCCAGCTCATCACCGGTCTGATCCTCCCCGAGTACCAGGGCCAGGGTCTTGGCCGTGTCATGGTGCAGACGGTGGCCAAGGATGTGCTGCGCCGGGGCTTCAGGGCGATCGAGGCGTTCGGTGACGCGAGGTCCGAGCAAGCCACATGCGTACTCCCCGCGGATCATCTGCTGGCCGTCGGCTTCAAGACCGTGCGGCCGCATCCCGTATACCCACGGCTGAGGCTGGAGCTGCGGACGACGCTCTCCTGGAAGGAAGACGTGGAGTTGGCGCTCGACCGGCTTCTGGGGGCGGTCCAGAAGGAACCGGTGTTGCGGCCGTTGTGAGGCCGGGCACCGTTTGCGGCTGCCATGTGAAACGGGCCCACCCCCTGGAGGGGGTGGGCCCGTTTCACGTGAAACATCGTGCCGGGGCGCTGCCGCGAGGTCAGGCGCTGATGAAGCCTTCGAGGTCGCGGAGGATCGCGGCCTTAGGCTTGGCGCCGACGATGGTCTTGGCGACCTCGCCGCCCTGGTAGACGTTCAGGGTGGGGATGGACATCACGCCGTACTTGGCGGCGGTGGCCGGGTTCTCGTCGATGTTGAGCTTGACGATCTCGATCTGGTCGCCGTGCTCAGCCGCGATCGCCTCCAGCGAGGGGGCGATCTGACGGCACGGGCCGCACCAGGCAGCCCAGAAGTCCACCAGAACAGGCTTGTTGCTCTTGAGGACGACCTCGTCGAAGGTGTCATCCGTAACGTGCTTCAGGTCGCCGGCCACGGCGGCCTCCTTAGTCTCTCGGGGTGGTGGTGTGCGGTGCGTACGTTCAGACGGCCGGGGTCTTCTCCGGCTCGGCGGGCTCGGCGTCAGCCAGGGCCGCGAGGAAGCGCTCGGCGTCCAGGGCGGCGGAGCATCCGGTGCCCGCTGCCGTGATGGCCTGACGGTAGGTGTGGTCGACCACATCTCCGGCGCCGAAGACACCGGGCAGGTTGGTGCGCGTGGAGGGCGCCTCGACCTTCAGGTAACCCTCGTCGTCGAGCTCCAGCTGGCCCTTGAAGAGCTCGGTGCGCGGGTCGTGGCCGACGGCGATGAAGAGCCCGGTCACGGGAAGCTCGGACGTCTCGCCGGTCTTGGTGCTGCGCAGGGTCAGACCGGAGAGCTTCTGGTCGCCCTTGACCTCGGCGACCTCGCTGTCCCAGGCGAACTTGATCTTCGGGTCGGCGAAGGCCCGGTCCTGCATGGCCTTGGAGGCGCGCAGAGTGTCACGGCGGTGGACGATCGTGACGGACTTGGCGAAGCGGGAGAGGAAGGTCGCCTCCTCCATTGCGGTGTCGCCGCCGCCGATCACGGCGATGTCGTGGTCCTTGAAGAAGAAGCCGTCGCAGGTGGCGCACCAGGAGACACCGCGTCCGGAGAGAGCGTCCTCGTTGGGCAGTCCGAGCTTGCGGTGCTGGGAACCGGTGGTGACGATGACTGCCTTGGCGCGGTGGACGGTGCCCGCGGTGTCGGTGACGGTCTTGATGTCACCGGTGAGATCGACCGCGACGACGTCGTCGGGGATCAGCTCGGCGCCGAAGCGCTCGGCCTGGGCCCGCATGTTGTCCATGAGCTCGGGGCCCATGATGCCGTCCTGGAAGCCGGGGAAGTTCTCCACGTCGGTGGTGTTCATCAGCGCACCGCCGGCCGTGACGGCGCCCTCGAAGACCAACGGGTTCAGCGACGCACGGGCGGTGTACAGAGCGGCGGTGTACCCGGCCGGTCCGGAGCCGATGATGATCACATTACGGACGTCGCTCACGGGTTTCTTCCTCGTTTCTGCAGACTGCCTAACTGCCTACGGGGGTCGGTCAACGACTCTCACCCCACCCAACGGATCCTACGGCTGATGCATTCCCGAACATGCCGCGGCGGTCCCGGACGGCCTTCAGGGGCGGTTGTAGGCGCGCGTGAGCAGCAGTTGGCCGGGGGCCTCGGGAGCGGTGTCCACGCAGGCGGAGGCCACGAGGTAGGCCTGTACGCGTGTGGAGTCGGTCGCGTGCGGAAGGACGACGAGATAGGCGTCCTTTCCGCGGTACGTGCCCTCGTCGAGGGCGAGGGCCGGCGTGGTGCGGCCGGTGGCCTGCTGCACACAGGGGGGCACGTCGACGACAGGGGCCTTCAAGGGGCTCCTGGACGACTCGGCGTCGGGGGTGAGGGCTTCGCTCGTCGACTTGGTGTCCGCCTCCGGCGGCACCTTCTTGACGCCGGGGCTCTCCGGTCCTGTTTCGTCGCCGTCGCCGAGGAGGTGGCGCACCTGGGTTTCGAGCGTGCCGTCGGCGTAGGCGGGCGCGCCGCTGTCCGCAGCACTGACTCCGCTGTCGGCCGCCGACTTGGCCGCATCGCCGGACGGGGCGACCGCCTGCAGGAAGAAGACGCTCACCCCGATGACCGCGGCGCCGAACGCGGTGCCGAGGACTACGGCGCGCTTACGGCGGCGGGCGGGACGGCGGCCCGGTCCGGTGGCAGCCGAGGACCGGCCCGCGGGGCGGTCCGGGGCAGTGGCGCTGCCGCTCACGGAAGAGGAGGAGGCACCGCTCGCCGTCCTGCTGGTCGTCGCGCCCTCGTCGGTCGTTGTTTCACGTGAAACAACGACCGGCTCGTCCTGGGTGGGAGCTGTGGGGCCGGCCTCGGCCGCGAGAGCCGCGTCGATGCGGGCGGCGACGTCCTCGGGCATCGGCTCGGGGGCGGGCATCGTCCCGAGCAGCCCGCGGATCTCCTCCAGGGAGTCCTGGATCTCCGCGCAGAGGTCGCACTCCGCGAGGTGCTGTCGGAGTTCCGCCGTCCGGGAAGGGGAGAGCAGCCCCTCGGTGAGATCGGAGATCTCGGAGACCTCCGGGTGCTGAGCCGTGTCGTCCGTGGATGTCACGGGCGCCCACCTCCTCCCTTCGTAGCGGCAGGATCGCTTGCTCCTGCGTCTCTGGGTCCTGACGCAAGTGGGACGGATGCTCCGGGCGTCCGGTTCCTTCCGGTGGTGCCGTTGTCTCCGTCGGGGGTCTGTCTCCCTGTTCCCGCGCGCAGGTGGCGGACCAGGGGGGCCAGTCTCGCCCGGCCCCGGGCGCACCGGCTCTTCACGGTGCCGGTCGGCACCTCCAGGATGCTGGCCGCCTCCGCGACGGGGTAGCCCTGCATGTCGACGAGGACGAGGGCCGCACGCTGCTCGGCGGGCAACGTGGCCAGGGCTTCCTGGAGCTGGCGGTGGAGGTCCTGGCGCACGGCGGGGGCCTCGGCCGATTCGTGGGGTTCCAGGAGCTGGTCGAGGCGTTCGGCGTCGTCCACCGGGGACGTCTTGCGGGAGGCGGCCTTGCGGACCCGGTCGAGGCAGGCGTTGACGGTGATCCGGTGCAGCCAGGTGGTGACGGCGGACTGGCCGCGGAAGGTGTGGGCGGCGCGGAAGGCGGAGATCAGGGCGTCCTGCACGGCGTCGGCCGCTTCCTCCCGGTCCCCCAGGGTGCGCAGCGCCACGGCCCAGAGCCGGTCGCGGTGGCGGCGTACGAGTTCACCGAAGGCGTCGGGGTCGCCCGCCACATGCTGGGCGAGCAGCTCCGAGTCGCTCGGTGCCTCGGGTGGAACGGAATCCACCGTGCTCCCCCCTCCGAACCGGATCCGATGTCATCTGTGGGCCGCGCCCGGCGAAGCGGTGCGACGGGGAGAAGACTGCCGTCACGGGTGTGACGGCCGCAACCCTTGGTGTCGCCGGTGCTCGGTGGGCGAATGGTCCGCCCCACAGTATCGGGCGGTGGATCAGCCGAGGACGGAGATGTCGGTGATGCCGCCCCGGTAGCCGCCCGTTCCGTCCGACGGGAGCTCCGTGATGTGGACCAGGACGTAGCGGGTGCGGACGGGCTTGTCGAGCTTCTCCTCGAGCTTCGACCCCGAGACGGTCCGCTTGACGATCGGCTGGTCGAAGTCCGCCGTCATGGACGGGGACGAGGCGTCCGGGGACGCGGCGAGCACGGTTGTCGTCTGCCCGTTCCGGTACATGGACACGTCGATGCCGGAGACGTCACGCACCTTGCCGAGGTCGACGATGATTCCGCTGCCCTGCTTGCGCTGGGGGAGATTGCCGAAGTTGGCGAAGCCCTCGTACCGCGGGGTGACCCAGTGGGTTCCGGGATCGCCGTCGATGGTGTTCGGCACCTCCTGCTCCTTGATGCCGGAGCCGTCGGGCTTGAACTCCGTGGCCCCCGCGATGTCCAGGGGTTCGGCGGACGACGCGGGCTTGTCGCCGTTGTTCTTGTCGTCCTCGTTCGGCTCGGTGACGCCGGTGTCGTCGGAGCCCTTGCTCCGGTCGAGCAGCGCCTCGGCGAGCTGCCAGCTGCCGAGTCCCAGCGCGGCGATGAGGAGCGCCGAGACGGTCCACTTGAGCACGCGGCCGGTACGGCTCTGCAGGGGCACCGGAGGGACCGGCATCACGGGCTGGGCGGCGGCGGAGGGGTGCGAGGACGGGCGCCCGTACGTGCCCTGCTGATAGGTCGTGCGCTGATACGCAGGCGGCGCGGTGAACGTGGGCTCCGGCGGGAGGATCCGCGGCATGGCGGCGACGGCCTTGGCGAGCTCGTCCGGCGTGGTGCAGGGCGGTTCCTGCCGGGAGGCGGTGGCACCGTCGTTGGCGAGCGCCCGCATGGCGAGCTCGGAGAGGCCGCGGTGGACGCCGGCCCGGACCTGGTCCGGGGCGATGAGCCCCATGCCCTTGGGCAGCCCGGCGAGCCCGTGGGCGTCGTCCCCGTACGGCCAGCGGTGGGTCAGCGCGGCGTACAGGAGGGCGCCGATGGCCTCGGTGTCCGTACGGAGGGGGCGTTCGGCGGTGATGCCGCGCAGGGCGGCGTTCACGGCGAGGCCGCGGATGCGGTACTGCCCGGTGGAGCTGCGCAGAACCGCGCCGGGGGTGAGGCGCAGATGGGACAGGCCCTCGCGGTGGGCGGCGGCCATCGCCTGGGAGAGCTGGCTGACGAGCTGGTAGGCGTCGTGGGCCTCCATCGGCCCGGTGGCCAGCAGAGCGGTGAGTTCGGTGGCGTCCGGCAGCCATTCGTGGACCACGTAGACGAGGTCGTTCTCCTCGACGGCGTCCAGGACCTGGACGAAGCGGGGGTCGCCGAGGAGGGCCGAGGAGCGGGCGGCGGCCAGCACCGAGCGGGCCCGCGGGTGGTCGGCGGGCAGCAGGTGGACGCCCACCGCCCGGCGGAGCTTCTCGTCGACCGCGCGCCAGCTGCTGAAGCCGTCCAGACGGGTGACGCACTCCTCCAGGCGGTAGCGCCCGGCGAGTTTGTGACCGCTGTGCAGATCGGGTGACGCCGGAACGGCCTCGGAACGCTTCCCGTCCGTGTTCTCGGTGTCCTTGGGGCTCGCGCCCTTGGTGTCCTCGGCTTGCGCCGTCCCGTCGGTCGTGGCCTCGTCCGCCTTGGCGGTCAGCGGCTCGTCGCCGCCGTTGTCGGCCACGTCGACGGCAGCCGTGCTACGTTCCGCCACCGTCGTTCCTGCCTCCCCATCCGTTGCGCGATGCCAGCCAGCTCTGCACAGTCACGCCAATTGTGCCCACACTCCAGCGCTATGCACGACACGCGGAGTGCGGCGATGGTTGTGCGGGCGGGTGCTCATTCAGCGGCCGAGCCGTCCACGGACCATGCCGACCAGGCCGTTGACCTCTTCGATGCGCATCTTCTTCGCCGCGACGAAGAAGATACCCAGGAGGAGGACGCCGCCGCAGATCAGTGCGGCCAGGGAGCCGAGGGCACCGGTGCCGACCAGTTCCAGGATTCCGAATCCGACGGCGCCGCCGACGAGGGCGGCGGGTACCGCCGCCATGCAGAGGCGTGCGTAGGTCCGGACGATGTGCGCGCCGTCCAGGTCGCCGCCCAGCCGGTTGCGCAGCCGGCGCCAGGCGACGCCGACACCGACCGCGTAGGCCAGACCGTAGGAGAAGGCCATGCCGACGACCGCCCAGCGTGCGGGCAGGACGACGTAACAGAGCGCGGAGGCGGCGGCATTGACGGCTGCCACGATCACCGTGTTGTAGAAGGGGGTGCGGGTGTCCTCGTAGGCGTAGAACCCGCGGAGGACGACGTACTGCACGGAGTACGGGATCAGGCCGAGCGCGAAGGCCATGAGGATGAAGCCCATGGAGCGGGCGGCCTCGGCGCCGCTGGACGCGTACAGCAGGGTGCACATCGGCAGGCCGAGCGCGAGGAAGGTGAAGGCCACCGGCACGATGGCGACGGCCGAGTTGCGCAGTCCCTGCGAGATGTCGTCGCGGACCGCACCGGGGTCGTTGTCGTGGGCGGCCCGGGAGATGCGGGGCAGCAGCGCGGCCATGACGGAGACGGTGATGATGGCCTGCGGCATGCCCCAGATCAGCTGGGCGTTGGAGTAGGCCAGGAACCCGGTGCCGTCCCTGCCCGAGAGCTTGCCCGCCGCTGTGGCGAGCTGGGTGACGACCAGGACGCCCGCCTGGTTGGCCAGGACGAACAGCACGGTCCACTTGGCCAGCTTGACGGTCTTGCCGAGCCCGTGACCCTTCCAGTCGAATCGGGGACGGAAGCGGAAGCCCGTCTCACGCAGGTAGGGGATCATCGCCAGGGCCTGGACGACGAGGCCGAGCAGGGTGCCGATGCCGAGCAGCCGGACGCCCTCCGGCGGGATGGTGTCGACGCCCATCTGCGATTCGGCGGAGGTGCCGTAGACCCAGATGAACAGCCCGAACGTGATGATCATGACGATGTTGTTGAGGACCGGGGTCCACATCATCGCGCCGAACTTGCCACGGGCGTTGAGGATCTGGCCCATCACCACGTGCACACCCATGAAGAAGATGGTGGGCAGGCAGTACCGGGCGAAGGTGACGGCCACGCTGTTGGCGGCCACGTCGTCGGCGATGGTGCTGGACATCAGCTTGATCAGCACCGGCGCCACGAGGACCGCGGCGGCGACGATCAGGCCGAGCGCGACCATCACCAGGGTCAGGAGCCGGTTGGCGAAGGCCTCACCACCGTCCTCGTCGTCCTTCATGGCACGGACGAGCTGCGGGACGAAGACCGAGTTGAGGCCGCCGCCGACGGTGAGGATGTAGATCATCGTCGGCAGGGTGTACGCGATGGTGAAGCTGTCGCCGAGCATCGCGGCGCCGAGTGCGGCGGTGATCACCAGGGACCGGACGAATCCGGTGAGCCGGGAGACGAGGGTGCCGGCGGCCATGACCGCGCTGGACTTCAGCAGTCCGGAGACCTTGCCGCCACCGCCCTTCGCGGGCGGGGGTGCAGGAGCCGGTTCGGGCTGGGGTGGTACCGGAGGCTTTCCCGATCCTTCCTGGTCCCGGAAGAGATGGGCGAAGGCGTCCGGCTCCTGCCGGTCGTCCGAAGCCTGGGTCACGAGGTCGTCGACGCCGACGAACTGCGTGGTCGCGGGGCGGTCCCCGTACGGCAGGTGCCGGGAGGGCCCCGCCGGCTCGGGAGGCGGGGGCTGCGCCCAGATGCGCGGGTCCGGGGCGTACGGAGCGGGGGGTGGCTGCTGGTAGAGCGGCGCCGGCTCCTGGTAGGTGCCGGGAGGCGGCGGCGGGTGGGCGGCCCGGTCGTAGAGCGCCTCGCCCACCGGGTCCTGGGCGGTGAGGTCCTGCGCCCGGTAGGGGTCGTCCTCGTAGGCGTGCTGGAGGTACGGGTCCGGCGGCACGGAGCCGTCCTGGCCCGCGTCAGGGGGAACCGGAGGCCCGCCCGGAGACGCTGCTCCGCCCGCGCCCTGCCCGCGGTCACCGTCGTACGGCGCGTTCATCGAAACCCCTACCTCATCGTCCCCGGCCGACCGGCCACGACAGACATCGCTCAACGGTCCACTTTCTCACCCGTTCCCGACGGGGCCCCGCTTTCCGGACCGGTGTCCGGAGTCGGGTCACTCGGCTGCTCGGGTCCGTTGCCGTTGCCGTTGCCGTCCGCCGTGTCGCTTGCCACCGCGCGCTTGCGGTGGGTGTACATCCTGATGCCGGCCAGCACCAGGAGCAGCAGTCCGCCGGCGATCACGAGCAGCACGGTGGGCGTGACCTCGGAGACCTTCACGGTGAAGGTCATTTCCTCGCCGTACGGCGTGCCGTCCTCCGTGAACAGCCGGGCGGTCACCTGGGCCCGGCCGTTGGCGCTGGTCGCCGTGTCGAACTTCACGGACTGGCTGTGCCCGCCCGCGATGCTGACCGGCAGTTCGGCCGTGGACCCGTCGTCGTTGAACTTGAGCCGGATGTTGTCCGAGGTCAGCTGGAGAACCAGCCGGTCCACGCCCTGCACCAGCTTGTTCTGCACGGTGACCGGGATCGTCGCGCTGCGCCCGGAGAGGGTGACGTCGGACTTCTCGATGAGCTGCACCTCGGAGGTGAGGCTCTGCAGGTAGTCGCGGACCGCGTCCCGGTACTGCTGCGCCTTCAGGGACCGTCCGCGCCAGGACGTCGACATCGAGCGGTTGACGGCGTTGCCGAAGGGCGTCACCACGCGCTCGGGCTGCGTCAGGATCGTCTCGAAGCTGTCGAGGGAGCCCTGGGTGGTGCGGATGTCCTGGAACGCCTGTGTGGGCAGTTCCTGGGCGCGGAGCTTCTTCGGGTACGCGGAGGCCGGGGGGACCTTGGCGGTGGCCCTCGGGTCGGGCTTCGTCTCGGCGGCCGCGACGAGGTCCAGGGGCTGCGTCCAGCGGTCCCCCGACAGGCCCTCCAGAGCGCGGGCCATCGTCTGGGCCTGTGCGGCGGTGGGCATCCGCGGCGGGGCCACGACGATGCTGCGCTCGTTGTCCGGCGCCTGCTCGGTCAGCGCGAGGGTCTGGGCGAGAAACCTCTGGACCGCGAGGGTGGAGGCGCCCGCCCTCGACATGTCTCCGTCGAACAGGGTCGACAGCCTGGCGTCCGCGACGACCGCGGTGGTCCCCCCGCCGATCGGCCGCGCCGCGGTCGGCGTGTACGGAAGGCCCGAGGTCTCCCGGAAGCTGTCGCTGCGGGCGATCACGTTGTGGGCGCCCGCCGAGGTCGCCACATCGACGATGGAGGAGTCCACGGCGCCGTTCACGGGCCAGGCGAAGTCGGTGGAGGGCTTCACATGGAGAATGGTCTCCACCGTGGTCGCGGCCACCGTGGAGGCGTTCTGCAGATGGCTGAGCGTTCCGGAGACGTTCTTGCCGCGGTGCGCGATGGAGGCCAGATCGGGATCGGCGAACGGCAGCGCGATCACCTTGCCGTCATCCACCACTTTCTCCAGCGCGGTGAGCCACTGCTTGGCGACGGCCTGGTTCTTGCCCGGAACGGTCGTGTCACCGGACTCGACCTCGTACGTCCCGGCCATCGCCGCCACGCTCGCCAGGAGGTCCGGGTCGACGACCCAGGTCACCGGGAGTCGGCTGCCCAGGGACACCATCTGCTCCAGCCGGCCGCCGGGCGCCAGCTCCTTGGCCAGGTCGTCGTCGGTGAACACGGGTGTCTGCTGTTCGTCCGACCGGGTCTCCGCCGTGACGTGGGGAGACGCGATCAGCGGCCAGAGGAAGGTGAGCTTCGTCCTGCTGTCGCTCGCCTCGGGCTGCCAGGGCAGGAACGAGCGCTCGATGCCCAGCACCTGCTCGTAGGGGGCGGTGGTCGTACGGCCGGAGACCGAGACGCCGAGCTGGTAGACGCCCGAGTCGTTCAGCCCCAGCTTGTCGACGGGGACTTTGAGCGTGAAGTCCTGGCTGATCCCCTTGGCGAGCTTGGGGAACTTCACCGTGTACTTGTCCCCGACGGTGACCGGGTCGGCTCCGGGGACGTACGTGGAGCGCTTCGCGGCGTCGTCGACCTCTCCGCGGCCGGTGAGCCTCGGTCCGACCCGCAGATCGACCTCGGCGCTGCTGATCGTCTCCCTGCCCTTGTTGGTGAGCGTTCCGGAGACGGTCAGGGTGTCGTCCTCCGAGGGAACGTTCGGGGTGAGCGTGTCCAGGGACACATCGACCGTACGGGAGCCGGTGGGGGCCTTGGCGGGCTCGGCTGCCGGGGCGGCACCGGCGCTCGGAACGGCCAGCAGACCGGCCAGCAGCGGTGCTCCGAGCACCGCCGAGGCCGTGCGCCGGAGCCACCGGCGGGCAGGAGAGGGACGAGTCCCCTGGAAGTCTGCCGCCTTGGCCACGCGCCTACCCGTCCCTCGTCTTCGTCAGATGCTGTCGATCGTTCGATCCTGCGTCCCCGCATGGTAACGAGGTGCGGCGGGCCGAAGTGCTGGGGTCCATCGCACATGATCGCGGGTATCCCGCAGGGCCGCCGTAAACGATGACGCCGCGACCGGCCCGTGCACGTACCCTTTTCTGTTGTGCCGAACGCCAACGAAGAGAACGCCAGTGCACTGAGCCAGGTGCAGCACCGTGCGGTGAGTGAGCTGCTGCGGGTGTCCCCGGTCGCCGACGACCTCGCCCGCCGATTCCAGGAGGCCGGATTCGGCCTCGCGCTGGTCGGCGGCTCGGTCCGCGACGCACTGCTGGGCAGGCTCGGGAACGACCTGGACTTCACCACCGATGCCCGCCCCGAGGACGTGCTCAAGATCGTCCGCCCGTGGGCCGACTCGGTGTGGGAGGTCGGGATCGCCTTCGGCACCGTCGGTTCCCAGAAGGACGGCTACCAGATCGAGGTCACGACCTACCGGTCCGAGGCCTACGACCGGACCTCGCGCAAGCCGGAGGTCTCCTACGGCGACTCCATCGAGGACGACCTCGTGCGCCGCGACTTCACGGTCAACGCGATGGCCGTGGCTCTGCCGCAGAAGGAGTTCGTCGATCCGTACGGAGGTCTGAAGGACCTCGCCGAGCGGGTGCTGCGTACTCCGGGCACGCCCGAGGCGTCATTCTCCGACGACCCGCTGCGCATGCTGCGCGCGGCCCGCTTCGCCGCGCAGCTCGACTTCGAGGTCGCCCCCGACGTCGTCACCGCCATGACGGAGATGGCCGCGCGGATCGGCATCGTCTCCGCCGAGCGGGTCCGCGACGAACTCAACAAGCTGCTGCTCTCCCAGCACCCGCGCAAGGGGCTGGGGCTCCTGGTCGACACCGGGCTGGCCGAACATGTGCTGCCCGAGCTTCCCGCGCTGCGCCTGGAGAGTGACGAGCATCACCGACACAAAGACGTCTACGAGCACTCGCTGACCGTCCTGGAGCAGGCCATCGGTCTGGAGGAGAACGGCCCCGACCTCGTCCTGCGTCTCGCCGCGCTGCTCCATGACATCGGCAAGCCGAGGACCCGCCGCTTCGAGAAGGACGGCAGGGTCTCTTTCCACCACCACGAGGTGGTGGGCGCGAAGATGACGAAGAAGCGTATGACCGAGCTCAAGTACTCCAACGAGCTGGTCAAGGACGTGTCGAAACTGGTGGAGCTGCACCTGCGCTTCCACGGGTACGGCGACGGCGAGTGGACCGACTCCGCGGTGCGCCGGTACGTGCGTGACGCGGGGCCGCTGCTGGACCGGCTCCACAAGCTGACCCGGTCGGACTGCACGACCCGGAACAAGCGCAAGGCCAACGCGCTCTCCCGCACCTACGACGGGCTGGAGGAGCGCATCGCCCTGTTGCAGGAGCAGGAGGAGCTCGACTCGATCCGCCCCGACCTGGACGGCAACGAGATCATGCGGATCCTCGGGGTCGGCCCCGGGCCGGTGATCGGCAAGGCGTACGGCTTCCTGCTGGAGCAGCGCCTGGAACACGGGCCGATGGAGCGGGACGCTGCGGCGGCGGCGCTCAAGGAGTGGTGGGCGCAGCAGGGCTGAGCAGGGCTGGGCGATGTTTCACGTGAAACAACGCCCCTCGCCACATCCAGGACCGGCTCAGGGCCGACTACTGGTGGCCATCGACGCGTCGCCGGCGGAACATCGTCGCCGCGACCGCCGCGTACAGCACGGACACGACCGCCACGACGGCGACTGATCTGCCGTCAGGCGGCAGCATCAGGGCAGCCACCCCCGCGGCGCTCACGAACGCGACATTGAAGAGCACGTCGTAGAGCGAGAAGACCCGGCCGCGGAAGGAATCGTCGACCGAGGTCTGCACAATCGTGTCGGTCGCGATCTTCGACCCCTGCGTCACGACACCGAGCACGAACGCGGCGATCAGCATGGGGACGGGAGTGAAGGAGAGGCCCAGAGCGGGCACCAGGACCGCCGCCGACCCGGCGCAGCTCACGATCCACCCGTACCGGCCGAGCTGACCCACCGCCCACGGGGTGAGGACGGCGGCGACGAAGAATCCCGCACCGGAGATACCGACCGCCATGCCGAGCAGGGCCAGTCCGTCGGACTCGGTGTCGGACCAGGCGTAGCGGCACAGCATGAGCACGGTCACGGTGAGTGCGCCGTAGCAGAAGCGGATCACGGTCATGGCGGCCAGGGCCCGGGCCGCGTGGCTCCGCTGGGCCAGATGGCGCAGGCCGGCGACGAGCCCGCGAGCCGTTACGGCGAGAGCTGCCCGCAGCCGCAGCGGGCTCCCGTCGGTATCCGGCCCCAGCAGCGTGCGGGGCAGGCTCAGGGACGCCAGCGCGGAGAGCAGATAGAGCACCGACCCCAGCAGCACGACCGCCGCGTCGGACTCGTCGGCCACCAGCCGTACGACGAAGGCGAGGCCGCCTCCCGCGGTGGCCGCCAGGGTGCCGGCGGTCGGGGAGAGGGAGTTGGCGACGACGAGGCGATCGGCGTCCACCACCCGGGGCAGGGCGGCGGAGAGACCGGCCAGGACGAAGCGGTTGACGGCGGTGACGCAGAGGGCCGAGGCGTAGAAGAGCCAGTCGGGCGCCGAGGCGAGAATCAGCAGGGCCGTGGAGCAGGCCAGCGCGGCCCGCAGGAGGTTCCCGTAGAGGAAGACCTGACGTCGGGGCCAGCGGTCCAGCAGCACCCCTGCGAAGGGCCCGATCAGGGAGTACGGCAGGAGGAGCACGGCCATCGCGGAGGCGATGGCGGCGGCCGACGTCTGCTTCTCGGGGGAGAAGACGACGTACGCGGCGAGGGCTACCTGGTAGATGCCGTCGGCGGACTGGGACAGGAGCCGCACGGTGAGCAGGCGGCGGAAGTTCCGCAGGCGCAGGAGGGTGCGCAGATCACGCGCGACAGACATGGGAGCAAGCGTCACACACGTCGGGGGTCCACGGGCGGATTGCCCGGGGACCCCCGACGTGCGGCAGGAAGAGGTGAGCGTCTCCGCTCAGCGCTCCGGTGAAGCTGTCAGCCGATAAGGCCGGTTCAGCTCTCGGTGTCGCCGTTGATGAACTTCTCGACGTTCTCGCGCGCCTCGTCGTCGAAGTACTGCACCGGCGGGCTCTTCATGAAGTAGCTCGAAGCCGAGAGGATCGGGCCACCGATGCCGCGGTCCTTGGCGATCTTCGCCGCACGGACGGCGTCGATGATGACACCGGCCGAGTTCGGGGAGTCCCACACCTCGAGCTTGTACTCCAGGTTCAGCGGAACGTCGCCGAACGCGCGGCCCTCGAGGCGCACGTACGCCCACTTGCGGTCGTCCAGCCAGGCCACGTAGTCCGAGGGGCCGATGTGGACGTTGTCCGCGCCGAGCTCACGGTCACGGATCTGCGAGGTGACGGCCTGCGTCTTCGAGATCTTCTTGGACTCCAGGCGCTCACGCTCGAGCATGTTCTTGAAGTCCATGTTGCCGCCGACGTTCAGCTGCATCGTGCGGTCCAGGATGACACCGCGGTCCTCGAAGAGCTTCGCCATCACGCGGTGCGTGATGGTGGCGCCCACCTGGGACTTGATGTCGTCGCCGACGATCGGGACACCGGCCTCGGTGAACTTGTCCGCCCACTCCTTGGTGCCGGCGATGAAGACCGGGAGGGCGTTGACGAACGCGACCTTGGCGTCGATGGCGCACTGCGCGTAGAACTTCGCCGCGATCTCGGAACCGACGGGCAGGTAGCAGACGAGAACGTCGACCTGCTTGTCCTTGAGGACCTGGACGACGTCGACCGGGGCGTCCGCGGACTCCTCGATCGTCTCGCGGTAGTACTTGCCGAGACCGTCGTGGGTGTGGCCGCGCTGGACGGTCACGCCGGTGTTCGGCACGTCCGCGATCTTGATGGTGTTGTTCTCGCTGGCGCCGATGGCGTCCGCGAGGTCGAGGCCGACCTTCTTCGCGTCGACGTCGAAGGCGGCGACGAACTCGACGTCACTGACGTGGTAATCGCCGAACTGGACGTGCATCAGACCGGGCACCTTGCCGGCCGGATCGGCGTCCTTGTAGTACTCGACGCCCTGCACCAGCGAGGCGGCGCAGTTGCCCACGCCTACGATGGCTACGCGAACCGAACCCATTCCGGTTGCTCCCTGTGTAATCGGTGTTTCCGATGAAGTCGCCGCGGAGTGCGATGACTTCACTTGGCGGTGTCGTCGGACGGATCCGGCGGGGTGTTGTCCCGATGCCGGGGCAGGCCGCCCGTCTCTCCAGGTGTGTCCTGCTGAGCAGAGCCCTCGGGCGAGGATCGTCGCCGATCCCGTCCCGATCGCTCGCTCTCGATGAGCTCGTTCAGCCAGCGCACTTCGCGCTCCACGGACTCCATGCCGTGTCGCTGCAGCTCAAGTGTGTAGTCGTCGAGTCGTTCGCGGGTGCGGGCGAGAGAGGCGCGCATCTTCTCCAGGCGCTCCTCCAGCCGACTGCGCCGGCCTTCCAGGACCCGCATCCGCACATCGCGTTCGGTCTGGCCGAAGAAGGCGAAGCGCGCTGCGAAGTGCTCGTCCTCCCAGGCATCCGGACCGGTGTGCGACAGCAGCTCCTCGAAGTGCTCCTTACCTTCTGCCGTCAACCGGTAGACGATCTTCGCCCGGCGTCCTGTCAGTGAGGACGAGGAAGCGGGCGAGCGTCCGGTGACCGGCGCGGTGTCCGCCGGGTCCCCGGCGGGCTCCTCGATCAACCAGCCGCTGGCGACCAGCGTCTTGAGGCAGGGGTAGAGGGTTCCGTAGCTGAACGCACGAAAGATCCCCAGGGAGGTGTTGAGGCGTTTGCGCAGCTCATAGCCGTGCATCGGCGATTCGCGGAGCAGGCCGAGAACGGCGAACTCGAGGATGCCGGAGCGTCGGCTCACCGGTGCCTCCTCCTTCTCCCGCTGCTTCTGTCGGCACGGTCCGCCGGTGTCACCCGCGTACTTATGCCGTGCTGATGTATCGACTCGATACATCAGCACGATAGATCGGTCCGTCCTGTTCGACAAGGGTGACCTTCGTGAACGGCGTCACATCGGCAATTCCCAGGGTTCGACTTGCGTTGTTTGGGGTGAAGTTCGGCCCTAGGCGGGTTTTGACCGTGCGTAGTCTGTGCGGCATGCAGACCACCGGGAACCGCGAGGCCCTTTCGCGCGTCAGTCATCGCGGACTGCCGGATGTACTGCGGATGAGCCTTCCGCAGTGGCTTGTCCGTAATTCGGGGGGACCGGATCTCAACTGCCGCTTCCAGGCGCTCTCGCCTGCCCGAGGAGTAGTCGTTCCATGAGCGAGCACCGTCGCAAAACGCCGCAGCCACAAGGTGGCGGGCGTGCCGCGGCCAGACGAGCCGCCCAGCAGTCGACCGGACGCCGAGCAGTCCCGTCACGCAGAGACACTTCGTCATCACCCTCCGAATCGCCGTCCGAGTCGTACGGCGAGCAGCCTCAGTACGGCAGCCGCGCCGAGGCCCGCCGCGCTGCCCAGAAGGGCGGCAGGCGCCGGGGCGCAGACGCCGGGGGCCACGGCGCGGGCGGCGGTGGCCGACGCCGCGGTGGCGGCGGAGGTTCCGACGGCCCGGGGGGCCAAGGGCGCGACAGCGGTGGCCCCGGCAAGAAGCGGATGATCGACTACCCGCGCTACGGCAAGTACGGGTTCCGTCGCTGGGTGCCCTCGTGGAAGCTGGTATCGGGGCTCTGTCTGGGGTTCCTCGGCGTGCTGATGGGTATCGGAGGCATCGCCTACGCCCTGGTGGTACCGCCGGACATCAACAAGGCTGCCAAGGCGCAGAACAACGTCTACTACTGGGCCGACGGCTCGCAGATGGTCGCGACCGGTGGCGCGGTCAACCGCCAGGAGCTCAACTACGAGCAGATCCCGGTGGAGATGCGCAACGCCGTGATCTCCGCCGAGAACAAGAGCTTCAACTCGGACCGCGGCATCGACCCGGTGGGCATTGGGCGCGCGTTCTTCAACATGGCCACGGGTGGTGAGACCCAGGGCGGGTCGACCATCACCCAGCAGTACGTGAAGAACTCCATGCTCAGCCAGGACCAGACGCTCAAGCGGAAGTTCCAGGAGCTCTTCATCACGCTCAAGGTCGGCGGCGAGATGAAGAAGGAAGAGGTGATGGAGGGCTACCTCAACGTCTCGTACTACGGACGTGGGGCCTCCGGGCTGCAGGCGGCAGCCCGCACCTATTACAACAAGGACGCCGACGAGCTGAACGCGAGCGAGTGCGCCTTCCTGGCCACCCTGCTCAAGGGTGCGAGTTACTACGACCCCGCCGGCGCCACCGACATCGACAAGACCAATGCGACCCCGGAGAAGAACACCAAGCGGGCCAAGGAGCGTTGGGAGTGGATCCTTGACGAGCAGGTCAAGGACGGGCGGATGACGCAGGCGGACCGCGCCAAGTACACGAAGTTCCCGGACCCGCTGCCGCCGAAGAAGGACGCCAAGCTGGGCGGCCAGACCGGCTACCTGGTGGAGCTCTCCAAGAAGTACTTCCTCGCCAACAACGACAAGGGCATCACCGCCAAGGACCTCGAACTGGGTGGCTTCGAGATCCACACCACCTTCCAGAAGAAGCGGGTGGAACAGCTCGAAGCAGCCGTGAAGAAGGTCTACAAGGCCAAGATCCGGCCCAAGGAGCGCCCCAAGACGGACACCCACGTCGAGTTCGGCGGTGCTTCCGTGGACGCGAAGACCGGCGCCATCATCGCCACGTACGGCGGTCAGGACGCCACCACGCACTTCACGAACAACGCTGACGCCACGGGTGCCCAGGTCGGTTCGACGTGGAAGCCCTTCGTGCTGGCGGCGGCCATGCAGTACGGCGTGCGCGATCCCTCCGGCCCGCCGGAGCAGAGCGAGTCCCAGCGCACCCAGGTCTCGCCGAAGAGCATCTACAACGGCGACGACGGCCTGCGAATCAGGGACTACACGGGCAAGATCTGGCTCAACGAGGACGACGAGGAATGGCGCCAGACCAACGACGGCAACTACGACTACGGTGAGATCGACCTGCGGACGGCCATGGAGAAGTCGGCCAACTCCCCGTTCGTGCAGCTCGGCATGGATGTCGGGACGGACAAGGTCAAGGACGTCGCCGTCGCCTCCGGTCTGAAGGACGACACCTTCATGGCGGACGCGACCGTTCCCTCGTTCTCCATCGGCACCTCGTCGCCCAGCGCCATCCGCATGGCGGGCTCCTACGCCACCTTCGCCACGAGTGGCCAGCAGAACGACACCTACTCCGTGACGGAGGTGAAGGAGAGGGGCGTGCCCGTCTTCCAGCACAAGAAGAAGTCCAAGCGCGCCTTCAGCCCGATGATCGCCGACAACGTCACGGACGTGCTGAAGAACGTCGTGGAGAACGGGACGGGCGAACCCGCCAAGCTGGAGGGCCGGCAGGCCGCGGGCAAGACCGGTACGACCGACGGCAACCGGTCCGCATGGTTCGTCGGGTACACGCCGCAGATCTCGACCGCCATCAGCATGTTCCGCCTCGACGACGATGAGACGAACAAGACGCGCAAGTTCGAGGAGATGTTCGGGACGGGTGGTGAGGAGAAGATCCACGGAAACTCGTTCCCGGCCTCCATCTGGCACGACTACATGACCGGGGCGATGAAGGGCAAGAAGGCCATCGCCTTCCCGAAGCCGCAGGACCCGGGCGATGTCGTGTGGGGCGGCGGCGCGGTCAGCCCCAGCCCGACGCCCAGTCCCACGCCTTCCGAGACGCCCTCCGACGACCCGACGACGCCCACTCCGTCCCCGACGCCGACCACCCCGAGCCCGACGCCGACGCCGACCGAAACCTGCGGCATCTTCGACCCGAACTGCGAGGAGGCCAACGGCGGCGCGAACGCCGGGGCCGACGGCGGAGGCGAGAACGCCGGGGCCGACGGCGGAGGCGGCGACAACACCGGAGCCGACGGTGGTGGCGACAACACCGGAACGACCGACGGCACCGACAACGGCGGCGCCCAGGGAGCCAACGGCAACCCGGGCGGAACCGGCTCCATCTGGGGCAACTCCGGATAGCCGTGCCGCCGGCCGGGACCCTCACGGGCCGGACGCGCACAGCCGCGAGGGCCGCCGTACCCACCCGGGTACGGCGGCCCTCGCCATGTTCCACGCGAGATGCGGAGTCCTGGCCTCTCTGCCGTGTCCCCCGGGCGGTCCTTGCCCCGGGCACAGCCCCGTACGGCAGGATGTGCGGCATGCCAAGCCCCAGCGCAGAAGACACGAGCGTGCACCAGGAACGGCCCGTCGTGCGGCCCACCGAGAGGGACGAGGTCGCGGCGGCCGGCAGCGAGCTGTTCGGCGGCCGGGTGGGACGCTGGGCGCGGCTCGGGGACGGCCCGCTCACACCCGTGCGCGTCGTCGCGCTGGTCATGATCGGCATGTTCGCCCTCGGCATGGTGCAGAAGATCCCCTGCTACGAATGGGCCTGGTTCCGCGGCGCCACGTCGCAGTACACGCACGCCTGCTACTCCGACATTCCGCACCTCTTTCTGGGACGCGGGTTCGCCGACGGCCTCGTGCCGTACTTCGACCGGCTGAGCGGCGATATGCAGTACCTGGAGTACCCCGTGCTGACCGGGGTGTTCATGCAGGTGGCGGCCTGGCTGACGCTGACGCCCGACAGCGACCCCATCCAGCAGCGCGAGCAGATGTACTGGATGGTCAACGCGGGCATGCTGATGATCTGCGCGGTGGTCATCGCCGTGTGCACCGTCCGTACGCACCGGCGTCGCCCCTGGGACGGTCTCCTGGTCGCGCTGGCGCCCGCATTCGTCCTCACCGCGACCATCAACTGGGATCTGCTGGCCGTCGCCCTGACGGCCGCGGCAATGCTCATGTGGTCCCGGGGGCGGGTGCTCGCGTTCGGGGTCCTCATCGGCCTGGCCACGGCCGCCAAGCTCTATCCCGTCCTGCTGCTCGGCCCACTCCTGGTGCTCTGCTGGCGGGCGGGCCGGTGGCGCGAGTTCGGTACGGCGCTGCTGGGCGCGGGCGGGGCCTGGCTGGTGGTGAACCTGCCGGTGATGGTCTTCGCCCCCGAGGGGTGGCGGAAGTTCTACACCTTCAGCCAGGAGCGGCCCATCGACTTCGGCTCGTTCTGGCTGATCATCACGCAGCGCACCGGCAAGCCCATCGACGTGGAGACGGTCAACACCGCATCGGTCGTCCTGATGGTCGTCTTCTGCGCGGGTATCGCCGGCCTGGCGCTGACCGCGGCCCGCAGGCCACGCTTCGCCCAACTGGCGTTCCTGGTGGTGGCCGCGTTCATCCTCACGAACAAGGTCTACTCACCCCAGTACGTGCTCTGGCTGATCCCGCTGGCCGTCCTGGCCCGCCCGCGCTGGCGCGACTTCCTCATCTGGCAGGCCTGCGAGGTCATGTACTTCCTCGGGATCTGGTCCTACCTCGCCTACACCAGCGGCGGGGACAAGAACCAGGGGCTGCCGCAGGAGGGCTACCAGGTCGCGATCGCCCTGCACCTGCTGGGCACGCTGTACCTGTGCGCGCTGATCGTCCGGGACATCCTCCTGCCGGAGAAGGACCCGGTGCGCGGGGACGGGTCGGACGACCCGTCGGGCGGCGTGCTCGACGGAGCTCCGGACGCGTTCGTGCTCGCGCCCGAGGCCCGCCCGTCCGGGCACACGGCTCGGACGGTCACGGGACCTCAGGTGGAATGGGGCGCGACGCCCACCCGGGACGCCTGAGCCGGGGCCGCCCTTCAGGGCGGGCGGCTCAGCGGTCGACGAGCCGGTCGTACTGGGTGGTCGTGTGGCGCAGATGGGCGACCAGCTCGTCACCGACCCGCGGCTCCTGGGCGTCCGAGGGCACGAACAGGATCGACACCTGCATGTGCGGCGGCTCGGCGAACCACCGCTGCTTGCCCGCCCAGACGAACGGCGACAGGTTGCGGTTGACCGTGGCCAGGCCCGCGCGGGCGACGCCCTTGGCCCTCGGCATCACCCCGTGCAGCGCCTTGGGAGCCTCCAGGCCGACCCCGTGCGACGTACCGCCGGCCACGACGACCAGCCAGCCGTCGGACGCGGCCTTCTGCTGGCGGTAGCCGAACCGGTCACCCTTGACGACGGGGGTGACGTCCAGGACGGCCCCCCGGTACTCGGTGGCCTCGTGGTCGCCGAGCCAGAGCCGGGTGCCGATCCGGGCGCGGAAGCGGGTCTGCGGGAACTGCTGCTGGAGCCGGGCCAGCTCCTCGGCGCGCAGATGGCTGACGAACATGGTGTGCAGCGGCAGCCGGGCCGCGCGCAGCCGGTCCATCCAGCCGATGACCTCCTCGACGGCGTCGGAGCCGTCGGTGCGGTCCAGCGGCAGGTGCAGGGCGAAGCCTTCGAGCCGTACGTCCTCGATCGCCGCGTGCAGCTGCCCGAGCTCCTCCTCCTTGACGCCGTGGCGCTTCATCGAGCTCATGCACTCGATGACGACCCGGGCGCCCACCAGGGCGTGCACCCCGTCGACGGAGGAGACGGACCGGATGACGCGGTCGGGCAGCGGCACGGGCTCCTCACCACGCCGGAACGGGGTCAGGACGAGCAGGTCGCCGCTGAACCAGTCCTTGATCCGGGCCGCCTCGTAGGTCGTCCCGACGGCGAGGGTGTCGGACCCGAAGCGGATCGTCTCGTCGGCGAGGCGCTCATGGCCGAAGCCGTAGCCGTTGCCCTTGCAGACGGGTACGAGACCGGGGAACTGGTCGATCACGGACTTCTGGTGCGCCCGCCAGCGCGCGGTGTCGACGTAGAGGGAGAGCGCCATGGCCGGCCCGGAACCTTTCTGGTGGCTGCGGTGAATCAGGAGCGAACGGGGTGTGCGGAGATGGGTGACTGAAGCCGGTCAGCGGCGCGACATATACATGTCGAGCGCCTTGTGGAGCAGCTTGTTGAGCGGGAAGTCCCACTCGCCGACGTACTCGACGGCCTCGCCACCGGTGCCGACCTTGAACTGGATCAGGCCGAAGAGGTGGTCGGTCTCGTCCAGCGAGTCGCTGATGCCGCGCAGGTCGTAGACGGTCGCGCCCATCGCGTAGCTGTCGCGCAGCATGCGCCACTGCATGGCGTTCGACGGCCGGACCTCGCGTCCGATGTTGTCGGAGGCGCCGTACGAGTACCAGACGTGTCCGCCGACGACGAGCATCGTGGCCGCGGAGAGGTTCACGCCGTTGTGCCGGGCGAAGTAGAGCCGCATCCGGTTGGGGTCCTCGGAGTTGAGGACGGTCCACATGCGCTGGAAGTACGAGAGCGGGCGCGGCCGGAAGTGGTCGCGCACGGCGGTGATCTCGTAGAGCCGCTGCCACTCGGCGAGGTCCTCGTAGCCGCCCTGGACGACCTCGACGCCGGCCTTGTCGGCCTTCTTGATGTTGCGGCGCCACAGCTGGTTGAAGCCCTTGAGGACGTCCTCCAGGGAACGGTTGGCCAGCGGCACCTGGAAGACGTAGCGGGGCTGTACGTCACCGAATCCGGCGCCGCCGTCCTCGCCCTGCTGCCAGCCCATCTTCCGCAGCCGGTCCGCCACCTCGAAGGCGCGCGGCTCGATGTGCGTGGCCTCGACGTCGCGCAGGCGCTTCACGTCCGGGTCCTGGATGCCGGACTTGATGGCCGCGGAGTCCCAGCGGCGGATGACCACCGGCGGGCCCATCTTCACGGAGAAGGCGCCCTGCTGCTTGAGGTGGGCGAGCATCGGCTGCAGCCAGTCGTCCAGGTTCGGCGCGTACCAGTTGATGACCGGGCCCTCGGGGAGGTACGCCAGGTAGCGCTTGATCTTGGGCAGCTGGCGGTACAGGACGAGGCCGGCGCCGACGATCTCGCCGTTCTTGTCGAACCAGCCCAGGTTCTCCGAGCGCCATTCGGTCTTCACATCAGCCCACGCCGGGACCTGGCAGTGACTGGCCGAGGGCAGGCTCTGGATGTATGCCAGATGCTGCTCTCGGCTGATGGTCCTCAGGGTCAGGCTCATGCGGGGCGCTCCTCGGCAGGTGTGTCCCCATCGGTCAGGGGCTCCGGCTCTCGCGCCGAAGCCTACTGTGACCGAGGGGCGCCCGGCCTGGCCCCGGGGTGACGGAACGCGACACGGGCCGGTGCGGGCGCCCGAGTGCCCGCTCCGGCCCGTGCTCCGGCCGGTGCTCCGGTCAGGTGATCACGCCGCCGAACAGGCCGCCGTGGGCCATGCCGAGATAGAAGCCGACCGCGGAGGCCCCAAGCCCCATGATCAGGCCGAACCTCTCCCAGGTGGTCCTTGAGATGTACTGGCCGTAGGCGCCGGTCAGGATCCCGATGAGCCCTGCCCAGGAGCTGATCAGGTGCAGATGGTGGAACATCGCCGTGACGAACGCGAGGATGCCGAGCACCCCGGTCACCACCATCAGGACGTCCTGGACGGGATGCGGCCTGCCGTCCGTCGCGAAGAGCGAACCGGTGGCGCGGCGGCCGGCGGGAGACCGGGAGCCTGCGGGGCGGATGGTCTGTGCCATGGAGTACCTCCTGGCCGGACGGATGGGCGGGTGAATCCAGCGCCTCCCGCACCACGGCGGGTGTAGCGCCTCTCACACTGCATCTGTCTCGATTGTGCCCTCTGAGCTCCTGATTTCAACCGGAAGCCGGTCTACGGGTAGTCTGTACGGTCTGCACCGGTGTCTGCCCAGGCCAGCACGGCGAGCCTCTCCCCGAACCCCCGTCACCGGGATCGTTCGGGAGCTGATTGTCAGTGCCGGGTGTTCTCCTCGGGGACACCGTTGCATCACGCATCACGACCCTCCTGCCACGGAACGACCGTGGCCGCTGAGTCCAAAGGAGGTGGGTTCCACATGCGTCACTACGAGGTGATGGTCATCCTCGACCCCGATCTCGAGGAGCGAGCAGTCTCCCCGCTGATCGAGAACTTCCTCTCCGTCGTCCGTGAGGGCGACGGAAAGGTGGAGAAGGTCGACACCTGGGGCCGTCGTCGGCTCGCCTACGAGATCAAGAAGAAGCCCGAGGGCATCTACTCGGTCATCGACCTGCAGGCCGAGCCTGCGGTCGTCAAGGAGCTCGACCGCCAGATGAACCTGAACGAGTCGGTCCTCCGGACCAAGGTCCTCCGTCCCGAGATCCACTGAGCATCTAGCTCAGCGGTTTTCGGGTCCGAGTAGCAGCAAGCAGCCAGAAGCAATCCCCGCCGAGAGGTTCACCCATGGCAGGCGAGACCGTCATCACGGTCGTCGGCAATCTCGTCGACGACCCCGAGCTGCGCTTCACCCCGTCCGGTGCGGCGGTCGCGAAGTTCCGTGTCGCGTCCACTCCCCGCATCTTCGACCGGCAGACCAATGAGTGGAAGGACGGCGAAGGCCTGTTCCTCACCTGCTCGGTCTGGCGTCAGGCGGCGGAGAACGTCGCGGAGTCGCTCCAGCGAGGCATGCGCGTCGTCGTGCAGGGCCGGCTGAAGCAGCGGTCCTACGAGGACCGTGAGGGCGTCAAGCGCACGGTCTACGAGCTGGACGTCGAGGAAGTCGGCCCCAGCCTCAAGAACGCCACGGCCAAGGTCACCAAGACCACCGGTCGCGGTGGTCAGGGCGGCCAGGGTGGATACGGCGGCGGCCAGCAGGGCGGCGGCAACTGGGGCGGCGGTCCCGGTGGCGGTGGCCAGCAGGGCGGCGGCGGTGCACCCGCCGACGACCCGTGGGCGACCGGCGCGCCGGCCGGCGGCCAGGGCGGCGGGGGACAGCAGGGCGGTGGAGGCGGCTGGGGCGGAAGCTCCGGCGGTTCCGGCGGCTCCGGCGGTGCCTCTGGCGGCGGCTACTCGGACGAGCCTCCCTTCTAGGGCTGCTCGTACCCCCACTTCTTGATCACACAGGAGAAACACCATGGCGAAGCCGCCTGTGCGCAAGCCTAAGAAGAAGGTCTGCGCGTTCTGCAAGGACAAGACCCAGTACGTGGACTACAAGGACACGAACATGCTGCGGAAGTTCATTTCCGACCGCGGCAAGATCCGTGCCCGCCGCGTCACCGGCAACTGCACGCAGCACCAGCGTGACGTCGCCACGGCTGTCAAGAACAGCCGTGAGATGGCGCTGCTGCCCTACACGTCCACCGCGCGATAAGGGGAGGGTGACAACAGCATGAAGATCATCCTCACCCACGAGGTCTCCGGCCTCGGTACCGCCGGCGACGTCGTCGACGTCAAGGACGGGTACGCCCGTAACTACCTGGTTCCGCGTGGCTTCGCCATTCGCTGGACCAAGGGCGGCGAGAAGGACGTGGCGCAGATCCGCCGCGCCCGCAAGATCCACGAGATCGCGACGATCGAGCAGGCCAACGAGATCAAGGCCAAGCTCGAGGGCGTGAAGGTCCGTCTGGCTGTTCGCTCCGGCGACGCCGGCCGTCTCTTCGGCTCGGTCACCCCGGCCGACGTCGCTGCGGCGATCAAGGCTGCCGGTGGTCCTGACGTCGACAAGCGTCGCGTCGAGCTCGGCTCGCCGATCAAGACGCTCGGCGGACACCAGGTGTCCGTCCGTCTGCACCCCGAGGTCGCAGCGAAGCTCGGCGTCGAGGTCGTTGCTGCCTAAGGGCAGGGCTCAGCAGAGCCACTGAAGGGCCGCACCCTCTGGGTGCGGCCCTTCAGTGCGTCCGGGATGCGCGGCGTTTCACGTGAAACACCACGCATCGGGTGTTTCACGTGAAACACCCGTCGACAGGCCGTGGCTGGCCCATGCGAAACCGGCGGGTTGTTTCACGTGAAACAGGCCCGCCGGGTGCGGGTCAGCGCGTCGCCCCGGTCACGATCCACCGGCCCGACCGGGTACGGAGCCAGAGCGTGATGAGGCGGACGGCCATCATCAACGTCATCGCCCACCAGAGCGCGGTGAGGCCGCCGCCGAGGGAGGGCACCAGGAGCGCGACAGGAGCGAAGACGGCGAGCGTCACCAACATGGCCCACGCGAGATAGCGTCCGTCACCGGCCCCCATCAGGACACCGTCCAGGACGAAGACCACGCCGGCGATCGGCTGCGAGACCGCCACGACCAGGAGCGCGGGGAGCAGGGCGTCCTTCACCGAGGGGTCGCTCGTGAAGAGCGGGATGAACAGGGGCCGGGCGAGCACGATCAGGACGCCGAGCAGGATGCCGCAGCCGATGCCCCACTCGACCATGCGGCGGCAGGCCTCACGAGCACCCTTCTCGTCGTTCGCCCCCAGATAGCGGCCGATGATGGCCTGCCCCGCGATGGCGATGGCGTCGAGCGCGAAGGCGGTCAGACTCCAGAGGGAGAGGATGATCTGGTGCGCGGCGATGTCGACGTCCCCGAGCCGGGCGGCGACAGCGGTGGCGATCATCAGGACCGCGCGCAGGGACAGGGTCCGGATGAGCAGAGGCACGCCGGCCCGCGCGCTGGCTCTGATGCCGACCGCGTCGGGGCGCAGGGACGCGCCGTGCTTGCGTGCTCCGCGGATCACCACGAGGAGATAGGCCGCGGCCATACCGGCCTGGGCGATCACCGTTCCCCACGCGGATCCGGCGATCCCGAGCCCGGCGCCGTAGACGAGAGTCACATTGAGGACGGCGTTCGCCGTGAAACCGCCGATGGCGACGTACAGCGGGGTGCGGGTGTCCTGGAGGCCGCGCAGTACGCCGGTGGCGGCGAGCACGACGAGCATGGCCGGGATGCCGAGGACGGAGATCCTCAGATACGTGATGGCGTACGGCGCCGCGGTGTCGGATGCGCCGAAGACGTCGACGAGCCAGGGGGCCGTCGGAACCGCGAGGGCGACGACGGCGGCTCCGAGCAGAAGGGCGAGCCAGATGCCGTCCATGCCCTGACGGATGGCGGCGGGCAGGTCGCCCGCCCCCACGCGGCGGGCGACGGCCGCCGTGGTCGCGTAGGCGAGGAAGACGAAGATGCTCACGGCCGTCATCAGGAGGGCCGCGGCGATGCCGAGGCCGGCCAGCTGAGGAGTGCCGAGGTGGCCGACGACGGCGCTGTCGACCATCACGAAGAGGGGCTCGGCGACGAGTGCGCCGAAGGCCGGGACGGCAAGGGCGACGATCTCGCGGTCGTGTCGTCGGCGGCCATTCTTCGGGGTCGCGGGGGCCTGGGTCATGGGGGTCAATCTAATCTTCCACAGGTAAGAGATGCAATTGACTCTTGGCCCTTACTTGCGCCCCGGTGGCCAGATCCTTCCCGCGCCGTTTGCGGTGATCTTGAAACGAGGGTGAAAGTTTTTCTCCCCCACAGTCGGTGGATGGAGAAAGTGCAGGTCAGGACGGTCGCGCCGGGATCGCTATGAGTTTGTCCACAGTGCTGTCCCCCGGTCCGTGCACAGGTTCGGCAGGGTTCTCCACAGCATCTGGTCAGTCGTCCACATGCCCTGTGGATAACCAGATTGGCTGACGGTGCTGAGGGGCCTACCGTGGTGCGGCGCCCGCACTCCGTTCCGGCACCGGAATCCACCGAACCAGACGCGCCGGAAGTGGAGTCGGGCGACTTGTTTGTCGGTGCCGTGCCGTAAGAAAGAGTGGCACGGCTAGGTCCGCGATGCGGACGGGAGGAGGCGGCCCGGTGAGCATTCCCGAGCCTTTGGACGACCCCTGGACCGAGACCGGTCCCGGGGACCGTCTGCCCGTATCCCGCCAGCGTCGAGGGGACCGCAAGGGGCGCGAGGACCGCCACGACCGCGGCCCGGACGAGGCATGGGAAGGCGGTGCCCCCAGCTTCGAGCGGGTGCCGCCCCAGGATCTCGATGCCGAGCAGTCGGTGCTCGGCGGCATGCTGCTGTCCAAGGACGCCATCGCGGACGTCGTGGAGATCATCAAGGGCCACGACTTCTACCGCCCCGCACACGAGACCGTCTACACGGCGATCCTCGACCTCTACGCCAAGGGCGAGCCGGCCGACCCGATCACGGTCGCTGCCGAGCTGGTGAAGCGCGGAGAGATCACGAAGGTCGGCGGAGCCCCGTATCTGCACACCCTGGTGCAGTCCGTGCCCACCGCGGCCAACGCCTCGTACTACGCGGAGATCGTCCACGAGCGGGCGGTGCTCCGGCGGCTGGTCGAGGCGGGGACGAAGATCACGCAGATGGGATATGCGGCCGACGGGGACGTCGACGAGATCGTCAACTCCGCACAGGCCGAGATCTACGCGGTCACCGAGCAGCGCACCAGCGAGGACTACCTCCCCCTCGGCGACATCATGGAGGGCGCGCTCGACGAGATCGAGGCCATCGGGTCGCGCAGCGGCGAGATGACCGGCGTCCCGACGGGCTTCACCGACCTCGACGCCCTGACGAACGGCATGCACCCCGGCCAGATGATCGTCATCGCGGCCCGCCCCGCCATGGGCAAGTCCACGCTGGCACTGGACTTCGCCCGCGCCGCGTCGATCAAGAACAATCTGCCCAGCGTCATCTTCTCCCTCGAAATGGGGCGCAACGAGATCGCGATGCGTCTGCTGTCGGCCGAGGCGCGGGTGGCCCTGCACCACATGCGGTCGGGCACGATGACGGACGAGGACTGGACGCGGCTCGCACGCCGGATGCCCGAGGTCTCGGCCGCTCCGCTCTACATCGACGACTCCCCCAACCTGTCGATGATGGAGATCCGCGCGAAGTGCCGCCGGCTCAAGCAGCGCAACGACATCAAGCTCGTGATCATCGACTATCTGCAGCTGATGCAGGCCGGTGGGTCGAAGCGGTCCGAGAGCCGTCAGCAGGAGGTCTCGGACATGTCCCGAAACCTGAAGCTGCTGGCCAAGGAGCTGGAGGTCCCGGTGATCGCGCTTTCGCAGCTGAACCGTGGCCCCGAGCAGCGCACGGACAAGAAGCCGATGGTGTCCGACCTGCGTGAGTCCGGCTCCATCGAGCAGGACGCCGACATGGTCATCCTGCTCCACCGCGAGGACGCGTACGAGAAGGAGTCGCCGCGCGCGGGCGAGGCCGACATCATCGTCGGCAAGCACCGTAACGGTCCGACGGCCACCATCACCGTGGCCTTCCAGGGCCACTACTCCCGCTTCGTGGACATGGCGCAGACCTGACCCGGTCGATCCGCCTCCAGGAGAACAGAGGCACGCCGCACCATGCACACCTCCCCCGCCGCCCCCATCCCCTCCTGGACCGTGGGCGGCGTCACCGTCCTCCGCATCGACGAAGTCGCCCTGCCGCCCGGGACCGGACGCTGGCTGCTGCCCGACGCCACCCCTGAGGTGGTGACCGTCCTGAACAGGCGGGGCTGCTGAGCACGGTCGACGTCCCGCACAAGGGGGCCGAGATCGCTCCCGGCCTGCGCTTGATCCCGACACCCGGCCACACTCCCGGCCACGTCGCCGTGGAACTGACCAGCCGGGGGAAGATGGCGCTGATCTCCGGCGACTGCGTCCACCACTCCGTCCAGCTCGCCCACCCCGTCATCGGCGCCTGCGTCGGCATAGACCCACGGCAGTCCGAGGCCACCCGGGCGAACACGTCCTCACGGCGGTCCCCATCTGGCTCTCTGGACTCTGTTCGTTTCACCTGCGTCAGCTCGCACGCCACGGGCGCCCTGCCCCAGGCAAGGGGCTCTCATCACCTGGCGCTCACTCCCTCATGGCAGCGGCCTTGAGCGCACGTCTACATCGAGGAGGCTCCGCACCGCGGGGGTCGCGCGCGCCCCTGGAGGCTGAAGCGGCACGCCTCCACGGACAGAGGGTCCGCGGCCGCTGAATTCGGCGACATGGCCCGGGGGCTGGAGGACGACAGCTGGCAACGATGGCTGATGCAGCGGGACGGGGCGCCGTCCGATTGGCGCCACGGCGAAGCCTTCAGCGCCGTCGCCTATCTGACACCTGCGGAGATGAGCCGGGTCGCGGGCGTGGTCCGTCAGGGCGCTCGCGCCCTACCAGGACCGCGAACAGCGCCCCCTGGCCCGGCCCGACGGGGCTCTGCCGGTGGCCCTGATCACCCGGCTGTTCCCCCTGCTTCCCCATGCGACGGACGATGCGGACCAGGGCCGTCGGCCATGAGCCCGTCGTCCCGCGAGCCCGTCGCCGGGGGAGCGGGAGCCGTCAGGCGTTCGTCAGGGTGCGGGCGAGGAGGGGGAGCAGGCGGTCCCAGTGGTGCCGGAGTCCGGCCGGGTCGAAGGCGTCGGTGTCGGACATGGTGAAGCCGTGGACGGTGCCGGGGTAGATCTCGGAGGTGTAGTCGATCCCCGCGGCGTCCAGGGACCGGTTGAGCTCGCCGAGTGCCTCGGGCGTGATGTCCGTCGCGGCGTGGCCGAAGTGGACCTCGGCGGTGAGACGGCGCAGGCTGTCGGGCCCGTCGGCGGCGACGGGGGCGTGGAACGCGGCGAGGGCGGCCACCTGCCTGTGGTGGGCGGCGGCGGTGCGTGTCGCCAGGAGACCGCCGATGCAGTAGCCGGTCACCGCGACCGGTCCGGCGTCCACTTCGGGCTGGGACGAGAGGAACGTGAGGCAGGCGTCGGCGTCGCGCAGGACGCGTTCGGCGGTGTGCGCCTCGATCAGGGGCATCAGCCGGCCGATGAGCGCGGGCCGGTCCTCCTCTCCGATGTGCTCGGGAAGGTCGACGACCGGTGTCGGCCCGTTCCGGTAGAAGAAGTTGGGGACGAGCACGTAGTACCCGTGCCCGGCCAGTTCGCGGGCCATCTCCCGCAGTACGGGCCGGATGCCGAAGGCGTCCGCGTACATCAGGACCCCGGGATGCCGCTCGCCGTGGTCGGGGTAGGCGGCGAAGGCGTCGGCCAGGCCGTCCGTGGTGGGGATCTGCACGGTCTTGGTGGGAATGGCGGATCTTCCTTCCTGAGAGTTCGCCGAGCTGACGTCTGTGACGCGAACGTTCATCGGGTTAACGTTCGTGGCACCAACGTTTTCGGCGCGAGCGAACGTACTGTGTCGGTCGGCCCGGCGCAAGGAGAGAGTGGACGTCATGGGCGGACCCGAAGCTGTGGGCATTCCCGACGAGGGCGCTGCCCGGACGCCCGAAAGGCTGCGTCGGCGGCCGAGCCGATTGCTGTCGCAGCTGACCGTGCGGTCGGACCGGCTGATCATCGACGGACTGGTTCAGGTCGACGGACGGAAGTGGCACTACGCCGTGCTCGCCTCGCTGCAGGAGTACGGGCCCGGCAGCCAGGCCGAGCTGAGCAAACGGTCCGGCATCCATCGGAGCGACATGGTCGGCGTGCTCAACGAACTGGCCGAGCGCGGCCTCGTCGAGCGGGTGCCCGACCCCGAGGACCGACGCCGCAACGTCATCACGATCTCCACCTTCGGCCGTCGGCACCTGAGCCTCCTGGACGAGACCCTGGACGACCTGGACGGCGAACTGCTCGCGCCGCTGAGCCCGTCCGAACGCGACCAGCTCGTCCGGTTGCTCACCCGCTTGCTGGACCACCACTCCGGTCTCTCCTGATCTCACGTCATGCGCTCATGCTGGCGGGCATGACGACGAGGACTCCGCCCGAGCCGGAACACGGCGTCCTGTACGTGTCCGGCCGACGGCTTTCCTTCCTCGACTTCGGTGGCCCGGGCCGTCCGCTGCTGGCCCTGCACGGACACTTCGCCGAGGGGCGTACGTTCACGCGTCTCGCCGCTGAACTGGGCGACTCCTGGCGGATCGCCGCCCTCGACCAGCGGGGGCACGGTCACTCCGACCGGTCCGCCGACTACTCCCGCACCGGCTATGTCGAGGACGCCGCGGCCGTGCTGGAGCATCTGGGGATCGGTGGCGCGGTCGTGCTCGGCCACTCCCTCGGAGGTGTCAACGCCTACCAACTCGCGGCCCGGCGCCCGGGGCTGGTGGACGCGTTGATCGTCGAGGACGCCGGGGCCGAGGTCGACGAGGACCTGTCCTTCGCCCTGTCATGGCCGCACCGTGCGTCGACACGGGCCGGGCTGCTGGAGGGGCTCGGCCCGTCGGCGCCGTACCTGGTGGACGCCGTGCGGGAGTATCCGGACGGCTGGGGTCTGACCTTCGCGCCGCAGGACATGAACGCCTCGCAGCAGCTCCTCAACGGGGACCACTGGGACGACTGGCTGGCCGGCGACTGTCCGGCCCTGCTGGTACGCGGCAGCCGCAGCAGGGTCCTGCACGCCGAGCACGCGAGGAGCATGGCAGCACGGCGTTCTCGTACCAGCCTCGTGGAGCTCCCGGCCGGGCACACCGTGCATGAGACCGTCCCGGTGGAATTCGCCGGGGCCGTCAGGGGATTCCTCGGATCGCTGTGAACGTGCCGGGCGTCCGCCGATACGCTCCCCCGAGCGCCCATGGTGCTGATGGCGAGCCTGCGGGAGCCTTCGTGGGGGCCACTCGGGCCGTCCGGCCCATGCCTCCGTGACTTCGTGATTCCCCGACTCAGGGGAAAAAGGTTCGTCAAGGAGTGGCCCGTCGGATAAGGGTTGGACCATGACTTCTACCGGCGAAGACCTGCTCCCCAGTACCCGGCGCGCTCTGTTGCACCGCATCGCCGTCGCGCAGCGGGACGGCCGTGCGCCATCCCTTGTGGCGGCCGTGCGGCGACAGGGACGTACGGCCTGGAGCGGGGCGCGTACGTGCGTCGAGGGGCATGCTCCCGATGCCGATACGCAGTACCGGATCGGCTCGATCACCAAGACGTTCACGGCCGTTCTGGTGCTGCGGCTGCGGGACGAGGGCCTGATCGATCTGGACGACCCCCTGGAGAAGCATCTCCCCGGTACGGGCGTGGGTGGGGTGACCGTCTTTCAGCTGCTGTGCCACAGCGCGGGGCTGGGTGCCGAAGCGCCCGCCCCCTGGTGGGAGCGGACGCCCGGCAGCCTGCGGCCCGAGCTCGCCGATGTGCTGGGCGACCGGCCGATGACGCACCCGACCGGACATCGCCATCACTACTCCAACCCGGGCTACACCGTGCTCGGTTCGCTGGTGGAAGCGGTACGCGGCGTCTCCTGGGAGGAGGCGCTGCGCCGCGAGATCCTGGAGCCGCTGGGCATGCACCGGACGACGAGCGACCCCGTGGCGCCGCACGCGGGCGGCTGGGCCGTTCACCCCTGGGCCGACGTCATGCTGAGCGAACCCGCGGAGGACCTCGGGATCATGGCGCCCGCCGGTCAGCTCTGGTCCACCGCGGAGGACCTGCTGCGGTTCGCCGCCTTCCTTGCCGAGGGCGACGACCGGGTCCTGTCGGCCTCCTCCGTACGGGAGATGCGGACGCCCGCCGCGCCGGTCGAGACGGCTGGCAGCGGTTACGGCCTCGGACTCCAGATCGTCGGGGGTGAGGGGCGCGTGCTCTTCGGGCACACGGGATCGCTTCCCGGGTTCGTCGCCGGCCTCTGGGTGTGCGAGGAGGAGGACGTGGCGGCGGTCGCCCTCGCCAATGTCACTTCCGGACTGCCCGCCGCGACGGTGGCCGCCGAACTCCTGGGCATCGTCGTCGAGGCCGAGCCTCTGATCTCGGAGCCCTGGCGTCCGCTGCCCGACGTGGACGACGAGCTGCTCGCGCTGACCGGCGTCTGGCACTGGGGCACCAACACGTTCACGCTGAGGCTCACGGGGGACCGGGGCCTGCAGCTCACGCCGTTGGGCGGCAGGGGGCGCAGCGCGGCCTTCACCTACCGCCCGGACGGCACCTGGGTGGGCCAGAACGACTACTACGCGGGGGAGACCCTGCGCGTCGTACGCAAGGACGACGGCTCGGTGGACCACCTCGACCTCGGCTCGTTCGTCTTCACGCGCGAGCCGTACGAGGCGGGGGCGGCCGTCCCCGGCGGGGTGGACGCGGAGGGCTGGCGCGGGCTCGGCGCCTGAGTTCCGGGCCGGTGAACGGGTGGGTGTTTCACGTGAAACACCCACCTCCTCGTCAGAGCGCCAGCTTGAAGCCCACATGGCTGGCCGTGAAGCCGAGCCGCTCGTAGAAGCGGTGCGCGTCCTCGCGGGTGACGTCCGAGGTCAGCTGCACCAACTGGCAATTCTGGCGGCGGGATTCGTCCACCGCCCACTGGATGAGCTGGGTGCCGAGGCCGCTGCCGCGCTCGTCGCCATGGATGCGGACGCCCTCGATGATCGAGCGCGTGGCACCGCGCCGGGACAGCCCCGGGACGATGGTCAGCTGAAGGGTGCCGACGACCCGCTCCTCGCGAACAGCGACGACCACGTGCTGGTTCGGGTCGTCGGCCAGCCGCTGAAGCGCCTCCCGGTAGGGGGTGAGGTCATCCGGTGACTCACGCTGTGCGCCCAGCGGGTCATCGGCGAGCATCGCGACCACGGCGGCCAGGTCGTCCGGGGTGGCAGATCGTATGTCCAGATCACTCATGATCGGCATCCTAAGGCGACACCGGGTCGGCCCCCGGGGGCCCGTCGGTCAGGGGCGGATCCATCAGGATCGGATCGATGGGAATCGGGGTCATCAGGATCGGTGAGGTCAGGCCGGGACCTTCAGCTCTTCGACCGCCCTGACCAGCGGGGCGAGCTCAGGGTTCTCCGCCGCCTCGTCCAGGGCCGCCCGCAGCGCGCTGTCGTTCGTCGGCCGGGCGGCCTCCAGCAGCGTGAGCCCCGCCTCGGTGACGTCGGTGTAGATGCCCCGACGGTCGGTGTCGCACAGGTAGCGGGTCAGCAGACCACGGTCCTCGAGCCGGGTGACGAGCCGGGTGGTGGCGCTCTGGCTGAGGACGACGGCGTCGGCGACCTGCTTCATCTGGAGATGCCCGCCGACCCCGGTGTGCTGTCGGCTCAACACGTCGAGCAGGGAGTACTCGCGTGCGCTGAGCCCGTGGCCGGCCTGGAGGGCCCGCTCGATACGGGCCTCGATCTTCCCGTGGAGCAGGGAGAGCGTGCACCAGCTCTGGGCGATGGCGGTCAGGGCGGGATCGGTCGCTGTCATGTCTCTCTCCTCCGTACGGGAGCTGCGTGACTCCAGGATAGGGGACATCTGCAATAGCCCGCGTTTGCAATTAACCAGCGTCTGCAATTATTGTGGACGCTTGTAAGGCGCAGACGCAATCTTCAGGGAAGGTGAAACCCATGCCGCTCGCGCTCCTCGCACTCGCCATCGGGGCATTCGGGATCGGAACGACCGAATTCGTGATCATGGGGCTGCTCCCCGAGGTCGCCGGTGATTTCCAGGTCTCGATCCCGACCGCGGGCTTCCTGGTGACCGGCTACGCGCTCGGCGTGGTCCTCGGAGCCCCGCTGATGACGCTGCTGGGCACCCGCATCACCCGCAAGCGCATGCTGATGCTCCTCATGGGGCTTTTCATCGTGGGCAACGTCGTGTCCGCGCTCGCCCCGGTCTTCGGGGTCATGCTCGCCGGACGCGTGATCGCCTCCCTCGCGCACGGCGCCTTCTTCGGCATCGGCTCGGTGGTCGCGGCCGATCTGGTCGCCCCGCAGAAGAAGGCCGGGGCCATCGCCATGATGTTCACCGGCCTCACCGTCGCCAACGTCGTCGGTGTGCCGCTGGGCACGTTCATCGGCCAGACCGCCGGCTGGCGGACCACGTTCCTCGTCGTCGCCGCCCTGGGGGTCGTGGGGCTGCTCGGCGTCGCGAAGCTCGTACCGGAGCAGCCCAGGACGGAAGGCGTACGCATCCGCCACGAGCTGGCCGCGTTCCGCAACGTCCAGGTCCTGCTGGCGATGGCCATGACCGTCCTGGGCTTCGGCGGCGTCTTCGCCGCGATCACCTACATCACCCCGATGATGACCGAGATCGCCGGCTACTCGGCCTCGTCCGTCACCTGGTTGCTGGTCCTCTTCGGCCTCGGCATGGTGGGCGGCAACCTGATCGGCGGGAAGTTCGCCGACCGCCACCTGATGCCCCTGCTGTACGTCTCGCTCAGCGCGCTCGCCGTGGTCCTCGGCCTGTTCACCGTGACCGCCCACAACAAGATCGCCGCGGCCGTCACCATCGTCCTGATCGGCGCCCTGGGCTTCGCGACCGTGCCTCCGCTGCAGAAGCGGGTCCTCGACCAGGCGGCGGGTGCGCCGACGCTGGCGTCCGCCGTCAACATCGGGGCCTTCAACCTCGGCAACGCCCTCTCCGCCTGGCTCGGCGGTCTCGTCATCGCGGCCGGCCTCGGCTACACCGCCCCCAACTGGGTCGGGGCCGTGCTCGCTGCGTCGGCCCTGGTCCTGGCGGTGTTCTCCAGCCTGCTGGAGCGCCGGGAGACCGGCAAGGGCCGGATCGTCGCCGGGAGCAGCCCCGAGCCGGCCGCCGTGACGGCGGCCCGGCACTGAGCCCCCGCCCCTCCGGGGGCCGTCCCGCACCGCGCAGCAGCCGCACCGCCTCCACGGCGGTGCGGCTGCTCCGCGTCAGCCCGTCGCGACGGTGAGCGGGGCGAACCTGCGGGCGGCGTCACCGGGCAGGTCCGGGATGCCGTACGTCATCACGGTGGTCCGGGAGAGGGGCTCAAGACCGTGCTCCGCCAGCCAGCCGAGCAGTTCCTTGTGCCGGGCGTCGACATCGGCCCGCAGTGGCCGGTCCGTCGTGGCGGCCAGGGCCGCTACCAGGGCCTGTGCGGTGGCCGTGTCCCGTGCGATCAGCGGCCCCACCACCTCGGCGTGCCCGCTCGGCCAGAGCGCGGCGTATCCGACCAGCTCGCCGTGCGCCTCGGCGACCTGGAGCCGGTCGGAGAAGGCGGGCAGCCGGGCGAGGAGATGCGTCCGGTCGGTGCCGAAGGCGGGGAGGTCGAGCCGGACCATCGCCTGCAGGTCGTCCGCCGCGGCGGGCCGTGTGGTCACGGACGAGGCCGACGGCGAGAGCGTCGACGAGGTGCGGGCGGGAGAGGCTGTGGCCGAGGGGGAGCCGTCGGGGCCGCCCGCTCCGAACCGGCCGCCGACGCGTTCGGCCCGGCCCACGGGGGAGAAGCCGAGATCTTCGTAGAGCGGCAGCCCCTGCTCGGTGGCGTACAGGGCGAGCGGGGTGTCGCCCACCGTCTCCATCACGTGCCGCATGAGCCGGCGGGCGAGCCCCCGACGTGCGTAGCGTTCGGCGACGAGCAGCATGCCGACCGCGGTGAGATCGGATCCGTAGGGCATGGTCAGGCAGGTCCCTGCCAGGCCCTTGCCGTCCGGGGCGTCGATCCCGTACCCGGTGCCGGCCGAGAGGAGCAGCCCCCACCGGTGCTCGTCGCGCGGCCAGCCGCGGTCCTCGCAGAGGTCGGCACAGGGGACCAGGTCTCCCCGGTTCAGGCGCCGGATCGGCAGGTCGACGAGGGAGCGCGGTGATGGGCGGTGCATGGGGTCAGGCTGTCTGACGGGGTGATCGCGCGTCCACCGATTTGGCGGAACTGGCCGAGAACCGCGGCCGTCTGCCGCGTCGGGTGAGCCCCCAGGGCTTGAGCACCGAGATCGCGGTGATGAAGAGATACGTGGCCGTGGCCACCGCAGGCGCGATCAGGAGATTGATGTCCACCGCCTCGTCGGCGACCGCCGCGTCGATGCCGGGGCCCAGGGAGAAGATCGACAGGCCCGTCGTGATCAGGGTCAGCCAGAACTTGGTCCACACCCAGCGGTGGCGCGCCGGACCCCACGGAGTTGCCCAGCGCCAGCACCAGGCCGCTCACCGCGGAGAGCAGCGCCACCGGGACCACCAGCCAGTCCCCGAAGATCTTCAGGGCCCGGGTGGTGGCGCCCGCGGCGGCGGGATCTCCGGTGAGGAACGCGGTGAGGCCGAGTGCCAGCAGACCGACGGTCAGACCGAGCCAGCTGACGGAGACGGCGACATGGGCGACGAGGAGCCCTCGGCGTACAGGGCGCTTGAGTGGTTTCACGTGAAACACGATGCCGAGCCGGATGCCCCGGGGCGTCCGGCAGCGGGAGTATCCGTGCGTACCGGCCGGGGAGTACGCTCCCCGGCCGGGCCGGGACGCGTGCCCGATGCGAGGGACGTCAGGCCAGGTCGGGGGCGTGCATCGCCCGTACGCCTTCGATGTTGCCGTCCAGGTAGTGCCGCAGGGACAGCGGAACGAGGTGCACGGCCGCGATCCCGACCCGGCTGAACGGCACCCGTACGATCTCGTACTCCCCGGTCGGCTCGTCGATCTCCGGTCCGTGCCGCAGGGAGACGTCCATCGACGCCAGTCGGCAGACGAAGAAGTGCTGGACCTTCACCCCCGTCACGCCTCCGTCCGCGATGTGCTCCACGGTGTCGACGAAGCACGGGACCACGTCGACGATCTTGGCGCCGAGCTCCTCGTCGACCTCGCGGTGCAGCGCCTCGACGACGGTGGCATCCTCCGGCTCGACTCCGCCGCCGGGCGTGAGCCAGTACGGATCGACTCCCGGCTTGGTGCGCTTGATCAGGATGAGATCGTCGCCGTCGAGCAGGACGGCGCGTGCGGTGCGCTTGACCACAGGACGTTCGGTCATGGCAAGAGAGTGGCCCGTGGAGGACCGTCTGAAACTCCCCCGGCCTACCGGACCGCCGCGTCCAGCGCCTGTTCGACATCGGCGAGCAGGTCCTCGGGGTCTTCCGCGCCGACCGAGAAGCGGATGAAGCCCTCCGCGACGGCGTCGCCGCCCCAGCGGCCCCGGCGCTCCGCGGTCGACCGGACGCCGCCGAAGCTCGTCGCGTCGTCGACCAGGCGCAGCGCGGACAGGAAGCGTTCCGCGGTGTCCCGGTCGGCCAGCTCGAAGGAGACCACGGACCCGAAGCGCCGCATCTGGCCCGACGCGAGGGCGTACGACGGGTCGGTGGGCAGCCCCGGATAGCGCAGCCCGGTGACCTCCGCCCGCTTGGCCAGTGCCTCGGCGAGGGCGAGGGCGGTGGTGCACTGCCGGTCGATGCGCAGCTGGAGGGTGGCCAGCGAGCGGTGGGCGAGCCAGGCCTCCATCGGCCCGGGGATCGCCCCGACGACCTTTCGCCAGCGCCGTACGTCCGCCGTCAGCCGGGGATCGCGGCAGGTCACATGGCCGAGCAGGATGTCGCCGTGTCCGGTCATGCCCTTGGTGTCGCTGGCCACCGAGAAGTCGGCGCCCAGCTCCAGCGGGCGCTGGCCGATCGGGGTGGCCAGGGTGTTGTCGACGGCGACGAGGGCGCCCGCCGCGTGCGCGGCCTCCACCAGCCGCCGGATGTCGCAGACGTCCAGACCCGGGTTGGACGGGCTCTCGATCCACAGCAGCTTCGCCCCGGTCAGCAGGGCCAGCTGGGCGTCGCCGCCGGTCGGTGCGGTCCGGACCTCGACCCCGTATGCCGCCAGTTGCTCCCGCACGAGCGGCAGCGCCTGATAGCCGTCGTCGGGCAGGACCACGGCGTCGCCGGAGCGGACCTGGGAGAGCAGCACCGCGGTGATCGCCGCCATGCCCGAGGCGAACACGGTCGTGCCCACGTCCTCGCCGGGAGCCTCCAGCTCGCCGATGGCCCGCTCCAGGTGGGTCCAGGTCGGGTTGGTCTCCCGGCCGTAGGTGTAGGGACCCACCGGTTCGCCGGAGAGGTGGAAGTGGGCTGCGAAGACCGGGCCGGGCAGCGTGGGTTCGAACTGCTCCGGTTCGGGAAGCCCGGCGCGTACCGCACGCGTTCCGTCGCCCATGGTGCTCATGCCTGCTCCTTCGCTGGTCTCCCCGGTGGTGGACCGGTTCTCACCGGTGGTCGGACCGGTGTCCCCTGCACTCTTCCAGAGGCCCGGGAGCGGCCTGATGCGGAGGCCCGGAATCTCGCATCCCGGACTCCGGAATCCCGGACTCAGTTCTCGTCGGGCAGGACGACGTTGAGCGCCCAGGAGACGACCGAGATGATCAGGCCGCCGAGCACCGCCGTCCAGAACCCCTCGACGTGGAAGCTGAGATCGAGCACGCCGGCCAGCCAGGAGGTCAGCAACAGCATCAGGGCGTTGACCACCAGGGTGATCAACCCCAGCGTCAGAATGAACAAGGGGAGGGTCAGCAGCTGGACCAGCGGCTTCACCAGGAAGTTCACCAGTCCGAAGATCAGCGCGACCAGAATCAGGGTGAGGAGCTTGCGGCCCGTGCTGCCACCCTCCAGCGTGATGTTGCCGATCAGCCAGATGGCCACGGCCAGCGCACCCGCGTTGGCGATCGTCTTGACTACGAAATTCTTCATGTGTCTGATCGTGGCAGACACGATCGGTGGTGGACACCGGCGGCACAGGCACAGCCGACAGCGCGGGCACAAGGGGCGGGACAGGCCATGAAGGCATTCAGACTGGACGAGCTGGAGGCGGAGCGGGCCGCCAACGACGGCGCCTATCTGCAGTTCGTGCGGGAACGCAACATGTCGGTGGGCCTGTACGCGCTGGACGCGGGAGAGCTCGATCCGCAGCAGCCGCACCAGCAGGACGAGGTCTACTTCGTCGTCAGCGGGCGTGCGTCGATCACGGTGGGGATGGAGACGACACAGGTCGGCAGGGGAAGCGTCGTCTACGTGCCCGCGGGGGTGGCCCACAAGTTCCACCACATCACCGAGGACCTGCGGGTGATGGTCGTCTTCTCGCCGCCGGAGGGCTGAGGCGCCTGTTCCCGGACCTGCCGGGAGCGCGCGTCATCCTCGGGGATCCCTAGGGGCGAGATCAGGGGTCTTCAAGGGCTGCCCAGCCCCGGCGGGGCCCTTCGCGCCTTTAGCATCGAGGCAAGGACTCAGAGAGACGAGGTAGAGGCGATGGCCGTGCGGGAGATATTCGCGGGAATGCCCTGGTGGGTGAAGTGGATCGCGGTGCCCGTCATTGCGATCTTCGTGTTCGGCGGTCTGATCGCCAGCGTGGTCGGCTTCGTGATCGGCTTGCTCTTCAAGGCGCTGATCTTCGTCGTCCTGATCGGCGGACTGATCTTCGTCGTCCGCAAGTTCATGTCGTCGTCGTCCTCGCGCGGTGACTGGTAGTACACGGACCGCGGGCCGGCGCGGGGCCCGGTCCGCTCCGTCCGGCCCGGGCCAGCAGGAAGCGGCACGTTCGGCTCCGGCCCGGGGGATTAGCCCAGCAGAGCTAAGTCCCGGAGGAAACCACCCGTCTGCCGCAGCCGGCCGATACAGTGGCAAAACGCTGCCGCCATCCGGAATGTGACCTTCCGTCACCATATCGATCGCCTGATCGGTCCTGGGTACGACAGTCCGGTCGTTGGCCTCCGATCGCCGGCGCCCGGACCGGTCCTCGCCGGTCACGGGTCACCGGATCTTCGGACCCTCCGGTCCTCGGGATCGCGGCAGGCCCGTGGGGGCGGCCCCCACGGGAGGGCCGACGGCCCGTCACCATGCCTGGGGGTGACCTTTGACCACGGCATCGAGCACCGCTGTCCCGACGTTGATCGGTTCGGTTCAGCGGGCGTTGAGGCTGCTGGAGGCTGTGGGCGCCCATCGGGACGGGGCGCCTGCCAAGCAACTGGCGCGTGAGGCGGGGCTTCCGCTGCCGACCGCGTACCACTTGCTGCGCACCCTCACCCATGAGGGCTATCTCCGCCGCGAGAACGGTGTCTTCCTCTTCGGCGCGGCCGCCGAGAATCTGACCGCCGCACCCGCCGTCAGGAGCCGCCCGCGCCTCACCTCCGTCGCCGACTCCCTCGACCGCTGGCGGGACGTCATCGGGGCACCGGTGTACTGCGCCGTCTACTGCGACGGCGAGATCGATCTGATCGCGGTCGCGGACGCTCCCGACACCCCGGCGGTGGAGGAGTGGGCCTCGTTCCGGGAGACCGCCCACGCGCACGCCATCGGCCAGTGTCTGCTCGCCCAACTCGACGAGAGGGCCCGCGAGGACCACCTCGACCGGCACCCCGTGCGCCCCCTCACCCGTTACTCAGTGCGAGATCGCGCCACGCTTCTGGAACGGCTGCGCACCCTCCGACGAGGTGAACCGGTCATCGAACGCCAGGAGTACGCACTGGGGACCGTCTGCGCCGCGATTCCGGTCACGGCCGGTGCCACCATTGCGGCGATGGCCATTTCCGTACCCCTGGACCGGGAAGATCGGTTGCTGCCCGCAGTCGAACAGCTACGTGGCGAAGTCGCCAGCCTCTTGCGTTCGTTCGTGTTCTCTATCAGTATCTGAAAAATCACTCCTTGTGATCTGCTATCGCGTGCACCACGATGGCGTCAATAGGGCCATGGGGGATCATTCCTGGCCAGTTTCATCTACTGCGGGGTTGAACGATGCGCGAGTCGGTTCAAGCAGAGGTCATGATGAGCTTCCTCGTCTCCGAGGAGCTCTCGTTCCGTATTCCGGTGGAGCTCCGGTACGAGGTCGGCGATCCGTACGCCATCCGGATGACGTTCCACCTGCCCGGCGATGCCCCTGTGACCTGGGCATTCGGCCGCGAACTGCTGCTGGACGGGCTCAACAGCCCGAGCGGCGACGGAGATGTGCACATCGGCCCCACCGAGCCCGAGGGACTCGGCGATGTGCACATCCGGCTTCAGGTCGGCGCTGATCGCGCGCTGTTCCGGGCGGGGACGGCACCGCTGGTGGCGTTTCTCGACCGGACGGACAAGCTTGTGCCGCTCGGTCAGGAGCACACGCTCGGTGACTTCGACGGGAACCTGGAGGATGCGCTCGGCCGCATCCTCGCCGAGGAGCAGAACGCCGGCTGACCGGGCGCGCACCCGATGCCCCGTGACCCCGTCGCGACGCCCCGTCACCCCGTCTTGCGGCGACGGCCCCGGCCGGTCCGCGTGGGTGCGGCTGTGGCCGCCTGCGCGCCGCCCGACCCCGGCCGGTCCGCGGAGACGACCAGCGCGGCGAGCACCGTGGTCACCGGCACCGAGGCGACCAGGCCGATCGACCCGACCAGCGTGCGGACGATCTCCTCGGCGACCAGCTCGCTGTTGGCCACCGTCCCCACACTGCTCTGGGCGATGGAGAAGAGCAGCAGCAGCGGCAGCGCCGCGCCCGCGTACGCCAGCACCAGGGTGTTGACCACCGAGGCGATGTGGTCCCTTCCGATCCGGATACCTGCCCGGTACAGCCCCTTCCAACCCATCTCCGGGTCCGCCTGGTGCAGTTCCCAGACGGCGGAGGTCTGGGTGACCGTCACATCGTCGAGCACCCCGAGGGAACCGATGATGATGCCGGCCAGCAGCAGGCCGCTCATATCGATGTCCGGGTAGAGGCCGTGGATGAGACCGGTGTTGTCGTCCGTGTTGCCGCTCAGGCTCGCCCAGCCGATGAACAGGGAGCCCAGCAGCCCGATCAGCAGCAGTGAGATCAGCGTGCCGACGACCGCTACCGACGTACGGGCCGTCACCCCGTGGCACAGGTAGAGGGCCGCCAGCATGATCGCGCTGGCCCCGATCACCGCCACGACCAGCGGATTCGAGCCCTGCAGGATCGCCGGCAGGATGAACAGGGTCAGCACGGCGAACGACACGGCCAGCGCCACCAGCGCCATCACCCCGCGCATCCGGCCCACCAGGACCACCGCCAGGGCGAAGATCCCGGCCAGCAGCGCCATCGGGACCTTCCGGTTCACATCGGTCACGGAGTACTGGAGGTCGCGCGGCGCGTCGGGCGCGTACGCCACGACCACGCCCTGACCCTCCTTCAGCTGGCGGGGCGCGTCCGGCTGGACCACCTCGACGAACCTGCGGCCCTTGTCGTCGCCGCTGGTCACCTCGACGGTGGCCTTCGCGCATTCCCCTTCCTGCTCGTTGACGGCCTCCCGCCCCGAGGGCGTGGAGGTGTCGCCGGTCGGCGGCACCTGCGCGGCGTTGACGTCCGCGCAGTCGACCTGGACCACCTGGACGACCTTGCCGTCCTGGGTCTGCCGGTCGAATCCGACGCCGGTGCGCTCGTGGTCGGGTACGCCGCCGGGCCAGAACGCGATCAGGCCGACGACGACCGCCGTGGCGAACGGGATCAGTACGGCGGCGATGACCTTGCGCAGGTGCCGGGAGACCGGGGCGGCCGGCCCGTGGCTGTGGGTGTGGCCGTGGGCGTGGCCCTGGGGCGGCCGGGACGCGGGGTCGTTTTGGGGGGAGGTCACGGGGCGATCATCGCAAGAACAGGAGGGCCCTCTGGTCAGCTCGCCGGAAAGGACGCTAGCGTGGAGGCACCTTTGCACACGCGGGAGCTCGGAGCACCGGGCTGAGAGGGCGCTGATCGCCGTACATCCGTACGGGACACGCTGCGCCGACCGCCGAACCTGTTACCGGGTAATGCCGGCGTAGGGAGTAGGTCTCATGACCACAGCGGACGCACGCACGCCTGCCTCGAAACAGAACGACGGAACGCCGAACGGCACGACGCCGGACGCCGGGACGCCGAACGACGAGGCCGGGAAGTCCATCGGCTGGCACAAGGGGTATGTCCAGGGCTCGCGCCCGGACCTCCGGGTGCCGGTTCGACAGGTGCACCTCACCAACGGCAAGGACGTGACGCTGTACGACACGTCGGGGCCGTACACCGATCCCGGAATCGACACCGATGTCCGCCGCGGCCTCGCGCCCCTGCGGGAGAACTGGATCATCGCCCGCGGCGACACCGCCGAGTACGCGGGCCGACCCGTCCGCCCCGAGGACGACGGGCTCAAGCACACCTCGCCGCGCGGCGGACTGCGCAACCTCGACGCCGTCTTCCCCGGCCGCCCGCGCCAGCCGCGACGCAGCCGCGACGGGCGCCCCGTCACCCAGCTCGCGTACGCCCGCCGGGGGGAGATCACCCCGGAGATGGAGTACGTGGCGATCCGGGAGAACGTGGAGGCCGAGGTCGTCCGTGAGGAGATCGCGGAGGGCAGGGCGGTACTGCCCGCCAACGTCAACCACCCCGAGATCGAACCGATGATCATCGGCAAGCGATTCCTGGTGAAGGTCAACGCCAACATCGGCAACTCGGCCGTCACCTCCTCCATCGAGGAGGAGGTGGACAAGATGACCTGGGCGACCAAGTGGGGCGCCGACACGGTCATGGACCTGTCCACCGGCCGCAACATCCACACCACCCGCGAATGGGTGCTGCGCAACTCCCCCGTGCCGATCGGCACCGTCCCGCTCTACCAGGCCCTGGAGAAGGTCGACGGCCGGGCCGAGGAGCTGACCTGGGAGATCTACAAGGACACGGTCATCGAACAGGCCGAGCAGGGCGTGGACTACATGACGGTGCACGCCGGCGTGCGCCTGCCGTACGTTCCGCTGACGGCCCGTCGCAAGACCGGCATCGTCTCGCGCGGCGGCTCGATCATGGCGGCCTGGTGCCTCGCGCACCACAAGGAGTCCTTCCTCTACGAGCACTTCGAGGAGCTCTGCGAGATCCTCGCGACGTACGACGTCACCTATTCGCTCGGCGACGGGCTGCGCCCCGGGTCGATCGCGGACGCCAACGACGAGGCGCAGTTCGCGGAGTTGCGGACGCTCGGCGAGCTGAACACGATCGCCAAGCGGTTCGGCGTGCAGACCATGATCGAGGGTCCCGGGCATGTCCCGATGCACAAGATCAAGGAGAACATCGACCTCCAGCAGGAGATCTGCGAGGAGGCGCCGTTCTACACGCTCGGCCCGCTGACCACGGACGTCGCGCCCGCCTATGACCACATCACCTCCGGCATCGGCGCCGCGATGATCGCCTGGTGGGGTACGGCGATGCTCTGTTACGTCACGCCCAAGGAGCACCTGGGGCTGCCCAACCGGGACGACGTGAAGACGGGCGTGATCACCTACAAGATCGCCGCCCACGCGGCCGACCTGGCCAAGGGGCACCCGAGCGCTCAGGAGTGGGACGACGCGCTCTCCGACGCGCGGTTCGAGTTCCGCTGGGAGGACCAGTTCAATCTGGCCCTCGATCCGGACACGGCACGGGAGTTCCACGACGAGACACTGCCCGCCGAACCGGCGAAGACGGCGCACTTCTGCTCGATGTGCGGCCCGAAGTTCTGCTCGATGAAGATCTCCCAGGACATCCGCCGTCAGCACGGCGGCTCGCAGGAGGAGATCGAGGAGGGCATGGCCGAGAAGTCGAAGGAGTTCGCGGCCGCCGGCAACCGGGTCTACCTGCCGATCGCCGACTGACCCGCCCGGCCGCCGGCTGAACCGGCGGCCTCAGCGGAGGGGGACCGCCAGGCCACCGGGCCCGGCCGGTCCGCCTCCGCGAAACCCACCGCGTACCGCTTGTCGTCGTCCCTCATCAGGTGGATGCACTTCCCTTGCCGCACGGTGATCCGTTCTGCTCCGATTGGCCAACTTCAGGCGTTCTATTGGTCTTTGTGTCGTTTAGCTGCCTTGTTAAGCGACAGTATGGACACAGTCGTGTGGCAGCTGGATGTACGTTTCCCCGTTGCGTCTACTGGGCTTGACCCGTTCCTTATCTGTGGCTTACTTTCCGGCTTGCTTGGCTGAAAGTTAACGGCCCTGAACGGGGGCCCGGGGAGGGGATTCACCATGAACTGGTACCTGGCAGTACTCAAGAACTACGCAGGCTTCAGCGGACGTGCGCGCCGCAAGGAGTACTGGATGTTCGCGCTCATCAGCTTCGTCATCAGCCTGGTGCTGTCGATCATCGGTGCCCTGATCGGCGCGGACTTCCTGTCCTACATCTACGCCATCGCGATCATCATCCCGACGCTCGCGGTCGGCGTGCGCCGCCTGCACGACACCGGCCGCTCGGGCTGGTGGCTGCTGATCGCGCTGATCCCCCTGGTCGGCGGCATCATCCTGATCGTCTTCCTCGCCTCGGAGGGCAAGCCGGAGACGAACGAGCACGGCGTCAACCCGAAGCTGGCTCCGCAGGCCATCTGATCCACCGCTCCGGTCCTTCCGGAGCATCTCCCGGGCCGGGCGCGGCACTTGCCGCCCCGGCCCGCGGTGTGTCCGGGAGCCGGAAGGCGCAGAGGTCCGGACCGCGGCCGGAACCGGAGACCGAGGTCCGCGCCGGTCTCAGTCCGGCTGGTGCTCCGGGCCGCCGAAGTCCGGGCTCGTGAAATCGGGGCTGGTGAAGGTCGGCCGGGGGCCGGCCGCCGGGCCGTCGTCCGGGCCGGAGAAGTCCGGCCTGCTGTAGCCGACCTTCGGGATGCGGTTGGGCGAACGGTGCGGGGTCCGCGCGGCGGGCCCCGCGGTGGGGTCGGCCAGGGCGTCCCGGAGGAACGGGAGGATGCCGCGCTCCAGCAGGGCGTGGCGCCAGGCCTCCCTGGCCCGCGCCACCTCCTCCGGAAGCTCCTGTTCCTCCTCCTCGGCGGCCAGGGACGTCGCGCCGTTGCGGAGGGCGGTGACGAGCAGCCCGACCGCGGCGACCAGGATCGCCGCGGCGGCGACGCAGGCGAAGAACCATCCGGCCGTGACCATGGAGCGGCCGAACGTCAGCGACGGGCCGACGGCCTTGAGCAGGTAGCCGACGAGCAGGAAGATGACGGCCGCGGTGCCGGCCAGCAGCGGGGTGAGGACCGTGATGACCGCGCCTATGCCGGCGCCCGATCCGGCCGCCGTGCTCTGCGGCCCGTCCAGGCCCGGGAGCGCGTCGGCTCCTTCGGCGGTCGGCGCCCGGCGCAGCTCGCCGCGGGCCTTGACGTAGTGCTCGTACTCCGTGGCCGCGGCCGCGGTGATCAGCGCCGTGGCGCCGAGCGCCATGGTGCGCAGCTGTTCGGTGTTGAGCCGGTCCCCGACGCCCTCCAGGTCCGGGCGTTCGTGAGCGTGGCGCAGTGCGTCGCCCAGGATCCGCTCGTACTCGGGTCCGTCCTCGGCCAGCAGGTGCGGAGCGCTTGTCATCTGCATCCCCCGATGCTCCGTCGGTGCCCGGCTGCCCGCGTGGATCGGGCGATCGGGCGGAAACGGAGGAGAGCCTGCCACTGATACGCCGATGGTAGAGCGCTCACGGCACGGGGTGACAGGGTGTTTCCAGAATTGGGCCCGGTGACGGGTCCGGCGATCGGCGAGGTCGGCGCGGGCGGAACCTGAAGCGTCTTCCCCGCCGACGGTCAGTCATGCAGCGGGAGTTGCACCACCAGCAGCTTTCCGGCCATGGTCACTCCGCCGTCCATGGCGATGGCGAGGCCGTCCGCGTACACGTGCGGCCCGTTGATCACAGGCCCCGAGCTGTCCTCGCCCTCCTCCGGGCCGACCTCGCCCAGGAGATACGGAATAGGGCTGTGGCCATGGACGACGCGCTGTCCGCCGTACGTCGCCATCAGCTCGCGCACTGCGTCGGCTCCGCCCTCGTCACGGAAGGCGAACCGCTTGGTGAGCTTGCGGAAGAGGTCCCAGCACTCGTCGGCGTCGTTGCGCGTGAGAATGGCCGTGATCGTGTCGTTGACGTCCTCGATGGTGGACCCGTAGTCGAGGTAGGCCGTCGTGTCGGAGTGCATCAGCAGATGCCCGTCCTCCTCGACGACCGCGTCGAGCCGGGACATCCACTGGAGGTGGACGTCCTGGAGGCGCTCCATATCGGTCTTCTGGCCGCCGTTGAGCAGCCAGGCGGCCTGGAAAGTGGCGGTGCCGGCCCCGGAGTTGACGGGGGTGTCGGCGAACCGCTTGGCGCCGAGCAGCAGCAGTTCGTGGTTGCCCATCAGGGCCTTGCAGTAGCCGCCGGCCGCCGCCGCCTCGGCGGAGAGCCGCATGACGAGGTCGATGACCCCGATGCCGTCGGGGCCGCGGTCGGTGAAGTCGCCGAGGAACCACAGCCGGGCGTTGCCCGCGGCCCAGTTCCCGTCCGCGTCGATGAGGCCCTGCTCACCGAGGGCGGCCAGCAGCTCGGCCAGATAGCCGTGGACGTCGCCGACGACGAAGAGCGGACCGCGGCTGTCGTCGGACACGGGGCGCGGCTCCGAGACCGACTGCACCTGGACGGTGTCGCCGCGGCGGATGACCGGGAGGTCCCGCTCGGTCGGCGTGTAGCCCTCCGGCTGCTCGTCGCCCACGACGGCGTTCCCGGGGTGCGGGGGCCGGTGCGGTGCGGGGGCGTGCGGCGGCACGGATGCGCTGGTCGGTGGCACGGGCGCACCCGGCGCCGGCGGATGTGCTTCCGGCGCACGCGGTGGCACCGTGGACGGAGGTGCCACCTGTGCCTGCGGTGGCACGGGTGTCTGCGCATACGGCGGAACCCGGAAGTCACGCAACGTCGCCGTCCGCACCACGGGTTCCTGACCGGCCCCCTGAGTCATCGACCCCTCCACCACCGTCGCGCCGCCGTACACCTGACGGGCCTTGCCTGGTAGAGGTGGTCCGCGGTGTCGTGCGCCCATCATAGGAATGCGGATCGATCTGTGTGACGCACCAGGGGTGGTGAATCCGGGCGCACGCACGGTTCACCGGCCGATTGGTCCGAAAAGAGCCGATCAATCCCCGCTGGGGGAACGCGGCGCGCTGACCGTGGTGCGCGGTGGGCGGCGTTGCGAGGAGGTCCGGACGATGAGCTCCGTCGGTATGACCTGCTCCACCGGCCCGTCGTGCTGGACGCCTTCGATGGCGTCGATGAGGAGCTGGACGACGGCCGTGCCGATCCGGCGGGGCTTCAGCGAGAGCGTCGTGATGGGCGGCTCGGTGGCCGCGTACACCGTGGACTCGCTGCAGCAGACCAGCAGCAGGTCCTCGGGGACGCGCAGCCCGTAGCGGCGGGCCGCCGCGAGGAGGTCGGTGCCGTTGGGGTCGAAGAGCCCGTAGACCGCGTCGGGGCGGTCCGGGCGGGCGAGCAGCCGGTCGGCGGCGACCGCCCCCGCGCAGGGGTCGTGCGCCGGGTAGGACTCGTACACGGGATCCTGGCCCACCCGCTCGCACCAGTGGAGGTAGGCGGTGGTGGACAGCCGGGTGTAGGTGTCGGTGGTGTTGCCGGTCAGCAGGCCGATGCGGCGGGCTCCGGCGGCGGCGAGATGGTCGAGGAGGTCGAGCACGGCGGCCCGGTGGTCGTTGTCGACCCAGGCGGTGACGGGAAGCGTCCCGGCCGGGCGGCCGTCCGAGACGACGGGCAGTCCCTGGCGGACGAGTTCGGTGACGACCGGGTCCTGGTCGGAGGGGTCGATGACGACGGTCCCGTCGAGCGCGACGTTCGACCAGACGTCGTGCCGGGAGGTCGCGGGGAGGATGACGAGGGCGTAGCCGCGGGCGAGCGCCGCGGAGGTCGCGGCTCTCGCCATCTCCGCGAAGTACGCGAACTCGGTGAAGGTGAAAGGTTCATTCCCGTACGTGGTCACGGTCAGGCCGATCAGACCGGACTTGCCCGTACGGAGGGTTCGGGCCGCGGCGGACGGGCGGTAGCCCAGGCGCTCGGCGACCTCGCGGACATGGCGGCGGGTGGCGTCCGGGAGCCTGCCCTTGCCGTTGAGCGCGTCGGAGACGGTCGTGATCGAGACTCCGGCCGCGGCGGCCACATCACGGATCCCCGCCCGTCCTGGCCGGCCGCTGCGCCGGGGGGTCTCCGTCCGGCTCACCTGGTGCTTCCCTGCTGCTGTCATGGCGAGCCGATAGTAGGGCTCCGAGGGGTGGTCGGTCCGGTCGCATATGCGCACGTTGACAGGCACGTTTCTGCAAGGTCACTGTCCATCATATTCCCTGCAATGCAAGGCAGTTGGCCCGTATTGCATGCATGTTTCAGGTACTGAGAGCAGGCAGCCTGCTGTATGTGCGATGTCTCGAAGAGGTCTCAACTCACCACTTCGAGGGACGCGCGCCACGGCGCGAGCCACCGGCGCGCGCCGGAACGGGAAACACTCCCCCGGGCAGGGTCCCCGGACCGGCCCCGCGCGAGGCCCCATTCCCGGGCACTGCGGTCGATTTCCCGCTCGGGCCATTCGCAGCGGGGCCCAATCCTCATAAGGTGTGCAGTATTGCTGTGAACGGACGGTCGAGGAGGACCTGCGGTGAGCGAGACGAGCCCCAAGCTGCGCGCCGAGCTGGACGGCGTTCCCGCCTATGTGCCGGGGAAGCCGGCGGCGGCCGGCGGACCGGTCGCGTACAAGCTGTCCTCCAACGAGAATCCCTATCCGCCGCTGCCGGGTGTCCTGGAGTCGGCGCTCGCCGCCGCCGGGAACTTCAACCGTTACCCGGACATGGCATGTACCGGCCTGATGAACGAGCTGGCCGACCGTTTCGGTGTGCCCCTGGCGCATCTCGCCACCGGAACCGGGTCGGTCGGCGTGGCCCAGCAGCTGCTCCAGGCCACCTCGGGCCCCGGTGACGAGGTCATCTACGCCTGGCGGTCCTTCGAGGCGTACCCGATCATCACCCAGGTCAGCGGCGCGACCTCGGTCAAGGTCCCGCTGACCGACGGCGATGTGCACGACCTCGACGCGATGGCGGACGCGATCACCGACCGGACCCGGCTGATCTTCGTGTGCAACCCGAACAACCCCACCGGCACGGTGGTGCGCCGGGTCGAGCTGGAACGGTTCCTCGACCGGGTGCCGAGCGATGTGCTGGTGGTGCTCGACGAGGCGTACAAGGAGTTCATCCGCGACGCCGACGTCCCCGACGGCATCGAGATCTACCGGGACCGGCCCAATGTGGCGGTGCTGCGGACCTTCTCCAAGGCCTACGGTCTGGCCGGGCTGCGGGTCGGTTTCGCGGTGGCCCACGAGCCGGTGGCCGCGGCGCTGCGCAAGACCGCCGTCCCCTTCGGCGTGAGCCAGCTCGCCCAGGACGCGGCGGTGGCCTCGCTCCGCGCGGAGGACGAGCTGCTGGGCCGGGTCGGCTCGCTGGTCGCCGAGCGGGCCCGGGTGAGTGCGGAGCTGGTGCGCCAGGGCTGGACGGTGCCGGAGTCGCACGCGAACTTCGTCTGGCTGCGGCTCGGTGAGCGGACCGTCGACTTCGCGCGGGCCTGTGAGCGGGCCGGTGTGGTCGTCCGGCCGTTCGCGGGCGAGGGCGTACGGGTCTCGATCGGCGAGAACGAGGGCAACGACCTGTTCCTGAAGGCGGCGGAGGCGTTCCGCGCGGAGCTGTAGCCGCCGGGCGCGCGAGGCGGCTTCCCGCGCGCGACGGCACCCTGTACGGCCGGTGGCCCCGGACCTCGATCGACGAGGTCCGGGGCCCCTTTGCGTGGGGCCGGGGGCCCGATGGCAGGGGCCGGGGCCGAAAAGGGGTACCCCCGGCGAAGACTCCGAAAGTGTGTGCGCCATAATTGCTTGTGAATGTGAACGCGTTCACAAGCGTGCCCTGCTTTCTCCCGTAATCGGGTGAATCAAAGGGGCATCGTGCCGGTGTGACCACGGCGATGTAAGGAGACTGACGACGTGGACCTCGCTCTGGCGCCGGAGACCCTGGCGCGATGGCAGTTCGGCATCACCACCGTCTACCACTTCCTCTTCGTCCCCCTGACGATCTCGCTCGCCGCGCTCACTGCCGGCCTGCAGACCGCCTGGGTGCGGACGGAGAACGAGAAGTACCTCAGGGCGACCAAGTTCTGGGGCAAGCTGTTCCTGATCAACATCGCCATGGGCGTGGTCACGGGCATCGTCCAGGAGTTCCAGTTCGGCATGAACTGGTCCGACTACTCGCGCTTCGTCGGCGACGTCTTCGGTGCGCCCCTCGCCTTCGAGGCGCTGATTGCCTTCTTCTTCGAGTCCACCTTCATCGGGCTGTGGATCTTCGGCTGGGACAAGCTGCCGAAGAGGATCCACCTCGCCTGCATGTGGATGGTCTCGATCGGGACGATTCTCTCCGCCTACTTCATCCTGGCGGCCAACTCCTGGATGCAGCACCCGGTCGGCTACCGGATCAACGAGGAGCGCGGCCGCGCCGAGCTCACCGACTTCTGGCGGGTGCTCACCCAGGACACCGCGGTCACCCAGTTCTTCCACACCATCACGGCGGCGTTCCTGGTCGGCGGGGCCTTCATGGTCGGCATCGCCGCGTTCCACCTGGCGCGCAAGAAGCACATCCCGGTGATGCGGACCTCGCTGCGGCTGGGGCTGATCACCGTCGTGGTCGCCGGACTGCTCACCGCCGTCAGCGGCGACAGCCTCGCCAAGGTCATGTTCCGGCAGCAGCCGATGAAGATGGCCGCCGCCGAGGCCCTGTGGGACGGTCAGGAGCGGGCACCGTTCTCGATCTTCGCCTACGGGGACGTCAGCGAGGGCCACAACTCCGTGGAGATCTCGCTCCCCGGGATACTGTCCTTCCTCGCCAACAACGACCCGAACTCCTATGTCCCCGGCATCAACGACATCAACAAGGAGTCGCAGGAGAAGTACGGGCCCGGCGACTACCGTCCCAACATCCCGGTCGCGTTCTGGAGCTTCCGGTGGATGATCGGCTTCGGGATGGCCTCCTTCGGCCTCGGCCTGCTGGGGCTCTGGCTGACCCGGAAGAAGTTCCTGCTGCCACCGGCGCTGCGGACCGGTGAGGACGAGGTGCCGCATCTGGTCCTCTTCCGGAACAAGGCGCTGAGCCCGAAGCTCACCAAGCTCTACTGGCTCGTCGCGCTCTGGACGCTGCTCTTCCCGCTGATCGCCAACTCCTGGGGCTGGATCTTCACCGAGATGGGCCGCCAGCCGTGGGTGGTCTACGGAGTGCTGGAGACGCGGGCCGGGGTCTCTCCCGGCGTCTCGCAGGGCGAGGTCATCACCTCGATGATCGTCTTCACCCTGCTCTACGCGGTGCTCGCCGTGATCGAGGTGAAGCTGCTCGTGAAGTACATCAAGGCCGGGCCGCCGGAACTCACCGAGGACGACCTCAACCCGCCCACGAAGATCGGCGGCCACGACGAAGACGACGCCGACCGGCCGATGGCCTTCTCGTACTGAGCACAGGAGCTGAGAGATGGAACTCCACGACGTTTGGTTCGTGCTCATCGCCGTCCTCTGGACCGGCTACTTCTTCCTGGAGGGATTCGACTTCGGCATCGGGGTCCTCACCAGGCTGCTGGCCCGCGACCGCAAGGAGCGCCGGGTCCTGATCAACACGATCGGGCCCGTCTGGGACGGCAACGAGGTCTGGCTGCTCAGTGCCGGCGGCGCGACCTTCGCGGCCTTCCCCGAGTGGTACGCCACCCTCTTCTCGGGCTTCTATCTGCCGCTGCTGATCATCCTGTTCTGCCTGATCGTGCGCGGCGTCGCCTTCGAGTACCGCGCCAAGCGGCCTGAGGAGCGGTGGCAGACGAACTGGGAGACCGCGATCTTCTGGACCTCCCTGATCCCCGCGGTGCTGTGGGGCGTGGCGTTCGGGAACATCGTCCGGGGCGTGAAGATCGACGCGGACATGGAGTACGTCGGTAATTTCTGGGATCTCCTCAACCCGTACGCGATCCTCGGCGGCCTCGTCACGCTCACCCTCTTCACCTTCCACGGGGCGGTGTTCGCCGGCCTCAAGACGGCGGGCGACATCCGGGTCCGGGCCCGCGCCCTGGCGCTGAAGCTGGGACCCGTCACCGCGGTGCTCGCGCTGGGCTTCCTGCTCTGGACCCAGGCCGACAACGGTGACGGCTGGAGCCTGGGGGCCCTGGTCGTGGCGGTGGTGGCGCTGCTGGCCGCGATCGGCGCCATCGCCAAGGGCCGTGAGGGCTGGTCGTTCGCGTTCTCGGGCGTGACGATCGCGGCGGCGGTCGCGATGCTCTTCCTGACGCTCTTCCCGAACGTCATGCCGTCCTCGCTGAACGACGCCTGGAACCTCACGGTCACCAATGCCTCGTCCAGCCCTTACACGCTCAAGATCATGACTTGGTGCGCGGGCATCGCCACGCCCGTCGTGCTGCTCTATCAGGGCTGGACCTACTGGGTCTTCCGCAAGCGCATCGGCACCCAGCACATCGCCGACGCGCACTGATTCCAGTGAGCTGCTGCGGGCCTCGTGGGGCCCGCGGCAGCTCTCGATCCCGCAGAGCTCACCGACCCCGCCGGGGGGATGTTTCACGTGAAACCGATCGATCCGCGTCTGCTCCACCACGCACGGGCCACCCGCTTCGTCCTGGCGGCCGTGGTGGCTCTCGGCCTGGTCGGAGCCCTGTTGGTGATCGCCCAGGCGATGCTCATCGCCGAGATCGTGGTGGGCGGTTTCGAGGGCGGGCTCACGGTCACCGCGCTGCGCACCCCTCTTCTGCTGCTCGCGGCGGTCGCGCTGGGGCGGGCCCTGGTCGCCTGGCTCACCGAGCTGGCCGCCCATCGTGCCAGCGCGGCCGTCAAGTCCGAACTGCGCGGCCGGCTCCTGGAGAGGGCCGCGCGGCTGGGCCCCGACTGGCTGAGCGGGCAGCGCACGGGTTCCCTGGTCGCGCTGGCGACCCGGGGGATCGACGCGCTCGACGACTACTTCGCGCGCTACCTCCCGCAGCTCGGCCTCGCGGTCGTCGTGCCCGTGGCGGTGCTCGCGCGGATCGTCACCGAGGACTGGGTGTCGGCGGCGATCATCGTCGTCACACTGCCGCTCATCCCGCTCTTCATGATCCTGATCGGCTGGGCCACCCAGTCCCGGATGGACCGGCAGTGGCAGCTGCTGTCCCGGCTCTCCGGGCACTTCCTGGACGTCGTCGCCGGGCTGCCGACCCTGAAGGTCTTCGGGCGGGCCAAGGCGCAGGCCGAATCGATCCGCACGATCACCTCCGACTACCGCCGGGCCACCCTGCGCACCCTGCGGATCGCCTTCCTCTCCTCGTTCGCCCTGGAGCTCCTGGCGACCCTGTCGGTGGCGCTCGTCGCCGTCACGATCGGCATGCGGCTCGTCCACGGCGAACTCGACCTCTACACCGGCCTGGTGGTCCTGATCCTGGCCCCGGAGGCGTATCTGCCGATCCGCCAGGTCGGGGCGCAGTACCACGCGGCGGCCGAGGGCCTCTCGGCCGCCGAGGAGATCTTCACGGTCCTGGAGACCGAACCCCGGGCCCCGGGCACCGAGGACGTCCCGGACACGCTGCGCCTGGAGCTGGCGAACGTGACCGTACGCCACGAGGGCCGCACCGAGCCTTCGCTGGACGCCGCGTCGCTCACCGTGGAGCCGGGGGAGACCGTCGCCCTGGTCGGCCCGAGCGGGGTCGGCAAGTCCACCCTGCTGAACGTGATCCTGGGCTTCGCCCGGCCCGACGAGGGGCGCGTACGGGTCGGGGGCCGGGACCTCGCCGACCTGGACCCGGACCGCTGGCGGAGCCGTATCGCCTGGGTCCCCCAGCGCCCCCACCTCTTCGCCGGCACGATCGCCGAGAACGTCCGCCTCGCCCGGCCCGACGCCGACGACGAGGCGGTCCTCGCGGCGCTGCGGGACGCGGGCGCGTACGACTTCGTCGCGGCGCTGCCCGACGGGATGCTGACGGCGCTCGGCGAGGACGGCGCCGGGCTCTCCGCAGGGCAGCGCCAGCGCCTCGCCCTCGCCCGGGCGTTCCTCGCCGACCGGCCGCTCCTGCTGCTCGACGAGCCGACCGCGAGCCTGGACGGCGAGAGCGAGGCGGGCATCGTCGACGCCGTACGGAGGCTGGCCGCCGGGCGGACCGTGCTGCTGGTGGTGCACCGCCCGGCGCTGCTGGCGGTCGCCGACCGGGTGGTGACGCTGGAGACGGGTACCGGATCCCCTTCCCCGATCGAGGCGGTGGGCCGCGCGGCCGGACCGGCCGTCCCGCAGCCGCTCGCCGGGGGTGAACTCCTCGACGCCCGCCGGGCGGAGGAACTGCGCGCGGCCGACGGGGAGCCGGGGGAGGCCGACGCGCGCTCCGGACGGGTGCTCGCCCGGGTCCGCGCGTCCGCCGGGGCGCAGCGCGGACAGCTGGCCCTGGCCCTGCTGCTGGGCAGCCTCGCGGTCGGGTCGGCCGTAGGCCTCATGGCGGTCTCCGGCTGGCTGATCTCCCGCGCTTCCGAAGAGCCGCCGGTCATGTACTTGATGATGGCGGTCACCGCGACCCGCGCCTTCGGCATCGGCCGGGCGGTCTTCCGCTATGCCGAGCGGCTCGTGTCGCACGATGCCGTGCTGAAGCTCCTCGCCGGACTGCGCGTCTCCGTCTACCGGGGCCTCGAACGCATCGCCCCCGCCGGTCTGCGCACCACACGCCGAGGAGACCTGCTGTCCCGACTCGTCGCCGACGTGGACGCGCTCCAGGACTACTGGCTGCGCTGGCTGCTGCCCGTCGGCACCGCTGTCGTGGTGGGGGCAGCGGCCGTCGGGTTCACTGGCTGGCTGCTCCCGGAGGCGGGCGTCATCCTGGCCGTCGGCCTGTTGGTCGCCGGGGTCGGCGTTCCGCTCGTCAGCGGCGCCTGCGCCCGCCGTACGGAACGTCAGCTCGCGCCCGCCCGGGCCACCCTCGCCACCCGGGTCACCGATCTCCTCGGCGGCACCGCCGAACTGACCGTCGCGGGAGCACTGCCCGCCCGGCAGACGCAGTTGCGCGCGGCCGACACTCTGCTGACCCGGATCGCCTCCCGCGCTGCCGCCGCGACGGCACTGGGCGGCGGCCTGTCCGCCCTGGTCTGCGGGCTCACCGTGGTGGCCGCCGCGACCGTCGCCGTCCCCGCCGTGCACGACGGCCGGCTGTCCGGGGTCGCGCTCGCCGTGGTGGTGCTGACCCCGCTCGCCGCCTTCGAGGCCGTCGCCGGACTGCCGCTCGCCGTGCAGTACCGCCAGCGCGTCGCCCGGAGCGCGGAGCGGGTGTTCGAGGTGCTGGACGCCCCCGTACCCGTACAGGAGCCCGCGGTCCCCGCCGACGGTCCGGCCTCCCCCTTCCCGTTGGAAGTGCGGGGGCTGAGCGCCCGCTACCCGGGGGCCGAGCACGACGCGCTGTCCTCGCTCGACCTGACGCTGACGGCCGGACGGCGCATCGCGGTGGTGGGCCCCTCTGGGTCGGGCAAGACGACGCTCGCCCAGGTCCTCCTGCGCTTCCTGGACGCCTCGTCGGGGACGTACACGCTCGATGGCGTCGAGGCGTCCGCGCTGGAGTCGGACACGGTCCGGCGCTCGGTCGGGCTGTGCGCCCAGGACGCGCACGTCTTCGACAGCACGATCCGCGAGAACCTTCGCCCGGCCCGTCCCGGGGCGACCGACGCCGAACTGCGCGACGCGCTCTCCCGGGCCCGGCTCCTGGACTGGGCGCTGGCCCTGCCGCAGGGCCTCGACACCCCGGTGGGCGAGCACGGCGCCCGGCTCTCCGGCGGCCAGCGCCAGCGCCTGGCCCTGGCCCGGGCCCTGCTCGCCGACTTCCCCGTACTCGTGCTGGACGAGCCGGCCGAACACCTCGACCTGCCGACCGCCGACGCCCTCACCGCCGATCTGCTGGACGCGACCCGGGGCTGTGCGACGGTACTGATCACCCATCGGCTGACCGGCCTGGAGGCGGTCGACGAGGTGCTGGTGCTGGACGCGGGCCGGGTCGTGCAGCGCGGAGCGTACGCCGAACTCGCCGCCGAGAACGGTCCGCTGCGCCGCATGCTGGAACGCGAACGGGAGACGGTGGGGGCGGGGGTCTAGGGCTGCCGGGGGTGTGAGGGACACCGACCGGGCGGCGGCCGTCCGCCGCCCGGTCGGCCATCACGCGCATTCCCGACTTTCGCACCCTATCGGCACTAACTAGGCTCGGGCCATGGCAGAGCCCGACCCGAAGGACTCCCTCGACGCCGCGACCCGGGCCACCCGCAGCCTCCAGGGGCTGTCCACCGAGCTGACCGCGCGGGTGCCGCAGCTCCTGGAGGCGATGCGTTCCGTCGGCGCGGGACTGGAACTGCACTCCACCCTGGACCGGATCTGTGAGACGGCCGCCGAGCTGGCCCACGCCCGGTACGCGGCCATCGGCGTCGTCGACGAGCTGGGCGAGGGGCTTTCGGACTTCGTCACCCACGGCGTTTCGCAGGAGGTGGCCGAGGAGATCGGGCGACGGCCCGACGGTCACCGGGGTCTGCTCGGCGCGCTGATCCACGACCCCGCTCCGGTCCGGCTGGCCGATCTGTCCACCGATCCGCGGTCCGCCGGGTTTCCGGCGGGGCACCCCCGGATGCGGTCCTTCCTGGGAGTGCCCATCCGGGTCCAGGGGGAGATCTTCGGCAACCTCTACCTCACCGAGAAGCACGGCGGCGCGGAGTTCAGCGACTACGACCTCCACATGGTCCGGGTACTCGCCACGGAGGCCGGGATCGCCATCGGCAACGCCCGGCTGTACGAGGCGGCGCGGCAGCGGGAGCACTGGATCGACGGTTCGGTCGCGGTCACCACGGCGCTCCTGTCGGGTGGGGACGCCGACGAGGCTCTGTCCGTGGTGGCGGAACAGGCCCGCCGACTCGCCGACGCCGCCGCCGGGATCGTGCTGCTGCCCGCCGAGGCGGGTGGTCTGGAGATCGTCGCCGTATCGTCCGACGACCCCTCGTCCTCGCTCGGTGTGATCATCCCGCCCCGAAGCGCGGTGGTGACGAAACTCCTCGCGGGCGAGGCGGTGTTCATCGACGACGTGGCCACCGACAGCCGGATGATCACCAGACTGGCCGGCCGGTACGGCCCCAGCATGATGCTGCCGCTCCACAGCGGCGGGCGGGTGCTCGGCGCGCTGGCCACCCCCAGGCTCCGGGGCGCCCGCCCGTTCACGGAGGCCGAGCGGACGCTCGCCACGCAGTTCGCCTCCCAGGCGGCGCTCGCCCTGATGATGGCCGAGGCACAGCGGGACCGGGAGCGGCTCGCGGTGTACGAGGACCGCGACCGGATCGCCCGCGACCTGCACGACCTGGTCATCCAGCGGCTGTTCGCCACCGGGATGATGCTGGAGAGCGCACAGCGCAGATCGGTGGTGCCCGAGGTGCAGACCGGTGTCGGCCGGGCGGTCGACGAGCTGGACGTGACGATCCAGGAGATCCGTACGGCCATCTTCGCGCTCCAGCAGGAGCCGGCCGAAGCCCCCTCGGGGCTGCGTACGCGCGTACTGCGGGAGATCAACATGGCGGCCGTCCCGCTCGGCTTCAAGCCCTCGCACCGCTTTTTGGGCCCGGTGGACGCGCTCGTCGGCGAGCTGACCGGCAAGAACCTGGTCGCCGCACTGCGCGAGGCTCTCTCCAACGCGTTCCGGCACGCTGAGGCGTCACTGATCGATGTGGTCGTCGACGCGACGGTGGCCCTGCCGGACGGACGGGGCGCGGTACGGCTCTCGGTGGCCGACGACGGGGTGGGCATCCCGGAGGGCGGCCGCCGCAGCGGGCTGCGCAACCTGGCCCGCCGGGCCGAGTCCCTGGGTGGGTCGAGCCGGCTGGAGGCGGGGATCGGTGAGGACGGCGGCGGTACGACGGTGGTGTGGGAGGCGCCGCTGTGAGGGCGGGTGGCTCCGCGGGGCCGGACGTCGTTCTCGGACCGGTGTGCCGAAAGGTTTCAGCGATCCTCTGGGCGGGCGGCGAGGATCCGCTCGATGACGAGGGCCACCCCGTCCTCCTCGTTGGTGGCGGTCCGGCCCGAGGCGGCGGCCACCGCGTCCGGATGGGCGTTGCCCATCGCGAAGGAGGCCCCGGCCCAGCTGAGCATCTCGACGTCGTTGGGCATGTCGCCGAAGGCGACCACCTCGGCGGCCGTGATGCCGCGCTCGGCACAGCAGGCGGCGAGCGTGGTGGCCTTGGAGACGCCGAGCCCGCTCACCTCCAGGAGCGCGGAGGGGCTGGAGCGGGTGACGGCGGCCCGGCCGCCGACCGCCGTACGGGCCAGGCCGAGGAACGCGTCGGGCGCCAGCTCGGTGTGGTGGGCCAGCAGCTTCAGCACGGGCGCGCCGGCGCCCGGGTCGTCCTCGTGCAGCAGCTTCTCGGCGACGGCCACCGTGGCGCCCGGGTCCAGGTGGAAGGGCGGGTAGGCCGGTTCGTAGTTGATGCCGGTGGTCATCTCGACGGCGAAGGAGGTGCCGGGCGCCACCTCCCGCAGCGTGCGCACGACGTGCAGGGAGGCGTCGCGGTCCAGCGGCCGTACGGAGAGCAGGTCGCCGTCCGTCCGCAGATCGGTGACCACGGCGCCGTTGGCGCAGATCGCCGTGCCATGACTCTGGACGTGGTTCCGTACGACGTCCATCCAGCGGGCCGGCCTGCCGGTGACGAAGAAGACCTCGATGCCGGCCTCCTCGGCCGCCGCTAGGGCCGCGACCGTGCGCGCGGACAGCGTCTTGTCGTCGCGCAGCAGGGTGCCGTCGAGGTCGGTGGCGATCAGCCGGGTCACGGCGGGGAGAGGCGCATCGGTCACTGAGGTCACCGGGTCATTCTCGCCCACGAGGGTGCACGGGCGTGCGGAGGGGCGCACATTTGAGTGGGTAAAGCCCTGATCTGCAGAAAAGTCCGCTGGCATATGCCAAAGCCATCGGGTGGTGGTGGAGAGTGGGCGCGGTCGTAGGCTCAGAGGCATGAGCCCCCGCCTGAGCACCGTGATTCTCCCCGTCCACCGCTGGCACGAAGGCGGCCGCGACCGCTGGCGGCGCGCGGAGGAGCTGGGCTTCCACACCGCTTACACCTACGACCACCTGTCCTGGCGGACCTTCCGGGACGGCCCGTGGTTCGGGGCGCTGCCCACGCTCACCGCCGCGGCGACGGCCACCGAACGCCTGCGGCTGGGCACCCTCGTGACCTCGCCGAACTTCCGCCACCCCGTCACGCTGGCCAAGGAGCTGATCTCCCTGGACGACATCTCGGGCGGCCGGGTCACCCTCGGCATCGGCGCCGGCGGCAACGGCTTCGACGCCACCGCGCTGGGCCAGGAGGCCTGGACCCCGCGCGAACGCGCCGACCGGTTCGCGGAGTTCGTGCCCCTCCTGGACCGCCTGCTCACCGAGGACGCGGTGACGGAGCACGGGGAGCACTACACCGCGCTGGAGGCCCGGAACATCCCCGGCTGCGTCCAGCGCCCCCGGCTGCCCTTCGCGGTCGCGGCGACCGGACCGCGCGGCCTGAAGCTCGCCGCCCGCCACGGGCAGGCCTGGGTCACCACCGGCGACCCCAAGCTGTACGAGAACGGCACCCCAAAGGAGTCGCGGGCCGCGCTGCGGTCGCAGAACGAGAAGCTCACGGCGGCCTGCGCGGAGATCGGCCGGGACGCCGGCGAGCCGGACCGGATCCTGCTGACCGGCTTCACACCGGACCGTACTGCCCCGCTGGAGTCCGTGGACGCCTTCGTCGACTTCGCGGGGCGCCACGCGGAGCTGGGCTTCACCGAGATCGTCATCCACGCCCCGATCCCGGACTCGGTCTTCGACGTCGACGAGAAGGTCTTCGAGCGCATCGCGACGGAGGCGCCGGCTCAGCTGGCGTGAGCCCCGCGGCTCCTGCTCCCGCGGCCCTTCAGTCGCGCAGGCGCAGGAACTCCGGCGGTACGGCGTCGGCGAGCCAGACGCCGTTGGCGCTGACCCGGAAGACATGGCCCGCGCGGTGCATCGCTCCCGCGTCCACGGTGAGGACGAGGGGACGTCCGCGGCGGGCGCCGACCCGGGTGGCCGTCTCCCGGTCGGGCGACAGGTGGACGTGGTGGCGGGACATGGGGCGCAGGCCCTCGGCCCGGATCGCGTCCATCACCCGGGCGACCGTGCCGTGGTAGAGGTACGCGGGCGGCTCGGCCGGGGGCAGATCCAGGTCGACGGCCACGGTGTGGCCCTGGTTGGCGCGGATGCGGTCGCCCTCGATGCCGCCTTGGACGCCGCCCTGGATGGTGAAGCGGCGCTTGTCGTTGGCGGCGACGACGTGGTCGAGCTCGGCGCGGGAGAAGGCGAACCCGTGCCGGGCCGCGGCGTGCAGCAGCTCCTCGACCGGCACCCAGCCGTTCTCGTCGAGGGTGAGGCCGATGCGTTCCGGCTGGTGCCGCAGATGCTTCGAGAGGTACTTGGACACCTTGACGGTGCGGCGTTCGTCCATGGCGTCAGCGTGCCCGGGGGGAGCTTGTCGGCGCATCCGGATTTCGCCTATCGGGTCTTAGGTTCTTCGGTTCTTCGTTCTTCTGTGATTCCTCGGCTTTTCTCCTTCGCCAGGTTTGATCCACAGTCAACTTGAGTTATCCACAAGTTATTTGACGGTTCTGTGGACAACCGCCAGCCTATTTAGGCGCTTTCGTCAAATTTGCTCTCTTTAGAGTGAGTTGCCGCAAGATGGTCCAATGTGCGTGCGCGCAGCTCCCGTTCAGCGGCCGCTGCAACGAACGCCGCCACCTGCTCCGCGCCAACCAGCTCCTGCACGGCGTGCGTTGTCCTGGCCGGGAGAAGCACCGGACGGGTTGCGCTTTCGGAGATCGCGCTGTCCTCCGCACCGAGGTGGTGGTGCAGGTGCCGGGTGGCGAACGTCTTCATGGCACGGGCCAGTTCGGCGTCCACCGTCTGCTGGGCGAGCGGCCGTAGCCGACGTACCAGGGACGCCGCCTCGGCCGCATCCGAGTCGGTGGGGGGCAGATGGCCGAGATAGCGGGCGAAGACGTGCTCGGTGGTGAACTCCAGGAAACGGGAGGCTATGTGCTCCACCTGACCGCGAAGCTCCCGCAGATGGCCGGAGATCGCCGTCAGCGGCACGCCGGCCGCGTACAACTCGACGGCCACCGCCAGCTCCTGCGGGCTGGGCACGAGGAACTCGTCGTCCCGGCCGGGCACACGCTCCAGCACGCCGAGCTCCACCGCCTCGGCGATGGCCTCGTCGTCCTGCCGGCCGCCGAACCGGTCGTCCAGCTCCCGGCGGCTGATCCGGCCGGCCTCCTCGTCCGTCCACGGACCGTGCACCTCCGCGACGAGCCCGAGCACCCCGCCGAGCCCCCGCCCCGCGTCCCACGCCTCCAGCAACTCCTTGATGCTGGCCAGGGTGTAGCCCCGGTCGAGCAGGTCCGCGATCTGCCGCAGCCGGGCCAGATGGGTCTCCCGGTACACATTGGCCCGCCCGCGCCGCTCCGGAGTCGGGAGCAGACCGCGGTCCTGATAGGCGCGGATGGTGCGCACCGTGGCCCCGCTGGCGTGGGCCAGGTCCTCGATCCGGTATTCGGCGGCCCCCGCTCCTGCCCCGGTCACAGCGGCGGCTTCAGCCGGGCGACGGAGCGAAGGGCCCCCGGGCTCAGCCGGGACAGCAGCCGGGCGCCGCGCGCCTCCGGGGTCACCGGCACCACGGCCTGGTTGCGCACGACCGCCCGAAGGATCGCTTCGGCGACCTTCTCCGGCGGGTAGTTGCGCCAGCCGTAGAGCCGGCTCGTCCGCTTCCGCAGCCGCTCCTCCTCCGACGTGTCCGCACCGGCGAAGCGCGTGGTGGTGGTGATGTTGGTGTTGACGATGCCGGGGCATATCGCGCTCACCCCGATCGATTTCTCCGCCAACTCGGCCCGCAGGCACTCGCTGAGCATCAGCACGGCCGCTTTCGACGTGCTGTACGCGGGCAGCGCCCGGGAGGGCTGGAAGGCCGCGGCCGACGCCGTGTTGACGATGTGGCCGCCCTGCCCACGGTCCGCCATCTGCTTGCCGAAGATCCGGCAGCCGTGGATGACTCCCCACAGATTGACGTCGAGGACCTTCTTCCACTCCTCGCTCGTGGTCTCCAGGAAGGAGCCGGACAGCCCGATCCCGGCGTTGTTGACCAGGACGTCGACGATGCCGTACTCGGCGGCGACCCGGGCGGCGAGCTTCTCCATCGCGGCCTCGTCGCTGACGTCGACCGCCTCGCCCCAGGCCGCCGGCGCCCCGACCAGCCGCGCCATCTCCGCGGTCCGGGCGGCCCCCTCCGCGTCGCGGTCCACGGCCACGATCCGGGCGCCCGCCTCGGCGAACGCGAACGCCGTGGCCCGCCCGATCCCGGAGGCCGCGCCCGTCACCAGGACCAGCTGGCCGCCGAACCGCTGCGCATAGGGGCCCTGCGCCACCGGCGTCTGCACGGGCGCGCCGTCCCGCCCGGCGGACTCGTTCGCGGTGACGAACTCGTCGATCCAGGAAGCAAGCTGGTCCGGCCGGGTGCGGGGCACCCAGTGCTTGGCCGGGATCGAGCGGCGTATCAGCCGGGGGACCCAGTCCTCCAGCCCGTCGTAGAGCCGCTCGGAGAGGAAGGAGTCCCCGGTCGGCGTGATCAGCTGGACCGGTGCGTGGGCGTAGGCGTCCGCGCGGGGCCTGCTCAGCCGGGCGCGGACGTTGTCGCGGTAGAGCCAGGCCCCGTGCGCCGCGTCGTTCGGCAGGGAGGCGGTGGGGTAGTCGCCCGCGGGCACCTTCTCCAGCCGCTCCAGGATCCGCGGCCAGCGCTTGCCGAGCGGCCCGCGCCAGGCCAGCTCCGGCAGGACCGGCGTGTGGAGCATGTACACGTACCAGGACTTCGCGCCCTGGCCGAGGAGTTGGCCGACCTTGCGCGGGGTGGGGCGGGACATCCGGCGTTTGATCCAGTGCCCGAAGTGATCCAGGGACGGACCGGACATCGAGGTGAAGGAGGCGATCCTGCCCTCGGTCCGGCCGACCGTGACGAACTCCCAGGCCTGCACGGAGCCCCAGTCGTGACCGACCACGTGCACCGGCCGGTCGGGGCTGACCGCGTCGATCACGGCGAGGAAGTCGTCGGTGAGCTTCTCCAGGGTGAAGCCGCCGCGCAGAGGCTTCGGGGCGGTGGACCTGCCGTGCCCCCGCACGTCGTACAGCACCACGTGCCACTGCTCGGCCAGCCGGGCGGCGACGTCCGACCAGACCTCCTTGCTGTCCGGATAGCCGTGGACCAGCACCACGGTCGGCCGGCCCGCGTCGCCCAGCTCGGCGACGCACAGCTCGACGCCTCCCGTTCGCACGGATCGCTCCCGCGCCCCAGACAGATTCATGCCGCCACCTTCTCCTCGGCCCAGCGCCGCACATGCGGCAGATCGTCGTCCAGCCAGAAAGCGCTCTGTTCGGGGTCCTTGGAGTCGGTGACTACCAGGATCTCCTCGAACTTCGCGCCCGTACCCCGGAATCCGAGGTGGGGTTCGACCGCCCACAGGCCCGGTTGCGGCGGGTGGTCGGAGAAGCGGTAGGGGCTCCACAGCGGCGACCAGCCGTCCCGGTGACCGTGCAGGGCGTCGCTCACCAGTCCCTTGAGGGCCTGGGTGCCGAACCCGAAGACCTGCGGGGACCAACGGCGTTGGGCGACACGGTCGACCTTGTGGGCGATCACCCCGAAGGGGTAGGCCCGGTGTCTGTTCGCGTATCCCTGTGCGGTCATGAGGCGTTCGACGTCCTCGTAGATCTCGCGCAGCGAACGGCGCTCGCGCACCTCCCGCAGGATCAGCTCGCGATGGTCCTCCAGATCGGCCAGCAGCTTGTCGTGCAGCGGATTGAGGCCGAGGCATCCGGCATACCCGACATCGGCGGTGAACCCCTTGTGCACCGGGGCCATGTCGAGGATGAACGGCATGCCCGGCTCCAGCTTCCGGTCGGTCGGGAAGAACTGCAGCGGCACCTTGAAACCGGCGAACGCCGTACGGTCCCCGAACCAGGCGAACGGGAGGTGGAACCAGTCGCGCACACCGCGCTCGCGCAGCCACACGCGCTGCATCCGGGCCGCCTCGCGCTCGGTCACACCGGACCGCAGCTGACCGGCCACCGCCTCCGCGCAGGCATAGGCCAGGCGCTGGACTTCTCTGAACCCCCGCAGCTCCGGGGTGATTTCGTGCTGCACTGCCGGGGCGAATCCTGCCGAGGTCATGCCACCGTCCGTTCCCTGCCGTGTGCGGTACGCGTCCGTAACGTGACACTGATGAATGTGACAATGTCCAGCGGCTGCGTCAAGAGGGCTGCACGGCCTGTGGACAACCCGCGCGCCGAACTGTGGAAAACGCTGGTCCCGACTGCGGGCACCCACCCGCGACGCCGCTGCCCGCGCCGCCCGTCCCGGGTTTCCGGCCTCGTCCTTCGCGGGGTCCCCCTACGGGCGCGTACGCCTGGAGTCTGACCCGGATCCAGCCGTCAGGGCTGACGACCGCTGTGTTCCGCGCCACTAACGTCATTCCCGTGACAGCCGTAATCGCTACCGAAGCCCTGAGCATGCGGTTCCCCCGGGTGACCGCGCTTGACCGGCTCACGTTGGACATCGGACCGGGTGTGACCGGTCTGGTGGGTTCCAACGGAGCCGGCAAGTCCACACTGATCAAGATCCTGCTGGGTCTTTCCCCCGCCACCGAAGGCCGGGCCGCAGTGCTCGGGCTCGACGTCGCGAACAGCGGCGCCGCCATCCGGGAACGGGTGGGGTACATGCCCGAGCACGACTGCCTGCCGCCCGACGTCTCGGCGACCGAGTTCGTCGTGCACATGGCTCGTATGTCGGGGCTGCCGCCCACGGCGGCCCGCGAGCGCACGGCCGACACCCTGCGCCACGTCGGCCTCTACGAGGAGCGCTACCGCCCCATCGGCGGCTACTCGACCGGCATGAAGCAGCGGGTCAAGCTGGCGCAGGCCCTCGTCCACGACCCCCAGCTGGTCCTGCTCGACGAGCCGACCAACGGCCTGGACCCGGTCGGCCGGGACGAGATGCTCGGCCTGATCCGCCGCATCCACACCGACTTCGGCATCTCCGTGCTGGTGACCTCGCACCTCCTGGGCGAGCTGGAACGCACCTGCGACCACGTCGTCGTCATCGACGGCGGAACCCTCCTGCGCTCCAGCTCCACCAGCGACTTCACCCAGACCACCGCGACCCTCGCGGTCGAGGTGACCGACAGCGACACCCACCCCGACGGCACCGGCGCGCTGCGCAAGGTCCTCACCGACGCCGGGGTCACGCTCATCGGCCACGACGGGATCGACACGGAGGGGCTGCCGGGCGCGGGCCACATCCTGCTGATCGAGGCGGCGGGCGAGGAGACGTACGACGTGGTCCGCGACAGCGTCGCCGGGCTCGGGCTCGGCCTGGTCCGCATGGAGCAGCGCCGCCACCAGATCGCCGAGGTCTTCCGTACCGAACAGGCCGGGGCGCGGAGCGCCGCCGCCCCCGTCGCGGCCGCCACCGCCGGGGTCGTCCAGCAGAAGGGAAGCGGTCGCGATGAGCACTGAGACCGGCACCGCGGCCGGGCGTGACGCCTCCCGGATCCACAACATCGGCTACCGCTCCTACGACGGACCGCGGCTCGGCCGGGCCTACGCCCGCCGCTCCCTGTTCTCGCAGACCCTGCGAGGCTCCTTCGGACTGGGCCGTTCCGCCAAGTCCAAGGTGTTGCCCATGCTGCTGTTCGGCGTGATGGCGCTCGTCGCGGCGATCCTGGTGGCGGTCTCCATGGCCGCACCGGACGCCAGCAAGCTGGTGGTCGAGTACACCTCGTACGCGATCTACCTCCAGGCCGTCATCGGCCTGTTCATCGCCGCCCAGGCACCGCAGGCGGTATCCAGGGATCTCCGTTTCAAGAGCGTCCCCCTGTACTTCTCGCGGCCGATCGAACGCGCCGACTACGTGGTCGCGAAGTTCGCCGCCACCGCCTCCGCGCTCTTCATCCTCACCGGTGTGCCGCTGCTCGTCCTCTATGTGGGCTCTCTGCTCGCGAAGTTCGACTTCGCCGATCAGACCAAGTGGTTCGGCCAGGGACTGGTGTCGGTGGCGCTGCTGTCCGTGCTGTTCGCCGGGCTCGGCCTCGTGATGGCCGCCCTGACACCGCGGCGGGGCTTCGGCGTGGCCGCGGTGATCGCCCTCCTGACCATCACCTACGGCGCCGTCTCCACGATCCAGGCCATCGCCTGGGAGACCGGCTCGGACGGGGCCGTGCAGTGGCTCGGCCTCTTCTCGCCGATCACCCTGATCGACGGCGTCCAGACCGCGTTCCTCGGCGCGTCCTCCGCCTTCCCCGGAGGCGAAGGCCCGGGCGCCGGCGCCGGCGTGGTCTACCTGATCGTTGTTCTCGCGCTCGTCGCCGGCTCGTACGCCGTCCTGATGCGCCGCTACCGGAGGGTCGGGCTGTGACCACCATCGAGATCGACCACACCTCGCGCTGGTTCGGCAACGTGGTCGCCGTCAACGACGTCTCCATGACCGTGGGGCCCGGCGTCACCGGACTCCTCGGCCCGAACGGCGCCGGAAAGTCCACCCTCATCAACATGATGGGCGGATTCCTCGCTCCTTCGACCGGGAAGGTCACGCTCGACGGCCGGCCGATCTGGCGCAATGAGGCCGTCTACAAGGAGATCGGCATCGTCCCGGAGCGGGAAGGGATGTACGACTTCCTCACCGGCAAGGAATTCGTCGTCGCCAACGCCGAACTCCAGGGTTTGGGCGGGGCCGAGGCGCAGAAGGCGCTCGCCACGGTCCAGATGGAGTACGCGCAGGACCGCAAGATCGCCACGTACAGCAAGGGCATGCGCCAGCGCGTGAAGATGGCGTCCGCGCTCGTTCACGAGCCCTCGGTGCTCCTCCTGGACGAACCGTTCAACGGGATGGACCCGCGCCAGCGGATGCAGCTGATGGAACTGCTGCGGCGGATGGGAGCCGAGGGGCGCACGGTCCTGTTCTCCTCCCACATCCTCGAGGAGGTCGAGCAGTTGGCCTCCCACATCGAGGTGATCGTGGCGGGCAGGCACGCCGCGTCCGGCGACTTCCGGAAGATCCGCCGGCTGATGAAGGACCGGCCGCACCGCTATCTGGTGCGCTCCAGCGACGACCGGGCGCTGGCGGCCGCGCTCATCGCCGACCCGTCCACGGCCGGCATCGAGGTCGACCTGACCGAGAAGGCGCTGCGCATCCAGGCCGTCGACTTCGGGCGGTTCACCGAACTGCTGCCGAGGGTCGCCCGTGAACAGGGCATCCGGCTGCTCACCGTCTCGCCGTCCGACGAGTCCCTCGAATCGGTCTTTTCCTATCTCGTAGCGGCCTGAGTAGTGGCCTGAAAGGAGCTGTGCACCGTCATGTACGACCCCACAGTCGCCCGGCTCACCTACCGGGCCCTGCTCGGCCGGCGCCGGGCCGCCATCCTGTTCGTCCTGCCCGCACTGCTGCTGGTCATCGCCGCGGCCGTGCGCATGTTCGCCGGAGCCGATGACCAGATCGCCTCGGACGTCCTCGGCGGCTTCGCCATCGCCACGATGGTGCCGCTGATCGGCGTGATCGCGGGCACCGGGGCGATCGGCCCCGAGATCGACGACGGCTCGATCGTCTACCTGCTCGCCAAGCCGGTGAAGCGGCCCACGATCATCTTCACCAAGCTGATCGTGGCCATCGCCGTGACCATGGTCTTCTCCGCCCTGCCGACGCTGCTCGCGGGCCTGATCCTCAACGGCAACGGCCAGCAGATCGCCGTCGCCTACACGATCGCGGCGCTGGTCGCCTCGATCGCGTACAGCGCCCTGTTCCTGCTGCTCGGCACGGTCAGCCGGCACGCGGTGGTCCTGGGCCTGGTGTACGCGCTGGTCTGGGAGGCCCTCTTCGGCAGCCTGGTGGCCGGTGCGCGCACGCTCAGCGTCCAGCAGTGGTCCCTGGCGGTCGCCCAGAAGGTCTCGGGCGACGGCGTGGTGACCTCGGAAGTCGGCCTGCCGCTCGCCACGGTCCTGCTGGTCGCGGTCACGGCCGCCGCCACCTGGTACGCGGGCCAGAAGCTGCGCACGCTGAAGCTGGCGGGCGAGGAGTGAGGCCTGCGGCCTGAGCCCCGTTCGCCTCGACGACCCCCGCCCCTGCCGAAAGGGGCGGGGGTCGTCGTATGAGCGGACAGGTGTGCGCGTGACGATGTGCTTATCGGGTCGTTGAGCAGGACGCGTGGAGGCAACTGGAATCCGTGGCGTCGTAGCGGGTCATGCTGCCGGACGGAATTCACGTTCGCACAGAGGATGTGGCTCGGTACTTCGAAGTATCCACAGAGACCGTGAAGAAGGTGACCCAACGGCATCGGGCGGAGGTCGAGGGGAACGGTCTAGTCCTTCTACGAGGCTCTGAGCTGTGGTTCTTCCATAGGGGCATGGTGTCCCTATGGGGCGGGGAGGGAGCGGAAAGATATCCACAGGCTGCCGCCCAATCGACCCTCTACACCCGCCGAACCGTCCTCAACATCGCCATGCTGCTTCGCGACAGCGACATCGCCCGCTGCGTGCGGACCCACCTCCTCGACGCCGAGGAGGCGCTGGGCACGCAGTACGCCTCCCTTGACCAGCGCGTCACGCGCATCGAGAGGTGCCTCACCGGCGTCGGCAGCGCGCTCCAGGAGCTCGGGCCGGTGCTGGTGCGGATGTCGGAGCGGCTCGACAGCCTCGACCGCAAGGTCGAGGTGACGCACCAGGTGATCGGGGCGATGAGTCTGCGGCTGACGGACGTGCAGCAGGAAGTCGTGCGGCTGGACGGGCGGCTGGACTGCTTCGCCCGGCAGCTGAAGGACCTGCGCCGCCGTAGCGGGCAGCGCGGGCAGCGCTGACACCGGCGGCCCGGCACCGTGGGTACGGTGCCGGGCCGCTGTCGTGCCGTCCGGTGTGCGCGGGTGGAAGTCCTACCGCGCGGGCTGCACGGGCGCCGAGCGGAGCAGCTCCTCCAGGACCACCGCGATGCCGTCGTCCTCGTTGGACGCGGTGATCTCGTGGGCGACGGCCTTCAGGTCGTCGTGGGCGTTGGCCATGGCCACGCCGTGGTGGGCCCAGGCGAACATCGGGATGTCGTTCGGCATGTCGCCGAAGGCGATCGTGTCGGCCGCCTTCACGCCCAGCCGGCGGGCGGCCAGTGAGAGGCCGGTCGCCTTGCTCAGACCCAGCGGCAGGATCTCGACCACTCCGGCTCCGGCCATGACCACGTCGACCAGGCTGCCCACGGTCGCCCGTGCGGCGGAGGCCAGCGCGTCGTCGTCCAGCTCCGGGTGCTGTATGTAGACCTTGTTGAGGGGGGCGGTCCACATCTCGGTGGCGTCGTCCACGAAGAGGTACGGAAGCGGTCCCTCCTGCACCCGGTAGCCGGGACCGACCAGAACTTCGCCTTCCAGGCCGTCGCGGCTGGCCGCCAGGTGCAGCGGGCCGACCTCCGCTTCGATCTTGGACAGCGCGAGACCGGCGAGCTGCCGGTCCAGGGTCAGCGAGGTCAGCAGCTTGTGCTCGCCCGCGTGGTAGACCTGCGCACCCTGGCCGCAGACCGCGAGCCCCTCGTAACCGAGGTCGTCCAGGATGTGCCGGGTCCAGGGGACCGCGCGTCCGGTGACGATGATGTGCGCGGCACCGGCCGCCGTGGCGGCGGCCAGGGCCTCGCGGGTGCGCTCGGAGACCGTGTCGTCCCCGCGCAGCAGCGTGCCGTCGAGGTCGGTCGCGACGAGCTTGTAGGGGAAGGTCACTTGGCGACCGGTTCCAGGACCTCGCGCCCGCCCAGGTACGGACGGAGCACCTCGGGCACCCGGACCGAACCGTCGGGGAGCTGGTGGTTCTCCAGGATCGCCACGATCGTGCGCGGTACGGCGCAGAGCGTGCCGTTCAGCGTGGCCAGCGGCTGGACCTTCTTGCCCTCGCGCATCCGGACGGACAGGCGGCGGGCCTGGAAGCCGTCGCAGTTCGACGCGGAGGTCAGCTCGCGGTACTTGCCCTGGGTCGGGATCCACGCCTCGCAGTCGAACTTCCGCGAGGCCGATGCGCCGAGGTCGCCGGTGGCGACGTCGATCACCTGGAAGGGCAGTTCGAGGCCGGTGAGCCACTGCTTCTCCCACTCCAGGAGCCTGCGGTGCTCGGCCTCGGCGTCCGCCGGGTCGACGTACGAGAACATCTCGACCTTGTCGAACTGGTGGACGCGGAAGATGCCGCGGGTGTCCTTGCCGTACGTGCCGGCCTCGCGGCGGAAGCACGGGGAGAACCCGGCGTACCGCAGGGGCAGCTTGTCGGCGTCGATGATCTCGTCCATGTGGTACGCGGCGAGGGGGACCTCGGAGGTGCCGACCAGGTAGTAGTCGTCCTTCTCCAGGTGGTACACGTTCTCCGAGGCCTGGCCGAGGAAGCCGGTGCCCTCCATGGCGCGGGGGCGGACCAGCGCGGGGGTCAGCATCGGGATGAAGCCGGCCTCGGTGGCCTGCGCGATCGCCGCGTTGACGAGGGCGAGCTCCAGGAGGGCGCCGACGCCCGTGAGGTAGTAGAACCGCGAGCCGGAGACCTTCGCCCCGCGCTCCATGTCGATGGCGCCGAGCGCCTCGCCGAGCTCCAGGTGGTCCTTGGGCTCGAAGCCCTCGGCGCCGAAGTCGCGGATGGTGCCGTGCGTCTCCAGGACGACGAAGTCCTCCTCGCCGCCGACCGGCACGTCCTCGTGGACGATGTTGCCGAGCTGGAGGAGCAGCCGCTTGGCCTCGGCGTCGGCCTCGTCCTGGGCGGCGTCGGCCGCCTTGACGCCGGACTTGAGCTGTTCGGCCTTCTTGAGGAGCTCGGCGCGCTCCTCGGGGGTGGCCTTGGGGATCAGCTTGCCGAGCTGCCTCTGCTCGGAGCGGAGATCGTCGAAGCGGACGCCGGACGACCTGCGCAGCTCGTCGGCGGAGAGCAGGGCGTCGACGAGGGCGACGTCCTCTCCACGGGCGCGCTGGGAGGCGCGAACACGGTCGGGGTCCTCACGGAGCAGGCGAAGGTCAATCACCCCTCCAGGCTACCGGTGCGCGGTTCTCGCACTCGAACCGATATTGCCGAGCGTGTCACTATGACCGAATTGCCGGAATTGATATTTCTGGGAGGAATCGCGGACGGCGGCGGCGCCGGAGCAGGTGAGGGCTGTCAATAACGGTGGTTAACTCCCCTGAACAGGGCAGAAGGTGCGGTCCGCCTTGACGCACCCGCCTTGGGCGGGAGGGGAGTTGGAGGTGCGTCAGTCGCTGTTGTCCACAGGAATCGCGATGCCGGAATAGTTATCCACAGGCTGTGTGGAAGTTCTGTGGATGCCGGAGGGCATTGTTCCGGAACTCGGACGAAGTGCCGCGGAGTCCCTGCCAAACCCGTTCTGCGTGCTCGTTCGGGTGGGAATTCATCGTTCCAAAGAGTCGATCAAGGGAATTCGGGTGACACGGCAGACTCGTGCCGCATCGTGCCGCATCGTGCCGCATCGAGTGCCTGTGGACGGCTTCAGGTCGGCTGGGTTGATTTGTCGACGATGTCGCATGAGGGTGTCGACTTGTCCCCAGGCCGAGAGCCCTCCCTGTGGATAACTCTCCGGAGTGCGTGACTATCCGTAGATCGCACTGCTGCGGAGCGCACAAAGAGGCCACCCCGGGCCAGGAGCCGGGTGCTCCGCGGGGCCTCTTCTACGCTGCTGCCGTCAGATCCGGCCGTCCTGGCTGCGCGCCAGCCAGTCGGAGGCTTCCGTGAACGCGGCGTCCGACGTGCCCGCCCGCAGCGGTCGCACCTCGTCCGGCGAGACACCCGCCCGCGGGTACGAGCCGAGGAACCGCACCTTCGGGCTGATCCGCTTCAGCCCCATCAGGGCCTCCCCGACCCGCCGGTCCGCGATGTGCCCCTCCGCGTCCACGGCGAAGCAGTAGTTGCCGATCCCCTCGCCGGTCGGGCGGGACTGGATCAGCATCAGGTTGACGCCGCGCACCGCGAACTCCTGGAGCAGCTCCAGCAGGGCGCCGGGATGGTCGTCGCCCAGCCAGATCACCACGGAGGTCTTGTCCGCGCCGGTCGGTGCGGAGGGCCGGGCCGGACGGCCCACCAGGACGAAGCGGGTCTGGGCGTTCTCCGCGTCGTGGATCTCCGTCACCAGCGGCTCCAGGCCGTAGGTGGCGGCGGCGAACTCACCGGCGAACGCGGCGTCGTACCGGCCCTCCTGGACCAGCCGGGCCCCGTCCGCGTTGGACGCCGCCGACTCCCACAGGGCCCCCGGGAGATGGACCGCCATCCAGTTGCGAACCTGCGGCTGGGCGGCCGGGTGCGCGGTGACCGTCTTGATGTCCGACAGCTTGGTCCCGGGCCGAACCAGCAGCGCGAAGGTGATGGAGAGCAGCACCTCGCGGTAGATCATCAGCGGTTCCCCGCCGGCCAGCTCGTCGAGCGTCGCGGTGATGCCGCCCTCGACGGAGTTCTCGATCGGCACGAGCGCTGCCGCCGCCTCCCCGTTGCGTACGGCGTCCAGGGCGGCCGGCACGGACAGCATCGGGACGAGCTCACGGGTGGCGGCTTCCGGGAGCGTACGGAGGGCGACCTCGGTGAAGGTGCCTTCGGGGCCGAGATAGGCGTAGCGCGTGGCTGACATACGGTCACCCTAGTGCGCCCCGCGAGGCCCGCCGCGCTGTCTCAGAATGCGGTCGCGAGCCTGTGGGCCCGGCCCCGAGCGGCCCCTACGCCTCCGGAGGCCGCTGGTCCACGTGTGCGTCCTACGCGTCCGGAAGCCGCTGTCCCCGTACGCCCCCCACGTCTCCGGAAGCCGCTGTCCCCCGTACGCGTCGTCCTACGCGTCGGGAAGCCGCCGGCCCTCGTCGCGCCCTACGACTCCAGGAGCCGCTGTCCCACGTACTCGTCCTCCGCCGCCCCGCCCGGCACCGCGAAGACACCGCTCGCCTCGTGCCGGAGGAACGGCGACAGCGCGTCGCCCCGGTCGAGCTTGCGCTGCACCGGCACGAAGCCCCGGAACGGGTCCGCCTGCCAGCAGACGAAGAGGAGCCCGGCGTCCGGAGTGCCGTCCTCCGCGATGCCGTCGTGGTACGAGAACGGGCGGCGCAGCATGGCGGCCCCGCCGTTCTTCTCGGGCGAGGAGATCCGGGCGTGGGCGTTGTCGGGGATCACGAGCCTGCCGTCCGGGCCGGCCTTGTCGAGGTCCATCTCCGTGGTCTCGGTTCCCCCGCTCAGCGGCGCCCCGTCCGCCTTGCGCCGCCCGATGACCCGCTCCTGGCGCTCCACCGGAAGCTTCTCCCAGTCGTCCAGGAGCATCCTGATCCGGCGGACGACGGCGTACGAACCGCCCTCCATCCACTCCTGCGGCTTCCCGGGCGACGCGGGGACGAAGACGCGCTCGTCGAAGTCCTCGTCGGCCGGTTTCGGGTTGCCGGTCCCGTCGATCTGGCCCATCAGGTTGCGGGCGGTCATCGGCCGGGCGGTCGCGCCGGGGGTGCGGTTGAAGCCGTTCATCTGCCACCGCACCCGTGCCGTGCCCGCGGCCTCCTTCTGGAGAGCCCGCAGCGCGTGGAAGGCGACCAGCGCGTCGTCCGCGCCGATCTGCACCCACAGGTCGCCGTTCGAGCGCCGGTCGTCGAGGGCGTCGGCGGAGAACGCGGGCAGCGGATCGAGCGCGGCGGGCAGACGGGCGGTCAGACCCGTGCGCGCGAAGAACGTACGGCCGAAGCCGAACGTGACGGTCAGGGACGACGGGCCCGCGTCCAGGGCGATCCCGGTGTCGTGCCCGGGGCCGTCCGGTCCGCCCGCCGCAGGGCGGCCACCCATCAGCTCCTGCGCCACCGCGGACCAGCGCCGCAGCAGCGCCGCCGCCTCCTTGCGCCCGGCGCCCGCCGCCAGGTCGAAGGCGACGAGATGGCCCCGGGCCTGAAGCGGAGTGGTGATCCCCGGTTGATGTTTCCCGTGAAACATCGCCTCGGTCGCCCCGACGGTCGTCAGCGCGGCCGGCTCCTCGGGCCGGGTGGCGGCATACCCGGCGGCCCCGCCCCCGGCGCCCAGCACCAGCCCCGTGGCGCCCGCAGCGCCCGCCGTGCCCAGCAGCCGACGCCGCGATACGCCGGTTGTGCCGGTACCGCCGCTGCCGTCGCTCCCCGGAGCGCGGGTCGTGGCGGCGCCGTCCGGGGCCTGCTTCGTGGTCTTGCTCACCGTACTCAGCCGATCTTCGCGTTCTTGTCGATGGTGACCTGGTCGATGTCGGAGGTCCGTACCGTCACATCGATCTTCCAGTCCCCGGCCATCGGAATCTGTACACCGCTCGCCGACCAGTGCCCCTCGGCCAGCCGGTCCGGGACGACCGGCAGCGGACCGATGTCCTTCGACCCCAGGGTGAGGGCCAGCTTCAGTTCGGGGACGTCCATCGGCTTGCCGTCGCTGCCGTCGATCCACACATGCAGGTCGTTGGAGCCGGTGCGGCCGGGTTCGATGTCGATGCGGACGGTGCCCTTGCCGTTTTGGCCGCCGGTGTCGAACGGCATGCTCAGGTTGACCGGGCCGCCGGCTGCGGGAGCGCTCGCCGAGGTGGCGCCGCCGGCGGCCTCCTCCTCCGTACGGCCCGGTTCGGTGGACGTCAGCATGGTGGTGACGGCCAGCAGGACGACGGCGACGGCGGCCTCGGCCAGGACCGAGCGGCGCAGCCCGGAGCGCTCCGGGTCGGCGTCCCGTATCCGCTTCTTCTTCGTCGCGGTCAGGACGGCCCGCTGACGGGCCAGTTGCGCGGCCCGCTCGGGGGCGACGTCGGCCGGAGAGCCCGCTGCCTCCTCCGGCTCGGTCGCGGCCCCGTCCTCTTCGGCGTCCTTCTCCTCGGAAACGACCGCCGTGTCCGTCAGCCGTCCCGTCCAGCGCCGGGAGAACCAGGCGACCGCGAGCAGGACGGCGATCAGCGCCACCTTGAGGATCAGCAGTTGCCCATAACGCGTCCCGGTCAGCGCCGACCAGGAGCCGACCTGCCGCCAGGACTGGTAGATCCCGGTCGCCGCCAAGACCACCACACTGCCGAACGCGACCGCGGAGAAGCGCCGGACCGCGGCGCTCCCGATGTCCGGCGTCCGGTACAGGGCCACGAGGAGCGATGCGAGTCCGCCGAGCCAGGCGGCGACGGCCAGCAGATGCAGTACGTCCACCGGCATGGCGATGCTCGCCTGGATGCCGGTCGAGGCGTGCTCGGACATCGCCCAGGTGGCGGCGATGCCGGCCGCGACCACCCCGCCCCCGACGGCGAGGCCGAAGGTGAGGTCCTTCTTCTCGCGCTCGTCCTCGCGCCGCGCGTACGTACCGAACAGCACGGCGATGAACAGGGCGGCGGCCCCGAGCAGCAGCAGCCGGGAGACGAGGGCGGCGCCGGGCTTGGTGTCCAGGACGGACTGGAGCCCGGCGAGGTCGAAGGCGTCGGCGAACTTCCCGCTGCCGGTGTACGGATTGCGCAGCAGCAGCATGACCAGGGTCGCCGCGGTCAGGGTGAGCCAGCCGCGGACCACGAGCCGCTGCATCGGCAGGGCGGTCGCGCCGCGCCGCCAGCAGACCAGGACGAACGCGCTGCCGCCGACGAGCAGGACGAATCCGCCGTACGCCGCGTAGCGCGCGATGTCGTAGACGACGCCGACCGGGCCGCCGCCGGCCTCCTGGGAGGGCAGGGCGACGCTGGTGTCGGAGGGGGCGCCGATGGAGAACGTGAACGCGCCGGAGATCGGGTGGCTGTCGGCGGAGATCGCCTGCCAGGCCACCGTGTAGGTGCCGTCCGGCAGCCCGGTGTGGAGCGCGACGCCGTAGCGGACGGTGGAGCCCTCGGACAGGTCCTTCGGCTCGGCGCCGGTGTCGGCGCGCTTGCCGCTCGGGTCGAGGACCCGGATGGAGTCGTCGCCCACGGCGATGGCCTCGGAGAAGCTGAGGGTGACCTCCTTGGGCGCGGTGTCCACCACCGCCCCGTCCCGCGGGTCGCTCCCGGTGAGGGCGGCGTGCGCGGACGCCGGGCCCGCGCCGGCCAGCAGCAGCCCGAACACCAGGCTGACGAGGGCGGCGAGGAGCGCGGCGGCGGCGAGCGGCCGGCGTATCGGGGACGGTCCGGCGTACGGGGCGGTGGCAGACATCTGGGCTCAGTCCCTCACTGCTTCTTCGGGTTGTGGGTGGTTTCCTTCACCGGCAGGTCGACCTTGATCGGGTCGGCCTTCTCGAAGTGCAGCTCGACGGAGACCTTCTCGCCCTGCTTGGGCTTCTGCTTGAGCTTCATGAACATGATGTGGTTGCCACCGCGTTCGAGATCGAGCTCGCCGTTCGCGGGCACCTCGAACGAGGAGACCTCGCGCATCTTCTGGTTCTTCGTCTCGTGGATGGTGACGTCGTCGGAGAGCGGACTGGTCACCGAGGTGAGCCGGTCCCCGGCGCCGCCGTTGTTCTGGACGACGAGGAACCCGGCGGCCATGTCGCTGACGGGCTGCGGCATGAACGCCCCCACCACCTTCAGCTCCGGCTCGCTGCCCGACCCGCTGTCCGACGAGCACCCGGCCAGCGTCAGCGCCGCAGTGAGGGCGAGACCGCCGACGAGAGCCGTGCGGCGGTTCACGGAGCCTCCCCCTTGATCAGCTTGGGGAGGTCCTTCGTGTACTCCTCGGCGCTGGTGTCCTCGCCGTAGAGCACGTACCCCTCGTCCGTCTTCGGGGAGAAGGCGATGACCTGGGCGCCGTGCATCGAGACGACGGTCCCGTCCTTCTCCTTCTTCGGCGCGTCGATGCCGATGCCGATCTGCCGGGCCCCGGCCTGGATGGTCGGGAAGTCGCCGGTGAGGCCGGTGAAGGTGGGGTCCTGGGCCTTGAGCCACTTGCCGAGCGAGGCGGGGGTGTCGCGCTCGGGGTCGGTGGTGACGAAGACGACCTGGAGCTTCTCCTGGTCGGCCTTGGGCAGCTCCCGCTTGGCGAGCGAGATGTTGCTCATGGTCAGCGGGCAGACGTCGGGGCAGTTGGTGTAACCGAAGTAGATGAGCGTCGGCTTCCCCTTGGTCGCCTCGCGGAGGTCGTACTTCTCGCCCTGCGTATCGGTGAGGACGAGGTTCGGCTTGGTGAACGGCTGGTCGAGGACGGTAGCGGCCTTGTCCTTCGGCGCGGCGCTGACGTCGGCGACGGACGAGGAGCCCGCCTTGTCGTCACCGGTGCCGCAGGCGGAGAGGGCCAGTGCGGCCGCGGCGGCGAACGCCGCGGCCGTCACTGCTTTTCTGTTGCGCATGAAAGAGGTGTCCTGAACGTGGTGCGGGTGAGGGAACCGGCCGGTCAGGCCGAGCGGCGGCGTCCGGCGAGCACGCCGAACGCGACACCGGCGACACCGATGACGATGCCGATGATGCCCAGGGTGCGGGCGGTGGTGTCGCTGGAGGAGGAGGACGCGGCGGTGCCGGTCTTCTCGGTCGACGAGGCGGTGTCGGCGGCCTTGTGGTCGTCGGCCTCCTTGGCGTCGTCGGCGCCGCCGCCGTGGTGGTCCTCGGCAGCGGCGGCCAGCTTCAGGACCGGGGCGGGGCTGTCGGGCTCCTCGCCGCCCGCGGTGGGCTCCTCGATCCAGCGGACGACTTCCTTGTTGTCGTACGTCTGGATCGCCTTGAAGACGAGCTGGTCGGCGTCCTCGGGGAGCGCGCCGACGGAGACCGGGAACTGCTGGAAGTAGCCGGGGGCGATCTCGCTGTCGTCCGCGGTCCAGGTCACCTTGGAGACGGCCTCGGTGATCTTCTTGCCGTGCACCTCGAGAGGCTTGTCGAGCTTGCTCTTGTCGATCTTGATGTCCCAGCCCGGGACGGCCTGCGGGGTGACGGAGGAGAGCGGGTGGTCGGCAGGGAAGTTGACTTCGAGCTTCACCGTCGAGGCCTGGTCGCGCTCGTTGGGGACCTTGAAGTTGAGCGTGGCGTATCCGCCCTTGGCGGCCTCGCCCACCGGCTGGACGCTGACATGGGCGGCGGCCGGGCCGGCGATCAGCAGAACGGTGGACGCGGCGACGCCGCCGGCGAGGGCGATACGGGAAAGCTTCATGGCAGGAATCTCCACAGGGGAACGGAACACGGTGGTCCGGCGCGCGGGTGCGCGACGGCATCACGACACCTCGTGGTGCGGTTCCGTTCGGGCCGTCGCCCGCACGGGAGACGTGCACGAACGGCCCGCGGGGCCCGGTGGAGGCGTCGCGTCAGGCTGCGAGGGCGTACGGGGCCGGAGGCCCGCGCCTGATCACCAGGTGCTGCAGAGGATCCCCGGGGGCCGGCACGGGGACGTCGTCGGAGTGGCGCGGAGCGCGCGGCCCGGCCACGAGCTGCTCGCGAGTCCCGGCCCGCAGCGCGCGGACGAGGGCGAGGGCGGCCCGCAGCGACCCGAGCCGGGCCCCGGCCGCCAACGCCTGGGCGCTGTGGGCGGAGAGCCGGGCCACCGCGAAGAGGGCGATCTCGCCGCGCCGCAGGAGCCAGCCGGTGGCGAGCGCGACGAGGACGTGGGCCAGGAACATCGGCAGGCTCGGCAGCATCGCCGAGACCGCGGCGCAGACCTGCGCGATGCCGGAGGCCCCGTCCGCGCCCGCCGAAGCGGCGGCCTGGGCCGCTCCGGAACCGCCGCCCGCCGCGAGATGCCCGTGGGCCCCCGGGAGCGTCGACGGGTCGATGCCCGCGGAAGAGACGATGCGGTGGGCTTCGGCCGCGTTCAGCCCCGCCGGCGCTTCGCCGCACACGAGTCCGGAGGCGAACCGGATGAGCGGGTTGTCGCCGCCGGTGGGCGCGGCGGCCGGGGCGCTGCCGTGGCTGCCGTACGCGAAGAGCACATGCAGGAGGATCTGCCCACCGGCCAGCGCGCCCACGATGCCCGGAAGGGAACGTTCCCGTCCGGCGAGGAGGGTGGCGACGGCGAGGACACCGAGGAATCCGGCGAGCAGGGTCCACGCGGGAACGGCCGTACCGGCGGCGAGCGCGTGTCCGGCCGCGGACAGCACGACGCAGACCGCGGTGAACACCGCGGCCCTCATGAGCCGCAGACCGGCTCCGGCGCGTGCGAGAGGCGTGGACATGGCCGGGACATCATCGCACTGCGCCACCGTGCGCCGTACGGCAGGTCCGGAAGATCACCCTCCGTCCCCAACCGTGCTTGTTGCGCCTGTTCGCGGGGGATGTACGGACCGCGGGCGCGCACGTCCGGTCGCCGGGACGGACCCCGGTGATCTGCGGCCGGGCCGGTTCATACACCGGGCGGCCGAATATCCACATCCGCCGAATGAGGGCTCTCCCGCCCGATCCGTGCTTACGAAGTGCCGAGGGCGGCAATACGTATCGATACGTCGAGCCGCAGCCTGGAGGCTGGAAGATGAGCATCTGGTGGTCTCTCCATTTGCGGCGCGAAGCTGCGAGCGTTCCGCTCGCCCGTCGTTTTCTGCTCGGCACCATGGAAACCGCAGGGGTGGATCCGGACATCTCCTTCGACCTGTCGGTCGCGCTCAGCGAGGCCTGTGCGAACGCCGTCGAGCACGGCGGCGATCGGGCGGCTCTCGGGGAGCCGGGGGATTCCGGCTGCGTACGCCCTTCCGCGGACTCCGGGCAGTACCGGGTCACGGCCTATCTGGACGGCGAGAAATGCCGTATCGAGGTCAGCGACTCGGGGCCGGGCTTTCCCGCCCGGCGTGCGCTTCGCCCAGCCGCGCATTCCCCACAATCCGAAGCCGAGAGCGGACGGGGTCTCGACCTCATCCAGCAGCTCTCCGACCACGTCCAGTTCGGCAACCGGCCGGGCCGCGGCGCGGTGGTGAGCTTCGACAAGATCCTGAAATGGCGCGAGGGCGCGCTGCTCACGGCGTAGTGAACGGCGCGCCCCCGGCGCTCGCGTACGCGGTCAGCCCTTCAGCCGCGCCATCCAGGCCTCGACCTCGTCGGCCCGGCGGGGCAGCGAGTCGGAGAGGTTCCGGTTGCCGTCCTCGGTGACCAGGATGTCGTCCTCGATCCGGACGCCGATGCCCCGGTACTCCTCGGGCACGGTCAGGTCGTCGGCCTGGAAGTACAGACCGGGCTCGACCGTCAGGCAGACGCCCGGCTCCAGCGTGCCGTTGACGTACGTCTCGGTGCGCGCGGCGGCGCAGTCGTGGACGTCCATGCCGAGCATGTGGCCCGTGCCGTGCAGGGTCCAGCGGCGCTGGAGGCCCAGCTCCAGGACCTTGTCCACGGACAGGTCGCCGAGCAGACCCCACTCGACGAGCTTCTCGGCGAGCACGCGCTGCGCGGCGTCGTGGAAGTCGCGGTAGTCGGCGCCGGGCTTCACGGCGGCGATGCCCGCCTCCTGGGCCTCGTACACCGCGTCGTAGATCTTGCGCTGGAGCGGCGAGAACGTGCCGTTGATCGGCAGGGTGCGCGTCACGTCGGCGGTGTAGAGGTCGTTGGTCTCGACCCCGGCGTCCAGGAGCAGCAGCTCGCCGGCCCGGACGGCACCGTCGTTGCGGACCCAGTGCAGGGTGGTGGCGTGCGGCCCTGCGGCGCAGATCGAGCCGTAGCCGATGTCGTTGCCCTCGATGCGGGCGCGGAGGAAGAACGTGCCCTCGATGAAGCGCTCGCTGGTCGCCTCGGCCTTGTCCAGGCTCTTCACGACGTCCTCGAAGCCGCGCGCGGTGGCGTCGCACGCCTTCTGCAGCTCGGCGATCTCGAAGGCGTCCTTCACCAGACGGGCCTCGGAGAGGTGGACGCGCAGCTCCTCGTCGCGCTCCGCGGTGACCTTGTCGGTGAGGGCGGCCTCGATGGACGCGTCGTGGCCGCGGACGCCCCGGACCGGGCCGGTGGCCTCGGTCAGCGTGGCGGGCAGCTCGCGGACGTCCTTCGCGGGGATGCCCAGCAGCTGCTCGGCCTCGGTGAGGGAGTTGCGGCGGCCGACCCACAGCTCGCCCTGGCCGTCGAGCCAGAACTCGCCGTTCTCCCGGTTGGAGCGCGGCAGCAGGTAGATCGTGGCCTCGTGGCCGCGCTCACCCGTCGGCTCCAGGACGAGCACGCCGTCCTGGGTCTGGTCACCGGTGAGGTACGCGTACTCGGTGGAGGCGCGGAAGGCGTACTCGGTGTCGTTGGAGCGGGTCTTCAGGTTGCCCGCGGGGATGACCAGGCGCTCGCCGGGGAAGCGGGCGGAGAGCGCGGCGCGCCGGGCGGCGGTGTGCTCGGCCTGGGGGATCGGCTGGAGGTCGTGCAGCTCGGTGTCGGCCCAGCCCGACTTCATGTTCTCGGCGAGCTCGTCGGAGACGCCCGGGTACAGGCCGTTCTTCCGCTGCTTGACCTTTTCCGCTTCGTTCTCTTCGGTCTCCTGCTCCGGGTTCTCCGGGATGAGCTCCTCAGACACGATTTGTCTCTCCTTGATACGACACTGGACCACCACCCATCGTACGGGCGTACGGAAGGGGGCCCAGGGCCGAAGGGCCCGTTACCGGAGAGAGCGTCGCAGGGGCGGCCGAGGGGTCAGTCGAAGTGGGCGGCGAGGATCACGACGTCCTCGGTGGAGTCGCTCCGGTCGAGGCCGTCGGGGAGCATCGTGCGCAGGACGTGGTCGGCCACCACCGCCGGATCGTGCCGCCCCGACTTCGGTACGGAGGCGGCGGCGGAGTGCAGCCGGGCGAAGGCGCGGTCCATCGCGTCCCCGGTGCGACGCAGCAGCCCGTCCGTGTAGAGCAGCACCGTTTCACCGGGCGCGGGGCTGAACTCCACGCTCGGCGCCTCCCAGCAGGCGAGCATCCCCAGCGGTGCGGAGAGCGTGGTCTCGACGAACTCGCAGCGCCGCTCGCCGAGCACCAGCGGCGGGGTGTGCCCGGCCCCGGCCAGCACCACCTTGCGGGCGGCGGGCTCGCAGTAGGCGAAGAGGGCGGTCGCGGTCCGCGCGGGCTCGGTGAGCCGCAGCAGCAGTTCCAGGTCGGAGAGGACGGCGACCGGGTCCTCTCCCTCCATCACGGCGTACGCCCGCAGGCTGGCGCGCAGTCGGCCCATGGCGGCCATGGCGCTCGGTCCCGACCCGCCCACGGAGCCGACGGCGAGGCCAAGCGTGCGGTCGGGCAGCGGCAGCGCGTCGTACCAGTCGCCGCCTCCCCGGGGGCCGGTGCGGTGCCGGGCGGCGAGCTGGACGCCGGGGATTCTGGGCAGTCGGCTGGGCAGCAGTTCCTCGGCGACGGCGGCGACGTCCGCCCGGGCGCGCTCCAGCTCGATCAGACGGGCCAGGTGCTCGGTGGCGTAGCGCGCGTAGAGGCCGGCGAGATGGCGCTGCTTCTGCGCGGGCTCGGCGGGTTCGTCGTAGAGCCAGAGCGCCGCGCCGAGCCGGCCGGCCGCCTCGGAGGAGAGCGGGAGGGCATAGCTCGCGGCGTAGCCGAGCCGGGTGGCGACCTCGCGGTGCCGGGGGTCCAGGTTCTGCTCGCCGAGCAGGTCCGGGCTGCTGACCCCGTCGGCGGTGTCCGGCAGCCCGTCCAGTACCCGGCCGAGGGCGGTGGCCGCGCGTGGCACGGTCTCGATGTGCCCGAGCTCGGCGTGGGTGAGCCCGAGGCAGAGGGTGGTGGAGGGGCCTTCGCCGTTCGCCGGTTCCAGAACGAGAAGTCCGCGGCGGGCTCCGACGAGGGCGGCTCCGGCGTGCAGCAGCTCGTTCAGGGCGGTGTCGAGGGTGCTCGTCCCGGCCAGTCGCTCGGTGAGTTCGTGCAGGGTGGTGAGGTCCGAGACCCAGCCCGCCAGGCGGTCCTGGATGAAGGCTCCGGGCGGTGCCGGGACCTCCGTCAGGGGTGCGGAAGTGTGCGTTGAAACCGGAACCTCTGGATCGATTCCAGCCACTTTCGGCAGGTGTGGGGCGCTCATGGCAGCCAGCTTTCCGACCGGTGTGATTCGTCGAATAGCATCGCAAACCCCCATGTGATTCTGCGCCACTATCAATGCATCCACATGTACACGCACAAGTAACCCGATGTCCAGCATTGTCCCTTCGGGGGCCGGGCGATTCGTGCTCTCCCAGTGTCGGTTAACTTGGCCAAAAAATGCACCCTATGGACGCTATTTGCGATCGACTGGGGCTGCTCGACAGGGGTGCCTCCGGGGTCAAGTCGCCGGAGGAGCGTCATCCCGGGCATGCTGGGTACGTAAACGGTGATGCGCGGGTGCAGTTGTGATCGCCCAGGAACCCGGCAGCGGGTTCGGGCGTCCTAACCCGTGACGACGATGCTCCCGCCCCGGACGGCGGGGTTCGCACCAGGGACGGCAGGCGAGGCGCGGGCCACCCTCGCACGGCGACCGCCGGCCCGGCTCGACCCGCTCGACTCTGCCAGAGCAGCACGGCTCCGCTCGGTCAGTTCGGCTCCGTTCGGTCAGTTAGGCCCCGTTCGGTTCGACTCCGCTCGACTCTGCTCGGTTCGGCTCTCAGCTCCACCCAGATCGGTTCTATTCGGATCGATTCCACTCGGCTCGGCTCGGCTCACGCTCGGTATCGACGGCATGCACGCCCCCGTACCGCAGAACTGATGGGCACGTACGCACAGCGAAGAGATACGCACGTGGTGTCACGCACGCGTGCTGTCATGTGGATTCGGCGTTCAACGGAAAGGAACGAGCGCTCATGCGCGAGATCCTCGGAAGGCGACGCAGGCTCCGGCTCCGGCGCAAGGAGGGGACCGCCCGGCTCGACGCGGCCCTGACCTGCGCCACCGTATGGCAATGGCCCGTGCTCCCCGGAGTGGGGACGGCGCAGGCCGCCCCGCACGGCGAGAGCGCCGGCCCCGGCTGCGCCTGCCCCGAACCCGACTGCGCCGTACCGGGCGCACATCCCTTCGACCCCGGCCTGCTGGCGGCCACCACGGACGAGCGCATGGTGCGCTGGTGGTGGGCCAACCGCCCCACAGCCCCCGTGATGCTGGCGACCGGCGGCCGCGCGCCCTGCGCGGTGAGCCTGCCCGCCGTGGCCGGCGCCCGGGCGCTGAGCGCCCTCGACGCCCTCGGCGTGCGGCTCGGCCCGGTCGTGGCGACACCCACCCGGTGGTCGCTGCTGGTGGCCCCGTACACCCTGGAACGGCTCGGCGAACTGCTGTACGCGAAGGACTGGGTGCCCAGCTCGCTCCGGTTCCACGGCGAGGGCGGCTACCTCGTCCTGCCGCCGTCCCGGACCGGCACGGGCCAGGTCCGCTGGGAACGGTCCCCCGCACCGCTCGGGGCCTCCGACGGCGCTTCCTCCGCCCCGGTGTCCCGCGGGCGGGCGAAGGGCGGGACTCCGGTGGCCGTGGCGCCCTGGCTCCCGGATGTCGAAACGGTCCTGGACGCCCTGGTCGAGGCGAGCACCGGCGCGCCGGGGGGCGGTAGCCGGCTCGCCTACTGACGCCCCGGGAGGGGACGCCCGGCGGCCTCAGCAGGGGGAAGCCGGGCGGTCTGTGGAGGGAAGCCGGGCGGCCTACGGAGGGAAGCCGGGCGGTCTGTGGAGGGAAGCCGGGCGGCCTACGGAGGGAAGCCGGGCGGCCTTGGGAAAGGCCGGAAAGGGGAGCCCGGCGTCCGGCTCACTCGAACGGGTGTGAGCCGGACGGGATCCGCGGTATTCGGGTGCCGGACGAACGGCCGGCGCGCATGACGCCGATATCGTCGCTCCGTCGTCAGGAATTCCGCGCAGTCGCCAGGTGGGGCCACCATGAATCTCCGCATGATCGGTCTCACGGCTGCCGTCGTGTTCGCGTGTCTGGTTCCGCTGGTCGCCATCGCGGATCCCGCCGTTGCTCCGGATGCCGTATCGGGCGATCCGGCCGACGCGAAATTTTCTGGCGGGTCACCAGAAAGCCTCCGGCCAAACGATTCTGACGCCCATTCTGGAGACGTCTCAGACATCCATTCTTCGGCGTTGCCGAAATCGCCATCGAGAATGAGCGCAGAAGCAGGATCACTGCCCGAGTTTGATCGTTCGTCCTCTCCAGGTGGCGGCAGGCGGGGTACGGACGCGGCGGCCCGGTGCGGGCCCGAGCTGGTCGCACCGGAAGGCGTCGAGGCGCAGACCTGCGTCATGACCCAGGACGGCGAGAGCTGGGCGCGCGTCTACTACCGGAATGCGACCGGCGAGGAACTCCGGTCCGTACTCACGCTGATGGGGCCGGGCGGGCGGACCGTGGAACTGCACTGCGCGCCGATCGCCCACGACGAGCCGGGCACCTGCGAGACACCGAGCGTCCCCTCCGAGGGTGCGCCCCGGTCCGCCACGGCGGTAGCGGAGTTCGTGGGCGCCGGGCCGGTGGACGAGGCACCGCTGCTGCTCCGCGCCGGATCCGAACGCGCGCCGAGCGCCAGGGACTGACCGCGGCGGCCGGAAGGGGCAAGGGAGTGAGGGCCGTACGGCTCCGCGCCCGGGAGTGTCACAGGGCGGGCCGCAGCCGGAAACGAAGACGCCCGGTCGCTGGCGACGGGGGATGCACCAGCGACCGGGCTTCTAGAACCGTAACAAGAGATCTGCCGTTCGCAAATTCGATCTCGCCTGTAGGGACGCCGATTTACTTACGAGTACGGCGAGTTGTGATGCGTGTCACCGTCTGCGGCGCCCCGTCGTCACGGTCAGCTGAGGGTCACCTGGCGGTTGGTGAGACCGCCCCGGGCACGGCGTTCCTCGGCGGTGAGCGGGGCGTCGGACGCGAGCGCCGTCGCCAGTCGCTCGGCGAACGCGACGGCGGGCTTTTCGCACGCCTCGGCGCCCATCGAGGTCGGCAGGTCCCAGACGGGGACCACGAGACCGTGCGCCCGGAACGACCCGACCAGTCGGGTGTCGTCACCGAGCGAGGAGGTGCCCGCGGCGTGCAACCGGGCGAGCGCGTCGAGGAGCTGCTCCTCGGGGTGCGGCATGACCCAGCGCAGGTGGTTCTTCTCCGGGGTCTCGCACCAGTACGCGGCGTCCACGCCGGACAGCAGTGTCGTGGGGATCGCGGCGGCGTTCGCGCGCTCCAGCGATGCGGACACCTCGGGGGTGGCGTTCTCCGCGTCCGGAACCCAGAACTCGAACCCGGAGTGCACGTCCGGCTCGAAAGCGGCGTCCGGGGCGAGGAGGTCCTGGAGGCGCGGGCCGTCGGCCGGCACGCGGCGGGCGGTGACCGGGGAGCCGGGCTCGGCTTCCAGGGCGCGCTGGAGGGTGTCCGCCAGGTCGCGGCTGAGGTCGCCGGAGGAGGTGTCGTTCTGCAGGGCGAGCAGGACGGAACCGTCGTCGCGGCGCAGCGCCGGCCAGGCCATCGGCAGGACCGTCGCGAGCGTCACCGACGGAACTCCCTCGGGCAGCCCGTCCTTGAGGGTCAGTTCGACCGTGGCGGCGGGCACCAACTCGCGCAGCGCGACCCAGTCGCACTCGCCCGCGAGTCCCTCGAAGGGGCGGTGCACGAGCTCGGTCACGGCCTGGGCGGCGGCGCGTCCGTGACACGCCTTGTAACGGCGGCCCGATCCGCACGGGCAGGGCTCACGGGCCCCGACGACCGGGATCTCACCGTCCTTGAGCTGCTGCTTCCCGGCCTTGGACTGAGGGTGCTTCTTGGCCATGGTGGGCATTCTCCCGATTGCGACTGTGCGGACTCGGCGCGAGCCTAGCCGCCCGGGGAGCCTTGCCCCGCCCACGTGCGCGCTCGGGCCCGGGCCGTCCGTGCGCCCGGCCGTGCCGTCCGTGGGCTCCGCCCGGGCGGTCGGTGCGCTCGGGTCTGTGCCGCCCGCGCGGCCGGCCCGTGCCGTCCATGCGCCCGGGGCCTGCCTTCCGTGCGTGCTCAGCCGACGTCGTCGAAGGCCTCGGAGAAGTCCAGGCCCTCGAACCCGGTGAGCCCGCCGACGCCGTTCGCGGCGACACCGTTCGCACCGGAGCCGGTTGTCCCGGGGCCGCTCGTATCGGTGCCGTTCGCTGCGGAGCCGTTGCCCCCGATGCCGGGCGGCTTCTTCGAGGAGACCAGCGCCCAGACGGTGACCTCGCCGGACGAGTCGTCCCGTACGCCCCACTCCTGGGCCAGGGCGCTGATGATGTTGAGGCCCCGGCCGCCGCGTGCCGTCACCGAAGGGGTGGCCGGAACCGGGCGGGTCGGGCCGCCGCCGTCCGTGACCTCCACGGTGAGCCCGCCGCCGGTGTCCACCCGCCAGGCGGCGCGGATGTCCCCGTCGCCGACCTCGGTGTGCCGCCCGAGTGGCCTGCCGTGCCGGCAGGCGTTGCTGAGAAGTTCGGAAAGGATCAGAACAGCGTCGTCGACGACCGCGTCCGACACCCCGTTGCCGCGCAACTGCTCACGCATCCGGTGTCGTGCCTGCCCCACGCCGGCAGGGCCATGAGGAATGGCCATGCTCGACGACGCGGGCACCTCTTGTGCCACCACCAACGCCACCCCCGAGACCTCCTTTGCCCCACGCCACGGGTTGGATGCCCCACTGAGCTGGACCGGAAACCGGCCAATGCGCTGCTGGTGACGCACTCGTAACGATCGAACGCGCAGCGAATGCGCCGGTGCACACCCCGTAACGGTCGAGGTGGGGGACCTCGCGCGTCTCCATCCGTACTAAATGCGGCCCAGTTGGGACAGAACCTGCTTCGGGCGGTTGGTGATGATCGCCTCGACGCCGAGTTCGGCGCACAGGTCGACGTCGGCCGGTTCGTTCACGGTCCACACGTGGACCCGGTGCCCCGCGCGGTGCAGCCGTTCGATGTACCCGGGGTGGCTGCGCACGATCCGCATGCCGGGACCCGCGATCCGGGACCCGGCGGGCAGTCGCCCGTCGCGCATCCGGGGCGAGACGAACTGCATCAGGTAGACCGTGGGCAGCGTGGGCGCGGCCGCCTGGACGCGGTGGAGGGAGCGGGCGGAGAAGCTCATGACGCGGATGGGCGAGGGGCCGTCCGCGGGCGGATCGGCCAGCCCGAAGCGCTTCAGCAGGTCCAGGAGCCGCTCCTCGACCTGCCCGGCCCAGCGGGTGGGGTGCTTCGTCTCGATGGCCAACTGCAGGTCCCGCCCGGTGGCCCGTACCTCGGTGAAGAGCTCCAGGAGCCGTTCCAGGGTGAGTACGGAGGTGAGCTCGCCCGGCACCGGATCCCAGTCGGGCGACTCCTCGCGGTCCTTCCAGGAGCCGAAGTCGAGGGCGGCGAGGTCGGCGAGTTCCAGGGCGGACACGGCGCCGCGCCCGTTGGACGTACGGTTCACCCGCCGGTCGTGCACGCAGACGAGTTGGCCGTCGGCGGTGAGCCGGACATCGCATTCCAGGGCGTCGGCACCGTCCTCGATCGCCTTGCGGTAGGCGGCCAGGGTGTGCTCGGGGGCGTCGTCGGAGGCCCCGCGGTGGGCGACGACCTGGATGGAGGTGTGCGCGCTGCGCTGCCGTGCGTGGGTCACCCGGGCCATGGTGTCACCGCCGCGGGGATGGCTGAGCACATGTCACCCTGGAGGTCTGTTTTGTCGGATGTAAAGATTGGTGTGCGGATGCACAGGTCCTGCTTACAGTGGCCCGACGTGTTGTGGGAAAAGCTGACCGCAGACACGTGCACAGCGGATTTCTTGCCGAATGCCGACTGGATGCCGAGTGGAACCGAGGAGTAAAGAGCTGTGAGCACCGAGAACGAGGGCAACGAGGACCGCGCGGTACCGGCCGTGCCGTCCGTTCCGTCCGCACCTCCCGTGCCGGCCGACACTCCTGAACCGGCCACCGACGGAGTCACGCCTCCGTCGTCGGCGGCTCCGGCCCAGGATGCGCCCGCGCCCGGCACGGCGCACGACTCCGCACACGACACCGCGCGCCTTCCCGTGCATGACACCGGCGCGACGGAGGGCGCTCCGCACGCCCCCGGCGCGCAGCCCCCAGCACCGGCGCACGCCGAAGCGCCGCGCCACGACCCCACGCACCAGGGCGCTCCGGCGCCCCAGGGCTCCTCGGCGCTCCAGGGAGCTCCGGCCACGCCCGGGTACGCCCAGGGCGCCGCCCACCCGACCTCGAACCAGCCGCCTCAGCAGCCGCCGCAGCCTCCGCAGCACCCCCCGTACGGAACGGCCCCCGGGTACGGAGCGGAGCCCGGGCTCCCCGCGGGGGCCGCGTCCTGGCCGCCGCCCCCGCCCGCCGTCCCGTCGTACGCCGGCGGGGACGCCGGTCACGCGTCCGGCGGTATCGGCGACGGCAGCGGCCACGGCCCGGTCTGGGGTGCTCCGGTCCCGCCCGGCTCGGGTCCTGCGGGCGGCAAGAACGGCAAGGGCAGGGCAGGCGGCCTGGTGGCGGCCGTGGCCGTGGCGGCGCTCGTCGCGGGCGGCATCGGCGGAGCCCTCGGATTCTGGGCGGCCGACCGCAACGACAACGGCTCCTCCGGCAGCTCGACCACGGTCTCGGCGTCGGACACCCCGAAAGACCTGAAGCGCCCGGCGGGCACGGTGGCCGGGGTCGCGGCGAAGGCGCTCCCCAGCGTGGTCACCATCGACGCACAGGGCGGCGAGGGCGAGGGCGGCACAGGCACCGGCTTCGTGTACGACAAGGAAGGCCACATCCTCACCAACAACCACGTGGTGGCCTCCGCCGCGGAGTCCGGCGAACTGTCGGCGACCTTCTCCGACGGCAAGAAGTACGCCGCCGAGGTGGTGGGCCGGGCGCAGGGCTACGACGTGGCCGTGCTGAAGCTGAAGAACCCCCCGCAGGGCTTGGCGCCCCTCTCCCTCGGCAACTCGGAGGGCGTCGCGGTGGGCGACTCGACGATCGCGATCGGCGCGCCCTTCGGCCTCTCGAACACGGTCACCACGGGCATCATCAGCGCCAAGAACCGCCCGGTGGCGTCCGGGGACGGCCAGAGCAACAAGAACTCCTACATGAGCGCCCTGCAGACCGACGCCTCGATCAACCCGGGCAACTCCGGCGGCCCGCTGCTGGACGCGACGGGCGCGGTCATCGGCATCAACTCGGCGATCCAGTCGACCGGCGGCGGGCTCGGCCAGTCCCAGGCCGGCTCCATCGGGCTCGGCTTCGCGATCCCGATCAACCAGGCCAAGAACGTCGCCGAGCAGCTGATCAAGACCGGCAAGCCGGTCTACCCGGTGATCGGCGCGACGGTGACGATGGAGGAGAAGACGGGCGGCGCGGCGATCTCCTCCGAGGGCGCGGGCGGCACCCCCGCCGTCACCCCGGACGGCCCGGCGGCCAAGGCGGGCCTCAAGGCGGGCGACGTGATCACGAAGTTCAACGACACCGTGATCGACAGCGGCCCGTCCCTGATCGGCGAGATCTGGACCCGCAAGCCCGGGGAGAAGGTGACCCTGACGTACGAGCGCGACGGCAAGGAGGCCACCGCCGAAGTCACCCTGGGCCAGCGCGAGGGCGACAGCTGACCGGCTAGGCTGTCCCACGCGTCGAACCGGCCCCACACGGGCCTGACGGCCCATCGGCTTGCACTGCGACGGGACCGCCGACGCGGGGTGGGTTGCCCGAGCGGCCTAAGGGAACGGTCTTGAAAACCGTCGTCGCAGCGATGTGACCGTGGGTTCAAATCCCACACCCACCGCAGGCGAGAGGCCCCTGACCAGTACGTATGGTCGGGGGCCTCTGCCATGCCCGTTCCCTGTCAGGCACCGCTGTTTCCCCTGGTTTCCCGCTCTGTCGGGCACGGAAGGGGCACGCAGGGGGCACGCAGGGGCCACGGCTTTTGAGCTGCCGGTTGCCGGCTCGTCAGCGGTTGATCGGGATCTCGTAGACGATCTCGCAGTGCGCTGCGGGCACCACGATGTCCGCTGTTTCCACGGGTCGGCCGTCGTCGCTGTAGTACGTCCGCCGGATGTGCGTCACGAGTGCGGCTTTCTGGATGCCGAGTAGCGATGCTTCCTCGGCGGTCGCGTGCCTCGGTTCGGGCTGCTCGACCGCGTGGCTGATGGTGACTCCGATCTCAGCCATGCGGTTCACGACCCCGGCCCCGGCGTGGGGTCCTCCCTCGGGGAGCACGACGAGGGTGCCGCCAGTGACGGCGTACGGCTCCCAACTCGTCGACAGCTGCACCGGCTTCCCGTCTGCCAGGAACTCGTACGTCGTCCGGACGCACAGCTCGCCCTCGGCGATCCCGAGCCGCGTCGCGATCTCCGCCGGGGCCGGCACCTTCGCGTCGGTCCGGCTCTCCCAGTCGCCCTGTCGGCGAAGGGCCTTCATGTCCTGGCGGAACGGGGATTCACTGGGCTGCTCACGTGCCGATGACCGGACGACTCTCACGCGCTGCCGGGGCTCGGCGACGTAGGTCCCCGAGCCGGCCCGGCCTTCCAGCACGCCTTGGGAGATCAGCAACTCCTGTGCCCTGCGATCGCGGATCAGGCAGGCACACCGGGTGCTCTCGCAGATCATGCGGGCGGCCGTCGACAACGAGATGATCGGGCAGACCCCGTGCAGGGGCGTGAAGCTGCCGCGCATGCCGCAGACCGAGCCGCACGTCCTCACCCCGCTGGAAGTCTCGCGGATCGTGCGGAGCGCGACGAAACCGCATGACCTGCTGATCTCCTTGCTCGCCTACGCGGGTCTGCGGGTCGGGGAGGCGTTCGCGCTGCGGCGAGCGGACATTGATGTGTCGGGCGGCCTGGTCCTCGTCGATGAGAACCTGGCCGAAGCGGACGGCACCCTCGTCTTCGACACCCCCAAGTCCCATCAGAAACGGGTCCTGCGGATCGGGCCGTCACTCGCGGCGCGGATCGGCCGGCACCTGGAGACGCTGCCCGGCGGGAGGGACGCTCTCCTCTTCGTCACGCCTGGCGGCAAGCCTCTGCACTACCACCAGTGGCGCAAGGCGTACTTCGACCCCGCTGTGGCTGCTGCCGGGCTCACCGACGTCACGCCGCACGATCTCCGCGCCTCGCACGGGACATGGGTCGCCGACCGGTACGGAGTGATGACCGCCGCGCACCGGCTGGGCCACTCGAACGCGAGCGTGACGACTCGGCACTACGCCCGGCCGGTGGCCGGTCGGGATGATCAGGTGGCGACGGCTGCGGATATTTGGCTCAGCGGCGATGGCGCGACTGATCCCGTTGTCTGAGTTGTCGCCGAAAGGATCGCGTCCCAGGGACTGTGGTTATGCCGCCATTCGGGTTCCGCGGCGCCAGACGGCACGGGTGTTGAGGGTGTCGCTGATGTCGCTGGTCGGGTCGCCGTCGACCAGTAGGAGGTCGGCGCGGAGGCCCTCGGCGATGCGGCCCCGGTCGCTCAGGCGGAAGCGGCGGGCCGTGGTCGCCGTGGCCGCGCGCAGGGCCCGTGCGGGTGTGAGGCCGGCTGTCACCAGGTATTGCAGTTCGTGGTGCAGGCTCGCTCCGTGTGCCAGGCCCCCGAAGAACGTCTCGGGCATGGAGACGTCGGTTCCGGCGAGCACGTCGACACCGGCAGTGTCCAGTGCGCGCACGGTGTCGTAAACGTCGTGGAGCTTGCCCTGCGGGTAGCGGTCGTAGCTGGAGCGCAGGGTCCGGTCCCAGTCGGCGTCGAGGCGTGCGGCGACCCGGGGGTCGTCGGCGAGTTCGCTGCCGGTGATCCCCATCATCGAGGCGTTGAGAGTGACGCAGGGGATGACGAACATGCCCGCGTCCTTGATCAGGCTGATGATCTCGGCGGTGTGCGGCTGGTCCATGAACACGTGGGTGACGCCGTCGATGCCGGCTTCGGCGGCCGTCCTGGTCGCCTCCACGGTCAGCGCGTGGGCCACGGTCAGGGCGCCGTACTTCTTGGCTTCGGCGACACCGGCGTGCACGGTGGCCCGGTCGAGCGTGGGCAGCCCGGGGTGACCCTCTACGCTGCCGTCGTCGATCATGAACTTGATGAAGTCGGATCCCCGGGCGAGGAGCTGCGGCACGAAGGCGGCGGCCTCCTCGGGTGTGGTGGAGAACGGCATCAGGGGCATGACCGGGGGAAGGTCCCACTTGGGCCGAAACCCTGCGGGCATCAGCTCACTCGGGTGACCGCCGGGCGGTGTGATGGCGAAGCCGGAGGAGCGCACGTCAGCCTGTGTGTCGTCGTCGGTGATGGCCCCCCGGTTCTCCCGGGTGTTCATCCCCTGCATCTCCAGTTCGGTCGTCACCCCGAACCGCAGGGCGAGCGCCAGGGAGCCCGGGGCGGAGTGGACGTGTGCGTCGATGAGTCCCGGCAGCAGTGTGGCGCCGCTGCCGTCGACGATCTCGCTGCCCTCGGGAGCGTCGCCACCGACGCGGGCGATCCTCCCGCCGTCGATGACCACGGTCCGCACGCCGACCGCCTTCTCCCCGTCGAAGATCTGCGCGTTGGTGATCGCGGTGAGCGCCATGGCGGTCCGCCTCTTTCCTGGCTCGTTCAAGATTTACATACCTGATGCTATGGACTTATTGAATGGTATGCAAATGTGCCGGCCGGGCCTAGACTCGGCACATGAGCAGCACCTCCTCCGAGCAGCCCTCCGACGACCGGACGCTGGATCAGATCGGTCCGGCGCTGTCCCGTCTGCGGCGACGCGCACCGGCAACGGGCAAGGATCTCTCCCGCAACCTCGTGCTCAACGTCATCGCCGACGCGCCGGGCGAGACGACCGTCGGCGGGCTTGCCGCCGAGATGGGCGTCGCGCAGCCGGTCGCCAGCCGGACCGTCGCCGCCTGCATAGCGGACGGGCTGCTGCGGCGGGCGGCATCCCAGTCCGACGGGCGCCGCACCGTGCTCGAACTCACCGAGCACGGCGAAGCCGAACGCAACCGCTTCGCCGTCGAACAGCGAGAAGCGTTCCTGGAGATCACTGTCGCCTGGTCACCGGAGGAGCGAACCCAGTTCGCACGGCTCCTGACTCGATACGGAGTCGACGCCACCGCCTGGTCCAGGAAACAGACCCCGAGACGCGATTGAACGGGCAGCGCCCCGAGACCGAGCCACGGCCAGGAACTCAGGTGCCGAAGCGCTGACGCCCTGACCGGTCTCGGCGCGCTCACAGGTTGAGGGGCACGCAGCGGGCACGATGACGACGGCAATGGTTCCAGCGGGGCGGCTTCTACCCGTCTGGGCTTCTACCCGTCTGACCTGGGTTTCTGTCGGGGGCCGTACTCGCGCGTGCTGTCCTCGGCGTCCGTGGCCACCTCTGTCGTATGCGGGACCGTCGTCCGGTCGGCGTGTCGGTGGCCGCGCGGAACCCGGGCGCCTCCGCAGAGCGGCCGCCGTTTCGTGGCGGGATGTTCGATCGACTGGAGATCAGTGTGGTGCCGTCGGGGCCCCGGTTCCGGGCCCATCTGCGGTTCCTGGTCAATGGCGAGGATCTGGTCATCGGGGCGGTCGGCGCAGGAGGGCGGGGGCTGTTCGCCGTCGATGGGCCGGCGAGTGGGGGGCTCGGGCCGCTGCGGGGCACCGGTGAGGCGCTGCGGGTGGAGTTGGGGGAGCCGGAGTGCTCGGGCGGCTGTTGCGGGTTTCTCTCCGTGGTCGTTCAGCGGTTCGGGGGCGTCGCGCAGTGGTCCGACTGGCAGGTTCCGTACGGGGAAGTCGCTCCGCCGGAACTCCACTTCGATGCTGATCGGTACGACGCGGAGCTGGCTCGCATGGGCGCCGGGTCGGGGCGGCTCGCGGCTTCCTAAGGCCGGTCCTGGGCGCTCGGGGGCGTTCTGCCGATCGTGCGGGGCCCGTGTGGCCCTTTGCGGGGGACGGGTGTGCTTGGCGGGGGCGTACCGGGGCATCAGCCGGGTGAAGCGATCGGCAAGGCGTCCGGTTTTCGCAGCCGGGCGGGAGTGAGGAGACGTGCCAGTGGGCGATGTGTGGGGGTTCGGACGGGACAGCGGCTACGTCATGGGGCAGGCGTTGGTGGGTTTCAGCGTGGAGGCCGCCGACGGGGTCATCGGGCATGTGGAACGCCAGGAGGGCGAGCCCGGTATGCAGCACCTGGTGGTCGACACCGGGGTGTGGAAGTTCGGCAGGAGCGTGCTGATCCCGGCCGGTGCGGTGATCGCCGTCGACGCCGGGGCGCAGACGGTGAAGGTCGGGGCTTCCCGGGATGAGATCAAGTCGGCCCCTCGGTTCGCCACCGACAGCGAGACGACCGACCACGACTACCTGGCCGAGGTCGGGGCGTACTACGTCTCCCTGCGTGCCTGAGTCCCGGGCCGGCGGGGACTGAGCCCGTGGGGTGGATCGGCGACAGGCGGTGAAGAACGCGAAGCGGTGTTGCCCCCTCCGACCGGAGGGAGCAACACCGCTTCGTCGTGCGGTGGACCCGGGGATCAGAGCCGTTCGATCCAGATATTGCGGAACCTCGGGTTCTCACCGGGGTCCCCGTGGTCCTGCAGCTTGATGTGACCCGGGGCGGGGCCCTCCGGGCGGCCCGCGCCGGTGGGGCCGGCGATGGCGACGTTCTTGTGCACCAGCTTGCCGTTCCACCGGAGGGTCACCCGCGCGTCCTCCACCTTTTTGCCGTCGCTGTCGAAGCGAGCCGCCCGGAACTCGATGTCGTAGCTCTGCCACGTGCCGGGCGGGGTCGCCGCGTTGACGTCCGGGGCCTTGCGCAGATAGATCGAACCGGCGTCGTTGTTGGCGGGTACGTCGGCCCCGAAGGACTCCAGCACCTGTAGCTCGTAACGCTCCTGGATGTAGACCCCGCTGTTGCCCCGGGCCTGTCCGGTGACGTCCGGCGGATAGTCCGGCTGGTACCACTCGGCGTGCATCCGGAAGTCTCCGTACTTCTCCTTCGTACGGATGTCCCCGCCGAAGGACTCCATGGAGCCGTCCGCCACCGGCCATGTGGCCGGACTGCCGTCGTTCGCCTCCCAGGCGTCGAGGTTCGAGCCGTCGAAGAGGGTGGTGCGCTTCGACGGGGTGACGGTGAGGTTGTCGAGGTTCACATGGCCGTCGTCCTCGGGCTCGTAGGCGTACGTGATCGTGTTCGCGCCCTTCCGCAGGGGCACCGACTCGGTGTGGGTCGCCCACTTGTTCCAGGCGACGGTGGAGTTCAGCCAGATCTGCTGGTGGCGCTCGCCGTTGACGTACAGGGTCATCGACCGGGGCTTCGGCTCCGGGTCGGTGTTCTGGCCGTTCGCGTAGCGCAGGGCGAGGTCGTGCTTCCCCTTCTTGTCGGCGCGTACGGCGAACGTGGTGCGGGAGCCCGGCTCCCAGTTGTTGTCGATGAAGCCCGCGCCGGAGTAGCCGGAGTGGTTGTCGTTGAACTTGGTGCCGCCGTCCAGCGAGGCGGACTCCGCCTCGTACACCGGCGGCGGCTTCGACCCGTCGGGCAGCGTGTTGAGGCTGTACCACGCCTCGGTGCTCCACAGCTCCGCGCCGTTCTCCGCGGCGAACGGGCGGGGGGACTGCACGTGCACCACCCGGCCGGGGCGCAGCCCGTCCATCTTCAGCGTCACGGTCGTAAGGTCCTCGGACAGCGTCGCCGAGGTGACGTCCAGGGTCTCCTCGTCGACCTTCGGGCCGCCGTACCTCGGGGTCGCCACGTATCGCCACTGCTGGGCTTCGTACTTGGCCGCCAGGTCCTCGGCGGTCTCCGTGGAGAGCGGCTGGGTGTACTCGATCTCGAAGCCGCCGTCGATCGCCCGCATGGCACGCATGTCGAAGGCCTCGTCGCCGGTGAGCGCGAGCTTCTGGAGGCCGAACTTGAGCTTGCCCTCCTGGCCCCAGTTCCCCGCGTCGCCGATACCGCCGGCGTAGATCGCCCCGTCCGGGCCGAGGCTGATCCGGTTGACCCCGGCCTCCAGACCCTGCGTCATCCGGAACACCGCGCCCTGGTACTCGCCGCCGACCTTCTCCAGGAACGCCCGCTGGAGGCCGCCGTAGGTCACGTCGCCGAAGACCATCTGCCCGGCGAAGGGCCCTTCGGGCAGGAGGAGGGGGTTGCTCGGCGAGTTGGAGATCTCACCGTGCGGCAGCCAGAGGACGGGCTCGGTCACCGGCTGGTCGTCGTACACGCCGTCCGGGTTCGTGTGGTGGTTGTAGAAGGCGCCCTGCTTGATCCGCACCAGCTTCGACGTCGGCACGTACGCGCCCTGGTTGTCGGTGGCGAAGATGTCGCCCCCGGGGCCCCGGCCGAGGCCGTTCGGCGTGCGCAGCCCCCCGGCCACGTACGACACCTTGCCGGTCTTCTTGTTGATCTTGAGGGTGGATCCCCGGTTGGGCACGTTCTGCGGGTCCTGGGTCGCGCCCCCGGGGACCATGGCGATGCCCGTGCTGACGTAGAAGTGCCCCTTCTCGTACAGCAGCCCGAACGCGAACTCGTGGTAGTTGCCGCCGAACGGCCAGGTCGCGATCTTGCGGTACTCGTCGGTGACCTCGTCGCCGTTCTTGTCGACCAGTGCGGTCAGGCCGTCCTTCTCGGACACGTAGAGGGTGCCGTCGACGTACTTGAGGCCCATCGGCTCCAGCAGGTTCTCGGCGACCAGCTTCTTGGTGACCTTCGACGGGTCGGTGGCGCCGGTGACGTTGTCGAGCAGGTACACCTGCCCGAGCTCGCTCTCCCTGCTGCCGCCCCAGGTGCTGACGGCCAGCCGGCCGTCCGGCAGCCAGTCCATGCCGGTGACCTGCGGTTCGAATCCGTCGGGGCGCAGATCGGTCAGCGTGTAGTCGGGATGGACGCCGCCCAGCGGCAGGCCGTCGCCCGGTGACTCGTCGACGCCCTCGCACAGCTTGCGGCCCGGGGAGGTGACCCGGGTGACGTCGGCGTCGGTGCTCAGCACCGAGGTGGGGACGACGGTGTACGCGTCCGCCCCGGGCGGCCGCCACTCCAGCAGGAGGCGCTGGTCGTACTCGCCGTCCCAGTGGTCGATGCGCAGTGCGTGCGCGCCCTCGGTGAGCTCGGCCGAGCCGTCCTTGGGCTGGGCACCGTGCTTGCCTCCGTTGTCGATGACCTTCGTGCCGTCGATGATCAGCCGGGAGCCGTCGTCGCTGGTGATACGGAAGTCGTACGTCCCGGCCGACTCGATGTTCAGGTACGCGGTGACCTCGGTGACGAACTTCCCACTCAGCCCGAAGTCCTCGGCGGTGGTCCAGTCGATCGTCGGCTTCAGCTCGTCGACGTTGGGCGTCTGCCCGGGCTTCAGCTCGCAGAAGTCGTCCAGCGGCATCTCTACGTCGAAGACCCGCATGGTCACGCCCGGTTCCTGGGGCGGTATGTCGGGGGGCTGGGCGGCGGCCTGGCCCTGGGCGAGGGACACGAGGAACAGGGCTGAGACGAGTACGGCCAAACGCCGCATGGGCCTTCCTCCTTGAGGGCCGAGGCAGCCGGCGGTCCAGTGGCTGACGGGCTGCCGCACAACAGTGAAGGGCAGCCCCCGCGAAAAAGGCAACAGGTCGGTAAGCGCTTTCTATTTTATCGTTGCAAAGTCGGGATGCGGTTGGTCGCCTTGGGTCGCGCGATGGCCTGCTGATCCAGTGTCAAAAACGCCGGTGGGTGGCGTAGGAAGCGCTGTCATTTTTGGCGTCGTCGGCACAGGGTGATACCTGAGCCTGGATGGTGCGATCCCCGGTGGTGATCTCCGTACATCCCGGTGACGGTTGCCGCCGGAACGGATACTGGACCGCCGCGGATTACGGGGATTCGCTCCCCCGGCCCGACGTCAGCCGTGCCGCCGAGGCGATCGCGGCGCGGGCCTCGTGCTCCGGCAGGCCGGTGCGGACGGCGGCGGCCGTGAGCGCGTCGGCCAGGGCGTCGCCGAAGCCGTGTTCGTAGGCGCGGCAGGCCGCCCAGAACAGGCGGGTGTTGCGCTGGCCCTCGTGGGCGGCCAGCACGAACTGGATCAGGCCCTCGCCCCGCCGGTCCGGGGTGCGGGCGGTGCTCGCGCCGCCGCCGGTCGCGGCCGCACGGCGGGGCTGGGTGAGGAGGCGGAGCAGGGCGCGGGGGCACGGGGCCGGACTGAGGTGGGCGGTGCCGGGGGCCAGGCGGTAGCGGCCGTGGGCGGTGACCGAGCCGGGGCCGACCAGGTAGCCGCCGCTGCCGCGGATGTCGATGCCCGGGGCGAGGCGGCCGGCGGAATTGGGGACCGTCGCGTCGGCGGGTCCGGTCAGCCAGAGGTGGCGGCCGCCGCTCGGGGTGAGCACCGTGACCGTCGCCGGGATGGTGAACAGGTGCTGGAGGGCCAGCTGCCGGAGCGCGCCCGCCGCGTCGCTGCCGTACGCGGGGTCCACGTCCAGGTCGATGCCGATGAGGCGGTGCGGGGCGCGGCCGCAGGCGATGCCGTAGCCGGTGGCCCGGGGCGCGGCGGCGAAGAGGGCGCGGACGGCCGCGGGGTCGGTGGTGGCGTCGTGCACCCCGTGTCCCGGCAGCCCGCACTCTCCCCGGCAGCGCCTCGGGGGCTGCTCGCCACGGTGCGGGGAGCGCAGTGCGGGGAGCTTCGCGGCGGAGAGAGGGAAGACGGGGAGCCCGCGCCCGGCCGCGGCGAGGGCATGGGCGAGGGCCAGGGTGGGGGTCTGTCGGTCGATGGTGGCCATGGAGCTATTTTCGTACAAACGTTCGAAGAAAGGAAGAGGGGGAGGTGGCGGGCGGGTACGGGCCACCTGGGGGCCGCCCGGGGTGGCCGGGGGGCGGAACGTTTCCTCCCGGGCGCGCCAACGGGTCTGTCGCGATCGCCTCGCCGACCTGGACTTTCCCACGGCATGTGAGGTTTATCCGCTCTTCGTCATACGTGAGGGGGAATCGGGAGGTGATGAGGGGTTCGCCGGGGATGTACTGGGCAACTCTGGTCTCGCGACGTTGTGAACAGCACCGGGGCGGTCGGCCAACTCCCCCGGAACCAGCCGAATTTGAAGCCGCAATTCCGTTTCCTGGAGGAAATGACATGGCAAGTATCCGTACCGCTCGCGCCCTCGCCGCCGTCGCTGCTCTGCCCCTGACCGTCGCGCTCTGCGGCGGGGTCGCCCTGGCGGACAACGGCTCTTTCGCGAACGACGGATCGAACGCGGCTGTGGCGACGGTCGGCGGCAGCGGTGTCGGCGGCAACAACTCCGGTAACTCGTCCACGACCCAGCAGCAGGCCGTCGGCACCGGTGCGTCGAATCAGAACACCTCCGCCCAGGTGAGTGACTCGGCGTTTGTGCCGATCGACCAGTCGGACCACAGTGTCGCGGTGCACTTCACGCCCTTCTTCTGGTGATCCTCCTCAGGTGAAACGGTCGCCGGGACCTCCCGGGGGGTGGGTCCCGGCGGACTGAACGGCAGCCCGCGCGAAGGCACTTCGGTGTCCACGTGCGGGCTGCCGCCGTCTTGACAGACGCCAGTATCTGACGGACAGTCAGAAAGTGGAGTGTGGGGCGTTGGCCACCGGCCACCGGCCACCGGCCACCGGTGGTCAGTCAGCAGCGCTCCGGCGTGTGACGAGTCCGCAGCCCTGGAGGCCCCTCCGTGCATCTCGCCCCGACGGAACGCCAGCAACAGCTTCGTGCAGAACTCCGTTCGTATTTCCGTACGTTGATGCCTGACGTGACCGCGAGTCCGGGCGAACAGCGGCGGCTGCTCCGCCGGATCGGCGCGGACGGACTGCTCGGGCTCGGCTGGCCCGAGGAGTACGGCGGCCGGGGCCGGGGCCCCGACGAGCAGTTCGTCTTCTTCGACGAGTCGTACCGGGCCGGCGCCCCGGTCTCCATGGTCACGCTCAACACCGTCGGCCCGACCCTGATGGCGTACGGGACCGAGGAGCAGAAGGCGTACTTCCTGCCCCGCATCCTCGGCGGTGACCTCGTCTTCGCGATCGGCTACAGCGAACCCGAGGCCGGTACGGACCTGGCGGCGCTGCGGACCCGGGCCGTGCGGGACGGCGACGACTGGGTCATCGACGGTCAGAAGATCTTCACCAGCAACGCCCAGCAGGCGGACTGGATCTGGCTCGCCTGCCGCACGGACCCCGAGGCCCCCAAGCACCGCGGCATCTCGATCATCCTGGTACCCACCGACGCCCCCGGCTTCTCCTGGACGCCGATCCGGACCGTGGGCGGGGTCACCACCACCGCCACCTACTACGACGGCGTACGCGTCCCGGCCACGAACCTCGTGGGCGAGGAGAACGGCGGCTGGAAGCTCATCACCAACCAGCTCAACCACGAACGCGTCGCCCTGGCCGCGATCGGCATGCAGGCCGAGGACTTCTACGAGGAGGCCCTCGCCCACGCCCTTGCCCCCGACCCCACCACCGGGCGCCGCCGGATCGACGAGCCGTGGGTGCGCGCCCGGCTCGCGGAGGCGTACGCCCGGCTCGCGGCGACACGGCTGCTGAACTGGCGGCTGGTCGACGCCGTCGGTGGGGGCGCACCCGCCCCCGGAGAGGCCAGCGGGGTGAAGTTCGCGGGCACCGAGAGCGCGGTGGAGGTCTACCGGATGTGCCAGGAGGCCGTCGGCGACACCGCCCTGCTCCGGGGCGGTTCTCCCGGCTGCTTCGGGCCGGGCGGCGAGCTGGAGCGCATGAACCGCGCGGCGCAGATCAACACCTTCGGGGGCGGTGTCGGCGAGGTGCAGCGCGAGATCGTCGCGACGGCCCGGCTCGGGATGACCCGGAGCAAGCGATGAGCGGGCGGGAGCCCGAAGCCCCCGGGCCGGAGTCGGGGCCGGGGGCCGAAGGGGCGCCGGGCGACGAGCTGGACGCGGTGCTCTCCGGCTTCGCAGGCCGTGCCGCCGCCACCGCCGGGTGCGGCAGGGACCCGGTCAACGAGCCGATGATCCGGCACTGGTGCGAGGCGATGGGGGACACCTCGCCCGCCTACCGGGGCCCGCACGCCGTCGCCCCGCCGACGATGCTCCAGGCATGGACGATGGGCGGGCTGACCGGCCATACCGACCACCGCTCCGCCGCGTACGACGCGATGTTCGCGCTGCTCGACGGCGCCGGCTACACCTCCGTCGTCGCGACCGACTGCGAGCAGGAGTACCTGCGCCCGCTGCGTCCCGGTGACCGGATCACCTTCGACACGGTCATCGAGTCCGTCTCCCCGCGCAAGACGACCAAGCTCGGCACCGGCTACTTCGTCACCACCCGCACGGACGTCCGCGCCGACGGCGAACCCGCCGGGACGCACCGCTTCCGCATCCTCAAGTACCGGCCGGCGCGCAGAGGGCCGGCCGAGGAGCGGCCCTTGCGGCCCCGGCCCGTGATCAATCGCGACAACGCCGGGTTCTGGGCCGGGGTCGCCGAGCACCGGCTCCTGATCCAGCGCTGCACGGACTGCGCGACTCTGCGCCTCCCCTGGCTGCCCGGCTGCAACGCCTGCGGCGGCGCGGAGTGGGACACGGTCGCGGCGAGCGGGGAGGGCACGGTCTTCAGCCATGTCGTCATGCATCACCCGTCGTTCCCCGCCTTCGCCCCGGACGGCGAGGGCGGATCCTATGCCGTCGCGCTGGTCCAGCTGGCCGAGGGTGTCCGCATCGTCAGCAACGTGATCGGTGTGCCGTACGACAAGGTCCGCGTCGGCATGCCCGTACAGCTGGAGTTCCTCGTCACGGACCCCGACCTGGAACTGCCGGTCTTCCGCGCTGGCGAAGGTGGTTGAGATGGACTTCACCCCGAGCGAGGAGCAGTCCGCCGCGCAGGAGCTGGCCGCGCGGATCTTCGGCGACCTGTCCACGCACGAGCGGCTGGCGGCGGCCGGTACGGGCACGGACGCGGAGCTGTGGAAGGAGCTGTGCGCGGCGGGACTGCCCGGTGCGGTCGAGGACATCGGGCTGCTCGGCCTGGTACTCCTCCTGGAGGAACAGGGCCGGACCACCGCCCAGGTCCCGTTCGCGGCCACCTGTGTGTACGGGCTGCTCGCGGTCGCCGAGCACGGTACGGCGGAGCAGCGCGAGCGCCTGCTGCCGGGTCTGCGCGACGGTACGGCGGTGGCGACGGGCGCGTTCCCGGCGCGGGGTGGCGTACACATCTCGGACGGTGCGTTGTACGGGGCCGTGCCCTGGGTGCCCTGGCTGCGCGACGCCACCCATGTGCTGGTGGCGGACGCCGAGCGGGTCCTGTGGATCGTGGAGGCGGGCGCGTCGGGCGTCACCGTCGAACCGGTGGAGACGACCGCGTCCTGGGCGGCGGGCCGGCTCGTTCTCGACGGCGTACGCGGGGAGCGCCTCGGGGGCGGGCCGGGGGCGTACGCGGCCGTCCTCGCCACCGCCCGTACCGCCTTCGCCGGGCTCCAGGCCGGGGTGTGCGCGGGCTCGCTCGCGCGGGCCGTCCACCACACCGTCACCCGTGAGCAGTTCGGGCGTCCGCTCTCCACCAACCAGGGCGTCCTGCTCCGTGCAGCCGACGCCCACATGGACACCGAGGCGATCCGGGTCACCGCGTACGAGGCGGCCTGGCATCACGACGAGCAACGGCATTACGCAGCAGAGGCGTTGACCGCCGCCTGGTGGGCATCGGAGGCGGGCAAGCGGGTCGTCCACGCGGGCCAGCATCTGCACGGCGGCGCCGGGGCCGACCTCGACCACCCGGTGCACCGGCACTTTCTCTGGGGCCGCCAGCTCGACGCATATCTCGGCTGCGGCAGCGAAGTCCTGGAGGAGCTGGGCCTGTTGCTCGCGGTCGACCGTCTGGAGGAAGCGTCGTGACGCATGCCCACCGTGTCGGCGACGAGCTGCCGCCCCTGGAGATCCCCGTGACCCGGACCCTCATCGTCGCCGGGGCGATCGCCTCGCGCGACTACCAGGACGTGCACCACGACGCGGACCTGGCCCGGGAGAAGGGCTCCCCCGACATCTTCATGAACATCCTCACCACCAACGGGCTCGTCGGACGCTACATCACCGACCACTTCGGCCCCACCGCCGTCCTCCGCAAGGTCGCGATCCGCCTCGGTGCCCCCAACTATCCGGGTGATGTCATGCGGTTGACCGGACGCGTCACGGACGTGAGAGCCGGAGAACCCGCTGAAGCGACCGTCCTGGTCACCGGCGACAACGGCATCGGCCGCCACGTCACCGGCACGGTCACCGTGGCCCTCCCGCAGACCGCCGTGGCCCTCCCGCAGAAGGGTGGAAGTGGAGCATGAGCATCCGCAGGGCCGACTCGCTCGGCGGGAAGGCGGCGATCGTCGGCATCGGGGCCACCGAGTTCTCCAAGGACTCCGGCCGCAGCGAACTGAAGCTGGCCGTCGAGGCCGTCCGCGCCGCCCTCGACGACGCCGGCCTCACCCCCGCCGATGTGGACGGGCTCGTCACCTTCACCATGGACACCAGCCCCGAGATCACCGTCGCCCAGGCGGCCGGGATCGGCGAGCTGTCGTTCTTCTCCCGGATCCACTACGGCGGCGGCGCGGCCTGCGCCACCGTGCAGCAGGCCGCCCTCGCGGTGGCGAGCGGCATCGCGGACGTCGTCGTCTGCTACCGGGCCTTCAACGAACGCTCCGGCCGCCGCTTCGGCTCCGGCGTCCAGCGGCGCGAGCCGACCGCCGAGGGCGCGGCGCTCGGCTGGAACCTGCCGTACGGGCTGCTCACCCCCGCCTCCTGGGTGGCGATGGCTGCCCAGCGCTACCTGTACACGTACGGCCTCGACCCGGAGGTCTTCGGGCACGTGGCGGTCCTCGACCGGCGGCACGCGGCGCGGAACCCGGCGGCGTACTTCCACGGGAAGCCGATCACGCTCGCCGACCACGCCGACTCCCGCTGGATCGTGGAGCCGCTGCGGCTGCTGGACTGCTGCCAGGAGACGGACGGCGGTCAGGCCCTCGTCGTCACCAGTGTGGAGCGGGCCCGCGACCTGCCCCGGCCGCCCGCCGTCGTCGTCGCGGCGGCGCAGGGGGCGGGGCGGTCGCAGGAGCAGATGACGAGCTTCTACCGGGACGGGCTGACGGGCCTGCCGGAGACCGCCGTGGTCGCCCGGCAGCTGTGGCGCAGCTCCGGGCTGTCGCCGGCCGACATCGATGTGGGCATCCTCTACGACCATTTCACCCCGTTCGTCCTGATGCAGCTGGAGGAGTTCGGTTTCTGCGGGCCGGGGGAGGCGGGCGCCTTCGTCGCGGCGGACGTCCTTCCCCTCAACACTCATGGGGGTCAGCTGGGGGAGGCGTACCTCCATGGGATGAACGGCATCGCGGAGGCCGTCCGGCAGATCCGGGGCACCTCGGTGAACCAGGTGGCGGGGGCGGCGAGATCGCTGGTCACGGCCGGTACGGGTGTCCCGACGTCGGGCCTGGTGCTGGGCGCGGACGGCTGAGCTGCACCGTCCGGGCCCGGGAGACGCCCGACGGCTCTCGGGGGTGGACCCCGACGGTCGGGCAAAGGCCCCTCCCCCTTCAGGAGGTGCAGGGTGGACGCCCCCTACAACCTGAGGCGGACAGCGCTTCGGGACCTGGGGCCGATCCCCTCGGCGGCGCCCGCTCCTAGCGTTGGGTACATGACCACGCCAGTCTGCACGGGCGCCTCCAGGGCGGCCTCTGCCACCACCGCCGGCCACCCCCACGCGCCCTACGCGTCGTTCTCCTCGTACGTACGGGCCCGGGGACCGGTCCTGCTGCGTACCGCGCGCTCGCTCACCGCGAACCCGTGCGACGCGGAGGACCTGCTGCAGACAGCGCTCACCAAGACGTACGTCGCGTGGGAGCGGATCGAGGACCACCGGGCGCTGGACGGCTACGTCCGCCGGGCCCTGCTGAACACCCGCACCTCGCAGTGGCGCAAGCGCAAGGTCGACGAATTCGCCTGCGAGGAACTCCCCGAGCGGGAGACCCTTCCGGCCCCGGACCCGGCCGAGCAGCAGTCGCTGCACGACGCGATGTGGCGCGCGGTGCTCAAGCTCCCGGACCGCCAGCGCGCGATGGTCGTCCTGCGCTACTACGAGGACCTGAGCGAGGCCCAGACGGCGGAGGTCCTCGGCGTGTCGATCGGCACGGTCAAGAGCGCTGTCTCCCGCGCCCTCGGCAAGCTCCGCGAGGACCCGGAACTGACGCCGGTCCGCTGACCGGAACGAGCGTCGGGACCGCGACCGGGGGCACCATCGGGACCACCGCCATGGATGCCGCCCGCATGGCTCCGGTGGGGGCGCCATAGGGCCCCGGGTCTGGATTTTTCTCCCGCGAGTAGTGACATACCGCGTGGTATGTGCGCAGAATCAGCGGAACCTTACTGCCGCGTAGCGCCCACCGGGAGGACGCCGTGCTGAGCACCATGCAGGACGTACCGCTGACTGTCACCCGCATCCTGCACCACGGGATGACGATCCATGGGAAGTCGCAGGTCACGACCTGGACCGGCGAACCCGAGCCGCACCGCATCACCTTCGCCGAGGTCGGGGCGCGCGCGACCCGGCTGGCCAACGCGCTGCGCGACGAGCTGGGCGTCGAGGGCGACCAGAGGGTCGCGACGCTCATGTGGAACAACTCCGTCCATGTCGAGGCCTACCTCGCCATCCCCTCCATGGGCGCCGTCCTTCACACCCTCAACCTCCGGCTGCCGCCCGAACAGCTCGCCTGGATCGTCAACCACGCGGACGACAAGGTGGTGATCGTCAACGGCTCGCTGCTGCCGCTCCTCGTGCCGCTGCTGCCCCACCTGCCGAGCATCGAGCACGTGGTCGTCTCCGGCCCCGGGGACCGTTCCGCCCTCGCCGGCGTCGCACCGCGCGTGCACGAGTACGAGGAGCTGATCGCGGGCCGCCCCACCACGTACGACTGGCCCGAGCTGGACGAGCGCCAGGCTGCGGCCATGTGCTACACCTCCGGCACCACGGGCGACCCCAAGGGTGTCGTCTACTCGCACCGCTCGATCTACCTGCACTCGATGCAGGTCAACATGACCGAGTCGATGGGGCTGACCGACAAGGACACCACCCTCGTCGTCGTGCCCCAGTTCCATGTGAACGCCTGGGGCCTGCCGCACGCCACGTTCATGAGCGGCGTCAACATGCTCATGCCGGACCGCTTCCTCCAGCCCGCCCCGCTCGCCGACATGATCGAGCGCGAGCGCCCCACGCACGCGGCCGCGGTCCCCACCATCTGGCAGGGCCTGCTCGCCGAGGTCACCGCCAACCCGCGCGATCTCACCTCCATGGCGAACGTGACCATCGGCGGCGCGGCCTGTCCGCCCTCGCTGATGGAGGCGTACGACAAGCTCGGCGTCCGGCTCTGCCACGCCTGGGGCATGACGGAGACCTCGCCGCTGGGCACCATGGCCCACCCGCCCGCCGGGCTGAGCGACGAGGAGCAGTGGCCGTACCGGGTCACCCAGGGCCGCTTTCCCGCCGGAGTCGAGGCGCGGCTGGTCGGTCCGGGCGGGGAACACCTCCCGTGGGACGGCGAGTCGGCCGGTGAGCTGGAGGTCCGGGGCTCCTGGATCGCCGCCGCCTACTACGGCGGGGCCGACGGCGAGCACCTGCGCCCCGAGGACAAGTTCAGCGAGGACGGCTGGCTGAAGACCGGCGACGTCGGCGTGATCAGCACCGACGGCTTCCTCACACTCACCGACCGGGCCAAGGACGTCATCAAGTCGGGCGGCGAGTGGATCTCCAGCGTCGAGCTGGAGAACGCGCTGATGGCTCACCCGGACGTCGCGGAGGCGGCCGTCGTCGCCGTGCCGGACGAGAAGTGGGGCGAGCGGCCGCTCGCGACCGTCGTCCTCAAGGAGGGCGCCGCCGATGTCGACTACGAGGCGCTGAAGGTGTTCCTCGCCGAGTCGGGCATCGCCAAGTGGCAGCTGCCGGAGCGCTGGTCGGTGATCCCCGCCGTGCCGAAGACGAGCGTCGGCAAGTTCGACAAGAAGGTGATCCGCAAGCAGTACGCGCAGGGCGAGCTGGACGTCACCCAGCTCTGACCCTCAGCTCTCTGGCCCCCAGCACGGACTCGCAGCCCTGGCCCTCAGTTCTGGCCTCGGCTCTGGCCTTCGAGCCGCACGTTTCACGTGAAACAACAGGGCGGGGCGGTACGGAAACTCCGTACCGCCCCGCCCTGTTGTGCCCTCTGCCGCGCCTAGTTGGTGCCGATCTTCGCCAGCAGGTCGACGATCCGCGACTGGACCTCGTCGCTGGTCGACCGTTCCGCCAGGAAGAGAACGGTTTCGCCCGATCCGAGCCGCGGCAGCTCCGCACGGTCCATCCCGGCCGAGGTGTAGACGACCAGCGGGGTGCGGTTCAGCTGGCCGTTGGCCCGCAGCCAGTCGATGATCCCGGCGCGCCGGCGGCGTACCTGCATCAGGTCCATCACCACGAGGTTCGGCCGCATCCGGCCCGCCAGGTCGACGGCCTCGCTGTCCGTCGCGGCGCGCGCGACCTGCATCCCGCGCCGCTCCAGGGTCTGCGTCAGCGCCACCGCGATCTCCTCGTGCTCCTCGATCAGGAGCACCCGCGAGGGATGCTGTTCGCTGTCGCGCGGAGCGAGCGCCTTGAGCAGGACGGCCGGGTCCGCTCCGTACGCCGCTTCCCGGGTCGCCTGCCCCAGACCTGCGGTGACCAGCACCGGGACCTCGGCCGCCACGGCCGCCTGGCGCAGCGACTGCAACGCGGTCCGGGTGATGGGACCGGTCAGCGGGTCGACGAAGAGCGCGGCGGGGAACGCGGCGATCTGGGCGTCGACCTCCTCGCGGGAGTTCACGATCACCGGCCGGTAGCCCCGGTCGCTGAGCGCCTGCTGCGTCGGTACGTCGGGGGCCGGCCAGACCAGCAGCCGGCGCGGGTTGTCCAGCGGCTCGGGCGGCAGCTCGTCGTCGACCGGGTGCGGGTGCGGCCGGTTGGCGACCTCGACCGCGCCCCCAGGCCCGTCCAGCGGCTCGGGACCCTCGGCGCCCTCGTCGGGCGCCCCTATGGCATACGCGCGCCCCTCCGCTACGGGCGGCGCGAGCAACTGCCCCTCGCCGTAGGCGGTGCCGGGACCGCCGCCGACCTGAGCCGACGGGCCCTGCTGACCCGGCTGACCCTGCGGTCCGGGCTCCTGCGCCGGTTCCTGGGGGCGCGACGGCGGCTGGGACGGGGAGGAGGACTGGGGCTGATGCTGCCCCGCTCCGGGTGCGGAAGCGGTCCCGTGCGCGGGGGTGCCCGGCCGGTCCTGCTGGGGCTGCGCCTGCTGGCCGACGCCGGTCCGGGCCGGGGCGCGGTCGCCCTCCGGCGGTGCGGCGAGCTTGCGACGCCGGCCGGCCCCGCCGAGGCTCTGGTGCGGCTGGTTCTGCTGATGCGCGAGGTGCTGGGCGAACGGCACGCCCTGGCCCAGCGTGCGCACGCTGAAGGCCCGGCCCTGCGTCGAGTCGGGGTTGCTGCCGTCCAGCATCGGCTCCTCGGCGGGCAGCGGCTGCCGCCGCGCGTCCGTGGCCGGGGCGGCCGCGTCACCGTCGGCCGGGTGAGCCCCGGGACCGGTGACGGCTGCGACGCCGGTCGTGTGGGCGGTCTGCCCGGTGTCGCTCTCGCTCCAGGCTCCGCTCTCCGACGCCGGGCTCGGAGCCTGCGGGAGGCCGCCGTCGGGCGGGCCGGGGACGTGCTGCGCGTCGGGGACGTGCTGCGCGTCGGCGGCGAGCGGGAGGCCCTGCCCGGAGGTGCCGTGCCCGGTGATCCCGTGCCCCGAGGTTTCCTGCCCGGAGGTTCCGCCCGCCTGGGGGCCGTTGTGCGCCGGGGCGACGGGGTGCGCCTGGGAAGGCGTGTGGCCGGCCTCCGGTGCGGTACGCGTGTGATGGGCGCTCGCGTCGTCGCCGGGGCCCGCCGGGGCGTCGGGAGCGAGCGGCGCCCGGTCCGCGTCGGCCGGCGGCAGGGCGAAGGCGGTACGCGGACCGGCGTCGGCTGCGGTGCGCTCCTGGGCCGCGGCCAGCGCACGCCGGGCCCGTCGGCCTCCGGGCTGCTGGGGCTGCTCGGGACCGGGGTGACCGTTGCCGTTTCCGCCGTTTCCGCCGTTCCCGCCGCTTCCGGACGTGAGGGCGGGGAGGGCCGGAACGTCGGATCCGCCCTCACGGCGGGCCCGCCGTCCGGTGGGCGGAACGGGCTGCTGCGGGTCAACCGGGACGCCCTGGGGCGGCACGGTCTGCCCGAGCTGTGGACGACCGCCACCCTGGGCGTTCTCGGCCGCGGTGACGACGGACCCTTCCGAGGGCGCGGACGGGGCCGAGGTCAGGGCCAGCGCCCCCCGCTGCGGCGGCCGGGGCTGCTCCTGCGCCGTGGCCCCGGCGTCTCCCGGCATCGTGCCCGGTGCCGCCTCGGCCGGGCTGGGCCGGCCGCGCCGCCGCCCGGAGCCCTCCCCCTGCTGGGCCGGGATCAGCTCGGGGGCCTGCTGCTCCTCGGGAGCGGCCGGTCCACGGCGCGCCCGCCGCCGCCCGGTCGGCTCGGCGGCCGGACGGTCGTCGGGAACGGAAGCGGGAGCGGCGGACCCGGCCACGCTGTCGCCGCCGCCCTCCGGCGTACCGCCGGGGCTGTCCAGGAACGCGTCGGTGGAGGGCCTGCGCGCCCGCCGCCGGCCGCCGCTGGTCACGCCCGGCGCGCCGAGGCCATCGGGTGACGAGGAGGTCGGGGCGGCGGGCTCCGGCGGCAGACCGCCCCCGTCCGCCTCAGGGGGCGCGATCGTGCCGGACGCGGCGCCGATGGGCACGTCGAGCACATATGCGCTGCCGCTCATCCCCGGCATCTCGTGCGTCTGCAGGACCCCGCCGTGCGCCCGGACGATGCCGCGCACGATCGGCTCGTGCACGGGATCGCCCCCGGCGAACGGCCCGCGCACCTCGATCCGTACGACGTCACCGCGCTGGGCGGCGGCCACGACGACGGTGGAGTCGACGTAGCCGCCCCCGGGCACGGCCCGGGTCTTGCCCGTCGAGTCGACACCGCAGACGTCCGCGACGAGGTGGGCGATGGCGGTCGCGAGCCGGCGCGCGTCGACCTCGGCCTCGATCGGCGGGGCGTGCACGGCGAACTGGGCGCGCCCGGGCCCGATCAGCTCGACCGCCCCGTCGATCCCGCCCTTCACGATGCCCTCGACCAGCGCGGGGGCCTTCTGCAGCCCCTCCACCCCCGAGTCGAGGCGCTGGTACCCGAGGACGTTGTCGACGAGGGTCGTCATCCGGGCGTACCCGGCGGCGAGATGGTGCAGGATCTGGTTGGCCTCGGGCCACAGCTGACCGGCCGGGTCGGAGGCAAGCGTGGACAGCTCGCCGCGCAGTTCCTCGAGGGGCCCGCGCAGCGAACCGCCGAGGACGGCGGTGAGCTGGGAGTGCTGGGCGCCCAGGGAGGCGAGCAGCTCGGCCTGGCCCTCGAGCTCGGCGGCGTACCGCTCACTGCGGTCGGCGAGCTCGGCGGCGTGCGCCTCCTTCAGCGCCTCCAGCTCCGCGGCGTGCGCCTCCTTGAGCGCGGTGACCTCGGCGGAGTGGCTCGTGGTCAGCTCGGCGACGACGTTCTTGTGCTGGGCGGACAGCTCCTCGTACGGCCGGCGGTCGGTGAAGGTCATCACCGCTCCGACGAGCTGGTCCCCGTCCCGTACCGGCGCGGTCGTCAGATCCACCGGCACCTGCGCGCCGCTCTTGGACCACAGCACCTGTCCGCGCACCCGGTGCTTGCGCCCGGACTTGAGGGTGTCGGCGAGCGGGGAGTCCTCGTACGGGAACGGCTCGCCCTCCGCCCGCGAGTGCAGGATCAGCGGGTGCAGCTCCTGGCCGCCGAGGTCGCTGGCCCGGAAGCCGAGGATCTGCGCGGCGGCGGGGTTGACGAGAACGACCCGCCCGTCGGTGTCCGTACCGACGACACCCTCGGAGGCGGCCCGCAGGATCATTTCGGTCTGCCGCTGCGAACGGGCCAGCTCGGCCTCGGTGTCGACGGTGCCGGAGAGATCCCGCACGACGATCATGAGGAGCTCGTCGCCCGTGTAGCTGGAGTGGATGTCGTTGTACGCGGCCTGCCCGCTTTCGAGGCTCGCGCTGGTGACCTCGACCGGATACTCGTGGCCGTCGGTGCGCCGCGCGGTCATCCGCGTGGGCTTGGTCCTGCCCTGCTCGTCCGCAGCCTCGGGCCGGCGCATCGAACCCGGGATCAGCTTGGAGTCGAACTCCGGCAGCAGATCGAGCAGTCCGCGACCGACGAGCGCGGTGCCCGGGGTCTCGAACATTTCGAGGGCGATGGCGTTGGCGTTGACGACCGTGCCGTTGCAATTGACGAGCAGAAGCCCGTCAGGAAGGGCATCGAGTATGGCTGCGAGGCGAGCAGTGCCTCGGGATGGCCTGCTGCTCACGACGACGCTTCCTCCCTGATTACCGCACCTTGCCGACAGCGGGCCCCATCTTGCCCCTCGGGCCGCAGACTGTCACTGGAGGAGTCTAAGGCCAGGGGAGGCCCCGGGGGCGGTGGATGAGGGGGAGCTCTCACCAAGGTTCTGTGCGCGCGGTGTACGCCGCGGGCCCATGACGTGAGCGTCCGCACACCCTGTGACGTGCGCGGACGCGCGGCACGCCCATGCGTCTCGGGGCCTGCGAGGCCCCGGAGCCGCCTTCGGTACGTACGGGAGGGCGAACGCTTTTACGCCGCCGTCGACGGACTATCGAACATCCGGGAGCACCGGCACGAGGCTGTTCCAGCGCGCGATCTCGCATCCGTCGCGGCGGCTCGCGGTGGTGTCCACGGCCCGGCCCTCCCAGGTGCCCACGATGCGCGCGGTGGCGTCGCCGCCGTGGATCATCGTGCACATCGTGCCCTCGGGGGTCGGCCGGAACAGCTCCTGCCGCCCGGCCCGGGTGGCGCCGGCCTCCGCCAGCCGGTCACAGGCGGCCTGCCCCTGCGGGTGGCTGCCCCCGGTGGGCCCGCACTCCAGCTCGAACGTGCCGTCGGCCCCGGGGACCCCGGTGTTCTCCACGCTCACGGTGAGCCGGGTCAGCACTTCGTCGGCCTCACCCGTGCCCGCCCCGCCGTCCAGGAATCCGGGCAGCGGGACGGGCATGGGCAGCGGACCGAGGGCGGGCCGGGCGTCGGCGAACGGCCCGGAGGTGGGCACGGCGGAGGGCGCCGGACCGGAGGAGGACGCGGCCCCGGAGGCGGTCGCCATGGACGCCGGCACGGCGGTGGCGAGGGCGGCGAGCGAGACGACGGCGGTGAGGGCGAGGCGACGCAGCATGCGGGAAGCTCCAGGATCTCTGCAGCACGGTCGGCCACGGGCGGCGGTCACGGACGATCGCGGACCCGCCCCGGCGCCACGGCTGACGGACGACTGACGGGCGACGACGACTGACGGAGACCGGGGCCCCCACCCCTCTCTAACGCGCACCGGGCCCGGACGTTGCGCCACCACGCCGAACTGCTTTGCCCTGGCCCCCGGAGGCCTAGTAAGTTGGCGGCGATTGGTGACACGACGTTCGACTGTGTCATCATCTGCACGCACCACTCGCGTCCGCGCGAGGAGTGTGGAGGAGGCGTCGCCTAGTCCGGTCTATGGCGCCGCACTGCTAATGCGGTTTGGGTCTTAAAGCCCATCGAGGGTTCAAATCCCTCCGCCTCCGCTCCATCCCGAAGCCCCGTGCCCCTGGCACGGGGCTTCGGTCGTTCCGGGACGAGGGGTGCGTCGCAGCCGGAACGGGGAGGGCGCGAGGCGGGCCCCAGGCAGAGCCTCGGGAGGCTGTTTCCGCAGCTCAGCAGCGGTACGACTAATGGATTTCGCGTCACGGCGCAGGTCATGTAATGTTGTTCTCGCAACGCCGACCGGGAAGAAAAAGCCCGGAACGCCAAGCACTCGTAGCTTAACGGATAGAGCATCTGACTACGGATCAGAAGGTTGCAGGTTCGAATCCTGCCGAGTGCACAGCAGCCCAGAGGCCCCCAGGAGAAATCCTGGGGGCCTCTCGCGTTGCCCGTACAGCAGCGAAGTACAGCAACCGTGTCAGCCGGTACCGCCCATCGCGTCGGACAGCTTGCCGATCGCGGCGCGTACCTCTTCCTCGCTGGCCTCGGCGTAGACCTCCATCGTCATGGCGATCTGTGAGTGCCGAAGGATTCGCTGAGCGATCTTCGGGTGCACTTTGAGCGCGACCAGGAGCGAACTGCATGTGTGCCGTGTGTTCCGCAGCGGGATGACCCGGAGGCCGGCGCGGCGGGCCCGAAGTGCGAACATCCGGGTGAGGTTCCCCGGCTCGATCGGAGTGCCGTACTTGGTGGTGAACACCAGGCCGTGCGCGTCCTGCCAGAGTTCGCCCGCGGCCGTCCGGTCGCCGACCTGCTGAGCCCGGCGCATCCGTAGGGCTTTCATGCAGAGGGACGGCAGGGGCAGGAAGTCGTCAGAGTCCTCGGTCTTGGTCTCGCGGTGGAGGATCTGCCTGCCAGCCCGCTGGATCTGGTGGTCCACGTACAGTTCCCCAGCCTCGAAGTCGATGGACTTCCACGTAAGCCCCAGAACCTCCCCGCGCCTCAGGCCGAGCGTCAGCACAAGAACCCAGGCTGCGAAGAGGTGGTCATCGCGAGCGGCAGCGTCCGCGAGGAACTGGCCGGCCTCAGCAACAGACCACGGCTTGATCCGGCGTCGACGAGGCTTCGGCACCTTCACGAGCGAGGCGACGTTCTTACCGATCTCCTCCTCTGTGACCGCATGCGTCAGGGCAGCCCGCAGAGCGTCGCGGGATGCCTGGATCACCCGGCGGGACGGGTACGACTCGCAGCAGTCTCCGACCGCGCAGCACTTCCGTCGAGCAGCCGCCCTCTTCTCGTCCTTCCCCTGGGCGCAGCACTGACAGACGGTGCCCAGCTTGGTCAGCCACTCGCGCACATCCCGGACGGTGAGCTTGTCGAGCCGCTTGGAGCCGAGGTGAGGGGTGATGTAGAGCCTGACGTACCCCTCGTACGAGACGTAGGACAGCGGGGCGAGGTTGGGCTTCACGATCGAGTCGAGCCAGTACGCCAGGAAGGCGTCGAGGGTGCGGTGCCGGGTGGCCACTGGCCCCTTCTTCGCTTCCGCGTGGAGGGCCAGCCACTTGTCGTGGACCTCTTCGCGGGTCTTGCCGTACGCGTACTTCCTTGCGCGCTTCCCGTCCGGCTTGGTCACCCAGACGTAGGCCGCGAAGCCGTTCTTGTACGGGTAGATGGAGCCCTCTCCGTTGCCGCGCTTGCCGGTCATGCCACCCACCCTTCGGCGTCGGCGGAGACACGCTGGATGTACTCGTCCACCCAGGCCGGGAGGATGCGGCGGTTGCGGCCGACTTTCACGGAGCGGATCTCCCCGGTGAGCACGAGCATTTTCGTCTTGGAGAGCCCGAAGCCGAGCATCTCGGCGACCTCGGTGGTGGAGTGCCACTTGCGCTCGATCACGGTGGTGGTCATGCAGCTGCCCCTTCCAGAGCGTCATACCGGGCTTCGCGGGCGGTCTCGCGGTTGGTCTGGAGATCACGGGCGATGGTGGCGGCAAGGGCCCCTTCGCCGGGGGTGTGCCCGTGGCCGACGTACTGCCAGTCGGTCAGGACGAGGACGGTGTCCGGTTCGCGGTCGGCGAGGCCGAGAGCAGGCGCTTCCTGGGCGGCGCGGTAGTCGGCCCTTTCCTGACGGAGGGCGCCGAGGGTGGTCGAGTAGGTGCGGGACTTGGACGAGAAGTGGCCGCGAAAGCCGAGCATGTGCGCCCAGGCCCAGAGGCGCCGATCCGGATAGAGGCTGTCGAGCTCACGGCATGCGGTGATGAGCCGACGAGTGTGATCGGGAACGCGGTGGCGGTCGAGTTCGGCGAGTTCCCCGATGCGGCGGTCCAGGGTGCCGGTGTTCTCGGCGGCCTTGGTTGCGTACTTCGCCACGTACGAGGCGACTGCCTGCTCAGTGACATCCGAACCGTCACCGAAGGCCTTGACCGGGCGGACGTCGAGCTGTCGGCCCCATCGAAAGGTCCGAGACGACTGTTCACCGGCCGCCGGGACGGAGACCGACGTGTACGAGTGCGCGGCTGCGGCGCGTATCGCGTCGGTGAGGAGATCGACCGTGGCCCAAGAGGGCGGCGGAGTACAAGGTCCCTCCGGGCCGTCGAGACGTACGACGGCATGGAAGTGGAGGGCTCCACGCTTCTGGAACTCGGCGACCTTGCCGAAGGAGACCCGGAGATGGTCACCCAGCTCACGGCGTGGGATTCCTGCGTGGATGGCGAGTTCGCGGCGGAGTCGGGTGGTGAAACGCTGCCAGAGCTCCCCGGCATGGTTGTTGAAGAGGACAGCGCCCGCGTAGTCGTAGGTCTCCGCATCAAGGGCGGAGCCCAGGTCCGCGGAGTCCGAGGCGTGTGCCGTGCCGCACCGGCAGGTGCCCCGGTCGGGGCGGTTGTGGACAGGGCCGAACGAAGGTGCGGTGAGGGTGGCGAAGACGCGCGGGTGGTCGCGGACGGCGGCGGTGATGTCGCGGCGGTCGTCTCCGGCGAGGCCGGCACGGATCAGGTGGTAGGTGTCGCCCGCGTAGGTCCAGGCGCAGGAGGGGCAGCGGGAGGCGCGGCGGTTGCCGCAGGCGATGCGGAGGCGTCCGCCCGGCTCGTACGCGGTCGAGTAGCGGTGCAGGGTCTCGCCGGTGGTCTTGTCCTTGTGGGTCACCCAGCCGCTCAGATGGACGGGGTCGGCACAGCCGCCGGTGCGGCGGATCTGGTCCTCCCAGCGGGAGTAGTCGGAGGCCGAGGCCACCCGCAGGACGTCCCCGAGGACGGTCGGGTCGAGCTGTGGGGCGGGCATGGGCCGCTTCTGTTTCGAGGGTGAGGGCCGGTGGGCCATGCTGGGGGTTCCTTCCGGTTGCAAGATCGATCGGTGGGCACGGCTCCCGGGCGGCGGATGCTTGGCGGTATCGAGGCCGCCCGGGGGCCGGTCAGCGGCGTTTGGCGTTGGACGCGATCAGGGAGCGCAGGACGACCGCGCAGACCGCGACCGAGGCACTGGTGACGGCGACCGCCAGGAGCAGCGAGACCAGGACGGTGCCGACGACCAGGACGACGGCGGTACCGGCGCCGACGAGCGCGACCGCGGTGCCGGGGGTGAGCTGTACGACCGGACGGAACGGCTCAGGGGCGGCGGCGGGTGCCGGGGCAGGCGTGCCCGGCGTGATGGTGGTCGGCTGGACGACGGCGGGCGGGGTGACCAGGCCCGAGGGCTGCGGCATGGTCGGGATCTTGGGCTGGAACATGGGTGGTTCTTCTCTCCCGGGCGCGGGTTACTTGACGGCGATGTCGATGACGGAGGCGAAGAGGCTGTCGGCGAGGAGGTAGCCGCCGAGGAGGAGCACGCAGATCAGCCACACCGGCGGACGGAAGAGCTTGATGCCGAGGTAGCCGACGACCAGCAGGGCGATCCAGAGGGGGACGTCCATGGACGCTGTCTCCTAACGGACGGTGCAGCGGTGGGTACGGGCGGCGAGTTGGGCGGCGGTCCGGCTGGAGTAGTCGGCGGACCAGCCGCAGCGGTCGGCAGTGCAGACGGCGGCGTGGGCGGTGCGGCCGGTGCGGTCGCGGTGGGTGCCGATCTGCACGGGGCCGATACGCATCACGGAGTGGAAGCTGTCGCGGGCGGGCATGCCGGTCAGCCCCTGTCGGTCGTCGGGTCGGTGTACTGGGTGCGGATGCTGCGGGCGGTGGCCGGGTCGTCGACGCGCCGTGCGGCTTCCTCGGCGAGCAGGTGAGCGAGGAAGGGACGTCCGGCTGCGGCCATCTCACGCGCTCCGTCGAGGTAGTCGGCCACGGTCAGGTCGGCGGGATCGTGGGTCATCTCAGTTCTCCTTTGCAGTCAGCTGAGGCGGGCGGCGATGGCGTCGGCGAGGTGGGGCGGAACGCCGAGGCGGGAGCGGAGGGTGTCGGAATCGATCGGTGATCCGGTGCGGGTGCGGTACTCGTCGGCCACCTTGCGGGCGTGGTCGATCAGCACAGCGGGGACGGGCGGATCCGGGGACGGGGCCGGGGGCGAGGAGAGGGCCTTTGTGGCAGGGGGCTCATCGGCCTGGGATGGGATCGGGGCGGCGTCAGGCACACGCGCTGGCTCGACGTCCTTCGTCTCCGTGACGGCGGCTGGCGGAGCTGGCTCCGGCCTCCCCGACGAGTGGGCGAGGAGAGTGCCGCCGAGGAAGGCGAGTGCGGGCCATCCGGCGATGCCGAGCCGGAGCGGGGCCGGCGGGTCGGCCAGGTCGAGGAACCCGGCGGTGGCGACGTTGGCGCCGAGCGAGGCGAACAGGGCGATCAGGAACCAGCACCAGGCCAACCGGGACGGGCCCTCACTGCGCAGCCGACGCCAGGCGGCGACAAGGAGCAGGTCGACGCTGACCGGGTAGGCCCATGCCTTCCAGCCGTCCTGTCCGGCCGCGGCGGCGAGGTCGTGCAGGTGGGCGAAGGACAGAGCTCCGGCGATGACCGCCTGGATCAACACCGCGTCGATCCGGAGACCGTGCCGGGCGCCCATCAGAAGTCCTCAGCGGGGTCGGAGTCGTCCGGGAACGTGCCCGGCGGCTCCGGCAGCGACACGGCGAGGGACGGGCTGACGACGTCCACGAAGTCGAGGTCGGCGCCGGCCGTGTCGGCGTACAGGGCGAGTTGGCCGAGCAGAAGCACGGTCCGGGCGAAGTCCTCGCAGTCGGGGCACATGGCGGTTCTCCCTTCTCTGGGCATGGCAGTGGTAGGGACTCGGCGCGAAGACGGTCACGCCTACCGAGTGGGGGGAGAGATCAGACGGTGGCCGGAGAGGCCTTCGCCGATGGCACAAGCTCGGTGGCGGTGCCGGTGGTGGGCCGGAAAGGGGCCAGCTCGGGCAGGTCCGGGGTCCTGTCGGCGTACCGGTTGCAGAGGTTCACGGCTTGGCGGAGCGATGTGTGCGGAGCGCGGATGCGGTGCCAACCGCCGGACGCGTCTCCCGCGATGGCGAGGCCTCGCAGTTCGGCGGGAATCTGGATGGCGGCGAGGACCGCGTCCGGGGCGATTTCGCCGAAGGCCATGTTGGCGGAGGTCTCGTCGTTGAGACGGTGGGCGGTGCGGCCGGTGAGTTGGGCGCGGAGCATGGTGATGCCCTTGCCGAGTTCGGAGCCGAAGCGCTGTCCGCAGATTTCGAGGTAGATACCGGCGGCGCGGCCGAGCTGCGCGAGACGTACCAGGGCGGTGATGATGCGGTCCCGCCGCCTCTCCTCCTCCTTCGTTGCGTGCAGGGCGAGTTCGGCCACCTCGTCGACCAGGACGACGATCGGGGTCGGGCGGAGCTCATCAGGAAGGTCCCAGATGTCGGCGGCGATCTCCGCGTCCGGCACACCGACAGTGATGCGCTGCTGGGTACGGATGAGGCGGTAGACGTCCGCCATCCGCGCCACGAGTGCATCGAGGAGTTCGGCAGCGGTGTCCGGGCTGTCGGCCAGCGCTGAGAACCGGCGCGCCAGCGGGAAGAGTTCGACCCCTCGCTTGCAGTCGATGCCGACGAGGGCAACGTCCAGAGGAGCAAGGCCGGCGACCAGGTTGCGTTGGTAGACCGACTTGCCGGACTCCGTGGCGCCGAGGGTGAGGGCGTGAGGTATCGCGCGGTAGTCGCGGTAGTGCACCGACCCGTCTTCCCGAAGGGCGACCGGTACCCGCATCGCCCGGGTCTCCGTCTCAGCAGGCATCCGCACCCGCTTGAGCACGTCGTATCCGGTCATCCGCACCTCGACGACACCGGATCGCACCTCACGCGAGGTCACGCCGAACATCGAGAACGAGTGCCGAAGCCGGTCCGAGGCCGCAGCGATGTCGAAGACGTCCTGGCCGGGACGGAGCTTGAGTCGGAGGACCAGGCCGGTGCGAGTCGGCCGCAGTCGCCGGATACGCGGTGGGCGGGGCTCAGGTATCGGCCGGTTGGTGGCCCGAGCCAGAGATAGCCGCCACCGCGCCGGCGGAACGGTCAACCCGCACGCGTCCATGACCGAGCGGTACCGGACCAAGACCCGCAGCGCGGCCAGAGTGACCCCGAAGGCCAGCCAGTACCAGGCGGGCCGCCGCCACCGCAGGAGACCCGCAGCGGCGACGACCAGCACCAGAGCGACCGTGAAGGCCGTCATGATCAGGCCGCCTTCGACCCTGTGGCGGCGACATCGGCGAGCGAGGTGACCGCGACCGCCCGGAACGCGATGCCGTGCCGCCGCTGGCCGTTGAAGTCGTTCTCCCACGGACGAGCGACCAGGCCGGTGAGCGCGACCGGCGTACCCATGGACAGCTCACCGGTGATCCCGGGCTCCGGAACGGTGACGGACAGGATCTCCACCTCCTCGTTCGCTGCGAACATCACGTCCACGGTCATGAGCTGAGCACCGGTCTCCATGTCGGTGGCGATCTCACCGGTGCGGCGGTCACGGACCTTGACCTGCGGAGTCTTGGCGACCATCACGACAGCGCTGGAGGTGTCGACGGGAATCTGACGCACAGCAGATCACTCCTCTATAGATGCTGAACTCCGCCACTCATGTATATGAGTGACATGAAGAAGAGTGCATGACTCCTGTACATGAGTCAACCCGCCGCGAGGAAGAACTCACGACGGGTTGAGGGAAGTTGAGCGGGCGTCAGTCGGCGGCAGGGATCCGATACTCGAAAACGAACTGGTCAGCGGCCATGAGCGTGTCGCACACCTCGACCACCCGACCCGCAGTTGTACGGGCCTCCCGGATCAGGTGAACCACGGGCGCACCAGGGCTGAGCGCCAGTTCCGACGCCTCCGACTTCGAGGCCGGGCGCGCTTGCAGCGTCTCGACGAACTCCGCGAACTCATGGCCGTGGTCTTCGAGTCGGGCGTAGATGCCACCGCCCCCGGGGTTCTCGGCGAACAGCTCGGGGATCTCCTTCACCACGTCCCAGGGCAGGTACGACGAGGCAGTTTCCACCGGCGTGCCGTTACGGAAGTAGAGGCGCCGGCGGGCCAACACCTGCGTACCGGCGGTCACGCCCAGGCGCTCGGCGGCATCCTCGGGCGCGTCCATGGGACCGATGTAGAGGACGCTGACTTTCGCGGTGGCACCGGACTGTGCGGACTCCGCGAGGTAAGCCGCCTGGCCACCTTGCCGGAGCGAGCGCCGGAACCGATCGGAGGAGCGATGCCGTACGGGGGGCCGGTTCTTCACAATGGAGCCCTTGCCATGCCTGGTCTCGACGAGCCCGCTCGCCCGGACCTCGACCATGGCCTTACGGATCGTCCCGCCAGAAACGCCGTAGCGGTCCACCAGCTCGGATTCGCTCGGCACCATGTCGCCGGCCTTGAGAACCCCTGCCCGGATCTGCTGCACGAGGTCATCAGCGATCTGTACATACCGAGGACCGGAACCGGCCCCTCCCGCCGCAGTTCCCATAGTCCTTCCCTGCCTCCTATGCTCCTCTACATGAGTCAATCACAGGAAGCGGCACCCACTCCCCTGCACTCCGTGTCCGTCGCCGGAGTAGTGGTGCGCGAGGACGGCCGCCTCCTGGCGATCCGCCGAGCCGACAACGGCACCTGGGAACTCCCCGGCGGCATCCTCGAACTCAACGAGACACCCGAGGCCGGCGTTGCCCGCGAAGTCTGGGAAGAGACAGGCATCCACGTCGAGGTGGACCAGCTCACCGGCGTCTACAAGAACACGACCCGAGGCATCGTCGCCCTGGTCTTCCGCTGCAAGCCCTCCGGTGGCACTGAGCGCACATCAAGCGAGTCGACAGCCGTCTCCTGGCTCACCCCCGACGAGGTCAGCGAGCGCATGGCCGAGGTCTACGCAGTCCGCCTCCTGGACGCCCTGGACGGCAACGGCCCTCACGTGCGGAGCCACGACGGCAAGCAGCTCATCACAGCGGGATAAGATTTTCTCTACTTCATCAAGGCGGCTCGCTCCGCTCGCCGCGCGCTCCCCGGCTCACCGCCGGGGCCCGACGCTCCTGCCTTCGGCCCGCTCTGGCCCCGGCTACGCCGGTCGCGCGGCTGGAGCGAGCACCATGCTGGGAGAAACCCGCTGTTGCTGGAGCGGTCGGCTCCACGGCGTCACAACGATGCCTCCGGCGGGGGCGCTCAGACTCCGGGATGGGAGGGGCGCCGTTCGCGAGTGCCGGCCGGAGCGGGGCGAGCGTCGTGGGGCTCCCGTCCCGACCACCTTCGACCCAGGCAGAGCCGAGCGGTCGCGGCCCAGGGCGTCAAGGTCGTTCGTACAGTGGCGCGCTCCACCTTGACGCCCTGGGCCACGACCGCTCCACGACGTGTGGGTCGAAGGCGGACGGGACGGGAGCCGGGGTGACTGGTGGGTTGGGGAATGTGGTGCATATGCACCACGCAAGTGAACCAAGCTCGATAGCGTGCAGCCATGTCGACGACGGACGAGCACTGGCACGCCACCTACACGGCGCTTGACAGCTCTACCCTGCTTGCGCTGCTTCCTGTCCTGCGGGAGGGCAAAGAGAGGGCAGCGAAGATGGTTGAGATGGACGCCCGCCATCTCCAGGACATGGAGGGCACAGACGCGTACACGGCCCAGCTTTACAGCGAAGCGCTCGCGGCCTTCGACGCGCGAATCGCAGCCGATGACCCAGCACGAAAGAAACTGGCAGAACTACGTGACAAGGTCCATGAGGTCATGGGTGGCCAGGTGCAGAGGACTGCTAAGAGCAAGCGCGATATGCGCACAGCCCAGTACTTGTGGGCACATCAGCAGCGGGAACAGTGGATCATTGCGGAGCTGACAAGACGAGGCATCTTGCCCGAGTTTCCACAGAAACTCGCGGATGGCTAACTGTCCACCACGTCAGGTCGCACCATTTCCGTACCAACCAAGCTTCGAAGTGCGCGTGCGTCAATTTGCGGTTGCTGATGCTTGCTCAAGGCTGGCACCCCAGCTTCGAGATAGGTGTACCGAACGAAGGGGAATGCACATAAATGGGCACGAAAATCGACACCTTCTCCGTCGCCAAAGAACTCAAGACAATCAAGCTTGAACGCCTGCCTACGCTGATCACTGACACCTGCCTGACGGATTGCGCCAAGGAAATCGCGATCACGGCCGACATGATTCTCGCAGGGGAAGTTACTTTTCCTTACGAAACATTGGCGATGCCCAAGAAGAAATTCGAGCCTCGCCCCGTTAGTGTATCCACCACGGCCGCACGGGTTGCGTACGCAGCCCTTGTCGGAAGTATCGAAAAAGATTTGGGCCCTACGAGTAGACAGGAAGGAAATTGGGAGAAGTACAAGTCCTTTGCAGCCAAGAACGACAGCGGTTACGTTGTAGAGTTTGACATAGCCTCTTTTTATGAATATATCGATCGCGGGGTTCTGTCGCAGCAGATCTTGAATCACACACTCAACTCTGATGCCACGCAAAAATTGAACCGAGTGCTTAAGTCGCTGATTGGCGGAAGCAGAGGGATCCCACAACTCCTGTCTGCGAGCGATCACCTATCAGACGTCTATATCGGTACGCTTGAGCGTCGGCTTGTCCGCGACGGCTTCTCTGTGGCTCGATATGCCGACGATTTCACAGCCGTATGCCCAGACTGGGAAACATCAAATACCGTAATTGAGCGAGCAGCAGAGTATGCACGCGATCTAGGCCTTGTTCTTTCGAGCGAAAAGACCAACATCAAAAAGCGTGCCACCTTGCTATCAAACGCAGAAGCCGAGGCGAGATTCATCAATGACTATTTCGAAGCGGCAAAAAGTGAGTTGATGGCAAAAGTGTTCTTGTGGGGTGATTACGATCTGCCGGCAGAAGATCCCGGACTTGTCGATGATCGTGAGGCTATGAAAGCGACTATGTGGTCACTAGTCCATGACTGGCACAAGATCGCGACAGGAACGGAGCCTGAAGACTACGTCCATAGCGAGGGACACTACCGGGTATTTCTTCGCATGGCGCTTGGATGGCTGCAAGGGAACAGCGAGCGGCTCCCCGAAGAAGTTATCCAGGAGATCGTTTTCAAGCACCCAATTTTTCTAGATGCTGTATGCAAATACATTACGTTTCGATCCGATATCGGAGCATTCTGGGAGGATCCGTGGGTGACGTTGAAGAACCTTACCGCAATGGGTCGCCAAAGTCCCTGGGCAAAACTTTGGTTGCTCGACACAATATCGAGCACGCACACCCAGAAGATGAACTCACCTAACTATGCGCCGGTCATGGCGTGGGTTGACAAGCAGCTATACGACCGACATGAAGTCGTTCGTGCGCAGGCGGCCTGGGTAGCAAGCTGCCACGGACGCCTAAGCGAGAGCAGCTTGACAGGGCTCTACAGGCAAGCTTCGCCACTAAGCCAACACGCACTATCAGCGTGCATGGCAAACCAGGGCGGAGCCGGGAAGGGCATCACCCAGGCCATTAAGCATGACAATCCTATGAACAGGAGGGCATTTGAATGGGCAGAGAACGAGAAGAGTTCGACAAACTGACGACATCCGGCGAATCATGCATAAGCACACTGGCCAACCTATACGCTTTCTCGCATAACACAACCGTCAGCCCACAATGGATTATTGTGGACGCAGTAACGGCCGTCGAGTCACACGTAGACCATGCGTTGCAATCCTTGATAACAAGCTCAAGGTTGCATACTTCCGTCCTTGGTAACGCTTTCCTGGCACGCTATTCAGATGACATAACTAGAACTTGGGACGCACGCTACGAGTGGCTGGCCGAAGGATTCGGGATCAAGATGAAAGGCAATAAGTTTCAACAGGATTTTAATGTTGCCGTGGAATGTAGAAACGCAATCGTGCACGGGTCTGGACATCTAACAAAAAGACAACAAGCCAATTTTGCGAAGTTCGTAGAGCTTAGGAAACAACTGCATTCAGTTCTAGAAGTCACCGTGCACGGAACGGAGATGGTATTTTCTGCAAACTCTCTACGGCATTCCATAACAGTGACATCGGATTTCGTGCAAGGATTCGACGAAACGGTCCTCGCTGTAACTTCCCTAGACTATTAAAAAGAGACAACAAGCCATCCCTCACCCGCCGCCGCGCGAGGGGTTTTCCTGGGCGAGCGGCGCTAACGAACTGTAGCCAGGTATCCCGACAGGGTGTGAAGTACTTTGACCGTTGACTATCTCGCTCAGTCATGATGATTTTCAGCGGTCTGGTACGGGCAACAGGTTTGAGGAGCGGTGCAACAGCGCCGTACCACAATCACAGCAAGCGTCCCCGTCCGATACCGTCTCGCCCAAGCCTCGCAGCGGCCGCTAAGGCCATTGCCAACTGATTCGGTCAAGAGCTAAAGACCAGACGGTAGCCATGCCAGAACCGTGCCACAACGTTCGGTGAACAGCGGTCAGCAGGGGGCGGCTTCGGCCGACTCGGCGAGGTGGCAGTCACGGTCATCCCAGATCAACGGACCGTTCGGGGCAGGATCGCCAGTGATTCCCAAGCTGAGGTTCTTGCCGATGGCGGCCCGGAAGCGTCCTACGGCTCGGCCGGCATGTTGTCGGCCTGCCCCAGCGTCGGAGGTGCCCGTAGTTGGTCAACTGGCTGATCCGGGTGGCCACGCTTAGTCCGTTACTCTGCTGCCCTTCCATAGCACGCAACGACAACCGACGGCGCAGACAGACTGGCCGCAGCCGTCAACCCTAGCCCCGCCCACAGCGACACATTGTGCGCTGAAGGGCGGCCTCTGAGGAGCACTTACGTGATCGAAGGCATCGTTGGTTCCGTGATCGGTGCAGTGATTATTGGGGCTGGCGTTTACCTTCGGCGCTGGGTGAAACGCGGTGAACCACTAACTGTCACGGGAGAGGTGCTCGTCCCCAAGGCTTGGGAGGTGGCCTTGCCGTCAGAGGATGCATTGCCTCAGCGCGTGCCTCAGGACGAGCGCACTTACGTAACCATGTATAGGCTGCTGCGCCAACGGGGCGCCGCCGACTTCAAAGCGACGACAGCCAGGCTGCTGGTAGAGAACCGGACAGAGCAACCGCTCACGATCACGAACATCAAAGTCCACAAACAGCAAGTAGGTGAGCCCTTCAGCGCTGTATGGGTTAGGTACCCGCCTGCGGGCGCGGCGGGAGCGGTCGTCCTGGACTTCCTTCTTGACGAGCCCATCCCCGAAGCTTGGGCAGCCGCCTATGAGGACTCGATCGGACGCCTGACACGGTCCGGGAGTCGGCCGTACTTCGATGACAACTTCATCACGCTATCCCCCGGAGAGTCACAATCTCTACTGATCACTGGCCGGGCGGAGAGCGTCCGGTGCTCATGGTGGTTGAAGATCGAAATTGTTCAGGGGGGAAAGCGGCGTGTGGTCAATGTCGTACCGGAAGGCGGCGCGTTGCTCACTTCTGGTGCTCCCGCTGGAGGGTTCGGACGCCAGTTGGAATGGAGCTGGTACGTAGGAGAAGATGCGAGCTTCGTGCCACCTCCATGGCTGACATGAAGTCCTGCGCTCCGGTACAACCGAACTCGTTCGAGTGTCTAACTGCGTGACAACGCCAGCGAACGGTGGTGGACAACCGCGTACGTCTGCGGACTATCAGCGCAGATGACAGCCGCACTAACCCAAAGCAGCGCCCTCACCCAAGTTGCTTCGGGACGAAGCAGTCCTCAGGCCGTCCAAGGTCGACGAAAGTCAGCCGGCAAGCCAGAAGCCCATGGCATCTGATCTGTTCAGAGCCATGGGCTTCCCTTGCTGTGCTGGTCGGGACCGTAGATCAGCAGGTGGGCTCACGCGGATCGCGCGTTGCTCGGAGGTGGCCGCGGCTCGTTGCGACGCGGTAGACGTCCCGTAGAGCCCCGGTCAGCTCTTTGACCAGGCACCGCATGTCGTCGAGTGACGTCCCCTGGTTATCGAGAGCCTCTGAGGCTTCTTCCAGCAGTTCGCTTGCCGTGCCGAGTTGGATCGCTTCGATGCCGTCTGCGAGGCGGGACATGTAGCCGTCCGGGTCGTCGGTGCTCAGGTAGCAGGGCTTGTCCCCCGGGCCTGACCATGGGAGAAGCCGGAGTTCGTTCGGTGTTGTCATCCTTGGGTTGGCCTCTCGTTGAGCACATGGTGGGCGGTGAAGACGGCGTCGACTCGGTCTCCCGGAAAGGCCAGGAGCGCGGCTTCAACGACGCGACCGGTGGCGTCGGTGGCGATGCGCGTGATCGCGAGAACGGCCATGTTGTTTCCGATCCGGAGGGCCGACGCTTCGTCTGGGGTGGGGGAGCGGGCGGAGACCGTCTCTCGGATGGTGGCCGGCGACGGGCCAAGGACGGCAAAGCGCGTGGCTGCCTCCCGGCACACGGAGTCGTCGTCGAGGACTCCGGCCGGGGCCAGGTCGCGCGGGATGTAGATGCGGGCCAGCCCGTGCGGCGATCCTTGTTCGAGGCTGAGGCATGTGTACTCAGCGAGAGGGCTGCCTGTTGGCACCTTCAGCAACGTCGTCAGGTGCACGGAGGCCGGAACCGTGGTGCTGCGAACCGTGATGCGCAACGTTGGCTCAGCGGCAGTCCAGGGGTCCAGCGTGCCCCAGCCGCCGACGTACATGACCTTGCGGCGGGGGTGACGGACGTAGTTGCCCTTGCCGTGGAATTTCTCGACGAATCCTTCACCCTGGAGCACGGCGAGAGCGCGTCGCAGGGTCACCGTGCTGACCCTGTATCGAGCAGCCAGACCTGCTTCGGACGGGAGGCGTTCGCCAGGCTTGATGCTGCCCGTCCTGATCTGGTGGCGTAGGTCGTCGGCGATGTCGTGATGGCGTCGGGGCACGAGTCCGGTCACCGCCTTCTCAGCAGTCGCAGGGCGGTGAGCCGGGTACGGGCGTGTATGGCCAGCAGCTCGCCCGACTCGAACACCAGTTGCTTGGCCCCTTGAGGGAGCTGGAAGAGGTCACTCACTCGGCAGGCCTGACCGCCGATTTGGATGATGTCGCCGCGCTGCACGGTGGCCGCAGTGACCTCGACGGTGGAGACCAGCGCGCCGCCGGGGGCTGGGGTCCTCATGCCACCGCCCCCACGGGCATGGACGGGTCGGGTGTCGAGTGGCACGGGCAGATGCACTCCTCGTAGATCACCGGTACATCGTTCGTCGTCGCAGGCGCGGAAGGCTCGATGCATGAGTGGTGCGTCCCGATCCAGCAGGCGATCGAGCGGTAGGGGACGGAAGTCGTGCCCGTTGGGTGCAGTTCTCGGCCAGGAGACATCAGTGGGCCCCCGCGAGGGCCGACCATGCGTCGGCCGGCAGGTGCGGGGCGACGAACACTGAGCGCGTCCGTGCACGCTGCTCTTCCCAGGCCAGCAGGTACGGACGGACAAGCGCGACGTCCTCTCCCCTCAGCGGGTATCGGTGGACTGTGCCGGCCGGAGTCTGTCCCAGGCCGACGGTCGAAGCGTCAGCGGGCACGGGGCAGGTGGAAGAGGCCATCGGCCGGGAGGGCTTTAAGGAGCGGCGGTGCCGGCCGTTGGGGAAGCACCGCGCTCTGGTGCGCGAGATGGCGTGGCGGATACGGTTGAGCATGCTGTTCAGCTCCTATCGCTGATAGCCCGGTCCCCCGACGTCGCCTGTCGTGGGGGCCGTTTTACGTACGACCGCCCATAAGGTGCGGCCGTTCAAGCTGGTGGCCACGAGTCCGAATCGATCGGCATCGGCCACCGCGTCCAGGACCTCCCGCCATGAATCGGAGGAGAGCGTGTCCGGTACCTCTGCCTCGACCGTCGTGAACCGGGTGTCCTCCTCCACGCGTGGGCGGAGGCCAGCGGCAGACAAGCGGGCGGCGATAGCCGCCGCGGTCACTCCCGAAGCGGACACAGCGCACCCTCCGTTGCCAGTGATCACTTTCAGTGAAGCTAGTTAACTAGATTAGAGCTAGTGGACTAGATTTTCCATATGTCTGAGCAACCGCCGTACCTCCGGATCGCCGACGAACTCCGGCAGCGCATCGCGGAGCACGTCTGGGAACCGGGCGACCGCCTCCCATCCCGCGCCCAGATCGGCCAGGAGTGCGGCGTGGGCGAGAACGTGGTGCGCAGGGCGCAGGAGTTGCTGATCTCCCAAGGCGTGCTGGAAGGCCGGGCCGGATCGGGGACCTACGTCGCCGAGCCCCGGCAGCGCGTGAGAGTCGTCCGGTCGTCGGCACGTGAGCAGCCCAGTGGATCCCCGTTCCGCCAGGACATGAAGGCCCTTCGCCGACAGAGCGACTGGGAGAGCCGGACTGACGCGAAGGTGCCGGCCCCGGCGGAGATCGCGACGCGGCTCGGGATCGCCGAGGGCGAGCTGTGCGTCCGCGCGACGTACGAGTTCCTTGCGGACGGGAAGCCGGTCCAACTGTCGACGAGTTGGGAGCCGTACGCCGTCACTGGCGGAACCCTCGTCGTTCTTCCCGAGGGAGGGCCTCACGCGGGGGCCGGGGTCGTGAACCGCATGGCCGAGATCGGAGTCACCATCAGCCACGCGGTGGAGCAGCCCGAACCGAGGCATGCGACCGCCGGGGAAGCATCGCTGCTCGGCATCCAGAAAGCCGCGCTCGTGACGCACATCCGGCGGACGTACTACAGCGACGAGGGCCGCCCCGTGGAGACAGCGGACATCGTGGTGCCCGCAGCGCACTGCGAGATCGTCTACGAGATCCCGATCAATGAGCTTCTTCAGCGTTGCCGCTCCAGTGTGAGGACTGCCTTGGCGATTGACGTCATGCGGTCGGGGCTGCATCGGGACCTGCGGAAGATCCGCCAGGANGAGCTTCTTCAGCGTTGCCGCTCCAGTGTGAGGACTGCCTTGGCGATTGACGTCATGCGGTCGGGGCTGCATCGGGACCTGCGGAAGATCCGCCAGGACTTCAGCCTTGCGACGCCGCGTTCGACGGGTGCTCGCGCTGCGGCCAGTGCTTGATTGAGGGTCTTTTCGGTGGGGGTGAGTTCCTGCAGGGGTCTGCGTTTGATGCCGGTGGTCAGCGACGGGCCGGCGCCCTGGTAGGCGAGATCGGCCAGGATCGGGACGCCCTGGCGCTCGCAGATCCGGATGATCCGGTGGGTGCGGGCGGCGGTCAGGTCGTGGGTGCGGCCCGGCAGGGCGGGCGAGAGCCACAGCAGCCGGCCGCCGGGGTCGGTGACGACCTGCACGTTCACTCCGTGGCGCCGGTGTTTGTGGGAGTAGTCGGCCCGGCCGTCGCCGACCCTGTCGCATTCGGCGAGGGTGCCGTCGAGCAGGACGAAGTCGGGTTCGTGCTCGCGCAGNCCGGTGTTTGTGGGAGTAGTCGGCCCGGCCGTCGCCGACCCTGTCGCATTCGGCGAGGGTGCCGTCGAGCAGGACGAAGTCGGGTTCGTGCTCGCGCAGCGTCTTGAGCAGGCCCGGTGCTCGTTCGGCGAGCAGGTCGACGACCGTGCTGGTGTAGGCGTGGGCGGTGGACTCGCTGATCCCGAACCCGGCGGCGATCTTCGCGAGAGTGGTGTGTTCGCGCAGGTACACCAGTGCCACCATCGCGCGCTGGGACGGGCGGAGCTTGCAGCGCCGGTCGCCCTCACGGGTGATGATCAGCATGGTGACCCACTCCACGAGTGCATGCGGCAGGTCGAGTGCGGCAGGATGGATGACCAACGAGGCCCCCGAGCAGTGTTGTCGAGACGTCAGACATCTCGATCAACAGCCCGGGGGCCTCGTCCGTTGCGCCCCACGGCCCATCACCCGATCGGTGGCCAACTCGAAGAAGCTCA
>NTHE01000069.1 GCA_002551355.1 Streptomyces sp. man185 | reverse complement strand
CCGCCGCTCCGGTCGCCCCGGCGGCCCCTGCCGCGCCGGCCGCGCCCGAGGGCGGTCAGAGCATGGCCGAGGGCGCCGCCCAGGTGCGGAACATGTGGCCCGACATCCTGGAGGCGGTCAAGAGCCGCCGGCGCTTCACCTGGATCCTGCTCAGCCAGAACGCCCAGGTCGCCGGGTTCGACGGCACGACGCTCCGGATCGGCTTCCTCAACGCGGGCGCCCGCGACAACTTCGCCAGCAGCGGCAGCGAGGAGATCCTCAAGCAGGCCCTCGTCGAGCGCTTCAACGCCCAGTGGCGCATCGAAGCGGTCATCGACCCCTCCGGCGGCGGCGGGATGCCCCCGCAGTCCGGCGGAGGCGGCGGACGTCCCGCCCCGCAGTACCAGCCCGCCCCGCCGGCCCCCGCCGCCCCGGTCGCGTACGAGCCCCGACCCCAGCACTCCGCCCCGCAGCAGCCGGCGCCCCCGTCGCAGCAGGGGCAGCCCGCTCCGTCGGCCCAGCAGCCGCCTCCCTCCGCGCCGCCGCGGGGCCGGGAGGCCGCGCCCGCCCCCGAGGCCTCCCACCGTTCGTACGGGGCGGAGCCGCCGCGTTCCGTGGCCCCCGAGGACGACACCGCGGAGGCCGACGATCCGGATCTCGTCGACTCCGCCCTCTCCGGCCACGAGCTGATCGTCCGCGAGTTGGGCGCCACGGTCGTCGAGGAGTTCACCAACGAGCAGTGAGGCGCCGGTCGGGCTGCACAGGCGTCGGCCGAGCGATGGCGGGGCCGATCAGGCAGTGAGGCGCCGGTCGGTCGGCGAAGCGCCGGTCGAGCGGTGGCGGGGCCGGTCAGGCGGTCGGGCGCCGGTCGGGCAGTGGTGGGCCGTCCACGGACCGGCGGCCGTCGGGGCTTTCCGCGCCCGGCGGCTAGGCTGCACCCCGTGAAGGTCCTCGTCATCGGCGGCGGCGCCCGCGAACACGCCCTGTGCCGCTCTCTGTCCCTCGACCCCGATGTCACCGCTCTGTACTGCGCTCCCGGCAACGCCGGCATCGCAGAGGTGGCCGAACTGCACCCGGTCGACGCGCTCGACGGTGACGCCGTCGCGCGCCTCGCGACCGAGCTGGGCGCCGGGCTGGTGGTCGTCGGCCCGGAGGCGCCGCTCGTCGCCGGGGTCGCCGACGTCGTGCGCGCGGCCGGCATCCCCTGCTTCGGTCCCTCCGGGGAAGCAGCGCGGCTGGAAGGCTCCAAGGCGTTCGCCAAGGACGTCATGGCCGGCGCCGGGGTCCCCACCGCCCGCAGCTACGTCTGCACCACCCCCGCCGAGATCGACGAGGCCCTCGACGCCTTCGGCGCCCCGTACGTCGTCAAGGACGACGGCCTCGCGGCCGGCAAGGGCGTCGTCGTCACCGAGGACGTGGACGTGGCCCGCGCCCACGCGCTGTCCTGCGACCGCGTGGTCATCGAGGAGTTCCTCGACGGCCCCGAGGTCAGCCTCTTCGCGATCACCGACGGCACCACCGTCGTGCCGCTCCAGCCCGCCCAGGACTTCAAGCGCGCCCTGGACGGCGACGAGGGCCCGAACACCGGCGGCATGGGCGCCTACTCCCCGCTCCCGTGGGCTGACCCCAAGCTGGTCGACGAGGTCCTGCAGACCGTGCTCCAGCCGACCGTCGACGAGCTGCGCCGCCGGGGCACGCCCTTCTCCGGGCTGCTCTACGCGGGCCTCGCGATCACCTCGCGCGGCGTGCGGGTCATCGAGTTCAACGCCCGGTTCGGCGACCCGGAGACCCAGGTCGTCCTGGCCCGGCTGAAGACGCCGCTCGCCGGTGTCCTGCTCGCCTCCGCCAACGGCACCCTGGACGTCCTCCCGCCGCTGAACTGGCGCGACGACGCCGCCGTCACCGTGGTCATCGCCTCGCACAACTACCCGGACACCCCGCGCACCGGCGACCCGATCGACGGGCTCGCGGACGTCGCGGCGCAGGATGGACCCGACGCGTACGTCCTGCACGCCGGGACCCGCGCCGAGGGCGACGCGGTGCTCAGCGCGGGCGGCCGGGTGCTCTCGGTGACCGCGACCGGCAAGGACCTCACAGCGGCCCGTGAGCGCGCCTACACCGCGCTCGGCCGGATCCGCCTGGACGGCTCCCAGCACCGTACGGACATCGCTCTGAGGGCCGCCCAGGGCTGACCCGCTCGCGAACGAAGGTCTCCGGCAGCTCCTCCACGTTCTCCGCAGCCCCTCGCGCCCGCCCCTGTACGCCACCGGTGTACGCGGCGGGCGCGAGGGGCTGCCCCGTGCCACCAGCCCGTTCCCCGGTCTGCCTCATGGGCGCGGACACGTCAGCAGCTTTGCCCAAAGCCATTCCATCGGGTGACGACTGGGCTATCCGGATGACGGCCGCCGGACCCCCAACTAGGGTGCGGCGCAGGCGTTCCGGCACTTGGCCCACCGGCATTGCGATGTCGGTGGCGGGTGCCACAGTGGGGGAGTGAGCAACACCGTCGAGGGGCAGAGGGGGTGACGTCCGGCCGTGTCCGGTATCGATGTGGGTGAGGAGCTGGGTGCGCGGGCCGCACAGGCCCGAGCGCTCTCCCTGCTGCGGATCCGCAGCAGGGCACTGGCCGTGGCGATCCTGCCAGCGGCCGTCGCCGTCGTGCTGTTCGCGGCGGACGCGCAGGGGCATCTGGCCGGTCCGGTCTGGGACGCCGTGCGCTGGACGATCCTCGGCGTCGCGGTCGTCGTGCTGCTGGTGACCGTGCTGGTCGCCGTCTCCGTGGCCCGCGCGCGGCCCGCCATGAGCCCGACCGTCCCCGTGCCGGAGGAAGGGGCCCCCGACCTCTACCGTCTGGTCCGGGACCTGGCCGACCGGCTCGACGTGCCCGCGCCCTCGGCCATAGCGCTGACCCCGGACTGCGACAGCTGGCTGGAGGACCGGACGCACCGCGCGCTCCGGCGGGGCCCGGGCGCCCCGGCGGAGGCCGGGGACACCGCCCCCGTCCTGGTCATCGGCTCGCCGTTCCTGTGGTGGATGCGGGTCGCCGAGCTCCGTGCGGTCCTCGCCCCCGTGGTGGCGGGCACCGGCCCGTCCGCGCATCCCGACATAGCCGCCGCCCGCCGCTTCGTACGCGGTCTGGACGCCGCGATCGCCGATGCCGCCGCCCCCGGCCGGGGCGCGGTGCGCGGGGCGCCGCTCGCCTTCGCCGGCTGGGTCGCCCGCCTGCTGCTGCGGGCCTGCCGGGGCCATGCCGCCGAGATGGAGCGCTGTGTGGCGGCCGCCGCGTCCATGCGGGCGCAGACGGTCGACTACGGGCTGCGCATCGCCGCCCAGGAACAGGTCGGCCTCGCCTACGCCGGCTGGGACCGACTGCTGACCCGGGTGGCGCTGCCCGCCTGGCGGATGGGCCGCTGGCCCTCCCGGCTGGACGCCGGGGTGGTCTCCGCGCTCACCGAGCTCTCCCGCCGGGACCGGCTGGCCGACGGCTTCGCCCTGCGCCTGGGCGACCGGCCCGCGTGCGACCTGCTGGAGGAGCCCGGGGTGGCCGACGAGGCGGCGTCCCTGCTCGCCGCCCGGCTCTTCCACGGCGGCCCCGCCGAGAGCGGTCCGGGCTGGGCGCCGGTGGACTGGCAGCAGTATCCCGACGAGGTCGTCGACCGGAAGTGGCGCAGCGAGGCCGCCCGGCTGCACCGGGTCCTGGACACCCTGGGCGTCCCCCGGGCCTCCGCCGCCGACCCGGCCGTCCCCACCCTGGCCCGGGTCATGGAGCACCTGTCCGGCGCCGGCGGACCCGGCGGCCCCGGCGAGGAGCTCGCGGCGGGCATCGGCGCCGCGGTCGCCCGCGAGGAGGCCGAGGCCCCGGGGGCCAAAAGCGCGGTCCACGGCGGCCAGGGACACGGCGGCGCTGGGGGCGGCGCGGCCGAGGACCCCCTCGACCTCTGGGGCCCGGGCCCCCTGCCCCTCTTCCCGCTCCAGCCGCCGCGTACGGGCACCGAGCTGCTGGCCGACCACGTCGCCGCGATGGTCTGCTGCGCGGCCGTGGACACGGCGGGCGCGGCCCCCGGCCTGGACTGGCTGGACGGCCCCGCGCTGCTCGTCGGCGGCGAACGCCGGGCGGACCTCGCGACGCCGGTCCTCAGCCTCGTCGAGGACGGCGATCCCGACCCGCTGCTGTCCTGGCTCGCCGAGGTGGGGGTGCGCTCCGACAAGCCGGTCCGGCTGGTGTGACCGCGTATGCGACCGAAGCGCCCCACCCGGGGCGGGACGCGGACCGGACCGGGCGTCCGGAGTGCGGAGTCCGCTGTTCGGAAGGAATGGTTCCGTTCCCGTCAATTCGCGACGAAGGGTGACGAGCTGCGTGCGTTATGTGATGTGCTGGGGATCGGCGCTGACATTCGGCGCACCAGAGTTGTCCGGGGGATCCGCCGAGCTGTCCGGGGGATCCGAGGGAGGGGCGCGGCATGGGGGCGGAGCAGATTCGCCGGTGGGAGTCGGGCGCCCTCGCGCACGCGGTGAGCGACCCCTTCGGCCAGGGCCCGCTGCCCTGGCTGCGCGGCAGTGAGAACTACTTCGACGACACCGGCCAGGTCGTCCCCTGGTACGCCGACCTCGCCCGCTCCACCGGCGGCGGCACCCGTACCGCCGACGACGTGCACCGCCAGATCAAGGGCTTCGTCTCGCCCGGCGCTGCGGCTCCCGGCGAGGCCATCGACTTCCACATCACCGTGGACCCGCCCCAGCAGTTCTCCGTCGACGTCTACCGGATCGGTCATTACGGCGGCGACGGCGCGTCCAAGATCACCACGAGCCCGCGGCTCTCCGGCATCGTCCAGCCCCCGCCGCTCGCCGCCGACCGGACCGTCTCCTGCCACCACTGGTGGATGTCCTGGCGGCTCCAGATCCCGAGCTACTGGTCGGTCGGCGCGTATGTGGCCGTCCTGACCACCGCCGACGGCTACCGCTCGCACATCCCCTTCACCGTCCGCCACGACCACCCCGCCGACCTGCTGCTCCTGCTGCCCGACATCACCTGGCAGGCGTACAACCTCTATCCCGAGGACGGTCGCACCGGCGCCAGCCTCTACCACGCGTGGGACGAGCGGGGCCGGCTGCTCGGCGAGGAGGACGCCGCCGTCACGATCTCCTTCGACCGCCCGTACGCCGGGGCCGGCCTGCCGCTGCACGTGGGGCACGCGTACGACTTCATCCGCTGGGCCGAGCGGTACGGCTACGACCTCGCCTACGCCGACGCCCGCGACCTGCACGCGGGCCGCGTCGACCCCAGCCGCTACCGGGGCCTGGTCTTTCCAGGCCACGACGAGTACTGGTCGCTGCCCATGCGCCGGGCCGCCGAGCGGGCCCGGGACTCCGGCACCTCGCTCGTCTTCCTCTCCGCCAACACCATGTACTGGCAGGTGGGCCTCGCCCCGTCCGCCTCCGGCGAGGCGGACCGGCTGATGACCTGCCGCAAGCGCCGGGGGCCGGGGAAGTCCGCCCTGTGGCGCGAGGTGGACCGGTCCGAGCAGCAGCTCCTGGGCATCCAGTACGCAGGCCGGGTGCCCGAGCCCCACCCGCTGGTCGTGCGCAACGCCGAGCACTGGCTCTGGGACTCCACGGGCGCGGTCGAGGGCGACGAGATCCCGGGCCTGGTCGCCGGTGAGGCCGACCGCTACTTCCCGCGCACCAGCCTGCCCGAGCACGACAACAGGATCCTGCTCGCCCACTCCCCGTACGAGGACTCCGAGGGCGCCACCCGCCACCAGGAGACCTCGCTCTACCAGGCCCCCTCGGGCGCGCTCGTCTTCGCCTCCGGCACCTTCGCCTGGTCTCCGGCGCTCGACCGTCCCGGACACACCGACCCCCGGATCCAGCGGGCCACGGCCAACCTCCTCGACCGGATCTGCAAGCGCGACTGACCGAAGGCCGGGCCCCGGGCGAAGAACGGGCCGCGGATACGGGACAATCGGAACCGCTCCTGGATCAATCTACGCGGAGGCACCGTGTCCGGTTTTGTAGAAAAGCCCGAGCCCGTACAGGTTCCGGGCCTCACCCACCTGCACACCGGCAAGGTGCGTGAGCTGTACCGGAACGAGGCGGGCGACCTCGTGATGGTCGCCAGCGACCGTATCTCCGCGTACGACTGGGTCCTGCCCACCGAGATTCCCGACAAGGGCCGCGTCCTGACCCGGCTCTCGCTCTGGTGGTTCGACCAGCTCGCCGACCTGGTCCCCAACCACGTCATCTCCACCGAGCTGCCGCCGGGCGCCCCGGCCGACTGGGCGGGCCGCACCCTCATCTGCAAGAGCCTGCGCATGGTCGAGGTCGAGTGCGTGGCCCGCGGCTATCTGACCGGCTCCGGGCTCGTCGAGTACGACGCCACCCGTACGGTCTGCGGCATCGGCCTCCCCGAGGGCCTGGTCAACGGATCCGAGCTGCCCGGCCCGATCTTCACCCCGGCCACCAAGGCGGCCGTCGGCGACCACGACGAGAACGTCAGTTACGAGGACGTCGCCCGCTCGGTCGGCGTGGAGAGCGCCGCCGAGCTGCGGCGCACCACGCTCGACGTCTACCGCCGGGCCCGGGACATCGCGCACGGGCGCGGGATCATCCTGGCCGACACCAAGTTCGAGTTCGGCTTCGAGACCACCGAGGACGGGACCGAGCGGCTGATCATCGCCGACGAGGTGCTGACCCCGGACTCCTCGCGTTTCTGGCCCGCCGCCACCTGGGAGCCCGGCCGCGCGCAGCCCAGCTACGACAAGCAGTACGTGCGCGACTGGCTGACCTCGCCGGCCTCCGGCTGGGACCGGACGAGCGAGCAGCCGCCCCCGGCGCTGCCGCAGGAGATCGTGGACGCGACCCGCGCCAAGTACATCGAGGCGTACGAGGTGCTGACCGGCACCAGTTGGTCGTAGGAGGAAGCGGATACGCAGAAGGCCCCGGTCCACGAGGACCGGGGCCTTCTGCATGCGGAGCGGACGACCAGGTTCGAACTGGCGACCTCAACCTTGGCAAGGTTGCGCTCTACCAACTGAGCTACGTCCGCAGTGCGCCGCAGCGCGATGCCTACTATACCCATCCCCGCTCGCGGGCGAGACGCACTGCCGTATGCCGGTTCTCCGCACCGATCTTGGAGGCGGCCGAGGACAGGTAGTTGCGTACGGTCCCCTGGGACAGCGAGGCCCGCTCCGCGATCTCGGCGACCGGCGCCCCGTCCGCCGCCAGTTCGAGCACCTCGGCCTCCCGGGCGGTCAGCGGGGAGTCCCCGGCGGAGATCGCGTCGGCGGCCAACTCCGGATCCACGTAACGGTTTCCGGCGTGGACGGTTCGGATGATCTCGGCCAGCCGCCGGGCGCTGACCGTCTTCGGCACGAATCCGCGTACGCCGGCGGCCAGAGCTCGCTTCAGATGCCCGGGGCGGCCGTGGCTGGTCACGATCATGGTGCGGCAGTGCGGCAGCTCGGACCGCAGCGATGTGGCGACCTTCACACCGTCCGCGCCCGGCATCTGGAGGTCCAGGACGGCGACGTCGGGGCGGTGCGCCAGAGCCATCGCCAGGGCCTCGGGGCCGCTCGCCGCCTCCGCGACCACGACGAGGTCCTCCTCCAGGGCGAGCAGCGCGGCCAGCGCGCCCCGGATCAGGTGCTCGTCGTCGGCCAGCAGGACCCGCAGGGGCTGCGCGGTGGTCATCGTTCCTCCGGGAGTGCGGAAGGGGCGGGGGAGGGAGGGGCGGGGTCCGGGCGACCACCTCGGGCGGGACGTCCGCCCGGGGCCGGGCCGGAGGCCGTGAGCGGCACCGTCGCCGTGACCCGGAAGAGGCCGTCCCCGGCGGCTGTGGCGCTGAGCGTTCCACCGAGCGCCCCGAGCCGTTCACGCAGCCCGGTCAGGCCCGAACCGCCGCCGTCACCCGGGCTGCCGGACGGATCCGTGGCGCCGGCCCCGTCGTTCTCGACCTCCAGGACCACCGCGTCCCGGGCTCGCGTGAGCCGGATCCAGCAGTGGCGCGGGTCGCCGTGGCGCAGGACGTTGGTCGCCGCCTCCCGCACCACCCAGCCCAGGGCGCCCTGGACGGCGGGCGGCGCCCCGATGCCCGCCGGGCCGTCGGCGCCCTCGACGGTGACAGTGATCCCTGCGGCCTGCAACACACCCTGGGCGCCCATGAGTTCGGTCGGGAGGTCGGCCTCCCGGTAGCCGCGGACGACATCGCGGACCTCCTGCTGGGAGGCCCGGGCGATCCGCTGCACCTCGACCATCTGGTCCATCGCCGCCGGGTTCCCGCGCTGGGCCAGTTCCACGGCCAGCTCGCTCTTCAGCGCGATCACCGACAGGTTCCGGCCCAGTACGTCGTGCATGTCCCGGCCGAACCGAAGCCGCTCCTCCGCCACCGCCAGCCGGGCCTGCATGTCCCGGGCCTCCTCCGCCTGCCACATCACGCTCATGCTCCAGGCGCTCGGCCGGACCGAGGCGAGCACCAGCAGGACGACGACGAGCATCGAGAGGGCCGCCCCGAACAGCAGCCCCGCGGGCACCCCGACGGCCGCCAGCAGCGCCACCACGGCCGCCGTGAAGATCGCGCACTGCAGCAGGTAGGTGCGGACGGGGACGAGGAGTACGTAGGGGATGGCGAACGCCAGCGGCATGTCCAGCACCAGCAGGGCAAGCCCCGCGTCCTTGAGGTCGCCCACCGCCGCGAGTGCCACCAGCAGTCCGGTCAGTACCGCGAGCAGCGCCGCCGGGAGCCGCAGTCGCCGCCGGGGGTAGGGCTCCACGCCCCGGTGGTGGGCGAACGCGGCGCCCAGATTGCGGTTGCTCAGCACGCACTGGGCGACGTTCACGGCGAAGAACGCCGTCGCGAGGCCCGCCGCCACCGGGCCCTCGTCCAGCACGGGGACGAGCGGCAGCAGGCCCCAGGAGAAGAGGAAGATCCACGGGAGCCCGGCGAGCGTGCCCCGGGTGTAGAGGTCGATGCGCTGGAGCTTGGTCCGCTCCTGCCAGCCGCGCCGCCAGTCCCGCGCTCGCCCGATCACCGCGTCCAGCTCCTTCATGTCGTTCCCCGGCCGATCCTGCTCAGCCGCGCGGGTCCCAGCGGAACCACCGCTGCACAGCAAACACCGCGAACGCGGTCCAGGCCAGCGCCGCCACGACGGCCGTGACCAGGTCGCCGGTCTCCACACCGCCCAGCCAGCCGTGCCGTACGAGGGTCATGACGCCGGTCAGCGGCAGCAGCTCGAACACGGCGGCCAGCTTCTCCGGGAAGACGTCCAGCGGGACGATGATCCCGGAGGCGAAGAGCGAGATGAAGAACAGCGGCAGCGTGGTGAGCTGGGAGGTCTGGACGGTCCGGGTCGCCGCGGAGGTCGCGGCGGCGAGCGCCGACATCATCACGAAGCCCGCGAGCAGCCCCAGCAGGAACAGTTCCGGCCGCTTCGGCGCGCTCAGGTCGAAGGCGATCGCGCCCGCCACGACGAGCAGCACGCTCTGGATGACCGCCAGCGCCACGGAGGGCAGCGCCGTGGAGATCAGGATCTCCCGGTCGGTGACCTCGCCGGTGCGCAGCCGCTTGAGGACGAGTTCCTCACGCCGGGTGACGTAGCCCGTGACGAGGTTCATGTAGACGACCTGGACCAGCACGATGCCGATACCGCCGGTGAGGGCGGCGCCCGCGACGGAGAGTCCGGTGCCGGCGAGGTCGATCTGTTCGAGCGAGGCCCGGATCGAGAAGATCATCACGATCGGCAGCACCAGGGCCACGAAGATCGCGGACCGGTTGCGGATCAGCAGGATCAGTTCGGCGCGGGCGAGGGCGTTCAGCCGCCGGAAGGAGGCGGAGCGCCCGGAGGGGGAGGGGGCGGGGGCCGGGCGGCCGTCCGCGAGGGCGGTGGGCGTGGTCATGCCGTCACCTTCTTCTTCTCGTTCGGGGTGCTGCCGTCGGTGGGCCGGGTGGACCCGTGCCGGGGCCCCGCCCTGCGCGGGTCGTCCGCCCGCGAGCGGAGCTGGGTGTTCGCGATCTGGAGGAACGCCTCCTCCAGGGAGGCGGAGCGGGCGTCGAGCCCGAGCAGTTGCACGCCCGACTCCTGGGCCCAGCCGAGCAGTTCGTGCAGGGACTCCTGGAGCGTGGAGGTGCGGATCTCCACCCGCTGCCCGTCGGCCCCGGCCTGGAGCGAGAGCGGAAGGTGTGCGGCCGGTACGCCGTCGGGCAGGGTGAAGCGGATCCGGGCCGGGTGCGCGGCGGTGACCTCGGCGGTCGTCCCGGCCGTCACGATCTGTCCCTGGTGCATGATCGCCAGCCGGTCCGCGAGGGTCTCGGCCTCCTCCAGGTAGTGCGTGGTCAGCAGGACGGTCGTGCCGGACTCCCGGAGCGCCCGGATCAGGTCCCAGGTGTCGCGCCGCCCCTCGGCGTCCAGCCCGGTCGTCGGCTCGTCCAGGAAGAGCACCTCGGGCCGCGAGGTGAGGGCCAGCGCCAGGTCCAGGCGCCGCTTCTCGCCGCCGGACAGCTGCTTGACCCGGACCTTGGCCCGGCTGGTGAGGCCGACCATCTCCAGCGCCTCGGCGGCGGGGCGGGCGCCGGTGGTGCACTCCGACCACATCCGCGCGGTCTCCAGCACGGTGAGGTCGGAGGGGAAGCCGCCTTCCTGGAGCATCACCCCGGTCCGCGGCCGGACGGCGGAGCGTTCGCGGTACGGGTCGTGGCCGAGGACCTTGATGGTTCCGGAGGTCGGGAGGGCCAGCCCCTCGAGGAGTTCCACGGTGGAGGTCTTGCCCGCGCCGTTCGTCCCGAGCAGGGCGAACAGCTCGCCGCGGGCGACGGAGAAGGAGACGCCGGAGACGGCCTCGAAGCCGTCTTTGTAGCTGCGGCGGACCCCGTCCACCGCGATCACCGTCTCGGCGGCCGGAGCCGGGGCCGCGGCCGGAGACGTGCCACCGTCGCGTCGGTCGTTGAGAAAGTCGTCGCTGGTCATGCTTCGAGTTTTCCGCCGGACCGGGCCCGCGAGCAGTGCGCGCTGTCACCACTGCTCATGACAAACGTCATGAGCGTCCGGGTACGCGAAAGGCCCCGATCGACGTGCGATCGGGGCCTTTCCTGCTGAGCGGACGACCAGGTTCGAACTGGCGACCTCAACCTTGGCAAGGTTGCGCTCTACCAACTGAGCTACGTCCGCAGTGCAACCACTCGGCTTTCACCGGTGGAGCGAGCACTACTCTACCTGATCCAACGAAGTGGTCCGAAGAGTCGTGCAGAGCGGGTGACAGGAATTGCACACTGCGCCTTCCCCCTGGAAGGGGGATGTTCTACTACTGAACTACACCCGCACGCTGCGTGGGATTCGGCTTTGCGGCCTCGCCCCTCGGCGTGCTCCAGACTCTAGCCGACCTGCGGGGGTGTCGCGCAAGTCGGCTCCCCGCGGGTCCTGCGGAACGGGTCCGCCGACCGGGGTGACAGAGCGTCCGGCGGGCCGTCCGGGGCCGCCTGACGGAGCGTCCGGCTCCCGGGCCCGCCGAGGCCCCCCGAGCCTCCGATCCGGCCGGCCCGGCACCGCCGCGGCTCAGCCGGCCGACACCGCCGCCGTCCGGCCGGCCGACACCGCCGTCGCTCAACTCGCCGCGGCGAACGCCTCGTAGACCTTCTTCGGGATGCGGCCCCGGGCCGGGACCTCCATCCGGTGCGAGCGGGCCCAGGCGCGGACGGCCGCCGGGTCCGGGGCGAGGGAGGTGTGGTGGTACGCGGCGGGCGTCCTGCCGTGCTTGCCGGCATTTGTCTGCTTTCGGCCGGCGGCCACGTAAGGCGCGAGGGTCTTCCGCAGTTTCTTCGCGTTGGCGGGATTGAGGTCGATCTCGTACGTCTTCCCGTCCAGGGCGAAGGCCACCGTTTCCGCCGCCGCTCCCCCGTCGATGTCGTCGGAGAGTGTCACCACTACGCGCTGAGCCACGGATATCGGTCCTTTCCTACGGCACCGGCGCGTGTCGCGTGCGCGGATGCCGGCCTTCCGGCTGTCAGGCGGGCGGATGCGGATCGACGAGGTGTCGACTGTTCCGTTGTTCCCGGGGCAATGGTGCTTTCCCCGGTAATCATTTGTACAGCGGTGGGGGCCGCATTGTGAAGCCCCGCCAATTACATCCGCGTGTCCGTGTGCAATCCGTGTGCAATCCGGGCGGGTTTTTCCCGGACCTTTTCCGTGCGGTGCCGTGTCCGATATCTCGGCGTGATCTGCGCGGGGCGCTCGCCGTGTCCGTCCCGCCCGATATCTACCCGCGTAGAAATTTTGGCCAGGTACGCTGAGTGGACCCGCGGGGGTCTGGGGAACCCCCCGGAGAGACAGCCGCACCACACCACCACACCGGGAGTGCCAGTGGCACGCGTCGTAGTCGACGTCATGCTCAAGCCCGAGATCCTCGACCCGCAGGGACAGGCGGTGCAGCGCGCACTGCCCCGTCTCGGCTTCGAGGGAATCGCGGACGTTCGTCAGGGAAAGCGTTTCGAGCTGGAGGTCGAGGGGCCGGTCGACGACGCCGCCCTCGCCCGTATTAACGAGATGGCCGAGACGTTCCTCGCCAACACCGTCATCGAGGACTTCGTCGTGAAGGTGGAGGAGGAGAAGTGACCACCCGTATCGGCGTCGTCACTTTTCCCGGCACCCTCGACGATCAGGACGCCCTGCGCGCCGTCCGTATCGCGGGCGCCGAGCCCGTATCCCTGTGGCACCGCGACAAGGACCTGCACCAGGTCGACGCGGTCGTCCTGGCCGGCGGTTTCTCCTACGGGGACTACCTCCGCGCCGGAGCCATCTCCCGCTTCTCGCCGGTGATGGAAACCCTCATCGAGCAGGCGAAGGCCGGAATGCCGGTCCTCGGCATCTGCAACGGCTTCCAGATCCTGACCGAGGCGCACCTGCTGCCCGGCGCGATGCTGCGCAACAACCACCTCCACTTCATCTGCCGCGACCAGTCGCTGCGGGTGGAGAACGCGGAGACCGCCTGGACCTCGGACTACAGCGCCGGCCAGGAGATCAGGGTCCCGCTCAAGAACATGGACGGCCGGTACACCGCCGACGAGCACACGCTCGACGAGCTGGAGGCCGAGGGCCGCGTCGCCTTCCGCTATCTGGACGGCAACCCCAACGGCTCGCTCCGCGACATCGCGGGCATCACCAACGCCGCGGGCAACGTCGTCGGCCTGATGCCGCACCCGGAGCACGCCGTGGAGCCGCTCATCGGCACCGGCCGCACCGACGGCCTCGGTTTCTTCACCTCGATCATCAAGAAGCTGGTCAACGCATGAGCCTGGATACGGTCAAGCACGCGGCCGAGACCCCGGACGCCGAGCAGCCGTGGAAGGAGCTCGGCCTCAAGGAGGACGAGTACGCCCGGATCCGCGAGATCCTGGGCCGCCGTCCCACCGGCGCCGAGCTCGCCATGTACTCGGTGATGTGGTCGGAGCACTGCTCGTACAAAAGCAGCAAGGTCCACCTCAAGCAGTTCGGCGAGAAGGTCCCCGCCAACGACGCGATGCTCGTCGGCATCGGCGAGAACGCCGGCGTCGTCGACGTCGGCCAGGGGTACGCGGTCACCTTCAAGGTCGAGTCGCACAACCACCCCTCGTACATCGAGCCCTACCAGGGCGCGGCCACCGGCATCGGCGGCATCGTCCGCGACATCCTCGCGATGGGCGCCCGCCCGATCGCCGTCGTCGACCCGCTGCGCTTCGGCGCGGCCGACCACCCCGACACCAAGCGCGTCCTGCCGGGCGTCGTCGCGGGCATCGGCGGCTACGGCAACTGCCTGGGCCTGCCCAACATCGGCGGCGAGGTCGTCTTCGACTCCTGCTACCAGGGCAACCCGCTGGTCAACGCCGGCTGCATCGGCGTGATGAAGCACGAGGACATCCACCTCGCGCAGGCCTCCGGCCCCGGCAACAAGGTCATCCTCTACGGCGCCCGCACCGGCGGCGACGGCATCGGCGGCGTCTCCGTGCTGGCGAGCGAGACCTTCGAGTCGACGGGTCCCGCCAAGCGCCCGGCCGTCCAGGTCGGCGACCCGTTCCAGGAGAAGCTCCTCATCGAGTGCACCCTGGAGATCTTCAAGGAGAAGCTCGTCGCGGGCATCCAGGACCTCGGCGGCGCCGGGCTCTCCTGCGCCACCAGCGAGCTGGCCTCCGCCGGCTCCGGCGGCATGCGCGTGGAGCTGGACACCGTGCCGCTGCGCGACTCCTCCCTCTCGCCCGAGGAAATCCTCATGAGCGAGTCGCAGGAGCGCATGTGCGCGATCGTCGAGCCGCAGCACGTGGACCGCTTCCTGGAGATCTGCGAGAAGTGGGACGTCATCGCCACCGTCATCGGTGAGGTGACCGACGGCTCGCAGCTGGAGATCTTCTGGCACGGCGAGCAGATCGTGGACGTACCCCCGCGCTCGGTCGCCCACGACGGCCCGGTCTACCACCGCCCGTTCGCCCGCCCGTCCTGGCAGGACGCGCTCCAGGCGGACGACGCCGGCAAGCTCGCCCGCCCGGCGAACGCGGCCGAGCTGCGCGAGCAGGTCCTGAAGCTGGTCGCTTCCCCGAACCAGGCCTCCAAGGCGTGGATCACCGACCAGTACGACCGCTTCGTGCAGGGCAACACCGTGCTCGCGATGCCCGAGGACGCGGGCATGGTCCGCATCGACGCCGAGTCGAACCTCGGCGTGGCCATGGCGACCGACGGCAACGGCCGGTACGCCAAGCTCGACCCGTACACCGGCGCGCAGCTCGCGCTGGCGGAGTCGTACCGCAACGTCGCCGCCTCCGGCGCCAAGCCCCTCGCCATCTCGGACTGCCTCAACTTCGGCTCCCCCGAGGACCCGGACGTCATGTGGCAGTTCGCCGAGGCCACCCGCGGTCTCGCGGACGGCTGCCTGGAGCTGGGCACCCCGGTCACCGGCGGCAACGTCTCGCTGTACAACCAGACCGGCGAGACGGCGATCCACCCGACGCCGGTCGTGGCCGTGCTCGGCGTGATCGACGACGTGAACCGCCGAACGCCGGTCGCCTTCGCGGAAGAGGGCCAGCTCCTCTACCTGCTGGGCGACACGGCCGAGGAGTTCGGCGGCTCGGCCTGGTCCGAGGTCGTCCACCAGCACCTCGGAGGCCTGCCGCCCAAGGTGGACCTCGGCCGCGAGAAGCTGCTCGCCGAGATCCTCATCTCGGCTTCCCGCGACGGCATGATCGACGCCGCGCACGACCTGAGCGACGGCGGTCTGATCCAGGCCGTCACCGAGTCCTGCCTGCGCGGCGGGAAGGGCGCCCGGCTGGTCGTGCCGGACGGCCTGGACGCGTTCACGTTCCTCTTCTCCGAGTCGGCGGGACGCGCGGTCGTCTCGATCCCGCGCAGCGAGGAGCTCCGCTTCACCGACATGTGCGGGGCGCGCGGTCTGCCCGTCGCCCGCATCGGTGTGGTGGACGGCGAGGAGATCGAGATCCAGGGCGAGTTCAGCATCCCGCTGAGCGAGCTCCGTACGGCGCACGAGGCGACGATCCCCGCGCTGCTCGCCTGAGCGGACGCCGGGTCGCGCGCCGACCGGTACGTCTGAAGCCCCTGCCCGGGTTCTCCGGGCGGGGGCTTCGGCCTTTCCCCGTCCCCCTGATGAACATCCCTTGTCAGAGATTACGTAATTACGTAAGGTTGGTGCCATGGAGCTGGAGCAGCGGGTCGCCGAGCTGGAGAGGCGGCTCACGGCACTGGAGGGGCGGGACTCCGAGTCCCCCCGCCTGGGCGACGGCGACTTCTGGGCGTTGGAAGGGCTGAAACAGCAGCTCAACGACGCCGGGGAGGCCGCGGCCGACGGGGGAGTGCTCTACACGGGCTCGGTCCGGCTGCCCACCGGTGAGCAGTACGGGTGGCAGTACGGCGCTTTCACCGAGGCCCTGTTCGACGGGGACTGGGCGGACACCGCCGAGTCGTTCGCCGCGCTGGGCCACCCGGTCCGGCTGCGCCTGCTCCGCGAGATCCTCGGCGGCCTGAGGACGGCCGCCGAACTGGCCGCGCTCGACGGGGCCGGCACCACCGGCCAGATCTACCACCATCTGCGCCAACTGACCGGCGCGGGCTGGCTGCACGCGGCGGGCCGAGGCAGGTACGAGGTGCCGCCCGCACGGGTCGTGCCGCTGCTGGTGGTGCTGACGGCGGCGCGGCCCTGACCCGGACGACGAGAAGACACAAGCCATGGGGGAGACATGTCTGTCCGCAAAGCCGTTCCGATCGCCATGCAGGTTTCCTGGCTGGTCCTGTTCGCGCTGATGATCAGCGAGTTCGTCACGGATCTGCCCGGACCGCGCTGGGCGACCACTTTCCTGCCCGCGATGGTCACTCTCGCCCTCACGGTGGCGACGACGGCCCTGCAGGCCCGGGCCGCCGCGCCCCGGGGCGAGCCGAGGCCCCCGGTCGAGGTCGACCCGCCGGTGACCGGGCGCTGGTCCGCCCTGAACAGCCCGGCGGACAAGGTGCCGAGCCACGGGACGCACGCATACGGGCAGACGTACGCGATCGACATCGTGGCCGACCCGGAGACGGGGGAGGGCGAGGCCCCGGCCCGGCCGGCGTTCCGCTGGATCTGGCCGCTCTTCCGCCGCAACCGGGAATTCCCGGCCTTCGGCGCCCCGTTGCTCGCGGTGGCCGACGCCACGGTCGTGAAGGCGAGCGACGGCCAGCGCGACCACCTGAGCCGCAACTCGTTGCTGGGTCTCGTCTACCTGCTCATCGAGGGCACCATCCGCTCGTACGTCGGCGCCCACCGGATCATCGGCAATCACGTGATCCTCGCCCTCGGCGACGGCACCTACGCCGCCTACGCCCACGCAGAGCGCGGCTCGCTCCAGGTGAAGGCCGGAGACACCGTCCGGGCCGGGCAGCAGATCGCGCGGTGCGGCAACTCCGGGAACACCTCCGAACCGCACCTCCACTTCCACCTGATGGACAGCCCTGACCTCGACGACGCCCGGGGTGTCCCGTTCGCCTGGCGGGGCGTCGGAGTCCCCGCGAACGGCGAGACGTTCACGGTCGAGGAGCAGGCCGCCCGGTCCTGACCGGGCGATGTCAGTGGAGCCGGTTAGTCTCGGCCCCATGCCCCCGGCCAAGAAGCGCCCGCGCGCCTACGACCACCTCAGGACCCGGACCGCGGTCCTCGCCCAGTTCGCCCATGTCCAGGACGCCGTACGGCTGTTGACGCCCGACCAGCTCGCCCGGCCGACCCGGCTCGGCGACTGGACGGTGCGTGATCTCGTCGCGCACATCGCGCAGGGGCTCGGCTCGGTCAGCCGGGACCTGGCCCTGCCGGAGCCGCCCGGCCCCAAGCCCGCGACCAGCCTTCTGGAGTGGCCGCCTGCCGTCGCGGCAGTCATCAGGGACCCCGCGGCCCCGGCCCCGGCGGCCGCCCACCCCGACCTCCTCGCGCTGTACGAGGAGGTCGGGGCGGCCTTCCGCGCGGACGTCCCGGCCACCGGCACGGAGGGCCGGCTGCTGCCCACCCGGGTCGGCTCCATGCGGCTGACCGACTATCTGGTGACCCGGACCGTCGAGCTGACCGTCCACACGGACGACCTGAACGAGGCGCTCGGGTCGGAGATCCCGTACGACCGGCAGGCACTGGCCGCCTGCACCCGGCTGCTGGCGGACACCCTCGCGGACCGGGCCCCCGGCGGCTCGGTCGAGGTGCGCGTCCCGCCGTTCGCGGTGGTCCAGTGCATCGGCGGGCCCAAGCACACCCGGGGTACCCCGCCCAATGTCGTGGAGACCTCACCGCTCACCTGGATCCGGCTCGCCACCGGGCGTACGGAGTGGGCGCGGGCCCTGGCAGAAGCCGAGGTCGGCGCCAGTGGAGAGCGGGCCGATCTGGCCGCGCTCCTGCCGCTGCTGCGCTGAGCCGGGACCGCCCGGCGGCGCGGCGGGGTGATCGGTTCCGTACGCCCCGAAGCGGACCGGACGGAACCGGATCGGGGCCTCGGCCCGTCACATCGCCATGCACACACAACGGATGACCCTCAGCGTCAGTGTCCTGGCCCTCCTCACCCTCGCCGCCTGCGGTACGGAGAACGGCTCCGGCAAGGGGTCCGACGGCGGGGACTCCGTACAGAGCGATGTCCCCGTCACCGGTGTGGCGTGGCGCGTCGACTCCGTGACCGTCGGCGGGAAGAAGACCGAGGCCCCCGAGGGGGCCCGGCTGGAGATCGACCCGAAGGGCCGGGCCGAGGCCGACTTCGGCTGCAACCACATCAGCGTGGACGCCCGGGTGAAGGGCGACCACATCACCCTGGGCAAGCCCGTCACCACGCAGATGGCGTGCGAGGAGAGCATCGAGAAGTTCGAGAAGGCCGCCATCGACGCGATGGGCGGCGAGCACACCGCGAAGCTCGTCGGCGAGAAGCTGACCCTCACCACGGAAAGCGGGGACACCATGGCGCTCAGCGAGGAGAAGCCGGCCGACCTGGTGGGCACCAAGTGGACGGTGACCACGCTGCTCAGCGGGAAGACCGCCACCACCGTGCCGGCGGACCTGCCGAAGGAGCGGACGCCGCACCTGACCTTCGCCGAGGACGGCACCGTCAGCGGCAACGCCGGCTGCAACTCCTTCAGCGGCAAGGCCACGGTCAAGGGTTCCGCGATCGTCTTCGAGCCGCCGGTCAGCACCCGCAAGATGTGCCCGAAGGCCGAGATGGAGGTGGAGCGCGCCGTGCTCGCCGCCCTCGACGGCCCGACGACGTACACGATCAAGGGCAGCACGCTCACCCTCACCGCTGACGACGGCAAGGGGGTCGGCGCCACCGCCGCGCCCGCCGGGGCCGAAAGCAGCTCCCAGCACGGCTGAACCCGGCTCCCCGGTGTGAGGCTCACCACGAAACGGGCGTTCGGCCAGCCGCCGGGGCGAAGATCGGCCAGGCTCACCGAGCGCCACGGCCGCCCGCCTGCCGCCCACCGTGGCTACCCGCCGGTAACCAGCCGCTCGGCCCGGAAGCGAGCGCCGCGTCCGCCCCGCGCGCCTCACTCCGTCCGGGCGGACCTCACGCAGGGTCACCGATCGAAGTGCCGCGAATCGCCCGCCCCGGGCGGCGGGCGGGCCCGTTCCCCGTGCTCCACCGCGCGTTTGCCCACCGGTCCCCAATTCGGACCAGTGGTCGATCTCGCCTACACTCGGTGCCGTGCCCCGTGGTGATGGACGACTCAACCACGACCTGCTCCCCGGAGAGAAAGGCCCCCAGGACGCTTGTGGCGTCTTCGGTGTCTGGGCTCCGGGTGAAGAGGTCGCCAAGCTCACCTATTTCGGACTGTATGCCCTGCAGCACCGCGGACAGGAATCCGCGGGCATCGCAGTGAGCAACGGGTCCCAGATCCTGGTCTTCAAGGACATGGGACTGGTCTCGCAGGTCTTCGACGAAACGTCTCTGGGTTCCCTCCAGGGCCATATCGCGGTCGGTCATGCCCGCTACTCCACCACCGGAGCCTCGGTGTGGGAGAACGCGCAGCCCACGTTCCGTGCCACCGCGCACGGCTCGATCGCCCTCGGCCACAACGGGAACCTGGTCAACACCGCCCAGCTCGCGGAGATGGTCGCCGACCTCCCGCGCAAGGACGGCCGCGCCACCCAGGTCGCCGCGACCAACGACACCGACCTGGTGACCGCGCTGCTCGCCGGGCAGCGCGACGAGAACGACAAGCCGCTCACCATCGAGGAAGCAGCCGCCAAGGTGCTCCCCGATGTCAAGGGCGCGTTCTCCCTGGTCTTCATGGACGAGCACACGCTCTACGCCGCCCGTGACCCGCAGGGCATCCGCCCGCTGGTGCTCGGCCGTCTCGAGCGCGGCTGGGTGGTCGCCTCGGAGTCCGCCGCGCTCGACATCTGCGGCGCGAGCTACGTACGCGAGATCGAGCCCGGCGAGCTCGTCGCCATCGACGAGAACGGTCTGCGCACCTCTCGATTCGCAGAAGCGAAGCCCAAGGGCTGTGTCTTCGAGTACGTCTACCTGGCCCGCCCCGACACCGACATCGCCGGGCGCAACGTCTACCTCTCCCGGGTGGAGATGGGCCGCAAGCTGGCCGCCGAGGCCCCCGTCGAGGCGGATCTCGTCATAGCGACCCCGGAATCCGGCACCCCCGCCGCGATCGGGTACGCGGAGGCCAGCGGCATCCCGTTCGGCGCCGGCCTGGTGAAGAACGCCTACGTCGGCCGGACCTTCATCCAGCCCTCGCAGACCATCCGCCAGCTCGGCATCCGGCTCAAGCTGAATCCGCTGAAGGAAGTCATCAAGGGCAAGCGCCTGGTGGTCGTCGACGACTCGATCGTCCGCGGCAACACCCAGCGGGCCCTCGTCCGGATGCTCCGCGAGGCCGGAGCGGCCGAGATCCACATCCGGATCTCCTCGCCGCCGGTGAAGTGGCCCTGTTTCTTCGGAATCGACTTCGCCACCCGCGCCGAGCTGATCGCCAACGGCATGACCGTCGACGAGATCTGCACCTCCATGGGTGCCGACTCCCTCTCGTACATCTCGATCGACTCGATGATCGAGGCGACGACGATCGACAAGCCGAACCTCTGCCGCGCCTGCTTCGACGGTGAGTACCCGATGGATCTCCCGGACCCGGAGCTGCTCGGCAAGCAGCTGCTGGAGACCGAGCTGGCGGCGGGCCCCGCGGCGACCGCCGCGGCCGACGCGCTGCGCCGTCCGTGACCCGGACGCGCCGGAGCCTCCCCCACCAGCCCCGTATCTCCACACGAAAGATCCCAGGCCATGTCTGAGACAACAGGTGCTTCCTACGCGGCGGCCGGCGTCGACATCGAAGCCGGTGACCGCGCCGTCGAGCTGATGAAGGAGTGGGTGAAGAAGACCCAGCGCCCCGAGGTCGCCGGACTCGGCGGACTCGGCGGCTTCGCCGGCCTCTTCGACGCCTCGGCGTTTCTGCGCTACGAGCGCCCGCTGCTGGCCTCCGCCACCGACGGTGTGGGCACCAAGGTGGACCTGGCGCGCAAGATGGGCGTGTACGACACCATCGGCCACGACCTCGTCGGCATGGTCGTGGACGACCTCGTCGTCTGCGGCGCCGAGCCGCTGTTCATGACCGACTACATCTGCGTCGGCAAGGTGCACCCCGAGCGTGTCGCGGCCATCGTGAAGGGCATCGCCGAGGGCTGCGTCCTGGCGGGCTGCGCCCTGGTCGGCGGCGAGACCGCCGAGCACCCGGGTCTGCTGGGCCCGGACGACTTCGACGTCGCCGGAGCCGGTACGGGCGTGGTCGAGGCCGACCGCCTGCTCGGCCCGGACCGTATCCGCAAGGGTGACGCCGTCATCGCCATGGCGTCCTCCGGTCTTCACTCCAACGGGTACTCGCTCGTCCGCCACGTGGTCTTCGACCGGGCCGGCTGGTCCCTGGACCGCGAGGTCGAGGAGTTCGGCCGGACGCTGGGCGAGGAGCTCCTGGAGCCCACCCGGATCTACTCCCTGGACTGCCTGGCCCTCACCCGCACGACCGAGGTGCACGGCTTCAGCCACGTCACCGGCGGCGGTCTGGCGAACAACCTGGCCCGGGTCATCCCGGACGGGCTGCACGCCACCGTGGACCGCTCCACGTGGACGCCCGGCGCGGTCTTCGACCTGGTCGGCAAGGCCGGTCAGGTCGAGCGGCTGGAGCTGGAGAAGACGCTGAACATGGGCGTCGGCATGATCGCGATCGTCCCGGCCGACTCGGTGGACGCCGCGCTGACGACGCTCGCCGACCGCGGGGTCGACTCCTGGGTCGCCGGTGAGATCACCGACCGCGGCGACCACGCCACGGGCGCCGAGCTGACCGGGGACTACGCACGCTGAGGGGTACGGACGCTGTACGCCGGGCGGGGAGCCACGATCGGCCCCACCCGGCGGAAGGCGCCCCTGACCACCCCGGATCGGGACACACAGAACCCGGCCCGGGGCAGGCCCGGACCGGGTTGAAGTGTCAGCGCGAGGTCAAGCGCCGCGGCGCTGTGACGACGGACCGGACTGATCGTCCTGATCCTCGTCATCGTCCTGGTTGTAGCGATCCGCGTACTGTGCGTACGGGTCATCTTCCTCGTCGTCGTCCTCGAACGGCTCTGCGTTCGGTGGCTGACTCGAAGGCGATGCGCCCAGCTCATTGGCCAGACGCGACAGGTCTGTCCCGCCGCTGCTGTACTTCAGCTGGCGGGCGACCTTGGTCTGCTTGGCCTTTGCCCGGCCGCGCCCCATGGCTCGACCCCCTCGGTGACGGGGCTCGACGGCCCCAGAGTCTTGACACGCGTTCATGTTTCGGGACGGACTCTCAGTAGAGAGACCGCGCCCGTAGAGCTTTAACGGTACCTGCTTCCGTGGCCCTACGGTACGCCGCCCGCATTCCGGTCCCCGGCACAGGGCCAGTGAGGAGCCCCGTCCTCCCTGGTCAACTGCGATTTTAACCTCTTGTGGAGGTACGACCCGCCGACCGGCGTGAGTCTTGTCTCGCCGGTCGGCGGGCCGCTGACGGGCGCCCGGTCAGCGAGTGCGCGCCTCCGCCATCCGCTGCTCGGCCAGCCGGTCCGCCGCCGCGGCCGGCGGAACGCCGTCCGCCTTCGCACGTGCGAATATTTCCAGCGTAGTGTCGAAGATCTTCGTCGCCTTCGCCTTGCACCGGTCGAAATCGAATCCGTGCAGTTCGTCGGCCACCTGGATCACGCCACCGGCGTTGACCACGTAGTCGGGTGCGTAGAGAACCGACCGGTCGGCCAGGTCCTTCTCCACACCCGGGTGCGCCAGCTGGTTGTTGGCCGCGCCGCACACCACCTTCGCGGTGAGCACGGAGACGGAGTCGTCGTTCAGCGCGCCGCCGAGCGCGCACGGCGCGTAGACGTCCAGGCCCTCGGTGCGGATCAGCGCGTCGGTGTCCGCCGCCACGGTGACCTCGGGGTGCAGATCGGTGATCTGGCGCAGCGACTCCGCGCGGACGTCGGTGATCACGACCTCGGCCCCGTCGGAGAGCAGGTGCTCGACGAGGTGGCGGCCCACCTTGCCGACCCCGGCGACGCCGACCTTGCGGCCGCGCAGCGTCGGGTCGCCCCACAGGTGCTGGGCCGAGGCCCGCATGCCCTGGAAGACGCCGAACGCGGTGAGGACCGAGGAGTCGCCCGCGCCGCCGTTCTCGGGGGAGCGGCCGGTGGTCCAGCGGCACTCCCGGGCGACGACGTCCATGTCGGCGACATAGGTGCCGACGTCGCAGGCGGTGACGTAGCGGCCGCCGAGCGAGGCGACGAACCGGCCGTAGGCGAGGAGGAGTTCCTCGCTCTTGATCCTGTCCGGGTCGCCGATGATGACGGCCTTGCCGCCACCGTGGTCGAGACCGGCGAGGGCGTTCTTGTAGGACATCCCGCGCGACAGGTTCAGCGCGTCGGCGACGGCGTCAGCCTCGGAGGCGTACGGGTAGAAGCGGGTACCGCCGAGGGCCGGGCCCAGGGCGGTGGAGTGAAGGGCGATGACGGCCTTGAGGCCGCTGGCACGGTCCTGGCAGATCACGACTTGCTCGTGGCCCCCCTGATCCGAGTGGAACAGGGTCTGCAGTACGTCTACGTGCCCGCTGGTCACATCGGTCACTGTGGTGACTCCCAAATAACACGAAGCGGCGGAGGCCCTCCTAGGGGTGGGGAGGACCCCGGACCGACCGGCACGGCCGGTCCGATGGGCAAGAGCGTAAGTCCTCCGGCGGCGCGGATCTGCCCCCGCGCGGAGGATCACCCCCAGGGGGTGATCCTCCGTGACACGATGCGCTGCATGTCGGTGGTGTCTTCGGTGCTCGTCCCTTACACGTCCTACCTCCGGGTCTACGAGCCGCTCGCCGCATTCGCCGAGCCCGAGCGGAGTCACTGGGCGCGTTACGCGCAGCGCGGGGACCTTCCCACGGCCCAGGACGAACTGCGCCGCTCCCTAGCCGACTTGGCGTCGACGCCGCCGGTCGGGGTGCCCGTGCACGAGAGCGGTGACGCGTTCGTCGCGGAGCTGGACGGGGTGGTGTGCGTCTGCCCGTGGCGGACCAGGCTGCGGGGCTGGCTGGCCCTGGAGGAGCTGGGGGGCCTGTTTCCGGCCAACGTGCTGGATGCCCTGCTGCCGGCGGTGGTGCGCGGCCAGGCAGCGGCGGACCACGAGCGCTGGCAGCTGCTCCACCCGGATGCGAGGCCGTGGATCCGCACCACGGTGTGGCAGGTCCCGGTGCGCTGGTTCGTCCTCTTCCACGACGAGGAGCGGGAGTACGCCGCGGCGGACGGTGAGGGGTCCGGGCCCGTCCTGCGCTACCGCACCCCGATGGTCGAGGCCCGGCGCCGGCTGGCCCGGGCGCTGCGGACGCTGCGGACAAGCGTTCCCGAGGGACCGCTGACCGAGGGCCTGGTGGACGTGGGGCGCTGGCTGGAGGAATTCCACCCGCGCTCCCTGGTCGAGCTCGACTACGGGGGCCTCGTGCACGCGCTGCCGGCGGAGAGGCTCGCCGGGGACCGGTCGGCGGCGGACGTGGCGGAAGGGCTCGCCGCGCTGCGGGACGGCGACAGCGAGGGCGCGGGGGAGGCGTACGCGCGGCTCGCGGAGCGCTGGCGGGCCGTACGGGACCTCCAGTTCACCAATTGACGTGAAAAGGCCCACAGCGGCATCAAGGTGATGGAACCGGGGCATCCTTCATCCAGGACGAAAGACCGGGACGCGAGCCGGAGGGAGGAGGGTGCGAGGCGGAGGGTGGAGGAGACAGAACGGACGTTCCGTGAACCGGCGTTCCGTGTGACGCGTGAGGTCTCATGGGACGGGTGGGGCGGAACCGTAAGCCGCCGACCCCAGGACCTACGTCCCGAACCGGGCCTTTGCCTCAAGCGTGATGGACAGCACTAACGGGGCCCTTGCGCCCATCCCTACTCCTCATGCCAAAATAGGACAAGGAGTCCGGGGAGGGCTCCTTCTGTCCAAGTAAGGGCAGGATGCTCGACATTGCGCGCTATGGGGGGTCTGACGACTCCTGATCGCTCTGTGACTGATCGTCACTGGGGTGTGACTGTCCGCTATGGCATGGTCCATCGGCTTCCGTCGCTGATGAACACCTGGGAGGGCAATTCCATCGGTTTGGCCGACGCGGCTGGACGGATGGTGTAGTTGTAGTGCCGAGGACAAGCCGTTCGTCCTATAACCGACTCGGCCCGCGTCCGCCATTTCGGGCAACGCGGGTCAAGGTGCAGAATTTAGAGGAAAGAACCGAGAAGGTTCGGTTCTCCCGAGGAGGCCGCTCATGACCGCTCGCACCCCTGATGCCGAGCCGCTGCTGACCCCGGCTGAGGTTGCCACGATGTTCCGCGTGGACCCGAAGACGGTCACCCGTTGGGCCAAGGCTGGCAAGCTCACGTCCATCCGCACGCTCGGTGGGCATCGCCGGTACCGCGAGGCAGAGGTCCGCGCACTGCTTGCGGGTATTCCGCAGCAGCGCAGCGAGGCCTGACACACCCCTGCCGCGCGGCAACAGCAAAACAGCAGCACAGCATCACCATCCGGGCAGCTGCCAGGTCCCCCAACCCCAGCCGCCCGCCCATAGCTCCACTCGACGGACGCCTGCCCCAACGGGCGTCATACCTGTGTTCCACGGGTGTCGTCGTATCGATCGCGCTGGACTCCGCCGGGTCCAGCGCGATCTTTTTTTGTGCCCTCGGGCGGGGCTCCTCGGCCCGCTCGCGGCCTCCGGGCCGGTCCGTCCAGAACCGGGCGGTCGGTCGGCTTCAGGGGGCCGACGGGGGCCTTCGTGGGTCTGTGAGCGGGTCTGTGCGGGAGTGTGGGTGAGCGTCCCGGACCGCGTGCAGACGCGCCGACTACGCGCTGACTGCGCCTCGGGGACGCGGTGGGACAGCCCCGGACGGAACGGTCCTCGCGAGCCCCTCACCCCCGTGCAATTGCACATATTAAATTCATCAGTTGTAGGGGAGGCGTAAAAACCCCCGGTCTGAAAACTCTTTCGGTGACTACCGTCACACCGCATGATGCTTGCCAACTCCGAGCCTGCCACTGTCCGGACGCGGAAGCATCCGGCCGATGGTCACGTCGTGGCAGGCCTTTCGGCCCCGGCCTCGTCCTCGTCGGGGCGCTCGGCGGACGCCCGGTGTCCGGCGGCGGCCTCCCGGGCGTCGGAGGGCCCTGTGGGCGCGCCCGGCTCCACGCTGCCCCCGGGCTCCATGGCGAGGCGCAGGAGGCGATGGCAGACCGCGCAGTGCCGGGTGAGGTGGCGATAGGCGGAAGCGGCCGCCAGGTGGGCGCGCAGCAGTGCACGGGTCTCATGTCGTGCCGCGGACGCGGACATACGAGCCACCTCCCGGTGAGCCCGGCCGTCCCCCGCCGAGAGAAGCGCCGAGGGTGCAGGGACAGCCTCTGCTTCTACGGGGTACCGGCGGCGGATGCAGCCGTCAAGACGCGAGGCAGGAGAGGCAGGAAGGGGGACGCAAAACGAGAAAGCCCGGATCGAAACGATCCGGGCTTTCTTCTACTGCGGTCCTGACGGGATTTGAACCCGCGGCCTCCACCTTGACAGGGTGGCGAGCACTCCAAACTGCTCCACAGGACCAGGTTTTCGCCGCTTGCCTTGCGGCTTGCTGCGAAACCAGACTGTACAGGAGGTGGGAGGCCCAGGTCGACTTCACTCCTGGTGGTGACCCCGTCACCGCCTCCCGGGCCCCGTCGAAGCCTCGCGTCAGGGCGCCAGCGCGTCGATCGCCTTCACGATCCGCTTGTCCGAGACGGGGAACGCGGTGCCCAGCGCGTGGGCGAAGTAGCTCACCCGCAGCTCCTCGATCATCCAGCGGACGTCCAGCACCTCCTGCGGCACCGGCCTGCCCTGCGGGAGCTGTTCGAGCAGCCAGGCGTACTCGTCCTGCATCTCGTGGACCTTCGCCATCCGCGTGGTGTCCCGCTGCACGGCCGTCGGCATCTGCTGGAGCCGCCGGTCGGCCGCCACGAGGTAGCGCATCAGGTCCGGCAGCCGGCGCAGCCCGGTCGCCGTAACGAAACCGGACGGTACGAGTCTGGCCAGCTGCTCCCGTACGTCGGTGACGTTGGCCACCAGCGTCAGGCTGTTCGTCGACTTCAGCCGGCGCTCGCACGCCTGCCACGCGGCCAGCACCTGCTGCACCTGGTCGATCGTGCGGACGGTCAGGTCCACCAGATCCGCGCGCACCTTGTCGTACAGCGTCCGGAACGCCTTCTCGTCCCAGGCGGGCCCGCCGTGCGCGGCGATCAGCCGGTCGGCCGCAGCGGTGGCGCAGTCCTCGAAGAGCGCCTGCACCGAGCCGTGCGGATTACGGGACAGGGCCAGCTTCTGCTGGTTGCTCAGCCGGTCCGAGGCGAACTTCGCCGGGTTCACCGGGATGTTCAGCATGATCAGCCGCCGGGTGCCGCGCCACATCGCCTGCTGCTGCTCGGCCTCGGTGTCGAAGAGCCGTACGGCCACGGTCCCGCCCTGGTCGACCAAGGCCGGATACGCCTTGACCGGCTGACCGGCCCGCCGCGTCTCGAAGACCTTGTTCAGCGTGCCGATCGTCCAGTCCGTGAGGCCCGAGCGCTCGATGGACTCGCCGGAGGGCCCCGCGGTGGCCGCGGCCGCCTTGGAGAGCGCCTGACGGGCCTTCGGGCGCAGCTGGAGCTTCAGCGCCTCCAGGTCCTTGTCCTCGGCGACCTTGCGCCGCCGCTCGTCGACGATCCGGAACGTGATCTTCAGGTGGTCCGGGACGCGGGACAGGTCGAAGTCGTCCGCGGTGACGGGCACGCCGACCATCCGCTGGAGCTCCCGCGCCAGGGTGAACGGCAGCGGCTCCTGGAGCGGGACGGCCCGGTCCAGGAACTTGTCCGCGTAGTTCGGCGCGGGGACGTAGTGCCGGCGGATCGGCTTCGGCAGCGAGCGGATCAGCTCGGTGACGACCTCCTCGCGCAGCCCCGGGATCTGCCAGTCGAAGCCCTCGGAGGTGACCTGGTTGAGCACCTGGAGCGGTACGTGCACGGTCACGCCGTCCGCGTCCGCGCCGGGCTCGAACTGGTACGTCACCTTGAACTTGAGCTTCCCCTGCCGCCAGGAGTCCGGATAGTCGTCCTTGGTGACGGCCCCGGCCTTCTCGTTGATCAGCATGGAGCGCTCGAAGTCGAGCGCGTCCGGCTCCTCGCGCTTCTTGTTCTTCCACCAGGAGTCGAAGTGCGCCCCGGACACGATGTGATCGGGAATCCGCTGGTCGTAGAAGTCGAAGAGCGTCTCGTCGTCCACGAGGATGTCGCGGCGCCGCGCGCGGTGCTCCAACTCCTCGACCTCGCCGAGGAGTTTGCGGTTGTCGTGGAAGAACTGGTGGTGGGTGCGCCAGTCGCCCTCGACCAGGGCGTTGCGGATGAAGAGATCCCGCGAGGCCTCCTGGTCGATACGTCCGAAATTGACCTTGCGCTGGGCGATGATCGGCACGCCGTACAGGGTGACCCGCTCATACGCCATCACCGCCGCCTGGTCCTTCTCCCAGTGCGGCTCGCTGTAGGTGCGCTTCACCAGGTGCTGGGCCAGCGGCTCGATCCACTCGGGCTCGACCTTGGCGTTGACCCGCGCCCACAGCCGGGAGGTCTCCACCAGCTCCGCCGACATCACGAACCGGGGCTGCTTCTTGAACAGCGCGGAGCCCGGGAAGACCGCGAACTTGGCGCTGCGCGCGCCCAGATACTCGTTCTTCTCGGTGTCCTTCAGCCCGATGTGCGACAGCAGCCCGGCCAGCAGCGAGGTGTGCACCGCCTGCTCGGGGATGGACGCCTCCGCCTTGGGCTCCTCGACGGTGATGCCCATCTGCTTGGCGACCGTGCGCAACTGCGCGTAGATGTCCTGCCATTCGCGGATGCGCAGGAAGTTCAGGTACTCCTGCTTGCACATCCGGCGGAACGAGGACGAGCCGCGCTCCTTCTGCTGCTCGCGGACGTAGGCCCAGAGGTTCAGGTACGCCAGGAAGTCGGACGTCTCGTCCTTGAACCGGGCGTGGTTCTGGTCGGCCTGCGTCTGCTTCTCCGCGGGCCGCTCGCGCGGGTCCTGGATGGAGAGCGCGGCGGCGATGACCATCACCTCGCGGGCGCAGCCGTTCTTGTCGGCCTCGATGACCATGCGGGCCAGGCGCGGGTCGACGGGCAGCTGGGAGAGCTTGCGGCCGAGCGGGGTGAGCCGCTGCCCCCTCTTCCCCTCCTGGGGGGACTTCTCGCCCTGCTCCAGCGCCCCCAGCTCCTGGAGGAGCTGCACGCCGTCGCGGATGTTGCGGTGGTCCGGCGGGTCGATGAAGGGGAACTTCTCGATGTCGCCGAGCCCGGCGGCGGTCATCTGGAGGATGACGGAGGCCAGGTTCGTCCGCAGGATCTCCGGGTCGGTGAATTCCGGCCGGGTGACGAAGTCGTCCTCCGAGTACAGCCGGATGCAGATGCCGTCCGACGTACGGCCGCAGCGGCCCTTGCGCTGGTTGGCGCTGGCCTGGGAGATCCGCTCGATCGGCAGCCGCTGGACCTTGGTGCGGTGGCTGTAGCGGGAGATACGGGCGTTGCCCGGGTCGATCACGTACTTGATGCCGGGGACGGTCAGCGAGGTCTCGGCGACGTTGGTCGCCAGCACGATGCGGCGTCCGGTGTGGCGCTGGAACACGCGGTGCTGCTCGGCGTGCGAGAGGCGCGCGTAGAGGGGGAGCACCTCGGTATGTCTGAGGTTGCGCTTGTTCAGCGCGTCCGCCGTGTCCCGGATCTCGCGCTCACCGGAGAGGAAGACCAGGACGTCGCCGGGGGCCTCGCGGCCCAGCTCGTCGACGGCGTCGCAGATCGCGGTGATCTGGTCCCGGTCGGAGTCCTCGCTCTCCTCTTCGAGCAGCGGGCGGTAGCGGACCTCCACCGGATACGTCCGCCCGCTGACCTCCACGATCGGCGCCTCGCCGAAGTGGCGCGCGAACCGCTCCGGGTCGATGGTCGCCGAGGTGATGACGACCTTCAGGTCCGGGCGCTTGGGCAGCAGGCGGGCCAGATAGCCGAGCAGGAAGTCGATGTTCAGGGACCGCTCGTGGGCCTCGTCGATGATGATCGTGTCGTACGCCAGCAGCTCGCGGTCCGTCTGGATCTCCGCGAGCAGGATGCCGTCCGTCATCAGCTTCAGATACGTCGACTCCGGGTTCACCTGATCGGTGAAGCGGACCTTCCAGCCGACGGTCTCGCCGAGCGGCGTCTTCAGCTCGTCCGCGACCCGCTCCGCGACCGTACGGGCGGCGATCCGGCGGGGCTGCGTGTGCCCGATCATGCCCCGGACGCCGCGCCCCAGCTCCATACAGATCTTGGGGATCTGCGTGGTCTTCCCCGACCCGGTCTCACCGGCGACGATCACGACCTGGTGGTCGCGTATCGCCTCCAGGATCTCGTCCTTCTTCTGGCTGACCGGCAGCTCTTCCGGGTACGACAGGGCCGGCAGCCGGGCCGCGCGGGAGGCGAGCCGTTCGGCCGCCTTGCCCGCCTCGGCCGCGATCTCGTCCAGCACGGACTGGCGGGCCTCGGGCTTGCGGATGCGGCGCGCTCCTTCGAGGCGCCGGCCGAGCCGGTTCGCGTCACGGAGCGAGAGCTGTCCGAGCTGGGACTGGAGATCGGCGAAGGAAGTAGACATACGGATCCCAGGATCTCACCCGTGCCCGCGGAGTGGCGACCTCATTTCGCGCGGGCTGCGTCACGCGGCACGTACCATTTCGGGCAGTCGAACGCTCAGCTCCGTCCCACCGCGCGAGAAAGGCCCCGGTCCCGTGTCCCGTACGCAGTGGTGGAGCCTGACGGCGCTGCTCGCGGTGGTGCTCGGGCTGCTGTGCGGACCGGGGGCGTTCGCCGCCGCCGGACCGGGGGACTCCTCCGTGCCGGTGCTTCACGTCGCGCAGGCCCAGGGTCAGGACCCGACTCGGGCCCGGGCTGAGGGGCGGGCGATGTCCGTGGCTCAGGACCCGGCTCAGGCTCCGGTGGCCGAGGCCGCCGGCGCGGACACCCCCGTCCCCGGCTGCGGGAAGCTCCGCGATCACGACGGTGAGCCCGCCGTCCCCTCCCGCGCCCGGACCTCGTACGAGCAGCCGCCGGGCCTCGCCCCGTGGGGGCTGCCCGCCGCGACGGGCGCGCTGTCGGCCGAGCCGCCGCCGGGGATACGGGCCCGCGCCCCGGTCCCGTACACCCCGACCCCGGTCGAACTCTCCGTGCTGCGGGTGTAGGCGGGCATCCGCCCGACCCGCACCCTGACCTCTCTCCTTCCGCACCATCAGCACGGAGTGCCGCATGCCCACGCCCAAGAAGTCCGCCGCCACGCCTTCCACGTCCTCCCGCAAGCCCCTCGTCTACGGCGCGGTCGTCGTCCTCGCGGCCGGTCTCCTCGGCTTCGCCTCCTACCGGGCCACCTCCCCCGACGACGCCTCGAAGGACACCGCCACCAGCCCCGCCGCCGAGGTCTCCGCCGACCCGAACGAGGGCGTCTACCCGGAGCTGGCGAAGCTCGCCCGCCGGGACGCGGACGACAAGCTGGCCACCGGCCGGGCGGACGCCCCGGTCGTCCTGATCGAGTACGCCGACTTCAAGTGCGGCTACTGCGGCAAGTTCGCCCGGGACACCGAGCCGGAGCTGATCGAGAAGTACGTGGAGGACGGCACGCTGCGCATCGAGTGGCGGAACTTCCCGATCTTCGGCGAGGAGTCCGAGATCGCCGCGCGGGCCGCCTGGGCCGCCGGGCAGCAGGACCGCTTCTGGGAATTCCACCGCGCCGCCTACGCCGAGGGGGTGAAGGAGAAGGGCTTCGGCAAGGACCGGGTCAAGGCACTGGCCGAGGAGGCCGGGGTGAAGGACCTGGACCGGTTCATGAAGGACCTCGACGGCGACGCGGCCCGTGCGGCGGTCAAGAAGGACCAGGAGCAGGCGTACGGGATCGGCGCCACGTCCACCCCGTCGTTCCTGATCAACGGCCGCCCGATCGCGGGCGCCCAGCCGGACGAGACGTTCACGCGGGCCATCGAGGCCGCCGCCGGGCAGGCGAAGGCGAAGACCACCGGCAACGCCGGCGGCGACGCCGCCGGGGACGCCGCCAAGTGACGGCGGACATCGGCTACTTCGCGGCCTTCCTCGGCGGGCTGCTCGCCCTGGTCAGCCCGTGCAGCGCGCTGCTGCTGCCGGCCTTCTTCGCGTACTCCATCGACTCCGCCTCCCGGCTGCTGGCGCGTACCGGCATCTTCTACGCCGGGCTCGCCACCACCCTGGTCCCGCTCGGCGCGGCCGGTTCGTACGCCGGACGGCTCTTCTACGGCCATCGCGACGCCCTCGTCACGGGCGCGGGCTGGCTGATCATCGTGCTGGGCGTCGCGCAGATCGTCGGCCTCGGCTTCGCGTCCCGGCGGATCGCGGCCCTCAGCGGCCGGATCCGCCCCACCACCGCGTTCTCCGTCTACGCGCTCGGCGCGGTCTACGGCCTGGCCGGCTTCTGTGCGGGCCCGATCCTCGGCAGCGTCCTGACCGTCGCGGCGGTCAGCGGCAGCCCGGTCTACGGCGGACTGCTGCTGGCGGTGTACGCGCTCGGGATGGCCGTCCCGCTCTTCCTGCTCGCCTTGCTCTGGGAGCGTTTCGACCTCGGCCGCCGGGCCTGGCTGCGCGGCCGGGCCGTCCGCCTCGGCCGGTTCGAGCTGCACACCACGTCGCTGCTGTCGGGTCTGTTCTTCATCGGCCTCGGCGCGCTGTTCCTCGTCTACGACGGGACGACCGCGCTGCCCGGCCTGCTGGGGGTCGACGAATCGTTCGCGGTCGAGCAGTGGGCGCAGAAGCTCGGCGAGCGGGTGCCGGACGGGGCGGCGCTCTTCGCGGTGGTGCTGGTGGCGCTACTGGTCCTGGGCGTACGGGCCTGGCGGCGGCGCGACGGCGACGTACCGGCGGAGGAGAACGAGAAGGAGAACGAGAAGGTGTGACACGGCGAAGGCCCCGTCCGGTGGACGGGGCCTTCGAGAAGTGGCTGGGGCCGGGATCGAACCGGCGACCTATCGCTTTTCAGGCGATCGCTCGTACCAACTGAGCTACCCAGCCACGCAGCCGCTGGGGCTGCAAGCGGTCCTGACGGGATTTGAACCCGCGGCCTCCACCTTGACAGGGTGGCGAGCACTCCAAACTGCTCCACAGGACCAAGCAATGTGCGAGACAAGTCTCGCACACGGTGAAACGTGCCCCCAACGGGATTCGAACCCGTGCTACCGCCTTGAAAGGGCGGCGTCCTGGGCCACTAGACGATGAGGGCTATTGGCCCGCCGGTTCGCTTTGCAGCGCGTCGGGGACGTGAGAAGCATATGGGATGGGTGGAGCTATCGCCAAAACGGTTTACGGCGAGGGCGTCGGGCGCGTCCCGGAGCCCGTCGGGGACGGGCTGGGAGAGGGCGAGGCGGGGGTCCCCTTCTTCAGGTTCTCCTCCGGAAGATGGCGGCTGACCTCGGCGGTCGTCAGTCCGAGACCGCCCAGCGTGATCTCGTCCCAGGCCTGGAGCCGACGGGTGGAGCGGTCCATGTAGAGCACCGAGGCATGCACCTTCTCGGGCTTCTCGTTCTGCACGGCACGCAGCCCGCCGCCGCCCGTGGAGCCCTCGACCTTCAGCCGCGTGCCGAGCTTCAGCTGCTCGTTGATCCGGCGGTGGAGGTGGCCGGACAGCACCAGCGGGACCGTGCCGTCGGTCTCCCGGGCGGTGTTCGGGTCATGGGCGACGGCGATGTCGGCCGGGGTGCCCGCCCGCTCCTGGTCGCGCAGCGCGGTGGCCAGCCGCATGCCCTCCAGCCGGGCGGCCTCCTTGTTGCCGCCGGGGCCGGTCCGGTCCGGGGTGAAGGAGGCGTCGCCGGTGCCCGCGATGCGGAGCCCGCCGACGTTCACCGCCTTGCCGTCGTCGAGGACACGGACGTTCTTGAACTTCCTCAGGTAGGTCTGGGTGATGGGCGAGTCGTGGTTGCCGCGCACCCACACGTAGGGCGCTCCGAGGTCGCGGATCGGGTCGAGGAAGCCGTTCTCGGGGGCGGAGCCGTGGTCCATCGTGTCGCCGGAGTCGATGATCACGTCGATCTCGTACTGCTCGACGAGCGAGGCGATGATGTGCCAGGCGGCCGGGTTCAGGTGGATGTCGGAGACGTGCAGGACCCGGATGGTGCCGGGGTCGGGCTGGTAGACGGGGAGCGAGGAGGTCGCGTCGTACAGCTTGGTGACGTTGGTGACCAGGCGGGCCAGCTCCTGCTGGTAGATGTCGAACTCGGTGACGATCGAGCGGGCGTCGCCGACCAGGGACGGGGCGCTGGACAGCAGCCCGGAGAACTTCGGCTCCAGGACGGACTTCGGGTTCCAGGTGGCGTACGCGCTGACGCCGGACGCGGCCAGCAGGGTGAGGGCGAGCCCGCCGGCGGCGAGGGCGCGGCGGGGGCGGCGGTAGACGACGAGGCCGAGCGCGGTCGCGCCGGAGACGACGGCGACGCAGGAGCGCACGGCCAGCTCCCGGGTGCCGGCGGCGACGTCCCGGGTGACCTCGTCCTGGAGGGTGGAGAACCGTTCCGGCTGGTCGACCAGGGCCTGGGAGCGTTCGGGGTCGAGGCGGTCCACGTCCACGTCGAGCCGGAGCGGCGCGATGTGCGAGTCCAGCTCCAGGGCGCCGAGCGGGGACACGTTGATCTTGCTGCCGCCGGTGAGGGAGGGGCGCAGGGTCATGTTGGTGTCCATGGGGCCGACCGGCGTACGGATGGACCCCACGGCGAGCAGTCCCAGCCAGGCCCCCAGCACGACGACGGCGAGCATGCCGAGGGCGCGGAGGTACGGGCGGCGGGCGGGGTCCGTCGGGTCGCCGGGGGCCGCCGCGCCGGTGCGGGAGGCACCGGCGCCGCGCGGGGTGCGTCCCGGTCGGCTTCCGGGCTTCGGGCGGACGAGCTGGCTGAGGCGGTGCCGGACGCGGTCGGCTGCGGCACGGAACGGGACGCGGACCATTGGGCCCGTATGCCCCGGTACGGCCTCGGCCATGCCGGGCGGCGACCCCGGTCATGCGTCCGGGACGGTCGCCACCTGCCCGCACCCGGCCGCCGTACGTGACAATGGCGGGGTGCTGGAGATGACGCGCGAACAGTTCGAGGAGCTGGTGAGCCAGGCTCTGGACCGGATTCCGCCGGAGCTGACGCGGCTGATGGACAACGTGGCGGTGTTCGTCGAGGACGAACCGGAGCCCGGCGACCCCGACCTGCTCGGGCTCTACGAGGGAACCCCGCTCACGGACCGCGGTGAGTGGTACGCCGGGGTCCTGCCGGACCGGATCACCATCTACCGGGGGCCGACGCTGCGGATGTGCGAGACGCAGGAGGACGTCGTCGCGGAGACCGAGATCACCGTGGTCCACGAGATCGCCCACCACTTCGGCATCGACGACGAGCGGCTGCACGCCCTGGGCTACGGGTGAGCGAGCAGGCCCCGGAAGAGCTGCCGGAGCCCGGCCCGCCCGCCGTACGGCAGAGCCGGGTGCTGGCGGCGGTGGCGGCCGGGGGCGCGCTCGGCGCGCTCGCCCGTTACGGGGCCCTGGTCCTGTGGCCCGGCGCGGGCGGCTTCCCGTGGACGGTGTTCGTCGTCAACGTGACCGGCTGCGCGCTGATCGGCGTGCTGATGGTGCTCACCGTCGAGCGTGGCCGCATCACGCACCCGCTGGTGCGGCCGTTCCTCGGGGTCGGCGTGCTCGGCGGATACACGACCTTCTCGACGTACGCGGCGGACGTCTCGGACCTGCTGGTGCGTCAGGAGGTCGCGGTGGCGATGGCGTACGCGGCGGTGACGGTGGTGGCCGCGCTCGGGGCGGTGTGGGCGGCGGCCGCGGGGACGCGGGCCTGGCTGGACCGGGGCGCGCAGGGCTCCCGGGGTGGCCGGGGCGGCCGGAGTGCTCGGGGCTCCCGGGGCGAGGGGCGGGCCGCGTGAACTGGCTGTTGGTGGCGATCGGCGGGGCGGTGGGCGCGCCCCTGCGCTATCTGACGGACCGTGCGGTGCAGGCGCACCAAGGTCCCGGCGTCCCGTACGTCTTCCCGTGGGGCACCTTCGCGGCGAACATCGCGGGCAGCCTGCTGCTCGGCGTCCTGACCGGCGCCGCGGTCTCCTCCCCGGTGCACGCCCTGCTGGCGACGGGCCTGTGCGGGGCGCTGACGACGTACTCGACGTTCTCGTACGAGTCCCTCCGCCTGGCCGAGACGGGCCGGACCTTCCTGGCCGCGGCCAATGTGCTGGCGTCGCTGCTGGCGGGGCTGGGCGCGGTTTTTCTGGGGGCGGAGCTGGCGGGCGGGTTCGGGGGGTAGCGCAGCCGGCTGATCCGGCGGGTCCCGTCCGGTCCGGGGCGCTTCGGCGGGCATCGCGCGGGCGGGTCTCGCTCGGGCCGGGGCCGCGCTTCGGCGGGCGTCGCGACCGGCGGGTCCTGATCGGGCCGGGGCCGCGCTTCGGCGGCTGTCGCGACCGGCGGGTCCTGATCGGGCCGCGGGCTGCTTCGGCGGTCGTCGCGCGGGTGGGTGGCGTTTCGGGCGTGTCTCCGGCGGGGTCGGGGGAGTTGGGCACGGTGCGACGCCGTACCGCTCGCTCTCGATTGCCGCCCGGCACCGCCTGGTACCGCCTGTTCCCGCTTCGCCCCGGCGCCGCGCGCTCCATTCCCGCTCTCCGCTCCCTCGCCCCGGAGGTGCCACTCGTGCGCCAGTTGTCCGCCCCTGTCCGCTGGGCAGCCGTCACCGCGCTGACGATCGCCGCGTCCACCGGCTGTATGAGCGTCGGCGAGGACGGCGCCGGCGGGCCGGGGCCCTCACGGTCCGCCGGCCCGAAGGGCTCCGCCGCCGATCCGGCCGGGGACACGGTTCCCGGCTCCGGGCGGGCCGGGGGGCGCGGCGGTGGCGCGCACCCCCACTCGGACCGGGGTGTGCCCGGGAGCAGCCCGAGCCCGGACGCCTCCGGCGCCACGCCGTCGGTCACCCCCAAGGGCGCGCGCCCCGAACCGGCTGCCCCCGGGCCCACCCGGGGCGGCGGGGTGCGGCCCACCCCGACGCCCTCGACCCCGGGGCCGGGTGAGCCGCCGCCGGCCACCCCGGAGCCGCCGGCCCCGCCGCCGCCCGCCCCGGACCCGGAGCCCGAGCCGGAGCCCACCGATCCGCCGGAGCCGCCCCCCTCGGCCTCGCCCGCCGCGCAGCTGCGGGCCCAGGCGATGGGCGGACCGGAGGCGGTCAGGCCGTTGCGGACCCCGGAGGCATCGCCGCAGGTGGGGCCGGTGTAGCCGAGGGGCGGACCCGGCTGGTTTGCGCGATGTGGGTGAGGGTGCGTATGGTGGTAGATCGTTTGATCCCATTGCCCGGCGCCGACACAGAAGAGCGCCGTGTGGCGCGTACTCTCCCTTGCCGTGGCTGGACCGCATTGAGGCGGTCGAAATTGCGAATCACGGAGTTATGGGCGCGTGCCGAGACTCCGGAAGGTTTCGCATTTCGCATGTCAATTTCCAGTTCTGACCACACCGTCATGCCCGAGAACATCGTCGCCGCCGAGCTCGCGGAGCTCGTCGAGGCCGCTGTGACCGAGGCCCCGGCCGGCGCCACCGCCCCGGCCGCCGAGAAGACCGTCGTCGCCGAGAAGTCCGTCGCGGACTTCGTCGCCGACGCGCAGGCCGACGCCCCGGCCGCCGAGGTCGCGGACTCCGTCGAGGAGATCGCGGACGAGGCCGACAAGACCCCCGCCGAGCCGACCGTCACCTTCGGCGACCTGGGCCTGCCCGAGGGCATCGTCCGCAAGCTCGCGCAGAACGGTGTGACCGCCCCCTTCCCGATCCAGGCGGCGACCATCCCGGACGCCCTGGCCGGCAAGGACATCCTCGGCCGCGGGCGCACGGGCTCCGGCAAGACGCTCTCCTTCGGTCTGCCGCTGCTGGCCTCGCTCTCCGGTGGCACCACCGAGAAGAAGAAGCCGCGCGGCATCATCCTCACCCCGACCCGTGAGCTCGCGATGCAGGTCGCGGACGCGCTGCAGCCGTACGGCGACGTGCTCGGCCTCAAGATGAAGGTCGTCTGCGGCGGTACGTCGATGGGCAACCAGATCTACGCCCTGGAGCGCGGTGTCGACGTCCTCGTCGCCACCCCGGGCCGGCTGCGCGACATCATCAACCGCGGCGCCTGCTCGCTCGAGAACGTCCAGGTCGCCGTCCTCGACGAGGCCGACCAGATGTCCGACCTGGGCTTCCTGCCCGAGGTCACCGAGCTGCTCGACCAGATCCCCGGCGGCGGTCAGCGGATGCTCTTCTCCGCCACCATGGAGAACGAGATCGGCACGCTGGTCAAGCGCTACCTCACCAACCCGGTGACGCACGAGGTCGACAGCGCCCAGGGCAACGTCACGACCATGTCGCACCACGTCCTCGTCGTGAAGCCGAAGGACAAGGCGCCGGTCACGGCCGCCATCGCCGCCCGCAAGGGCCGCACGATCATCTTCGTCCGCACCCAGCTGGGCGCCGACCGCATCGCCGAGCAGCTCATCGAGTCCGGCGTGAAGGCCGACGCGCTGCACGGCGGCATGACCCAGGGCGCCCGTACGCGGGTCCTGGAGGACTTCAAGAAGGGCTACGTCAACGCGCTCGTCGCGACCGACGTCGCCGCCCGAGGCATCCACGTCGACGGCATCGACCTGGTCCTGAACGTGGACCCGGCCGGCGACCACAAGGACTACCTGCACCGCTCGGGCCGTACCGCCCGCGCCGGCAAGTCCGGTGTCGTCGTCTCGCTGGCGCTCCCGCACCAGCGCCGCCAGATCTTCCGGCTGATGGAGGACGCGGGCGTCGACGCCTCGCGCCACATCGTCCAGGGCGCGGGCGTCTTCGAGCCGGAGGTCGCCGAGATCACCGGCGCCCGCTCGCTCACCGAGGTCCAGGCCGACTCCGCGAACAACGCCGCCAAGCAGGCCGAGCGCGAGGCCGCCGACCTGACGAAGCAACTGGAGCGCGTCCAGCGCCGCGCGGTCGAGCTGCGCGAGGAGGCCGACCGCCTGGTCGCCCGCGCCGCGCGCGAGCGGGGCGACGACCCCGAGGCCGCGGTGGCCGAGGTGGCCGCCGAGGCCGAGGCCGCCCTCGTGGCAGCCGTCTCCGTCCCCGAGCAGCCGGCCGCCCGCGACGAGCAGCGTCGTGACGAGCGGGGCAACTACGAGCGCCGCGACAACCGCGGTGGCGACCGCGGCGGCTACCGCGGCGGCAACGACCGTCGTGACGACCGCCCCTCCGGTGGCTTCCGCTCCGGTGGCGGCGACCGTCGCGATGACCGTGGTGGCCGTTCGTTCGAGCGTCGGGACAACGACCGTCCGTCGTTCAACCGCGACCGTCGTGACGACCGCCCCTCGGGTGGCTTCCGCTC
>NTHE01000068.1 GCA_002551355.1 Streptomyces sp. man185 | reverse complement strand
CCCGCAAGGCGTCGGCCCCGGCCGGCGCCCCGAAGGCCGAGGCGCCCGTCGCCGAGGCGCGGCCCGAGCCGGTCCTCGACACGCCCGCCGAGGCTCCGGCTGTGGAGGCTCCCGAGGCCGCCGAAGTCCCCGAGGCTCCGGCCGAGGCCGCGCCCCAGGGCCGTACGCGCCGTCGGGCCACCCGTAAGGCGACCGCCCCGGCGGGTTCGCCGAAGCAGGCCGAGGCCTCCGAGCCGGTCCAGCCGGCCGAGCCCACCACGGACCCGGTCGCGGTCGAGGACCCGGTCGTCGAGGCGCTCGCCGCCGAGACGCAGGCCCCCGAGGCCGAGGCCCCCGTGGCCGCCCCGCCGCGTGCCCGGCGCCGGGTGACCCGTAAGGTCACCGCTCCTGCCGGCTCGCCCACCGGGTCGGTGGACGCCGAGGTCGTCGTGGTCGCTCCGGCGCCCGAGGCGCAGGCCGCGGAGCCCGACGACCGGGCGGCCGAGGCAGCCGCGGAATCCTCCGGTACGACGGAATCCGAGTCCGCGGAGGCCGCCCCGGCGAAGAAGACGGCCCGCAAGGCCGCCGCCAAGAAGGCCCCGGCGAAGAAGGCGGCGGTTAAGAAGACCGCCGCGAAGAAGACCGCCGCCAAGAAGACGACGGCGAAGACGACCGCGAAGAAGGCGACGAAGAAGACCGTCGCCGCCGAGCAGTCGTCGGCTTCGGTGAGCGCCTCCACCGATTCAGGGAAGGGTGAGTCCTCGGCCGGCTGACAGCCCGCCGACACCCTCCGGCTTCCCCGCGGACGTCCCGCCCCGAGCACTTCGGGGCGGGACGTCCGCGTTTCCGGCCGCGGCGTCCCGGCCGGTCGGCGGCTTCACTCCCACCCGGCAGATGTCCGATGTGTCATGATTTGATGCATCCCTGGTGTGGCAGGGCTGGGGCTTGTCAGCGGTGCACCCGCCGAGGAGGACGTCGATGACGAGCATCAACGAGCAGCAGGTTCCCGTGGCCTCACCCGTCATCGGAGAGGCCGAGATCGACGCCGTGGTCCGGGTGCTGCGCAGCGGACGCGTCGTCCAGGGGCCCGAGGTCGCCGCCTTCGAGGAGCGCTTCTCCGCCCTGGTCGACGGGCGGACCTGCGTCGCCGTCAATTCCGGCACCTCCGCCCTCCACCTGCTGCTCCTGGCCCTGGGCATCGGCAGGGGCGACGAGGTCGTCGTCCCCTCGTTCTCCTTCGCGGCCTCGGCGAACGCGATCCGCCTGACCGGAGCCGACGTCGTGTTCGCCGACATCGAGCCGGAAGGCTTCGGACTCGACCCGGCGGCCGTCGAGGCCGCGATCACCCCGCGTACGGCCGCGATCATGCCCGTACACCTCTACGGTCATCCGGCGGCGATGGACCGGCTCATGCCCATCGCCGAGCGGCGGGGACTCGCGGTCGTCGAGGACGCGTGCCAGGCGCACGCCGCCGCCCTGCACGGAACGCCGGTCGGCGCGTTCGGTTCGGGCGGCGCCTTCAGCTTCTACCCGACCAAGAACATGCACTCCCTCGAAGGCGGCATGGTCACGACGGCCGACGCCGAACTGGCCCGCACCGTACGCCTGCTGCGTAACCAGGGCATGGAGCAGCGGTACGCCAACGAGATCGTCGGCGCCAACATGCGGATGACCGACGTGTCGGCCGCCGTCGGACGCGTACAGCTCGGCAAGGTCGAGGCATGGACCGAGCGGCGCCGCGCCAACGCCGCCTACCTCGACGACCGCGTCACCGCCCCGGCCGTCACCACACCGCCGGTGGCCGAGGGCGCCCGGCACGTCTACCACCAGTACACCGTGCGGATCAGGGGGGACCGGGACGCCGCGATGGCCAAGCTCACCGAGGCGGGCATCGGCAACGCCGTCTACTACCCGACGCCGATCCACCGCCTCAAGCCCTACCGGGAGCCCGATCAGAAGGCGGGCCGCACCTGGGACCTGCCCGAGACCGAGAAGGCCGCCGCCGAGGTCGTGTCGCTGCCCGTCCACCCCTCGCTCAGCGAGGGCGACCTGGAGCGCATCGTCACCGCCGTGAACGCCCTGGGGGAGAACCCGTGACCGCCGCACTGAGGGCCGGGCTCATCGGCCTCGGCTCCATGGGCCGCCACCACGCCCGCGTGCTCATGGCCCTGGAGGGCGTCGACCTGGTCGGGGTCGTCGATCCGATGGGCGACAAGAACGGGTGGGCGCAAGGCGCTCCCGTGCTGCCGGACGTCGAGCAGATCCTCGACCTGGGCATCGATTACGCCGTCGTCGCCTGCCCGACGGGACTGCACGAGGAGATCGGCCTGCGGCTGGCCGAGGCGGGCGTCTGCGTGCTGATCGAGAAACCGCTCGCCGACTCCGTCGAGGGCGCGCTGCGGCTCGTGCACGCCTTCGAGTCGCGGAACCTCGTCGCGGGCGTGGGGCACATCGAGCGGTGCAATCCCGCCCTGCGCTCGCTGCGGGACCGTCTGCAGAGCGGTGAACTCGGCGACCTCTACCAGATCGTGACGCGGCGGCAGGGGCCCTTCCCGCACCGCATCGCCGACGTCGGCGTGGTCAAGGACCTGGCCACCCATGACATCGACCTGACGGCGTGGATGACCGGCCGGAGCTACGTGTCGATCGCGGCGCACACCGTGTCGAAGTCCGGCCGCCCCTACGAGGACATGGTCAGCGCGGTGGGCCGACTCTCCGACGGGACCATGGTCAACCACCTGGTCAACTGGCTGAGCCCGCTCAAGGAGCGGTTCACCTCCGTCACCGGTGAGCGGGGCTGCCTCATCGCCGACACGCTGACGGCCGACCTGACGTTCTACTCGAACGCCTCCGTCGCCACCGAGTGGGAGGCCCTGCGCGCGTTCCGCGGGGTCTCCGAGGGCGACATGATCCGCTACGCCATCCCCAAGCGTGAGCCCCTGCTCGTCGAGCACGAACTCTTCCGGGACGCCGTGCAGGGTCTCTCCGCCGACATCTGCACCCTGCGGCAGGGACTGCGCACCGTGGAGGTGGCCGCCTCCCTGCTCGACTCGGCCAGGAGCGGGCGCACTGTCGTCTTCGAGCGGGAGGAAACGATCCCTCGTGGTGATTGACCCTCAGTCCTCAGCCCCCGTCGGCAGGCCCCGGGGAAAGATCGTCATGCTGGTCGACAACGCGGTGAAGGGGGACTCCCGGGTCCAGAAGGAGGCCCGGTCCGCCGCGGCGGCCGGCTGGGACGTCGTGCTTCTCGGCAAGTCGCCGAACAAGAAGCCGCAGAGCTGGCAGCTGGGGGAAGCCCGGGTCCGGCTGCTGCCCGTGGCAACACCGCTGCACCGGCGGCGGCACGAATACCGCCGGGCGGTTCTCCGCGCGCCGCTCGCCTATCCTCCGGGCCCCCTGGCCGAGTACCGCAAGCAGCGGATGAAGGCGTGGCGGGCCGAACTGAACCTGCGGGTCATCGAGGCGGGGCGCAGCGGTTCCGGGGCGGCCGCGACGCGGCTGCTGCCGGCCCGCGTGCTCTCCCGGGGCATGGGACGGTGGGTCCGGCTGCGGGCCCGGCACACCGCGGCGCTGGAGCGGCGCCGCAAGGACATGGACACCCCGCTCGACCGCTTCACCACGGCCTTCTGGGTACGGGCGATGGGCGAACGGGCCTGGCGGCGGCTCGACCCCGGACTGTGGGACCTGGAACTGGCCTACGGGAAGGTCATCGACGCCCTGGAGCCCGACCTGATCCACGCCAACGACTTCCGGATGCTCGGCGTGGGCGCGCGGGCCAAACTGCGGGCCGAGGCCAAGGGGCGCACTGTCCGGCTCGTCTGGGACGCGCACGAGTTCCTGCCCGGCATCAAGCCGTGGAGCCCGCACCCGCGCTGGCACGTCGCCCAGTGCGCACACGAGCGGGAGCACGCCAAGTACGCCGACGCCGTCACGACCGTCTCGGCCTCGCTCGCGAAGATGCTGGCCGAGCACCACGGGCTGAGGGACCTCCCGGACGTCGTGCTCAACGCCCCCGACACGGTGATCCCCGCGGACCGGGCCGCCGAGCCGGTGCCCGACCTTCGGGACCTGTGCGGCATCGGACCGGAGGCGCCGCTCGCGGTCTACAGCGGTTCGGCGGCTCCGCAGCGGGGCCTGGACACCATGGTCGAGGCCCTGCCCCACCTGCCGGAATCCCATGTGGCGTTCATCGTCCCGCGCGCCAACTCGCCCTACATGCAGTCGCTCAAGGCGCGGGCGACGGCGCTCGGCGTCCGCGACCGGGTGCACATCCTGCCGTACGTCCCGCACGACCAGGTGGTCCGCCATCTGGCCGCCGCGGACGTCGGGGTCATCCCGATCCACCACTGGCCGAACCACGAGATCGCCCTGATCACCAAGTTCTTCGAGTATTCCCACGCCGGGCTGCCGCTGGTCGTCAGCGACGTCCGGACGATGGGGGCGACGGTCACCGCCACCGGCCAGGGCGAGGTGTTCACGGCCGAGGACGTCGAGGACTACGTACGGGCGATGAGGGCGGTCCTCGCCGATCCCCGCCGCTACCGCGACGCCTACACGCGCCGGGACCTGCTCGCGGAGTGGACCTGGGAGGCGCAGGCGGCCGTCCTGGACGGCGTGTACTCCCGGCTCGTCGAAGGCGCTCCGGCCCCGGCCACGCGGCGGATGACGCGAGTCGCTCCGTGACCGGACCGCCCGACGTCACCGTGATCGTGGCCGTCTACAACACGATGCCCTACCTGACGGAGTGCCTGGACTCCCTGGTGGCGCAGAGCATCGGGCTGGACCGCCTGGAAGTGATCGCGGTCGACGACGGCTCGACGGACGGCAGCGGGCCGGAACTCGACCGGTTCGCCGCACGGTACCCGGAGACGGTCACGGTGCTGCACCAGGCCAACTCCGGCGGCCCCGCCGCACCGAGCAACCGCGGCCTGGAGCGGGCGACCGGCCTGTTCGTCTTCTTCGTCGGCTCCGACGACCGGCTGGGGGAGGAGGCCCTGGAGCGGCTGGTGGCGTACGCCGACGAGCACGGGTCGGACGTCGTGGTCGGCAGGGCGGTCGGGGTCAACGGGCGCTACGTCCACCAGAAGCTGTACGAACACAACGCCCCCGACATCAGCCTCTACGACTCGCCGCTGCCGTTCACGCTCGCCAACACCAAGCTGTTCCGGCGTGCGCTGGTGGAGAAGTACGCCCTGCGCTTCCCCGAGGACCTGCCGGTCGGCAGCGACCAGCCCTTCACCATCGAGGCCTGCGTCCGCGCCCGCCGGATCTCCGTGCTCGCCGACTACATCTGCTACTACGCGGTCAAGCGGGGTGACGCGAGCAACATCACCTACCGGGCCGACCACCTCAGCCGGCTGCGCTGCACCGCCCGCATCATGGCGCACGCGGCCGGGCTCGTGGAGGCGGGCCCGAACAGGGACGCCCTCCTGTCCCGGCACTTCACCTGGGAGCTCTCCAAGCTCCTGCTGGCGGACTTCCCGGCCCTGCCCGCGGTGACCAGGAAGACCCTGTGCGACGGGATCGCGGAGCTGCTGGACGCCTACTACAGCGACGCCCTGCGCGACGGGACGGGGGTGCGCAGGCGGGTGCGGTTCGGGCTGGCCCGCCAAGGGGCCGTGGAAGCCCTGAGCCGGGCCATCGCCGACGAGACCCGGCAGGGCGCCCCGCCCTTCCTGCTGGAGGGCGACCGGGCCTTCGCCGCCTATCCGGGATTCCGGGACCCCGCGATCGGGCTGGACGACCGGTACTACGAGGTGCTCGGCGAAACCGTCGCGGGCCGTCTCGCGGCGGGAACCGCGTTCGAGTCGGCCGACTGGGAACAGCACGGCGAGGACCTCGGGCTCATCGTCCGGGTGCGCCTCAAGGTCACCGGCGACACCTCCTCGGTGGCGGTCGCCCTGGCGCAGGGCGCCATGCCGCAGAGCGCCGACCGGCCGGGCGCCCGAAGACTGCCGCCGGGCGGGCCCCGCCCCCCGTCCTCCGGCGACGTCGTCGTGAAGGCGGCTGAGGGCGGGCCCGGCACCGTCGTCCTGGCCCGCCTCCCGGTGCCCGCGGCCCGGGCCAAGAAGGGGGTCCGGGTCTACCTCGACGTCGCGGGGCGGACCTACGAGATCCCGGTGCGGACCGAGGGGCGGCCCATGCCGCTGGCCCGCCGGTGGGGCGAGGCCGAGCCCCACCGGGTCGCGGCCTGGCCCAACTCCAAGGGCAGGCTCGTGATCACGACGGCTCCGCTGATGGAGCGCGAGGGATGGGCGACACGGCTGTGGAGAGTGCTGGGATCCGAGAGAAAGCGGAGCGGATGAATATCTGTGTGGTCGCCCTGGGCAAGATCGGGCTCCCGCTCGCCGTGCAGTTCGCCGCCAAGGGCCACACGGTGATCGGCGCGGACACCGACGAGAGGGTCGTCGCCCTCGTGAACGCGGCCACCGAGCCCTTCCCCGGCGAGGAAGGGCTGGGCGAGCGGCTGCGGGAGGCGGTCGGGTCGGGCCGGCTCTCCGCCACCACGGACACCACGGCCGCGGTCGCCGCGTCCGACGCCGTCGTGATCGTCGTCCCGCTCTTCGTGGACGCCGAGGGCGTCCCCGACTTCGGCTGGATGGACGCCGCCACCAAGTCCGTCGCCGCCGGGCTGCGGCCCGGCGCCCTGGTCAGCTACGAGACCACCCTGCCCGTGGGCACCACCCGCACCCGCTGGGCGCCGATGCTGGCCGAGGGCTCCGGGCTGAGCGCCGGTGCGGACTTCTCCCTGGTCTTCTCGCCGGAGCGGGTCCTCACCGGCCGGGTCTTCGCCGATCTGCGCCGCTATCCCAAGCTGGTCGGCGGCATCGACCCGGAGTCCACGCGGCGCGGAGTCGCCTTCTACGCGTCCGTGCTCGACTTCGACGACCGCGACGACCTGCCCCGCCCCAACGGCGTCTGGGACCTGGGCGCCTCGGAGGCCTCCGAACTGGCCAAGCTCGCCGAGACGACCTACCGGGACGTCAACATCGCGCTGGCCAATCAGTTCGCCCGCTTCGCCGACCGCAGCGACATCGACGTCGAGCAGGTCATCGAAGCGTGCAACAGCCAGCCCTACAGCCACATCCACCGGCCGGGCATCGCCGTCGGCGGGCACTGCATCCCGGTCTACCCGCAGATGTACCTGTGGAACGACCCGGAGGCGACGGTGGTCCGCGCCGCCCGGGCGGCCAACGCCGCCATGCCCGCGTACGCCGTCGACCTGCTGGCGGCCGCCTACGGCGACCTGAACGGCGTCGGGGTGCTGGTCCTGGGCGCCGCCTACCGCGGCGGCGTCAAGGAGACCGCGTTCTCGGGCGTCTTCGGCGTGGTCGAGGCCCTGCGGGCGCGCGGTGCCGTGCCGTTCGTCTCCGACCCGCTGTACGGTCCCGACGAGCTGCGGGGCCTGGGGCTGGTCCCGCACGACGGGCAGGCCGTCACCGCGGCCCTCGTCCAGGCCGATCACCCCGAGTACCGCGAGCTGTCCGCGGACGCCCTGCCGGACGTGCGCGTCCTGGTCGACGGACGCCGGACCACCGACCCGGCCCGCTGGCCGGGGGTGCGGCGGATCGTCATCGGCGGGTGAGCCGGTGGCGCCCGGTCCTCACCCCGCGTGCTCGGTGAGGACCCCGTCCGTCAGCCTGTACCGCGCTCCGGTGGCCGGGCACTCCCACTCCCCGGGGGCGCCCTCCCGGGGAACCAGCCGTACGCCGGCCCGCCCGACCCAGCCGATGGGGCGGGCCGGCACACCCGCCACCAGGGCGAAGTCCGGGACGTCCTTGGTCACGACGGCGCCGGCCGCGACCATCGCCCACCGGCCGATCCGGGCCGGGGCGACACAGACCGCCCGCGCCCCGAGCGACGCGCCCTCCGCGACAGTGACCCCCACCGGTTCCCAGTCGCCGCCGCGTCGCTGCCGGCCGTCGGGATCGACCGACCGCGGGTTGCGGTCGTTGGTGAGCACCACGGCCGGGCCCACGAAGACCCCGTCCGCCAGCTCGGCCGGCTCGTAGACGAGGGCGAAGTTCTGCAGCTTCACGTTGTCGCCGATGCGCACGCCGGCGCCGACGTAGGCTCCCCGGCCGACCACGCAGTCCTCGCCGAGCCGCGCCCCTTCACGGATCTGGGCCAGCTCCCAGACGCTGCTGCCCGCTCCGATGACGGCCGTCTCGTCGACCTGGGCGGTCGGCTGCACTCGGTAGTCCACGTTCGACGCCTTCCGGAGAGGGGTTCTACGCGAAACTTAAGCGTTTCCATGCCGTTCGGGCCGGTAAGGGCGGCTCCACCGTCGAAGATGTCGGTGTGCCGGATCCCGGCGCAGGCGGTGTATCGGACGGCCCGGGGCCGGTTTGACCCCCACACCCCCGCCCCGTAACCTTGACCCTCGGTGTGTTTCCTTACGCACCTGCCCCTGAGCACATCCCTCCCGGTCACGGTCGGTGTTCGCGCCGTCCGCCAGGAGAGGCCGCTCATCCTTCCGGGTCGCCCCGGGCCTCGGCCCGTGCGAGCGGCTGGCATCAGGGGATCCGTTCCGAGCGAGAGAGAGATCCGCGTGTACGCCATCGTGCGCAGCGGTGGTCGCCAGCACAAGGTTGCTGTCGGCGACATCGTTGAGGTTGACAAGATTTCCACTGCCAAGGTTGGCGACACGGTCGAGCTCTCGACCCTGCTCGTTGTCGACGGTGACGCGGTCACCAGCGACCCGTGGGTGCTGGACGGCATCAAGGTCACGGCCGAGATCGTGGACCACCACAAGGGCGCGAAGATCGACATCCTTCGCTACAAGAACAAGACCGGCTACCGCCGTCGCCAGGGTCACCGCCAGCAGTACACGGCGATCAAGGTCACCGGTATCCCCGCGGCTGCGAAGTAAGGGACTGAGAACACATGGCACACAAGAAGGGCGCATCGTCCACTCGGAACGGGCGCGACTCCAATGCTCAGCGGCTCGGCGTGAAGCGCTTCGGCGGTCAGGCCGTCAACGCCGGTGAGATCCTGGTCCGCCAGCGCGGCACCCACTTCCACCCCGGCTCGGGCGTCGGCCGTGGCGGCGACGACACGCTGTTCGCGCTGACCGCCGGTGCGGTGGAGTTCGGCACGCACCGCGGCCGCAAGGTCGTGAACATCGTTCCGCTCGCCGTCTGATCCTTCTCAGCGCGCGCAGAACGACACACAGCACCTTCCGAGGGCGGATCTCAGCTTTCCCGGCGAACGGGGAAGCGGGTCCGCCCTCGGCGTGTTACGACAGAGACAATTCCGTATTTCCCCGCTGTACCTGGAGGCACCAACCATGACCACCTTCGTGGACCGCGTCGAGCTGCATGCCGCCGCGGGTAACGGAGGCCACGGCTGCGCCTCCGTCCACCGTGAGAAGTTCAAGCCGCTGGGAGGCCCCGACGGGGGCAACGGCGGACGCGGCGGCGATGTGATCCTCGTCGTCGAGCAGTCCGTGACCACGCTGCTCGACTACCACCACAGCCCCCACCGCAAGGCCACCAACGGCCAGCCCGGCGCCGGCGACAACCGCTCCGGCAAGGACGGCCAGGACCTGGTCCTGCCCGTCCCCGACGGCACCGTGGTCCTCGACAAGGCCGGGAACGTGCTCGCCGACCTCGTCGGCCAGGGCACCACCTTCGTGGCCGGTCAGGGCGGCCGCGGCGGCCTCGGCAACGCGGCGCTGGCCTCGGCCCGCCGCAAGGCCCCGGGCTTCGCGCTGCTCGGCGAGCCGGGCGAGAGCCGGGACATCGTCCTGGAGCTCAAGACCGTCGCCGACGTGGCCCTCGTGGGCTACCCGAGCGCGGGCAAGTCCTCGCTGATCTCGGTGCTCTCCGCGGCCAAGCCGAAGATCGCGGACTACCCGTTCACCACCCTCGTACCGAACCTCGGCGTCGTCACCGCCGGTTCGACCGTCTACACCATCGCGGACGTCCCCGGGCTCATCCCCGGCGCCAGCCAGGGCAGGGGCCTCGGCCTGGAGTTCCTGCGGCACGTCGAGCGCTGCTCGGTGCTCGTGCACGTCCTGGACACCGCGACCCTGGAGTCCGACCGCGACCCCGTCTCCGACCTCGACATCATCGAGGAGGAGCTGCGTCAGTACGGCGGCCTGGAGGACCGGCCCCGCATCGTCGCCCTCAACAAGGTCGACATCCCGGACGGCCAGGACCTCGCCGACATGATCCGCCCCGACCTGGAGGCCCGCGGCTACCGCGTCTTCGAGGTCTCCGCCATCGCGCACAAGGGCCTCAACGAGCTGTCCTACGCGCTGGCCGGGATCATCGCCGAGGCGCGCGCCGCCAAGCCGAAGGAGGAGGCGACCCGCATCGTCATCCGCCCCAAGGCCGTCGACGACGCGGGCTTCACCGTCACCCTGGACGACGAGGGCATCTACCGGGTGCGCGGCGAGAAGCCCGAGCGCTGGGTGCGCCAGACCGATTTCAACAACGACGAGGCCGTCGGCTACCTCGCCGACCGGCTCAACCGCCTCGGCGTCGAGGACTCCCTGATGAAGGCGGGCGCCCGGGCCGGTGACGGCGTCGCGATCGGCCCCGAGGAGAACGCGGTCGTCTTCGACTGGGAGCCGACCGTGAGCGCCGGCGCCGAGATGCTCGGCCGCCGCGGCGAGGACCACCGCCTGGAGGAGCCGCGCCCCGCCGCGCAGCGCCGCCGTGACCGCGACGCCGAACGCGACGACGCGGAGAAGGAGTACGACGAGTTCGACCCCTTCTAGGGCTTCCCGGAGGCGAGTTCGCCTCCTTCCGAACGGGGGCGTCCCCTCGCCCGTGGCCCACGGCCCGTCTCTCCGGAGGCGGGCCGTCCGGTAGCCTCGGGGCCGGGCGTCGGCGGTTTTCGCCGGTCACACCGGGTGTGCGCGCTGCTCATGTGCCGATTGCGCAACACATCTGTGGGGTCGGTCACCCCGAGCAACACCTCGGTATCGCCCAACTTCCCTGGCCAGAGGGTGAACTGCGGGCATCCGCGGGGCGAGGGACGGACGACGTCCACCTTGCGAGACGGTCACGGAGAGTGCGACCATCACACTGTTCCCCCTGTCATAGCAAGGTAGGTCGTCTGTGTCTGTGCCGCATGAAGCCAAGCCCCGGACCACAGCGGTCGTGCTCGCCGGTGGGACCGGCCAGCGCGTCGGCCTGTCGATCCCCAAGCAGTTGCTGAAGATCGCCGGCAAGGCCGTCATCGAGCACACGCTGACCATCTTCCAGAACGCCGAGGGCATCGACGACGTCATCGTGCTGATGGCGCCCGGGTTCGTCCCCGACGTCGAGAAGATCGTCGCGAAGGCCGGACTGTCCAAGGTCACGCGGATCATCGAGGGCGGCACCACCCGCAACGAGACCACCGAGCGCGCCATCGCGGCCCTCGGCGAGGGCCTCGCCGAGGGCGAGGACCGCAACGTCCTCTTCCATGACGCGGTCCGCCCCCTGCTGTCACAGCGTGTGATCGCGGACTGTGTCGACGCGCTGGACCGCTACCAGGCCGTCGACGTCGCCATCCCGTCCGCGGACACGATCATCGTGACCCGTACGCACGGCGAGGACGGCGAGTTCATCACCGACGTGCCCGACCGCTCCCGGCTGCGCCGCGGTCAGACGCCGCAGGCCTTCAAGCTCTCCACGATCCGCAGGGCGTACGAGGTCGCGGCGGGGGACCCCAACTTCCAGGCCACCGACGACTGTTCGGTCGTCCTCAAGTACCTCCCCGACGTGCCGATCTATGTGGTCGCGGGCGACGAGTACAACATGAAGGTGACCCAGCCGGTCGACGTCTTCATCACCGACAAGCTCTTCCAGCTGGCCTCCACCGCCGCCCCGCGCCAGGCCGACGAGGCCGCCTACCGGGAGCTCCTCACGGGGAAGACCCTCGTCGTCTTCGGCGGTTCGTACGGCATCGGCGCCGACATCGCGGCGCTGGCCGAGAGCTACGGCGCGAAGGTCTACGCGCTCGGCCGCTCCACCACCGGTACGCACGTGGAGAACCCGGAGCACGTGGACGACGCGCTCTCCAAGGCGTACGGCGAGACCGGTCGCATCGACTACGTCATCAACACCGCGGGCGTGCTGCGGATCGGCAAGCTGGCCGAGACCGACAACACGACGATCCAGGAAGCGCTGAACGTCAACTACCTGGCGCCCGTCCAGATCGCCCGCGCCTCGTACAAGTACCTGGCGGAGACCCAGGGCCAGCTGCTGCTCTACACCTCCAGCAGCTACACCCGGGGCCGTGCCGAGTACAGCCTCTACTCCTCCACCAAGGCCGCCATGGTCAACCTCACCCAGGCGCTCGCCGACGAGTGGGCGGGCGAGGGCATCCGGGTCAACTGTGTGAACCCGGAGCGCACCGCAACCCCGATGCGCACCAAGGCGTTCGGCCAGGAGCCCGAGGGTTCGCTGCTCTCCTCGGAGGCCGTGGCGCGCACCTCGCTGGACGTCCTGCTCTCCGAGCTGACCGGTCATGTCATCGACGTACGGCAGCAGGACCCGACGGCCGGAGCCGCCGAGTCCTCCGGCTTCGAGCAGGCTCTGGCCTCGGTGCTGGACCGTCAAGCAGATGTGTAATAATTCTTGACAAATGAGCTTTTCGGGCCTCTGTGATCACCTTTCCGTGAGCACAGAGGCCCGAATGCGTGAGAACGCACCCTTTTATTTCCCGCTATAGGTGAATTAACCGGCACCCCTCTCTGGAGCAGGTTCTTCGTGATTTCGACAGCTATTCGCCTGGCCCGCGTGGGCAACAGGTCTGAGCTGGCGGCAGCGTTGCTGATGGCGTTGGGATACCCCTGTGTCATGCTCGCCGCGCTTCTCCCCAACATCTGGTTCTTCGCGGCGGCCACGGCCGCCACGTATATCGTGGACTGGTATCTGCACCAGCGGGGGAGTTACCTGATCAACCGGCTCGGCAAAGTGCGTGCCGGCCTGTCGATCCGCTTTCTGCTCCGCCAGTTGATGGTGATCCTGCTCCTCGCGCGGCTGGATCTCGCGGAAGAGCCGCTCTTCTACGCGGCGGTGGCCGGATTCCTTCTCTTCTACGCGCTCCAGGCTCCGCACGGGGCGCTCACCACGCTGATCCGGCTGCGCCGCACGATGCCGGTCGTCACGCGCAACGTCGACCTGAGCGCCGTTCGCATCCCCGACGCCCCTCCGCAGCTGCTGCTGCGGCGGTCCGCCGAGAAGATGCTCCACCTGGACATCCCCGCGGTCGTCGGTGTGCTGATCGCGGCCGGGACGGGCGTGGACGAGATCGGGTACGCGGGTTGTGCCCTCACGCTGCTGCTGGCTCTGCTCTATCTGATCCTGCTCGCCCCCTTCGCGCGGCGCAGCCGGCTGGTTCCCCCGGCCCCCGAGGTGCTCGCCGCCGTGGACACCTGGCTGCGCTCGTACCAGCCGACCGTGGCGTTCTACTTCTCCGGCTCGAACGAGTCCGCCTACCAGGGCAACATGTGGCTGGAGACCATGAGCCGGGTCGAGGGGCGTCCGCTGATCATCATGCGGGAGCGCGGTCTCGTCCCGCAGCTCGCCGAGACCTCGGTCCCGGTGATCTGCGTACCGGCGGGCACGCACCTGATGAACCTGGACCTCTCCACGGTCAGGGTCTGCCTGTACCCCGCGAACGTGGGCAAGAACATCCACATCCTGCGCGTTCCGACCATGAAGCACGTCTTCATCGGCCACGGCGACAGCGACAAGCTCGCCAGCGTGAACCCGTACTCCAAGGTGTACGACGAGGTGTGGACGGCCGGCCGGGCCGGCCGCGACCGTTACGCGCTGGCCGATGTGGGGGTCCGTGACGAGGACATCGTCGAGGTAGGACGCCCGCAGCTGGAGCCCATCCAGAGCTGGACGGGCTCCCTGCGCAACCCCATCGCCACCGTCCTCTACGCCCCCACCTGGGAGGGCTGGGACGACAACCCCGGCAACACGTCGCTGCTGCTGGCCGGCGAGAACATCGTGCGGCGGCTGCTGGCCGCGGACCCGCCGGTCCGGGTCATCTACAAGCCGCACCCGTTCACCGGTATCCGGAGCGCGAAGGCCAAGGCCGTCGACGCCAGGATCACCGCCATGCTGGAGGCCGCGGCCGTCCGCCGCGCCGCCGAGCCGCGCTGGGCCGCCGAGGCCGCCGACGCGGCTGCCGCACAGCGCGGGGCCCGGACCGAGCTGGCGCGCATCGAGGCCCGTCTGGCCCAGCTGGAGTCCTCCGGCCGCTCGGGCGGGGACGCGGCCGAGCTGTCGAGGATCTCGCTCGCCGACCCCGCGCGGGAGGCCGAGACGACGGCCCTGCGGTCCGCGTGGAACGACGCCTACTGGCGGTCCTTCGGCTGGTGGGAGCACCGTACGGTCACCGGGGCGCAGCCTCGCCTGTACGACTGCTTCAACGAGGCCGACGCGATGGTTTCGGACATTTCCAGTGTGGTTTCCGACTTCATCGCGAGTGGCAAGCCCTACGCCGTGACCGACTCCGCGGCCCTGGGCGCGGAGGAGTTCCGGAGGCAGAACACCGCGGTGCGGGCAGCCGTCATCCTCACCAACGAGGCCGGGGAGCTCGACGAACTGCTGGCCGCCGTGGCGGACCCCGCGGCGGACACCCGGGCCGAAGCCCGTCACGAGCTGAAGAGCTATCTGCTGGGCCCGGACGAGCCGACGTCCATGGAGCAGTTCAACGCCGCCGTGCACGCTCTCGCGGCCAAGGCCGAGGCGCGCAACGCGGGCGTCGCCCAACGGTCCGCCGGTCAGCCGCTGGTTTCGGCCGGACCTGACCCGGAGGACTCGTCCAGCGGCGCCGGAGACGGTGAGCAGGAGCTGTCCGACGAGGCGGCGGCCTCGGCCGACCCGGACGCGGTCGGCGCGTCCGATCAGCGGGATCCGGCCACGGGCGAGGAAGCGTCCCGCCTGCTCTGACCGGCCGATGCCGGACAAGTGATCGGTGATCACTTGTCCGGAAATGAAGCAACCCCGATGGCGGCCCGTCCGTCTCTCCTCAGGGAGGGATGTACGGGTCGCTCGTCGTATTAATGCATAAAAAGTGCATAGTCGGGCAATCTCCCTTTCTCTGGATCCAATCGACAGGTGCAGATGGCCGACATGCCGCAGAAAAATGATGAGCCCGATGTCAGTGTGATCATCGGGGTGTATGAAGCAATGCCCTACCTGGTCCGCTGCCTGGAGTCCGTTCAGGCGCAGACCATCGGCGCGGGGCGGATGGAGATCGTCGCGGTCGACGACGGCTCCACGGACGGCAGCGGGGAGTATCTGAAGGAGTTCGCCGCCCGCACGGACATCCCCATGAGGGTCGTCAGCCAGGAGAACTCCGGCGGGCCGAGCGGCCCCCGCAACGTCGGTCTGGGCATGGCCCGCGGACGGTACGTCTTCTTCCTGGACGCCGACGACTACTTCGGCGAGGAGGCCCTGGAGCGCCTGGTCGCCATGGGGGACCGGGCCGGCACGGACGTCGTCCTCGGCAAGATCGTGGGCGTCAACCGGGGCGCGGCGAAGTCGATGTGGAAGGAGACGGTCGAGCGCGCCGACCTCTTCGACTCCAACATCAAGTTCACGCTGAGCGCCCAGAAGCTGTTCCGGCGCGAACTCCTCGTGCGTCTGGGCATGTCCTTCGACGAGACGCTGCGGACGGGCGAGGACGCCCTGTTCACCATGGAGGCCTACCTCCGCGGCAACGGCGTCTCGGTCGTCGCCGACTACACCTGCTATTACCTGGTGGGCCGCGAGGACCGCAACCAGATGACCAAGAAGGGCGACTACACGCGGCGCTTCGACTCGGCCCGGGCGCTCATGGGCCTCATCGCCGAGCTCGTACCCGCCGGATCCCGGCGTGACGCGCTGATGGTCCGTCCCTTCGCCATCACATTGCTGCCACAGTTCGGCCCCAAACTGCTCAAGCAGAAGGAAGCCGTCCGCAAGCGGAAGATGGCTCTCGCCGCCCCGCTCGTGCAGTCCTACTGGACCCCCGGCCTCGCCCGCCGGGTCAAGGTCCACGAGCGGCTCCGGCTGATGTGCATCGCGGAGAACCGGCTCGACCTCCTGCTCGACGTCCTGCGCTTCATGAAGGACGGCGAGGAACCCGAGAAGGTCCGCCGGGGGAACCCGACCAGGCTCCACCTGGCGTATCCGCACTTCGGCGAGGGGGCGCCGCTCCCCGACTCCGCCTACGAGGTGACCGTGACGGAGTGGATCGGGGGCAACCGCGTCGACCCGACGCCGCCGAAGCCGTACCTCTCCTTCGCCCGCCGAGTCGTCCGCAAGGTCCGCCGGACGGCGCACGCGGCCTTCCGCGCGCCCCGGGCGCACCGCGTTTGAGACGTAACCTTCCGGCCGGGCTCCCGCCCCGGGCAGCACACCCGGCGGGAGCCCGGGGGGCGTATCGCCCTCACCTTGTGATTGGCGTCACGCCATACTGTTGGGCAACCATGAGACCGTTGTACCCGTCTCATTTACGCCCCGGTTTCCTGGGGTTCATCATCTGCACGTCCCCCCGGAAAGGCACTCTCCCGTGGCGCCCCTCGATGCGATCCCCGAAGAGCTCAGTCGGCTCATGAAGTACTTCCCCGAGACTCCGGTCGAGGAGCGCCCCGCCTTCCATCGCGCAGCCGAGAGCTTCCTGTCCCAGGCCGCGCCCAAGCTGGTGCGCCAGTTCTCGCCGATGGCCCGCGTCAAATGGCACCTGGCCGCCAGCGGCCGCGGCGAGGAACTGGGCGAACTCCTCCACTACGAGCGGGAGAACCCGGGAGCCTTCTCCGTACGGGGCCTGCGACGCGCACGCATCGAACTGCCCGGTGTGGAGAGCGACTCGCTGCCCCCCTCGGTGCGCAACTTCACCCGCAGCGAGCTGCCGGTGCGCAGCAAGCTCCTGGACCTCGCCTGGCGTGACGGCAAGCTCGTCGTGGGCGGCTACGCCTACATCCCCAACGCCCCCTCCGCGACGGGCAAGCGCTCGCTGCGTGTCGCCGCCCTGCGGCGCCTGGGCAGCCGGAGCACCCTGCCGCTGCGCATGCGCACGGTCCTGGAGCCGCGCGCCACCGCCGCCGCCAAGGGAGCGCTGCACAACTACGACTGGTCGGGCTTCGAACTCGCCATCGACCCGGGCCGCCTGCGGGTCCAGGGCAAGTGGCAGCCGGCCACCTGGCGGCTCGGTATCGGCATCCCCCGCCCCGGCGGCATGTCCATCGGCAGCGTCACCAAGAACAACGCCGGCTCCGCCGGACACAGCCTGACCCGCTTCCTCGACGACGGTGTGCGCCTCGTCGCGGGCTTCGACCGCAACCGCCTCAGGATCTCGGTCGACGTGGTGCCCGCCGAGGTCGTCGGCCACGAGTCGGACGGCGAGATCCTCACCGTCACCCTGCGGTCCCGCGTCACCACCCCCGCGGGCAAGTACCCCACGGGCCTGAGGATCTCGCACGCCTCCAGCGGCTTCTCCACCGAGCTGCCGCTCCAGCAGACCGAGAGCGGAGCCGACGGCTGGCTGCGGCACACGGCCCGGCTGGCCTTCGCCGACATTCCCGTGGACCGGATCGTGCCCGGCCGCTCCTGGAAGTACAACGTCAGCATCCTCTTCGCCGACGGCAGCAGCCGCCGGGCCACCATGGGCCAGAAGCTGGAGACCGGCGTGCACCCGCTGCCCGAGGGCCGGGAGTTCGCCGTGGTGACCGACGGCGTCGGCAACTTCACCCCGCAGATCCGGGTGAACATGCCGCTCGTCGACGACGTCCGGTGGAGTGCCGACGGCGAGCTGGTGCTCAGCGGTGCCTACACCGGGCGTGTGGACGGGATGAAGATGGTCCTGCGCCACACCACCCGTCATGAGGACCGCCCGCTGCCGGTCGAGTTCGCGGACGGCCGCTTCACCGCCCGGGTCACGCCGGATCGCATGGCCTCCTACGACGGACCGGTCTCGCTCCGTCAGGGGCGCTGGCTGCCCAGGCTCCGCGCCACCACCGAGTGGAACCACGCACACGACATCCCGGTCCGTATCCGGCCGGACCTGGTCGGCACCCTGCCGCTCGTCCACCAGGGAGCGAACCGCACGTACACGGTGGAGCGCCTGGACTACGACCGGATCTTCATCGAGGCGGGCAGCGTCCTGCCCCCCGAGCTGCGCTCCGCCTACCACCAGCGCCTGATGAGCGACGTGACCACCCCGGAGCTGCGCAAGCTGCCGCTCTGGAACGCCGTGCTCTACAACAGCTTCGGCGGCAAGCAGTTCTCCGACTCGCCCCGCGCGATCTACGAGGAGCTCGTGCGCCGGGACTCGGACCTGGAGCACATCGTCATGGTCCGGGACGAGCAGGTCCCCCTCCCGCCCGGCGTCCGGGGCGTGGAGTGGCGCAGCGCCGAGTGGTACGAGGCCCTCGCCCGCAGCCGTTACGTGGTCACCAACGGCGGCATCAAGGACTGGTTCGTCCGCCGCGAGGACCAGGTCGTCGTCCAGACCTGGCACGGCACCCCGCTCAAGCGCATCGGCGCCGACCTGCTGGGCACGCCGAAGGCGAACCTCGCCTACATCGCGAGCCTTCCCCAGCGCTCGCGTCAGTACAACCTCTTCATCACGCCCAACGCCTTCTCCACCCCGATCATGACCAACTCCTTCCGCCTCCAGTGCGAGGTCCTGGAGGCGGGCTACCCGCGCAACGACGTCTTCCACGCCCCCGACCGCGTCAAGCGCGCCGCGGCCGTACGGGAGAAGCTCGGCATCCCCGCGGGCAAGAAGGTCGTCCTGTACGCGCCGACCTGGCGCGACGACCAGCGCTACGGCGGACGCCGCTTCAAGCTCGACAACCAGATCGACGTCGAGGCCGCCCGCAGCGAACTCGGCGACGACCACGTGCTGCTCTACCGCAAGCACCACAAGGTCCTCGACTCCATCCCCGGCGCCGGACAGGGCTTCGTCTACGACGTCACGTACTACCCGGACATCGCCGACCTCTACCTGATCGCCGACGTCCTGATCACCGACTACTCCTCGGTGCTGTTCGACTTCGCGCACTCCGGTCGGCCGATGCTCTTCTTCACGTACGACCTGGAGCACTACCGCGACACCCTGCGCGGCTTCTACTTCGACTTCACCTCCCGCGCCCCCGGCCCGCTGATCAAGACCTCCGAGGACCTGGTCTCCGCGATCCGGAACATCGACGCGGTGAGCGAGGAGTACAAGGAGAAGTACGCCCAGTTCCGGGTCGACTTCTGCGAGCCCTCCGACGGCCGTTCCGCCGCCCGGGTCGTCGACCGGATGCTCGCGGTCAACGACGAGCTGCAGAGCTGATCCACCCGGCCGCCCCCCCCGCCCACCCCTACCCCGCCCACCGGCCGCCCTCCGGCGTCCACCGAGCGGAACGGGCAGGCGGCGGGGGCGGCCGCTCGCGTACTGTGACGTGCCGGGGGCGGCACGAACGCCCCCGTCGGACACCGGGGCGATCCAGAGCGAGGAAGCACGTGGCAGAGCAGAGGCCGTCGCACCGTGAGGCAGCGGTGACCGGCGCCCGCAGGGTCGTCGTCAAGGTCGGATCCTCCTCGCTCACCACAGCCTCCGGCGGTCTCGACGCCGACCGGGTCGACGCCCTCGTCGACGTCCTCGCCAAGGTCAGGGACGGCGGCGAACGCGAGGTCGTCCTCGTCTCCAGCGGAGCCATCGCCGCCGGACTCGCTCCGCTCGGCCTGGTCCGCCGGCCCAAGGACCTGGCCCGCCAGCAGGCCGCCGCCAGCGTCGGCCAAGGCCTCCTCGTGGCCCGCTACACCGCCTCGTTCGCCCGCTACGGCGTCCGTGTCGGCCAAGTGCTCCTCACCGCCGACGACACCAGCCGCCGAGGCCACTACCGCAACGCCTACAGCACCCTGGACAAGCTCCTGGAGATGGGCGCCGTCCCCGTCGTCAACGAGAACGACACCGTCGCCACCGACGAGATCCGCTTCGGCGACAACGACCGGCTCGCCGCCCTCGTCGCCCACCTCGTCCACGCCGACCTGCTCGTCCTGCTCTCCGATGTGGACGGCCTCTACGACGGACCGCCCGGCACCCCCGGCGCCGCCCGGATCGCCGAGGTCACCGGCCCCGACGACCTCGCGGGCGTCACCATCGGCAGCGCCGGGAAGGCGGGCGTGGGCACCGGCGGCATGGTCACCAAGGTCGAGGCCGCCAACATCGCCACCGCCGCCGGCGTTCCCGTCGTCCTCACCTCCGCCAGCCGGGCCGCCGACGCCCTCGCGGGCCGCGACACCGGCACCTACTTCCACCGCACCGGACGCCGCTCCGCCGACCGGCTTCTGTGGCTGGCCCACGCCTCCACCCCGCAGGGCGCGCTCACCCTCGACGACGGCGCCGTACGGGCCGTGGTGGAACGGCGCACCTCGCTGCTGCCCGCCGGAATCTCCGCCGTCGAGGGTGAGTTCAGCGCCGGCGACCCGGTCGAACTGCGCGATCCGCACGGCACCCCGATCGCCCGCGGACTCGTCAACTTCGACGCGAAGGAGATCCCCCAACTGCTCGGCCGCTCCACCCGGGACCTGGCCCGTGAACTGGGGCCCGCCTACGAGCGCGAGGTCGTACACAGGGACGATCTGGTCGTTCTCACGCCGCGCCTCGCCCCCTGAAACGGCTGAAAGTCCGGCTCTTCGGCGGGGACCTTCGGCAAAACCACCCCACGCCCGGCTGTGGACTGGTCCACTTTGTTGTGGGGAAACAGGGGACCGCAGAGCAACACACCACAGGAGGCCGCCGGTGAGACGAGCGCGCCCGGGGGCGCCGCCCCGAGGCACGGCCAACCGCGCCCTGACGAGTGTCGGGGCGGGGGCGGACTTCGACCGGAGTCCCCTTCCGTCGGACACCGTCGAACGGGAGCCGGTCACGACGGCGAAGGAGGAGTCCCCGCAGTCGAAGCTCTGGCACATCACGCTCAGCGTGTCGGGCACCGAGACTCCGCTGGGAGAGGTCAGACGCGGTCTGGAACAGCTCGCGCACGACCATCCCTTCCTGCTGACCAGCCGCTACGCAGGCGACCACGCGGAGATCCGCTACTGGGAAGAGGCCCGCGACCTGCACGACGCGGCCGCGGTCGCGCTGCGGCTGTGGGGCGAGCACCGCTCCAGCGCCCAGCTCCCGCCCTGGGAGATCGTCGGCCTCGAAGTCATCGACCGCGAGACCTACCACCTGCGGATCGCAGAGGGCTACGGGCCGCCGCCCGCGGCCCCCGTGGGCGTGCACCCCTACTGACCCCCGCGGGGCTGCACGGGGCGTCCGCCCCTCGGGTCGGCCGTCTCGCATCACGGGATACGTGACGGATGCCCGCAGAGTGCGCATTACTCTGCGGGCATGACCACGCTCTCGCCCTACGACAACCTCTCCCCGGTCGCGCAGACCGCCTACCGGGCCCGTGCGGCCGCCGCCGACATCGCGCCACTTCCGCGCGCGGCCAAGGACGACGCGCTGCTGGCCATCGCCGACGCCCTGGAAGTGCGGACCGCCGAGATCGTCGAGGCCAACGCGAAGGACGTCGAGCGCGCCCGCGAGGCCGGGACGAGCGAAGGCATCATCGACCGCCTCACCCTCACCCCGGAACGCATCCGCGCCATCGCCGCCGACGTACGGGACGTCGCGGCCCTCCCCGACCCGGTCGGCGAAGTGGTGCGCGGATCGACCCTCCCCAACGGCATCGACCTCCGCCAGGTCCGGGTCCCGCTCGGCGTGGTCGGCATCATCTACGAGGCCCGGCCCAACGTCACCGTCGACGCCGCCGCCCTCTGCCTCAAGTCCGGCAACGCGGTCCTGCTGCGCGGCTCCTCCTCCGCCTACGCCTCCAACACCGCGCTCGTGCGGGTGCTGCGCGACGCGGTGGGCGGCTCCGGACTGCCCGCCGACGCGGTGCAGCTCGTCCCGGGCGAGAGCCGTGACTCCGTGACGGAACTGATGCGGGCCCGCGGCCTGGTCGACGTCCTCATCCCGCGCGGCGGCGCCTCGCTGATCCGCACGGTCGTCGAGCAGTCCACCGTCCCCGTCATCGAGACGGGCACGGGCAACTGCCACGTCTACGTCGACGCGCAGACGGACCTGGCCATGGCGGTCGACATCCTGATCAACTCCAAGGCCCAGCGCCCCAGCGTCTGCAACGCGGCCGAGACCCTGCTCGTCCACAAGGACGTGGCGGACGCCTTCCTGCCGCTCGCCCTGGACGCGCTCGCCGAGGCCGGGGTCACCGTCCACGGCGACGAGCACGTCCTCGTCCACGCCGAGGGCTCCAAGGCCACCGTGGTCGCGGCGACGACGGAGGACTGGGAGACCGAATACCTCTCCTACGACATCGCGGCGGCGGTCGTCGACTCCCTGGACGCGGCGGTCGCCCACATCCGTCTCTGGTCCTCCGGTCACACCGAGGCGATCGTCACCACCTCGCAGGCCGCCGCCCGCCGGTTCACCCAACTGGTCGACTCGACCACGGTCGCCGTGAACGCCTCCACCCGCTTCACGGACGGCGGGCAGTTCGGCTTCGGCGCCGAGATCGGCATCTCCACCCAGAAACTGCACGCCCGAGGTCCGATGGGCCTGCCCGAGCTGACCTCGACGAAGTACATCGTCACGGGCGACGGGCACACCCGCTAGACCCTTCAGCCCCCTCGGCCCCTCCTGCCTCGTCCTCTCCGGCCGGTCACCCCCCGTCCGGAGGGGACGATCGCATGTTCCCCCGTGCCGATCCGGGGGAGTTCGCGGGGTCCCTGCCCAAATGGTCCCGGCCCAGCTACGCTGAATCCGTGCCGGACGACGTGGGGGGCAGGCCGTTTCCGGACGGCTGGGAGCCCGACGACGACCGCGGGGGCGCGGACGAGGACTTCGCCTCCGTGGTGTTCGACGAGGATTTCGTCCGGTCGGCGCCCGTCCACGAGCCCACCGCCGTGGAGCGCCTGCTCGCCGCCGCCGAAGCCCGCGCCGAGGCCGACGCGGCCCGCGCCCGCCGCAGCCGCCGCGCCGACGACGACACCTACGGTCCCTACGGCGACTCCCGGGGCTACCACGACCCCCAGGACCTCGACTACGACCCGGACCACGACGTCGAGGGCGACGGCCCGGGGCCCTACGGCCGCCACGGCGGCTCCCTGCGCCCCTACCGCAACTCCGCCCGCTGGCACCGGCCGGTCGCCTGGCTGCTCGCTCTGTTGATGGGGGTCGGCATGGTCTCCCTCGCCTTCACCGCGGTCTACCGGGGCGCCTCGAACAACCGCCAGGACCAGGTGCCGCCGCCCGCCAGCAGTGGCGTGGACAAGCCAGGGGCCGCCCCGTCGGCCTCCGCGGACTACTCCCGCCCCGTGGTCTCCGCCGAGCCCCGGGTGCCCTGAGCCCGGCCCTCCCGTCACCCGTTCGCCGACGGCCGACCCCGCCGCCCCCGCAGTTCCCGGCGGTCTCCGCGTTTACACGGACCGCAATCGACCTACCCTGAAGATGTGACCCCTCGTTCCCAGGGGGGCTTCTCGCTGCCGCACGCCACGCTCGGCCGAAGCAGACCGTTGCGCACCGAACCGACCGGTGTGGAGATCGGGAGAGAAGTCATGACAGGCCGCTCAGAACCGCCGGACGGCCCGCCCGAGAACCCCGCGGGCGGCGAGGACGAATACCGCTCGCTCGTCTTCGACGAATCGTTCATCCAGGCTGCCCGGATGCAGGAGTTCTCGGCGCAGGAACGGATGGGCGAGCACGCACGCGCCGTCCGCACCGTGCCCGAGGAACCGGTCTCCGTCCGCAGCGGCGGCGGCTCCCGGGCCGCCATAGCTCTGGTCGTCCTCATCGCCCTGGCCTTCGCCGTGGCCGTCTACATCGGATTCCGGAGCCCGTACCCCCAGCCGGCCACCCGACGCGCCGAACCCCTGCGGTCCACCGTGGTCCCCCTGGCCCCCCACGGGGCCGTACCGGGCGGGTCACCCGAGCGGCTGTACCGGACCGAGCCGGTCTCCGGATTCCGCACGGGCGCCGCGGGCATCAACTTCCCCGCCGTGGAGCGCACGCAGAACTTCTCCGACAGCCAGATCACCGCCGCTCTCGCCACGGTCAAGGACTACCTGGTGGAGTCGTCCCTGAACCCCGACGTCCTCACGGGCTCCGTACGCCGGCCGGTCGAGCACCTCCTCGACCCGGACCAGCGCACCCAGTTCGAACGCAGCCTGAGCGACCCGGCGGACGACGGGAGCCACGCCGCCACCGGCTGGCTGGTCCGCTTCGACCCGGAACGGGTGGAGCTCGCGGACCCGCAGATCCGGGTCCAGGGCACCCTCCGCTACGAGGAGGAGGCGGCGGGCAGCCTCGGCGTCGTCTCGGACCACACCTTCACCTACGCCCTGCGCCCGGCGGACGGAACCCACCGGGAGGACGGCGCGTCCCTGTTCACCGTCCGGCGCGAGCTCCGCTTCCGCTTCGACCGGGAGGACCTGCGACTGCACCGCCTGGAGGTGCGCACCGCCCATGTCCAGGCAGGGCCGCAGTCCTGCTCGGCCGACGCGGCAAGGATGCTGCGCCCGCTCCTGGCCGGGGAGCGGGCGGACGCCCGCGGACCCGCGGCCACCGACCCGTACGCCACGGGTCCGCCCACAGCGGCGCTGTGCGGGACGCTGGCGGGCGTCAGTCCCTCCACGGCCCCGACGTCCCCGAGCTCCCCTCCTCAGGGTCCTGAGGACGACCGGGAGCCCCGTCCCCGCCCGTAGCGGAACCGCCGCCGGAGGCCGCTCCGGTGAACCGGTCGCGCAGCTTGCCGCCCAGGTCTCCCGCGCCGCCGGCGATGTCGCCCACCAGCTTCATCAGCGGGTCCTTGCTGGTGCGCACCGTGTCCGCGTAGTGCGAGGCGGACTCCTTGAACGAGTCGGTCACCGAGGTGTCCTTGTCCTCGTCGCGCCGCGGGTAGTGCCCGTCCATGATCCGCTGGAAGTCGCGGGTCTCCGACCACTTCTTCAGCTCGGCGGCCCGCACGGTGGTGAACGGGTGCGTCCGGGGCAGCACATTGAGGATCTTGAGGACGGAGTCGCGGAGATCGCCGCCCTTCTCGTACTCGTCGGCCTGGGCGAGGAAGGCGTCCACGTTCATCTCGTGGAGGTGATTGCCGCCCGCGATCTTCATCAGGCCGCGCATCGAGGCCGTGATGTCCTGGCCGACCAGCAGCCCGGCCCGGTCCGCGGACAGCTCCGACTTGCGGAACCACTCGCGCAGCGCCGTCACTATGGCCATGATCGCCACATTGCCCAGCGGGATCCAGGCGACCTTCACGGCGAGGTTGGTCAGGAAGAGAAGTATCGTCCGGTACACCGAGTGACCGGAGAGCGCGTGGCCCACCTCGTGGCCCACCACCGCCCGCATCTCCTCCTCGTCGAGCAGCTCGACCAGGCCGGTGGTGACCACGATGATCGGCTCGTCAAGACCGATGCACATGGCGTTGGGCTGCGGGTCCTGCTTCACGTACATCGGCGGGACCTTCTCCAGGTCCAGGATGTAACACGCGTCGCGCAGCATGTCGTTGAGATGGGCGAACTGCGCGTCGCTCACCCGGACGGAGTCGGAGAGGAAGAGCAGCCGCAGGCTCCGCTCCGGGAGCAGCCCGCTGAGCGCCTTGAACACGGTGTCGAAGCCGGTCAGCTTGCGCAGGGCCACCAGGGCCGAGCGGTCGGCGGGGTGCTCGTAGGCCCGGGAGGAGATCCCGGGGAATCGCCGACGCGCCCTGCTCGGCACGTTCTCGTGACTGTTGTCGGTCATGGATGGCCCCCTGTTCGTACGAGACGTCGCTCGTCCCCCGGACAAAAGCCAGCGTATGCGCTGGCGCTACGGTGTGCGGGGGGCTGTGGATAACTTTGAGGAGCGCCCGAAATGCCGCACACCGCCGTACTGCTCGCCGCCGCGTCCGAGGAGCAGGGACCGGGCGACACCCTCCGGATCGTGCTGCTCGTCTCGATCCTCGGAGCGGTGCTGCTCGCCTGGTTCCTGCTGCGTGGATACCGCAACGACGACAACAACGACTGAGTCGCCGTGAGCGTGCCCGAGGGTCCCGCATACGATGGGCCCGACGTCTTCCTTCCGACTCACGATCGATAGGTCCTGCCGAAGATGAGCCTCACGAGCACCGCACACCAGCTTTCCACTCTCGCCTCCGGGGGCGGCGAGGGCGGCGGCAACCACGAAAGCCTCAACCCCTACTTCGTCGGCGCCGGGGCCTTCGTCGCGCTGATGCTGCTTCTGTTCATCACCATCAGCTTCAACCGCGACCGCTGAGCCGGGGCGTACAGCTGTGCCAGTAGGCTCTGCACGCATGGGAGAGCAGGAAGTGCCTACCGGCCCCGGTAAGCGCCGTATCGGCGTGATGGGCGGGACATTCGACCCGATCCACCATGGACACCTGGTGGCGGCCAGTGAAGTGGCCGCCCAGTTCCATCTCGACGAGGTCGTCTTCGTGCCGACCGGGCAGCCGTGGCAGAAGAGCCACAAGACGGTCTCCCCGGCCGAGGACCGTTATCTGATGACGGTCATCGCCACCGCGTCCAACCCGCAGTTCTCCGTCAGCCGCAGTGACATCGACCGTGGCGGACCGACGTACACCATCGATACGCTGCGGGACCTGCGTGAGGTCCATGGCGAGGCGGACCTCTTCTTCATCACCGGCGCCGACGCGTTGTCCCAGATCCTGACCTGGCGCGACGCGGAGGAGCTGTTCTCGCTCTCCCACTTCATCGGTGTGACCCGTCCGGGGCACGTGCTCACGGACGACGGACTGCCCGAGGGCGGTGTCTCCCTCGTGGAGGTGCCCGCGCTGGCGATCTCGTCCACGGACTGCCGTGAGAGGGTCGCGCAGGGGGAGCCGGTCTGGTACCTGGTGCCGGACGGTGTGGTCCGGTACATCGACAAGCGCCAGCTGTACCGCGGCGAATGAGCCACGGAGAGGGGCATCGGTGAACGACCGACAGAACCCGTACGACCCGTACTACCAGGAGCCGCAGATCGTCGGCTACGACGCGTACGGGCAGCCGGTCTACCAGCAGCAGGGGCAGCAGCAGTACGAGCCGCAGGGCCAGCAGCAGTACGACCAGCAGGGGCAGGGTTACGACCCCTACGCCGCCCAGCAGGGGCAGGGGCACCAGACCCAGGACGCCGGCTACGGCTACGACGCGTACGGCAACCCCCAGCAGCAGCCGCAGGGTTACGACCCCTACGCCGGACAGCACCAGGGGCAGACGCATCAGGGCCAGACGCACCCGGGTGAGACACCGCAGGGCCAGGGCGCCGACCCGGGGTACGGCTACGGCTCCTACACCGACTACGGCTACGCCACCGGGCAGCAGGCCGCCGCGGTCGACACCGGCCAGCACTGGAACATCCCGCAGCAGGGTGCCGCCCCGGCACCGGAACAGGCCCCGCAGCCCGCTCCCGCACCGCAGTCGCCGGAGGCAGCCGAGCCGGAGGCGGAGGCCGGGCTTCCGGGGCAGCGCAAGCCCGCCCCCGACTACCGCACCGAGCAGTTCTCGTTCATCGAGGAGCCCGACGAGGACTCCGAAGACGTCATCGACTGGCTGAAGTTCACCGAGAGCCGCAGCGAGCGGCGCGAGGAGGCACGGCGCAAGGGCCGCAACCGGATGGTCGCCCTGATAGTCGTCGCCGTTCTCGTCGTCGTCGGCGGGGCCGGTTATCTCTGGTCCGCCGACATGATCCCGGGCCTGCCCGGATCGGACGAGAAGAAGGCCGTGGCCGCCGGGGCCCAGCAGCGCGACATGATCGTTGTGCATCTGCACGACACGAAGAAGGGTGGCACCTCGACGGCGCTGCTCGTCGACAACACCACCACCAAGCAGGGCACCACCGTCCTGCTGCCCAACTCCCTCGCCGTCGCGGGCGACGACGGAACCACCACCACGCTCGGCAAGTCCGTCGAGGACGACGGCAGGACCGGCACCCGGGAGTCGATCGACACCCTCCTGGGCACCCGGATCACCGGCACCTGGCGGCTGGACACCCCGTACCTGGAGAACCTCGTCGAGCTGGTCGGCAACATCGAGGTCGACACCGACACCGACGTACCCGGAGCGAAGAAGGGCGAATCGCCCCTGGTGAACAAGGGTGAGGGGCAGACGCTCAGCGGTCCGATGGCCGTCGCGTACGCCACCTACCGCGCGCCGGGGGAGCCCGAGGCCAAGCAGCTGACCCGGTTCGGGGAAGTCATGCGGGCCACGCTGCGCAAGATCTCCGAGGACCCCAAGGCCGCGACCGTCACCATCGAGACGCTGCTCCAGGTACTCGACCCGTCACTGCCCGAGAAGGACCTCGGGGCCTCGCTCGCCAAGCTGGCCTCGCGTGCCAAGGTCGGCGACTACAAGACGGCCCTGCTGCCGGTCCAGGGGGACGGCACGCTCACCGAGGCGGACACCCGCGGCGTCGTCAAGGACATCCTCGGCGGCACGGTGAAGGCTCCCGAGGCGGGCGCACCGCTGCGGGTCGCCGTCCGCAATGCCACCGGGAACCAGAAGGCCGCGGAGGCCGCCCGGGTCCAGCTGGTCAACGGCGGTTACGCCTTCGTGGACAGCGGCAAGGCAGGGGCCGCGGCGTCGTCCGTCGTCCTCTACCGGTCCGCCGAGGACAAGGAGAAGGCCGTCGAGGTGGCCAAGACCCTCGGTCTCGCCGCAGGCGACGTGAAGAAGGGCGAGCCGGCCGCCAACGCCGACGTGTCCGCGGTCCTCGGCCAGGACTACGAGGTCCAGTAGCCCGCTCGGGGCCACCGGTCGACGCTTCGGCGTAGGCCGGTGGCAGCCCGAAGCCCGGCCGAGGGAAACCAGTAAGGCGCTGTCGGTGGTCCGTGAGACCCTAGAGGTTGCATCCGACCGCCGACGAAAGCCTGCATGTGACCGCCACGGACCGCTCCATCGAGCTCATCAACGCCGCCGCTCAGGCGGCCGCCGACCGGCTCGCGCACGACATCATCGCCTACGACGTCAGCGATGTGCTGTCGATCACCGACGCCTTCCTGCTGGCCTCGGCTCCCAACGACCGCCAGGTCAAGTCGATCGTCGACGAGATCGAGGAGCGGCTCCAGAAGGAGCTCGGCGCCAAGCCGGTGCGCCGCGAAGGCGACCGCGACGCCCGCTGGATCCTCCTCGACTACGTCGACATCGTCATCCACGTCCAGCACAGCGAGGAGCGCGTCTTCTACGCGCTGGAGCGCCTGTGGAAGGACTGCCCGGAGATCGCCCTTCCCGAGGACGCGATCAAGACCCGTGGCAAGGCCGAGGAGCACGCACAGCTCAACGGCGGCACGGAAGGTGACCAGAGCTGAACGGCAGCAGCGGCGGCAGGGGCCGCAGGATCGTCCTCTGGCGGCACGGCCAGACGGCATGGAACCTGGAGCGCCGCTTCCAGGGCTCCACGGACATCGAGCTCACCGAGGCCGGCGTCGGGCAGGCCCGCCGCGCCGCCCGGCTGCTCGCCTCGCTGAAGCCGGACGCCATCGTGGCCTCCGACCTCCGGCGGGCGGCGGCCACGGCCGCCGAGCTCTCCGCCGTCAGCAGCCTCACCGTCGCCCACGACGCCGCACTCCGTGAGACGTACGCCGGCGCCTGGCAGGGGCTGACCCACCAGGAGATCGTCGAGCGCTTCGGCGAGCAGTACGCGGCATGGAAGCGCGGAGAGCCTGTGCGCCGGGGCGGCGGCGAGCTGGAGACCGAGGTCGCCGACCGGGCTGCCCCCGTCGTTCTGGAGCACGCCGACAAGCTTCCGGAGAACGGCACGCTCGTCGTGGTCAGCCACGGCGGCACGATCAGGACGACGATCGGCCGGCTGCTGGGCCTGGAGGCGCACCACTGGGAAGGGCTCGGCGGGCTGTCCAACTGCTGCTGGTCCGTCCTCGGGGAGGGCGCGCGCGGCTGGCGTCTGCTGGAACACAACGCCGGCACGCTCCCGGAGCCGGTGCTCGGCGACGACGACTAGACGTCGCCGGGAGGCCGTTGAGGGGCCGTTCGCGGGCCGCCCTCGGGCGGCCCGGGCCGGATTTCACTTTCCGGCCGGTCGCAGGCTAAAGTTCTTCTTGTTCGCAGCGCGGAAACGCAGGGAAACACAGCGAACAGCGGGGCTATAGCTCAGTTGGTAGAGCGCCTGCATGGCATGCAGGAGGTCAGGAGTTCAATTCTCCTTAGCTCCACAATCAGGATCCCGTCCCCACCAGGGGGCGGGATCTTCTGCATGGGGGTGCCGAGCGGGCTGACCCCCTTGCGGGGTCATGGCAGAATCGGAACGCCGGAGGGGGCGACGTACCGATCGGGAGGGAGCGCGATGCCTGCGAGTCGCGAACACGTCCCCGACCAGCGCCTTGTCGCCGCCTCGCCCCCCGGCCCCGTAACGTCCGAAGTTCGATCCCGTCTCGGCTGTCCGTCCTGCGGTTCGTCCCATGTGGCCCAGGTTCTGGGTGACAACGGAGGGGTTTCCTACGTGTGCACGGCCTGCGGCCACAGCTGGAGCTGACTGATGGGTGCACACAGGCGTAAATGCGACTGGTGCGGCAGCGGTACGCCCATCGTCAGGGACATGGAGCCGGTCAACCCGGAGTACCAGTACTGGTGCGAGGAATGCGCGCGGGCGTTGATCATAAAAGGCGACCCCATCGAGACCTACCGGGAGCTGGAGGGGGAGCCGATCTACGGGCGGCTCCTGGAGGAGCACTGCACCCTCAAGCGCTTCTACTCCTTCGCAACCGCCTGACCTGCGGCTGACGGTTCGGTTCCCGGAGTGACGCTCGGGATGATTCGGGCGCATCGGTGCAGACCGGAAACGATTTGGTGAAGCACTGGGGTGTGCGTGTAATGTTCTCGATGTCGCCAAGGGAAACCGGGCGGCAAGCAGCACGGGGCTATAGCTCAGTTGGTAGAGCGCCTGCATGGCATGCAGGAGGTCAGGAGTTCAATTCTCCTTAGCTCCACAAGATCGACAGTGAAGAAGCGGGCCACCCGGATCGGGTGGCCCGCTTCTCTTTTCCGGACCGCCTTCGCCCGATCAGCCGCGCCCGCTGCCCAGGGCACGCCGATTCGCGGCCGGGAGGGCGGGACGCTGTTCGGCCGGCGGCTGCTCGATGCGGAGCGCCAGGGCGGGGCAGCGCCTTACGGCCCGCTGCGCGCGCCCACGCAGATGCATCGGAACGGCGGCGTCCGCCAGTGCCGGAAAGCCGTCCGGGCTCAGCCGGATGAGCTCGGGGACGATGTCCGCGCACAGGCCGTGGCCCCGGCAGAGCGTCCAGTCGACCGCGAGCTTCTCGCCGCTCGGAATCGACTCCTCCAGATCCTGGTAGCCGGGTGCGGGCAGCGGCAGCACCCCGACCGTCTCCCGGCCGCAGCCGCCGTCCAGGACGTGTGCGGCGAGGTCGTCCGTGAACGCCGACAGGGTCGAGAGCAGGAACCGGGCGGAACCGTCCGGGTGTTTGCACGCGCCGCGGCCCTTCACGGCCTGGGTGACCTCGCGCAGGGCCTCCAGGGCGGCGGGCCCGCCCCCGTTCAGCACGTCGGAGAGCCCGCCCGCGGCGGCGGGGAGCCCCAGCTTGCACGGACCGCACTGTCCGGCGGTCTCGGCGGCCAGCCAGTTGGCTATCCGGAGCGATTCGCCGAGCGGACAGGTGTCCGGGCCGATCGGCAGGATGGCCCCCGCGCCGAGCGCGCCCCCCACGGTGGCCAGGGACTCACGGGAGACCACGGCGTTGTGCGAGGAGACCGCGTCGATCCAGTTGCCGTGATAGCCGCCGGTCAGGACTCCCTGGGGGAGCGGCGGGGCTCCGGCGAGCTGCAGGACGTACCGCAGCGGCACCCCGGTCGGCACCTCGACGACCATGGGCCGGGCCACGGCGCCGGAGACGGTGAGCAGGACGGTGCCCGGTTCGCCCGGCAGCCCGGTGTGCCCGTAGCGGCGGGGGCCGATCCGGGCGGCGACGGCGAGCTGGGCGTACGTCTCCGCGTTCGACAGCAGCGTCGGCGCGCCGCCCACCCCTGTCTCCGCCGCCCGCTCGCGCCGGCCCGGTGGCAGGGCGGGCCCGCCGTTGGCCGCCCGGATCACCGAGGAGGCCTCGCCCGAGACCATGCGCTCCGGGGTGCGGACCACCCGGGCGCGCAACTGCTGGCCGCGCCGGTCGGAGAGGCCGCGCTCGGCGAGGGCCGCCCGTACGGAGATCTCCGTGGAGTTGCGGGTGACGGCGACGACCAGGGTGCGCGCGCCCAGTGCCTCCGCGGCCAGCAGCGCACCGTCCAGGATCAGGTGCGGGGCGCGGTTGAGCAGGACGGTGTCCTTGCGGCAGGCAGGTTCGCCCTCACTGCCGTTGATCACCACGGCGGGCCGCACACCGCGCCGGATGGAGGCCTTCGCCACTGCCCGCAGCTTCTTGCCGAACGGGAAGCCGGCGCCTCCCCTTCCGCGCAGGGAGATCGCTTCGGCCAGTTCGGCCAGCCGTTCACCGGTCATCGGCTCCAGCGGCCCGTGCACCTTGAGGTGCATGGCGAGGTCGAGCCGCTCCACCAGGTCGAATCCGGTGGTCAGTTGCGGCAGTCCGACGACGCGGACCTCGGGAACATCGGGGAGGGGGACGTTCACGGTCGGTCTCCTGCGGGTGCGTGCCAGGGTTCGCCGGCCGGGGGCGCGGTGAACGGTCCGGGCCCCGGTTCGGCACGGGGCGCGGCGAAGGGGGAGGCAATGGGGGCGGTCGCGGTGGTGTCGTATGCGGTCGGTGCGCCGGCGTGTTCCGGGGAGCCGTGCTTCGGCGCGCCGTAATCCGGTGTTTCGTCGGAAGGCGCCGCGTAGGTGTGCTCCTGCGCCGCCGCGTACATGTGCTCCTGTGTGGTGTGCGCCGAGGGGTCCTGCCGGGGCGGACCGTGGTGCGCCTGCGCGGGCGGCGCGGGGGACGGCGAGGGCCAGCGGGTCTGTGGCGGGAGCGGCGGGCCGCCGCCGAGCGAGACGGCGCGGTATCCGGCCGTTATGCCCGGTCCGGGGCCCGGCCCGGCTTTCCGCCGCCCGTGGTCCGGCAGGGCCTCCGGCGGGCCGAAGGCGATGCGGTCGGCGCTGCGGGGCGGGGGCTCGTACAGGGGCGAACGGTCGCCGTACAGCGTCTCCGTCGGCGCTTCGTGCAGCGAGCCGGGGATCGCCGTGGGCGGGGGCGCGGCCGGGGGTATCGGCGCCGAGAGGGTGCGCGGGCGCACCGGCGTGCCCCGTACGTCCCGGTCCGGCTCGCTCCAGGCGGCCGGATCGGACCAGGGCTCCCCGGCGGACGATGAGGACTCCCGCAGGACCGGATCGGGAGCGGCCGGGAGCCCCTGGCCCAGCAGTTCGGCGACCCGGTCGGCGATCCGCCGCTTCGTCGGGCGCGGCAGCAGCCGCAGGCACAGTGCCCCGGCGACCCCGACGAGGCAGAGCCCGTACATCACGACCACCCAGGTGGCGGGCGCGCGCCCCGCGTAGAGGCCGTGGACCAGCGCGGCGCACCACGCCGGATACGCCAGCGCGTGCAGGGCGCGCCACCGGCCCGCGATCCCGCCCGTGTCCCGGGGCGAGCCCAGCGACTGCCCGAGCCGGGCGGTCTTGGGGGAGGGCTGTGCGAAGGCGCTGCGCAGGGCGCCGGTCGCGGCCGTGACGACCATCAGCAGCCCGGCCAGCGAGCCGAAGCCGATCAGTCCCGCCGCGCCGGTCACGCCGAGACTGAAGGGTATGAGGGCGCCGATCAACGCCACATGCCCGAGGGCGACCTTCACGGTTCCGTGCAGCAGGAGAAAGCCGAGCGAGGCCACGGCGGTGGCCCGGTGAATGCCCTGGCAGACGATGCGCTGACGGGTGGAGAGGAACAGCCGGTCGGTGGCCAGCAGGCCCCAGGCGACGGCCGCGCTGAGTGACACCAGCGACAGGACGCCGGTGGTGAAATCGAGGGTGGTGCGCAGTTCGTCGCTCCCTGCGACGGCGAACAGAGGGACGAAGACCAACGCGGCGACAGTCAGGCCGCCCTGTACCGGCCGACTCATTGCGGGGCTCATGCTGGGGGATACGCGGATCTTGCGATGAGGGTTCATGGGGGGCGACTCCGAATAGTTCGGCAAAGCGGTCCCGTTGCCGCATGCTAGGACGCCCCATACCAACCAGTACGAGGTTTGCTCGGTTGCCCCGAAAGAGGTCGGTACGCGGAGTAACCCCCGCTTCCCGGGCGTTCCCCCTGCCCCGGACACCGCCCCAGGGCTCCGCGAAAAGCTCGTGGGAAGCCCATAGAACGCACACGCCGCATCCACGGAAGCGTCACGTTCGTGCTACGGAGCGTGATCGGGGGGCGGTGTGCTGACGGTGTGTTCTGCAGCGTGCGAGCGGGCGTGCGGGCGGTGGGATTCCGGCTCGCGCGCCGATGTCCGCCCCCTGGTTACTCCCCGCTCCCCTCCGGCCCCGTGCGGTACCCTGACGCCATGCGTGCCGTACGCCTTCTGCTTAGCGAGCCGCGCTGACCAGTTCCGACCGGTGAGAACGCCTGGTCGGAGTCAGCGCGGCGTCCCCTCCTGTGCGAGGGGATTTTTCGTTTCCCGGCAGATGACGATCGATGGAGCTTTGAGGATCATGAGCGAGACGAATTCCGCAGCCGAGACGGCCGCGCCGCACCGCTACACGGCGGCGATGGCCGCCGACATCGAGGCACGCTGGCAGGACTTCTGGGACGCCGAGGGGACATACGAGGCCCCGAACCCCACCGGTGACCTGGCGGGCGACCCGGCGCTGGCCGCGCGGCCGAAGAAGTTCGTCATGGACATGTTCCCGTACCCCTCGGGTGCGGGTCTGCACGTCGGACACCCGCTGGGCTACATCGCCACCGATGTCTACGCCCGCCACCAGCGGATGACCGGCCACAACGTGCTGCACACCCTGGGCTTCGACGCCTTCGGCCTGCCCGCCGAGCAGTACGCGGTCCAGACCGGTACCCACCCCCGGGTCTCCACCGAGGCCAACATGGAGAACATGAAGGTCCAGCTGCGTCGGCTGGGTCTGGGCCACGACAGGCGTCGCTCGTTCGCGACGATCGACGCCGAGTACTACAAGTGGACGCAGTGGATCTTCCTGCAGATCTTCAACTCCTGGTACGACACCGAGGCCGACCGGGCCCGCCCGATCGCCGAGCTGGTCGAGCAGTTCGAGAACGGCACACGCGCGACCCCCGACGGCCGTGAGTGGGACGCGCTGAGCGCCACCGAGCGCGCCGATCTGCTGAGCCAGTACCGACTGGCGTACGCCTCCGACGCACCCGTCAACTGGTCGCCCGGTCTGGGCACCGTCCTGGCCAACGAGGAGGTCACCGCCGACGGCCGCTCCGAGCGCGGCAACTTCCCCGTCTTCAAGGCCAAGCTGCGCCAGTGGAACATGCGCATCACCGCCTACGCCGACCGGCTGCTGAACGACCTGGACGGGCTGGACTGGCCCGAGGCCATCAAGCTGCAGCAGCGCAACTGGATCGGCCGCTCCGAGGGCGCCCGGGTCGAGTTCCCGGTGGACAGCGCGGGCGGCATCACCGTCTTCACCACCCGCCAGGACACCCTGTTCGGCGCGACGTACATGGTGCTGGCACCCGAGCACGACATGGTGGAGCGGATCATTCCGGCCGCCTGGCCCGAGGGCACCCACCCGGTGTGGACCGGCGGCCACGCGAGCCCGGCCGAGGCCGTCACCGCATACCGCAAGCAGGCCGCCGCCAAGTCCGACGTCGAGCGGCAGGCCGAGGCCAAGGACAAGACCGGTGTCTTCACCGGCGCGTACGCGACCAACCCGGTCAGCGGCGAGAAGGTCCCCGTCTTCATCGCCGATTACGTCCTGACGGGCTACGGCACCGGCGCGATCATGGCCGTACCGGCGCACGACGCACGCGACTTCGCCTTCGCGCGCGCCTTCGAGCTGCCCATGCGCTGTGTCGTCCAGCCCTCCGACGACCGCGGAACCGACCCCTCCACGTGGGACGACGCCTTCGGCTCGTACGACGCGAAGCTGGTCAACTCCGCCAACGACGAGATCTCGCTGAACGGCCTGGGCGTCGTCGAGGCCAAGGCGAGGATCACCGAGTGGCTGCGGGAGCACGGCGTCGGCGAGGGCACCGTCAACTTCCGGCTGCGCGACTGGCTGTTCAGCCGGCAGCGCTACTGGGGCGAGCCCTTCCCGATCGTGTACGACGAGGAGGGCATCGCCCACCCGCTGCCCGAGTCGATGCTGCCGCTGGAGCTGCCGGAGGTCGAGGACTACTCGCCGCGCACCTTCGACCCGGAGGACGCGTCCGCCCAGCCGGAGACCCCGCTGTCGCGCAACGCCGACTGGGTCGACGTCACGCTGGACCTGGGTGACGGCTCCGGCCCGCGCAAGTACCGCCGCGAGACCAACACCATGCCCAACTGGGCCGGTTCCTGCTGGTACGAGCTGCGCTACCTGGACCCGGACAACGACCGTCAGCTGGTCGACCCGGCCGTCGAGCAGTACTGGATGGGCCCGCGCGAAGGGCAGCCCACCGGCGGCGTCGACCTGTACGTCGGCGGCGCCGAGCACGCCGTGCTGCACCTGCTGTACGCGCGCTTCTGGTCCAAGGTGCTGCACGACCTGGGCCACATCTCCTCCGCCGAGCCGTTCCACAAGCTGTACAACCAGGGCATGATCCAGGCCTTCGTCTACCGCGACAGCCGGGGCATCGCCGTCCCCGCCGCCGAGGTGGAGGAGCGCGACGGCGCGTTCTACTACGAGGGTGAGAAGGTCAGCCGCGTCCTGGGCAAGATGGGCAAGTCCCTGAAGAACGCGGTCACCCCGGACGAGATCTGCGCGGAGTACGGCGCCGACACCCTGCGCCTGTACGAGATGGCCATGGGCCCACTGGACGTGTCGCGCCCCTGGGACACGCGTGCCGTGGTCGGCCAGTACCGGCTGCTGCAGCGGCTGTGGCGCAACGTGGTCGACGAGGAGACCGGCGAGGTCACCGTCGTCGACACGGAGCCCGGCGAGGACACCCTGCGAGCCCTGCACAAGGCCATCGACGGGGTCGGCCAGGACCTGGCGGGGATGCGGTTCAACACCGCCATTGCCAAGATCACCGAGCTGAACAACCACCTGACGAAGGCGGGCGGCCCGCTGTCGCGGTCGGTCGCCGAGCGGCTGGTCCTGCTGATCGCCCCGCTGGCCCCGCACATCGCGGAGGAGCTGTGGCGGCGGCTGGGCCACGCCGAGTCGGTCGTCCACCAGGACTTCCCGGTGGCGGACCCGGCGTACGTCGTGGACGAGACCGTCACCTGCGTCGTCCAGATCAAGGGCAAGGTCCGGGCCCGCCTGGAGATCTCGCCCTCCATCACGGACGAGGAGCTGGAGGCGCTGGCCCTGGCCGACGAGGCGGTCGTCGCGGCGCTGGGCGGGGCAGGGATCCGCAAGGTGATCGTGCGCGCGCCCAAGCTGGTGAACATCGTTCCCGCGTGACGGCTGCCCTCTGACGGTCGCGGTGCGCGGTCAGGGCCATCCCCTACGGGCAGGTTGGGGGTTCCGAAGGAACCCTCGGCCTGCCCGTTCCGTTTACGGTGGAGGGAGCGACCGGTACCGGCGGCCGCATCGAGACACCGAGGGGCATTCATGGAAGCCGCGATCACGATCCTCGCGTTGCTCCTGGTCGCATTCGTCGCGCTGGGTGTCTACGCGACCGTGAAGGCCGTCGGCGCGGCCAGGCGCGGCGTCGACCGCACCATCACGCAGGCCCGTCGCACCGTGGAGGACACCACGCTCCGGGCCAAGAGCTTCGGGCAGGTGGGTGTCGCGGGCGAGCTCGCGCAGCTCCGGCTCTCCCTGCGCACCTCGATGCGGGCCACACAGGACGCCCTGCACGCCGGGGTCGCCGAGGACGCCTCCCTGGCGGAGTCGGTGGCGCTGTTCCGGCGGCTGAGCGCCCACGGTCTGGAGCTGGACGACGAGCTGAAGAGGCTGGAGCGCGAGCCGGACCGGGCGACGGTCGCGGGCCTGCTGCCCAAGCTGAGGGAACGCACGCAGCGGATCACGCACTCGGCGGAGTCGCTGCGCTGGGCGGCACGGGACCGTGCGCGGCAGTTCGCCGACGACGACCTGGACGCGCTGAACGCGCAGATCGACATCGAGGCCGGCGCGCTGCGGCACTGGGACGTGGACGAGTCGTCGCAGGCGTCCGGCGCGGGGGCCTCCGCCACGAGGCCGGGCCAGGACTCCGGGACGGACTGGCCGGAGCCGGCCGCCTCGGCGGGCCCCTCGGCCGGTAACAGCAGCACGGCCGACGAGGCGTGGTCCGGACCGGCCCGCGAGGAGAGCCCGCAGGCGATCACCGCACCGGACCCGCGACTGCGCACGACCTACCCGTGGCAGAAGTCCACCCGGCCGGAAACGACGAACTGACGCACGTGTGACCGGGCGGGAACGTCCGTGGGCCGCGCACGACCGGATACGTTCCGAACCGGCCATGAATGATCAGAGGGCCGGGGCCGGGCTGCCGCACTCCCACCAGGCCAGGTAACCTCCGGCTCATGTCCCGCCATGTCGCTATCGTCACCGATTCCACGGCCTACCTGCCGCGCCCGACGATGGAACGGCACGGCATCACCGCGGTGCCGCTGACCGTCGTCCTGGGCGACCGGGCGCTGGAGGAGGGCACGGAGATCTCGGCCCGCTCGCTCGCCCTGGCTCTGCAGAAACGCCACTCCGTGACCACGTCCCGCCCCAGCCCCGAGGTCTTCGCCGCGGCCTACCGGGCGGCGGCCGAGGGCGGAGCCGACGCGGTGGTGTCGCTTCACCTGTCGTCGGAGTTCTCGGGTACGTACGACGCCGCGCTGCTCGCGGCGAAGGACGCCCCCGTTCCGGTACGCGTGGTGGACACCGGCATGGTCGCCATGGCCCTGGGGTTCTGCGCACTCGCGGCGGCGGAGACCGCCGAGGCGGGCGGCGGCCTGGACGAAGCGGTGTCGGCTGCGGAGAAGCGGGCCGCAGGCACCTCGGCGTATTTCTATGTCGACACTCTCGACTATCTGCGCCGGGGCGGCCGCATCGGCACGGCACAGGCCCTGCTGGGATCCGCGCTGGCGGTGAAGCCGATCCTGGAGCTCGACGGGGGGCGGATCGAGATGCTGGAGAAGGTGCGGACAGCGTCCAAGGCCATTGCCCGCCTGGAGGAGATCGTCGCCGAGCGGGCGGGTTCGGCCCCGGTGGACATCGCCGTCCACCACCTCGCCGCCCCGGAGCGCGCGGAGCGCCTGGCCGAGCGGCTGCGCGAACGCGTTCCCGGCCTGGTCGACCTCCACGTCAGCGAGGTCGGCGCGGTGATCGGCGCACACACGGGTCCGGGGCTGCTCGGTGCGGTGATCTCGCTGCGGTGAACGGGCCGGGGAGTTTCACTCCGCAGAGTGGCCGAGTTGTCCACAACTGCTGGGCTGTCCACAGGACTCGGTGCTGCTCAGCGGGTTCGGGCGGATGTGCCTAACGTCGTGAGGCATGGCCCTTCGATTTCCTCGGGCGTCGGCTTCCGACGCTCCGTTCACCTCTGCCGCCTCGACCGATCCATCGTCCACGTCGACGACCATGTCCACCTCCGCGACCACGTCTGCGGTTCTGCCTCCGTCCGACCCGCTGTCCGGGCGGAGGCCGGCACGGGCGCGGCACGGCTCCGGCACGCGCCCGAGC
>NTHE01000067.1 GCA_002551355.1 Streptomyces sp. man185 | reverse complement strand
GTCCTCGGGGGGGGTGGGCAGGGCGGGTCACGCGTAGTAGCCGCGGGCCGGTGCGGTGCGGGTCGCGCGTGGTTGCGGGGGCGGGGCGGTGCGGGTCACGCGTGGTTGCGGGGGCGGGCGGTGTGGTCCCGGTCGGCGGCGGGCCGGGGCGCGGGGACCGCGAGGCCCGCGTCCGGATTGCCGAACGGGTCGGGCAGGCCGGTCAGTTCACGCAGCAGCGCGAGGTTGTCCCGGGTCACCGACCAGAGCATCCGCTGCCGGTCGTGGACGTCGGCGACCGCCGCCGGATGGTCGGCCAGCACCGCGCGGGCCCGCTCCGCGAGCCGGGCGCCGAGGGCCCGCTCATGGACGGAGACGCCCCAGTCGGGCCGGTCGATGTCGGCCAGGAAGTAGGCCAGTTTCGGGTGCGAGACCAGGCTGATGACGGGGGTGCCGCAGCCGAAGGGGATCATCCCGGCGTGCCCGCGCATCCCGATCACCAGCCGGGTGCGCCGGTAGAGGTCGCGGATGGCGTCGTTGGAGAGCAGGTACAGGGGCTCCACGGGGAGGGTGAGGCCGTGCTCGCGGCGCAGATCGTCGACGAAGCGTTCGTCGGCGGGCATGTGCGCGGCGTAACGGACCTGTGTCCACGCGGACATGGCCCGGATCGCCGCGGCCATCTCCGCGAGGAAGTGCCCGTAGTCGTGACCGAAGCGGAGCCCGGCCCGGTCGTAGGCGCAGTTGATGAGCACGGTGTCCTCGCGTGCCGCCGGTTCGGCGAGGCGGGGGTCGAGGTGGCGGGCGACCGTGGTGGGGCAGGGCTGGTAGCGCACCTTCTCGCGGAGGGACGCGGGCAGCAGTTCCCTCACCCGGGCGACGGAACCGTGGTTGCGCAGCCCGAAGAATGCGGACCGCTCGACCAGGGCCCGCAGGGAGTCCGCGAACCGCTCGCGGCGGTAGCGCTGGCCGTCGAAGACGTTGTAGCCGACGGCGAAGACCGCCAGGGGGGCGGTGATCCGGGCGAGCACGTCGTCGGGGATGTTCCACTGCCAACCGCTGTTGCCGTTGGGCGCGGTGTCGGGGAGGAAGAGCCCGCCGCCGCCCACGATCACCGCCCGCCGGGCGTTGAGGCGTTCGAGGCCTGCCTCGTCGACCAGCAGGTGCGCGTGCTGCTGGTGCCAGCGGTCGGGGCCGGTGTCGGCGGTGAAGCAGCTGCGGACCGCCTCGGGCAGCACCTTGTCGCCCGCGTTCTCCTCGCCGTCCGCGAACAGCGCGACATGGGCGACCTGTTCGCCGGGCGGGGCGCCCGGCGAGTCCGCGCCGCTGCCCGCGGCGACCCTCTCGGACGTACGGGCGTACCAGGCACGGCAGTTGACATCGGTCGGGTCGGACTCCAGACCGGCGAGCGCGTACCCCCGGGCGTCCTCGGTACGACCCAGCAGCCAGGCCAGCCGCGCGAGTTGGCCGTACGCGCGCGGGGCGAAGTCCGGGGATGCGGTGGCCAGGAGGAGATGCGTCTCGGCCTCCTCGTACCGCGACAGCGCCATCAGGCAGACGCCGAGCGTCTCGTGGCAGCGCGGCAGGTCGGGGCGGCCCGCGACAGCCTCGCCCAGCAGGGCGACGGCCCGGTCGTGGTGGCCGCGCCCCCGGTGGATCTCGGCGAGCTGCCGGACCAGGTCGATCGGCGGCCGGGGCCGGTCGGGGAGCGGGAGCGCGAGGTGCAGCAGCAGGTCGGGGTGGAGCGCGCCGGGGCGGGCGAGGCAGGCGGCCCGGAACGCGTGGTCGTCCAGCTCGAACCGTGCCCTGGCGGCGTGGGCGGGGCCGCGGCCGGTACCGCCCGTGGGCGCACCGGCGAAGTTCAGGACGACGACGCCCTCGGGGACCGGCAGGTCGTCGTGGAGCCGCAGCGCCCGGAAGTCGTACCGGGCGTCCAGGGGGACGAGGAGGCCCTCCGGGACGTCCTGCGCAGCGGGCGGTGCGGGGTCGAGGTCCTGACGCTGGACGACCAGCAGCCCGTCGTCGGGGATGCCGCCGTGCGGGTCCGGGGCGCCGTCCGGGCCGGGGCGCGGCACGGCGGCCACGCCCGTACGGAGTCTCAGCAGGGCGTCGAGCGGGCCGAGGACGACCATGGCGGGGGTGAGGGCGAGCACGGTGTCGTAGCCGTCGAGACGGAAAACGTCGTGCGGTCCGCCGGCCCTACGCGGGATCAGCCGGGGGTGCAGCCGGCGGGCGGCGTCGAAGGCGGCGTCCGGCAGGCCGGGGTGCAGGACGACGACGTCCTCGCAGAGACCCGGGTTGCTGAGCGCGAGGCTGCGCAGGAGGGCGTGGAGCCCGGGCAGTTCGTCCGCGTCGGCGAGGTGCACGGCGAAGGCGATCCGCCGCTTCCCGGTGACGGCACGGCGGTCGTCGGCCGGGTCGGTGGCGGTCACCGGGGAGGCGGCGAGGTCGGTGGCGGCCACCGTGGAAGGGGCGGGCCGGGGGGCGGGCGTGGTCATCTCAGGGTGATCCTCACTGCGGTGTCGTCCGCGTTCCCGGTCCGCGCCCCGATCCACTCGCGCTCGCGCGGGAACAGGGCCGCCGGTCCTTCGAACCCGATGAGGTCCACCCGGGCGGGCGTGCCCAGGAAGTCGAGGAGCCGCAGCACGGTGTACGCGGTGCTCGCGGGCCCTTCGCCGTCCGGCCTCCCGCCGAGCAGCGCCGGATCGTGCAGCGGGCGGCGCAGCGTCGCGTCGCCGACGCGGTCCTGCGCGCCGGGGACGAGCCGGCTGCGCAGGGCGAGCCGCCAGTGCGGGAGCGGGTCGCCGAAGACCAGCCGGGCGGCTGCCCGCCGGTCCCACCCGGGGCCCTGCCACGGGGCGTCGCCGTGCAGGGTTACGGCGTGCAGATCGGTGCGGGCGGTGGGGGCGGCATGGCGTACGGCGTCGCAGCGCACGACGAGGTCGTAGCCCTCGATCAGGGCGGCGAGCGAACCGCCGGGCCGCTGTTCCTGCTCGGCGGTGCTCGGCGTGTCCGCGACCAGGCACACCGTCCGGCCCGCGACGAGCCGGCGCAGACCGGGTACGCCGATGGGCTCGGCCCCGCCGAGCAGCGGGTCGGCCATCGGGTCGCGGTCGGCGAGCCGGCGGTGCTCGGCGTAGAGCGCGGCGAGCCGGCACACGGCCGGGTCGGCGGCCCCGAGTTCGGCGGTGCGGAGCCGGACGAGTTCGGTGAAGGCGGTGCGGGCCTCGGCGGCGGGCAGGTGGCGCGAGAGGCGGAGGCCCGCCGCCCCGTCCGCGAACAGTGCCAAGGCCTCGTCGATGCGGTCGCCTGCGGCGCGGAGGGTGGCGATCCGGCGTTCGACGTCGCGTGAGGCGGCGGTGTTCTGCTGGAGCGCGAGGTGGCGTTCGTACGCGGTGATCGCCTCCTCGCCCCGGCCGAGCGCGTCCAGGGCGTTGCCGCGCAGCCGCCAGGCGCCCTTGGAGCGGGCGCGCAGGGCGATCGCCTCGTCGGCGAGGGCCAGAGCGAGGCGGGCCTCGGCGTCGCCCCCGCTGTCCAGGGCCTGCTGTCCGGTCCGCAGGAGCGCGTCGAACGCGTCGGCGCCCGGGGTGGAGCACGCGGTGGTCAGGGTTCCGATCGACGCGATGAGCCGGGTACGGCGGGCGTCGGTGAGGGGCCCGGAGGCGGCGAGGGCGGCGAGGTGGTCGCCGCAGAGCCGCAGGGCGGCCAGGAGCGCCGGGTCCGGTCCGCCGCCGGGGCGTTCCCGGGTCGGCGTCCCCGGCCGTCCCGCTATCGCACGCACTGACGTGAGCAGCCCGGTGAGGGTCTGGCCCATGCTCGTTCCGCCGTTCTGTGAGTCGGACGCCGGCACCGGGTTCGGGTCCCGGCTCCGGTCCCGGGTCAGAGGCCCAGGGTGCTGCGGGTGCGCCGTACGGTGCGGCGCAGCCGGACCGCCGCTCCCCGGGGGCCGCCGCCGGGCAGGGTGAGGCTCTGCAGGCGGCGGCGCTTGAAGTAGTGCTGGGTGGTGGGGTCGAGGTGCTCCCGCAGCCAGGCCTCGGCCCCGGGGCGCAGCCCGGGGTGGAGCTTGGCCTGCATGCAGTACCCGACGGTCCGCACCAGCGGGGCGAGGGTGTCCGGCGGGGTGCGCGGCAGGTGGGGGACGGCCCCGCCGACCTGCGCGTCGAGGTCGGGCACGAGGTGGTCGGTGATCGTCAGCGGGATGCGGTTGCTGTTCTCGTACGGGGTGATCCGGTCGAGGACGAGCCGGGTGCCGACGCGGGCGACGGGGATGCCGTAGTAGGCGGCGGCGGTGAACATCGCGGTGGAGAAGCAGCCGACGACGAGGGTGGGCGCGCACCGCTCGTACAGCGTCTCGGCGAGCAGCGGGCTGTCCAGCGTGGTGAGCCGTACCCCGAGTTCGGCGGCGGCCTCGTCCAGGGCGCGGGAGTAGCGGGCCGGGGCGGTGGGGTGCGGCTTGAAGAGGATGGAGGTGTGCCCGGCGCGGGCTGCTCCGCGCAGCATCCGGATGTGCAGGTCCTCTTCCTCCTCCGGGGTGAGGATGGTGAGGGCGGCGAGGTACTGGCCGAGCAGCATGGCGGTGGGCGCGGCGGCCTCGGCGGCGGCGAGCCCCTTGTCGCCCTCGGCCGCGGCGGCGATCTCGGAGAGGACGGCGCGGAAGGCGTCGTCGGGGACGAGTTCCGGTTCGACGCCGGCCTCGGCGAGGAGGAGCGGGCGCAGTCCGGTGACCAGGTCGAGGTGGAGGACGCGGCGGATGCGGCAGGCGATGGACTGGGGCATCCGGTTGCGGGTGGGGCCGTAGGTCATCAGGCCGTCGGCGTAGACGTGGACGGCGCTCTCGGAGAAGATCGCGGCCAGCGCGCGGGCCGGGTTGACCTGGATGGACTCCACGGCGAGGTCGACGGGGGCCTCGGGGGCGATGTCCCAGGCGAGGCGGAAGGCCCGCTGCCACAGGACGGTCTCCTCGGAGCGGGGGCCCCAGCCGCCCGGGTGGTGCGGGCTGATCGCCTCGTTCCAGTCGACGACGGCGTCGAAGCGGGCGGCGAGGGATCCGTAACCCCGCATCTCCTCAAGGCGCAGGGCTGTCTCGGGGACGGCCGCGTTGTTGGAGACCAGCAGGATGCGGTGGCTGTCGACGGCCCGGCCGAACTGTCCGGCGTCGAGCGCGGCGGCGAGGGTGGCCGCCCCGTACAGGGTGGAGACCTGGAAGATCTGGGTGCGCAGGGGCGTGCGTACGGAGGCGGGTACGGGCGTGGGTGCGGGATCGGGCACGGTCATCGGTCAGGCGGCCTTCTGCTTGGTCTGCTTGGCCGGCTTGGTGCGCAGACGGCTGAGCAGCGTGCCGCGCCGGTCGTCGATCATCGTCAGAGTGCGGTCGAGCACGTCCTGCGGCATCCGGCCCAGCGCGGCGGTGGACTCGGCGCGCAGCCGCCGGGCGGTGGCGGGCTCGTAGTCGTCGGCCTTCTCGTTGTGGAAGGCGATCATCGCGCAGTAGGTGCGGACGGCCTTGGGCAGCAGGGCCTCCGCGTCCCGGTCGGCACGCAGTGTGTCGAGCAGCGTGTCGTAGGAGGCGAAGAAGTCGAGCTGGCGGGCGTCCTTGATCTGCGTGAGGGAGGTGGTGACCCCGCGCCGGTAGAAGATGCCGTACAGCCCGAGCGCCGCGTAGGTGCGGGCGCGCAGATGGAGCTGCCAGACCCACAGCCGGTCCTCGGCGGTGCGCAGTTCGGTGGCGAAGCGCTGGGCGCCGTCCGCGAAGAGCCGCCGGTGGTAGATCCCGGCCCAGACGAACGGGTAGTCGACCATGGTCTCGCGCTCGGGCGCCCCGATCCCGTCGCGGGGGTCCAGCACCGTGTCCCGGAGCGGGGCGGGGGCGCGCCGCACGACGCGGGTGGTGCCGGTGGACTGGACGTGGTCGGTGCGGGCGAAGTCGCAGTCGAGGTCCTGGGCGGCGCGCACCAGCCGGTCCAGATGGCCGGGGGCGTACCAGTCGTCGCCGTCGAGGAAGGTGAGCCAGTCGCCCTCGGCGGCGTCGATGCCGCTGTTGCGGGCGGCCGCGATGCCGACGTTCGTACCGTGTCTGATCACCCGGGCGCGCGGCAGCCGCTCGGCCCAGTGGTCGACGATGTCCTGCGTGCCGTCGGTGGACGCGTCATCGACCAGCAGGAACTCGATGTCCGGGTCCGCGTTGCGGGCCAGGCTGCCCAGCGTGGTCGGAGCGTAGGCCGCGACATTGTGGAGCGGTACGACAACGGACAGTTTCGGCACGCGTGCCCTCGCCTTCGATCATGGTCCCGACAACGTAGTGAGACGACGGAAGGATCGGGTGACGCCCGCCGCGACAGCGGGTGAACTCTGCACGTCCGCCGGATGACCGGGCACGCGCCGGGGAACTTCGCACCGACACTTGACCTCAAGCCCGCTTGAGGTCCTACGTTCCAGGCATGAACTACTCACACGACGACGCGGGACTCGCCCGCCAGCCGATCGGTTACTGGAGCTGGGCCGCGCACGAGGCGACGGTCACCCACATCAGGTCCGCCCTGGCCGAACACGGCCTCACCCAGCCTCCTTGGTGGGTGCTCAACCAACTGGACGGGGCGGACGAGGAGGGACGGGACCGGGCCGAGTTGGTCGCCATGCTCAGCGGCTACCTCAACACCGGGGCCGACGGCATGGAGGAGGCCGTTGCCGCCGTCCTGGAACGGGGGCTGGCCACCGAGGACCCCGGGGCCCGGCTGCGGCTGACCCCCGAGGGGAGGGCGCTGCGCGAGAAGGCGCTCGCCCGGGTCGCCCGGGCGAGCGCGGAGATCCACGAGGGCATCCCCGAGGCGGAGTTCGTCGCCGCGCTCAAGGTGCTCCAGCGGATGATCCACAACGTCGGGGGGAAGGCCTGGCACCACTGAGGCCGGCCGCCCCCTCGGGCTACACGCTGCTGAGCGAGAGCTTGGCCGCGAACCCGAGGAACAGGACGCCGGCCGCCGAAGTCGCCCCCGCCGACAGTCGCTTACGCCGGCGGAAGACGGCGGCCAGCCGGGTGCCGCCGAAGATCAGCACGGAGAGATACGCGAAGCTGGCGAGCTGGAGCAGGGTGCCCAGCACCAGGAACGACAGCGCGGGGTAGGCATAGCCCGGGTCGACGAACTGGACGAAGAAGGAGATCAGGAACAGGATCGCCTTCGGGTTGATCAGACTGACCACCAGCGCCCGGCGGTAGGGCCGCTCCACGGGGCCCGCCGCCCCGGGAGTCTCGGCCGCCTCGCCCGCCCCGACCGTCTCCACGAGTTCGGCGGTGCGCCGGTGCCGCTCGCGCCACAGGGTCACGGCGGCCCGGAGCATCCCGATGGCCATCCAGGTCAGATAGGCCGCGCCCGCGTACTTGACGATCGCGAAGAGCAGGGGCGTGGTCGTGAGCAGGGACGCGGCGCCCAGCGCGGCGAGCGTCATCAGGACGGCGTCCCCGGTCCAGACGCCCGCGGCGGCCTTGTAGCCGGTACGTACGCCGCGTCGGGCGGCGACGGACAGCACGTACAGCGAGTTCGGCCCCGGCAGGAGAACGATCAGCGCCAGTCCGGCGAGATAAGTCGGAAGGTCGGTGACACCCAGCATGAACGGAGTCTCGCACGTCCGTGCGGGGCTCCGTCCAGGGGGTTTCATCAGGCGATATCGGCCGGCCGGCGCCGTGTCGGCCCCGGCCGTGATCCACCGGGCGACCCCTGGGGGGGGTGGACGCGCGGCCGACGTCCGACGGAGGATTCGGTGACCGGGCCGGACGGGAATCCGTACAGGAGGCGCCGGGCCGAAGGGTCGGCGGGTCGGCGGGTGAGCCAGGGGGGACTGAGCATGGCGGACACGAACAGCGGGTGCGGCGAGCGGGGACCGAGGGACCCGCGCGGGACGCGGACGCCGGAGGCGATACCGGGGCCCGTACGGGGGGCCGGCTCGGGGCCCGCACCGGGTGCCAGGTCGGGGCACGCACCGGTGGCGACTCCGCGCCCCGTGCCGGGGGCGATGTCACGGCCCGCACCGGGGCGTCGCGTCGCCGCTGTTTCCCTCGTCGCGCTGGCCGCCCTCGCGACGGGGTGCGAGCCCGGGACCGCCGAGGGGGCGCAGGACGCGCCGCCGCCGGTGCGGGCCACGCAGGCCGCAGCTCCGACCGCTGCCCCCTCCCCCACGCGCACCGCCCCCGCGGACGCGAAGCCGCGTACCGTACCGACGCCCGACCCGCGGGCGTCCACCACCCCGCCCGCCCCGGACCCGACGACCGCCCGGCCGGCTCCGAAGCCGAGCACGGCGCCCCCGCCGCGGGTCCTGATGGGGACCGGGTCCGAGAGCGACCGGGTACGCGAACTGCAGGCCCGGCTCCGCCAGATCGGCCACTTCGGGCGGAACCCCACCGGCTACTACGGCTCCGTCACCGCCGACGCCGTACGGTCCTTCCAGGCCAAGCGGAGCCTGCCGGTCACCGGCAGCACCGACGGGGTCACCTGGAAGCGGCTGCTGGCCATGACCCGTAGGCCGACGGCCGCCGAGCTGGCACCGCCGACCGAGCGCCCGGTGGCCGCGCCGGACGAACGGTGCCTGAAGGGCCGGGTCCTGTGCATCAGCAAGGAGAGCCGGACCCTGGCGTGGATGATCGACGGCAAGGTCGTCTCCGCGATGGACGTGCGCTTCGGCTCGGAGTACACGCCCACCCGCGAGGGCGTGTTCGAGGTGTTCTGGAAGTCCCGGGACCATGTGTCGACGCTCTACGACACCCCGATGCCGTACGCCCTGTTCTTCAGCGGCGGCCAGGCGGTGCACTACTCCGCCGACTTCGCGGCCAACGGTTACGGCGGCGCGTCGCACGGCTGCGTCAACGTACGGGACAAGAAGAAGGTCGCGGCCCTCTTCGGCCAGGTGAAGAACGGCGACGAGGTCGTCGTCTACCGGTGAGTGCGGCGCACGGCGGACAAGGGTGAGGAGAGGGGGCGCGGGCGGGACCGGGGGAACGTGTCCCGCCCGCGCCGATGCGCTGAGCCGAAGGTACGGGGGGAACCCCGGCTCGTTGCGCGGCCGATGACCAGTCGGCTCACTCTGTACTGCGCCCGGCTTCCGAAAAACGTCACACCCGGCTGTCCGAGCCGCTCGCCGAGGGCTGGAAGCGCCGGTCAGCGGGTGAGTGCGGAGGCCACTTCGGAGCTCCGGGGAAGCGGCCCGGCCGCTCTGTCCGTACCGGCCTCCGCCCCCGCTCCCGCGTCCGGGGCCGCGGCGGCGCGCGGTACGGGGTGGAAGGAGACGGGCGGGAGCGAGCCGCCGCCGCCGTCGCCCGGGCCGTGCTGACCGTCGTCATCGTCGTCCCCGCCGCCGGAACCGCCGGAGCCGCCGCTCCCACCGCCGCTGCCGCCGAGGAGGCGGTCGCAGAAGCGATCCAGGTTCTTCTCGCCCTTCGCGAACTGGATCAACTGGCGTCGGCTCCGGTCGTCCAGCGTGCCCGCGCGGAAGGCCTTGCAGGCCTTGACGGACTTCTCGTACCAGTTCCCGGACCCCGTGTCGTCGCCGGAGCCTCCGGGGCGGCCGGGCCGGTCGTCCTGGCCGTCGCCGCCTCCGGAGGTCTCCTCCCGGCCGTCGCCGCCCGGGCTGTCCGGGGTGCCCGGACGGTCCTGGTCGGACTCCCGGCCGGTGTCGCCGGTCCGCGCGCCGTCCGGCGCCTCGGGCCCGCCGGATTCCCGGGTCTCGGGCGAGGAGGACGCCTCCGGCTCGGCGGGCGAGGACGGGTCCGCCGGGGACGACGGGTCGTCGGCGGGCTCGCTGGACGTCAGCGGTCCGGGGGTCACGGCCGCCGATACGGAGGTGGCGGGCGCGGGCGAGCCCTGTCCGCCGAAGGTTCCGGTGAACACGCCCGTACCGGCGGCGACCGCCACCCCGCCGAGCGCACAGCCCGCGAGCGAGGCGACCAGACCGAAGCGGACCGGCCGGCTCCAGCGCGGGCGGCGGGCCGGGGCGTCGGAGGCGGGGCCGAGCTGGACGGCGTGCAGCAGGCCGGGCCGGCCGGGGACGGCGGCGCCGACGGCGCGGCCGGCGAGCCGGTCCACACCGCTGCCGTGGCCGGCCTTCCGGAACGCGGCGAGAACCGCGGCCTCGCCGGGGAGCTCACCTGCCGGGACCCGCAGCCCCTCGCGGGCCGCACCGAGCGCTTCGGCGAGGCGGAAGGCGTCGGTGCGGGCCTCGTCGCCGACGGGGACGACCGGTTCGCCGCGGAGAAGTCTCTCCGCCGCGTCCTTGTCAAGCCACTCGTAGTGCTCGTCGGCCATCACATGTCCTTCTGCGTCCACGGTCGCGAATGCGTCACACCGGGAGTGACCACGGCGGGCGCAGCCGGACCGCCCCGGCCGGGCCGCTGGGAGGGCACGGCGCCGAGCCCGGCGCCGCCGCCCGCGTCCTGATTCGCGTCGCCGACGGCGGCCTGTGCCGGTTCCGGGGTGCCGTCCGGGTCGAACGCGCCGTCGCCGTCGGCCCGGGGCGCCGGGAGCTGCCCGTCGGCGCCGAGGAGTTCGGCCAGTCGTTTGAGGCCGCGGTGGGCGGCGGTGCGTACGGCGCCGGGCCGCTTGCCCAGGGTCTGCGCCGCGCTCTTGGCGTCGAGCCCGACGACCACCCGCAGGACGACGGCCTCGGCCTGGTCCTGGGGCAGCTGGGCGATGAGGGACATGGTGCGGTCGGTGTCCAGGGCCTCCATGGCGTCGCCCGCGGTGTCGGACTCGGCGGCGCGCGCGGTCAGCTCGGTCTCGTCGCCGCCGATCGCGGGGCGGCGGCTGCGCATCCGCAGGTGGTCCAGAGAACGGTTGCGCGCGATCCGCGCGGCCCAGCCCCGGAACCGGTCGGCGTCACCGCTGAAGCGGTCGAGGTCGCGCGCTATCTGCAGCCACGCCTCGGACGCCACGTCCTCGGCGTCCGGCTCCCCGACCAGCGTCCGTATGTAGCCCAACAACCGTGGCTGCACCGCGCGGTACACAGCACGGAAGGCGTCCTCGTCCCCGTCCTGTGCCGCGAGCACCGCGGCAGTCAGCTCCGCGTCGTCCCCCAGCACTCCCTCAACCCGCCCTGCCGTCCTCAATCGCAGCTGGTCAACTGCTGCGCAACCCTGCGCGAACCAGCACGCTACGTGCTCGGCGGGGGTCGCGTCCATGACTTGTACAACTCGCAACAATTCGTCGGCCGCCGCTCCGGTGTGACAGAAAACGCAGTCATGGCGCTGAGATGAGTACGGGGTCGTGCTGCGACCCCGTGGAAGACGGCCGGGGCCTCTCCTGTGGGGGGTGGCGGCCCCGGTCGTCGCTCCTCCTCGCCCTGCGCTCCGGGCCGGCCATGCCCCCGGACACGGCGGCCCTCGCCCTCAGCCCCGCACCCGCGCCCGTCGCGACATCACCGCGCGCAGGACCCGGCGGCCCTCCGTCGACAGGTCCAGCGCCTTGCGGAGGCCGGCGCCGCTGCCCGCTGTGCCGGTGGTCTCCGCGAGGATCTCCAGGATGCGGACCTGCCGTTCGAGCTCACCCGCGACCAGCGGGCCCACGGCGGCCGGTTCACCGCTGCGGGCCGCCCGGAGCAGGTGCTCCTCGTCCGACGGGGCGTCCCCGTCCGGGGCGTCGAACCGGCCGTGGACCCTGAGGGCGACCAGCGAGCAGGCCTCGGCCCACTCCCGCAGCGGTACGGCGGCGAAATCGGAGGGGGCCGCGCCGAGCATCGCCCGTACGAGCGCGGCCGGGCCGTCGGGGACGGATGCCTGTTCCATCTCCGTCCGTACCGCCGCGAGCCGGATGGCCCAATCCTGTCCGTCCTCGCAGCTCGCCCAGAGCGGACGCAAGGGCTCCGCGTCCGGTCCCGCGAGCAGCGGCAGGCAGCGTTCCAGGCAGGCCACGGCCCCGGCGGCCAGCGTGCGCTCGTCGGCTCGTTCGATCAGTTCCAGCAGACTCATCGACGTCTCCCTCGGTCTACCGGATACTGCGCCGAATGGCTGAAAATCGTCACATCGTCGCTACGGGGCGATGTGCTCCGGAGCCCCCGGGGCGGGCGCCAAGGAGTGCGCGGCCCGATCGGTCTGCATCCGGGTCACCGCGCGGACGAAGAGGATCGCGAGCACCGCGGCGACGAGGTCCAGCGCGTCGGAGGCCGCCACCAGGCCCGCGGCCCGCGCGATCTCCGCCGGCTCCTCGGCCCTCTCCCACAGGCGTCCGGTGACGCGGGCAGCGAGGAGGGTCGCGATCCACGCGCCCCACCAGAGGTTGAGCGGGGTCCGGGGGAGCGTGCGCCATCCGCCGTCCGGCCGGGTCTGCGCGCTCGCCTCCCAGACGCCGCTCGCGACCCGGTACGGGAACCAGAAGTTGGCCACGGGGACGAACCAGCCGCCCACCGCCCAGCCGGGGCCCATGCGCTGCACGCTCGGGTCGAAGACCTCGGCGTTCCGGCGGGTCCGGTGGAACCAGATGATGAAGACGACGGCGGTGACCAGGAACGCGAGGCCCTGCACATTGCCCGACACGAGGTACAGCCGCTCGGCCGACTCACCGTCCGGGCTGTGGACGTCCATGGCCCCGTCCGTGGCAAGCCGGTCCCAGAGGGCCCGCACACGCAGGCCCGTGGCGATGGCGAACAGGTCGGTGGCGACGACCACGCCGAGCAGCACCGTCACCGCCCGGGACAGGGCGACGGGCGAGCGCGGCCAGGCGCCCACGCCCCAGCCGCCGGGGCCTGAGACGGCCGTCGAGTCGTCCGGCAGCGGGGGGCGGGTGCCCGAACAGAAGGTGCACAGGCCTTCGTCGGTCACGGCCGTTCTGATGCGGCAACGGGTACAGAGCACGGAGAAGTCCCCCCAAGGACGTGATGGACGTGATGTCGGTGTGTGACCTCTCGCGTCCCTCCCCAGGAGCGCGCGGTCGGCGGACCGTAGCCCGTGGACAGCACACCTGTCCACGGGCCGTGGTCCGCCGCCGGGGAACGCCCCGGAGCTACCCCGCGCTGCCGGTCCGCTCCGCCAGCTCCTGGAACTGTGCCCAGCTCAGCGCGGGCTCCCGCGGGTCCCACAGCTTCTGCGAGGTCGCCACGAGCGGCATCCTGATGCCGTTCGCCACCTGCTCGGTGGTCTGCGCGTTCGGCAGGTCGCCCCAGACGGCGAACCGGCCGCCGAGGATCTGCTTCGAATAGCGCTCGGCCACGGGTTCGGTGCCGCGCAGGACCAGCGGGGTCCACTGCTCGTAGATCCGCTCGCCGGTCGGGTAGACGAACTCGTTGGGCTCGCCGAGCACGTAGTACAGGAACTCGTCGTTGAGGTTCAGCATCTTGTAGCCCTCGGCGAGGTACTCCTGCGGCGGGCGGACGCCGATCTCCTTGCCGGTCCAGTACTCGATCTCGATGTTCTCGTCGGCCTTGACCTTCGTGCCGCGGAAGAGCCCGTCGTTCCATGCCTTCGCGGTCCGGCCCTTCGGGACGACGACGTCCGCGCGGTCGTTCAGCCAGCTGGTGGCCAGGTCCTCGATGGTGGCGTCGGCGCCGTGCTTCTCCTCGGCGGCCCGCTGGAGCTGGGGGTAGGAGGCGGCCGGGTCCTGGACGGTCAGCGCCTGGTACTCGTCCGCGCCGAGGTGCCAGAACCGCCCCGGGAACAGCTCGGTGTACTCCTCCAGGAGCTCGTCGACGAGCTTGGCCGCGCCCGGCTTGGAGATGTCGATGGAGCCCTTCGACTCGACCCCCGCGGTGTTGCGCAGCTGGAGGTCGGGGTGGGCGGCCAGCACCGCGCCGAGGTGTCCGGGCGAGTCGATCTCGGGGACGACCTCGATGTGCCGGCTGTTGGCGAGGCCGACGATGCGGCGGACCTCGTCCTGGGTGAGGGCCTCGTCGGAGACCACCTCGGGGTGGGACTTCGACTCGATCCGGAAGGCCTGGTCGTCGGAGAAGTGCAGACCGAGCTGGTTGAGCTTGAGGTCGCCCATCTCGCGTATGCGGTCCTCTATCCACTCCGCGCTGTAGTGCTTGCGCGCGATGTCGAGGTTGAGCCCGCGCTGCGGCCGGTCCGGCCGGTCGTTGACGACGCCCTCGGGGACCGTGCGGTCCGCCTTGAGCGACTGCTTGAGCGTACGGGTGCCGTAGAAGACGCCCGACTCGTCGGGGCCGGTGATCTTCACCTTCCGGTCGCGCACGGTGAGCGTGTACGACTCGGAGGGGCCCGTGTCCTTGGCGCCGAGCGCCAGTTCGACGTCTCCCGTCCGGGCCGGCTCGGCGCCCCGGTAGCGGATCTTCAGCTCCTTGGCGAGCAGCTCCGCCTCGTCGGCGAGCACCTGGCTGCCCTTGGCGATGACGACGGTGCTGTCCTTGCCCGGCTGCCAGCCCGGCCCCCGGGCCGCGGTGTGCTCGCGCACCGCCGGGATCGTGCTCGGCGTGCTCGACATCGGGTAGCTGCGGGAGGGCGACGGGGCGGCGGCCTCGGCGGAGGTGCCGGAGGGCGACGCCGTGTCGCCGGACGGTCCGCTCCCGGACCCCTCCGGCCAGACGACAACGGTGAGGACGACGGCGGCTGCGGCCGTGACAGCCGCGCCGGTGACAAGGGCACCACGCGAGGGCGACATCGGGCAGATTCCTCCGTTGAGGGGTCAAGGACGGGTGAAACGAGTGAACAGGGTGCAAGGCTGGCATTTTTGTCGCGGCCTCGCCCATCGAGGACATCGGGCGAGCGGACGGAACCCCGGCCGACGCAGGTCAGACGTCCATCACACGTTCCGAAACTCTCCCGTTCGGGTGATTCTTCTGCGGTCCGCCGCACGACCGCCGACCGATCTCGCTAGCGTTGCGGGACATTCGTCTCCCTCTTCACTCCCACCCCGCGCAACCTCCTTGCGCTCCCGTCTGTCTTTCAGGGACGGAAGACCTTGCGTACCCCTGAGGACCCGGTGCGGGATCCCAGGGCCACCGGGTCGTAGCTGTCGTTGATACGAGGAGTCCACGCTGTCCAGGTCCAGCGAGTCCCCCGCCGGCCTGCCGAAGCGATCCACGCCCCCGGCCGGCCGGTCTGCCGTGCCCGTGCAGCCGCGCCACCCGGCTCCGGCCGGCGCCCCGGACACGCCGCCCGCCGACGGGGCGCCGGTTGATCACGCCGTCGGCCTGGCCCATTTCAACAGCCTCCCCTTCGCCGCCGCCGAGGCGGCCTTCCTGGAGTGCTGCGGCAGTCTCCGCTGGGCCCACCGGATGGCCGCCCACCGCCCCTACCCCGATCTCGGCGCTCTACTGGCCGCGTCCGACGAGGCGGGCTACGACCTCGCCCCCAGCGACATCGCGGAAGCCCTGGCCGCGGAACCGGCCCCCTGCCTGCACCACGACGCTCCCCGCGCCGCCCATCTGGCGCTGCGGGCCGCGCACGCGGCGTACGAGAGCAGGTTCGGCCATGCCTTCGTGATCTGCCTGGACGCCTTCGGGCCCTCCCAGCACGTGGACCAGGTGCTGGCCGGGATCCGGGTCCGGCTGGCGCACGAGGTGGACGAGGAGCGGGCGGTCACCGCCGAGGAGCTGCGCCGACTCGCCCGGAGCCGGATCGTCGAGCTAATCGCCGCGGACCTGTGACGGCAAGGGCCTGCCCTCGGGCGACAGGGCCCTCGCCCCGCCGCCGGGCCCGCTCGCGCCCCCGGGCGACAAGCCCCGCGGACCCCGCCCGACAGGGACGCTCTAGCCCGTACGTGCCTGTTTGATTGCCACTTTGATCACACCAGAGGCCCCGGCGCGAACGAACCGACAAAGCGTCGCTACGATGGCCGGGGCCGGTGGACCGTACCCGGCCGGGTCAGACCGACAGTCAAGCCGGCCGACCCCAATCCCCGCTCCCGGAGGGTTCTTCCGTGCCGGCTGGAACGCTGTACCGCGGCCGGGAAGGCATGTGGTCGTGGGTGGCTCATCGAGTCACCGGTGTCCTCATTTTCTTCTTCCTGTTCGTACATGTCCTGGACACCGCTCTTGTCCGCGTCTCCCCCGAGGCCTACGACGAAGTCGTGGCCACGTACAAGACGCCGATCGTCGCGCTCCTCGAATACGGCCTCGTGGCCGCGATTCTCTTCCACGCGCTGAACGGTCTCCGGATCATCGCCGTGGACTTCTGGGCCAAGGGCCCGCGACTCCAGAAGCAGATGCTCTGGACCGTGATGGGCATCTGGATCGTGCTGATGGTCGGGGCCCTGTACCCCGTCCTCGGTCACGCCGTACGCGACGTCTTCGGGAGCTGAGGCCCATGTCCAGCGAGACTTCTTCCGCAGCCGCGATCGGCGACGTCGAGGGCGTGAGCCTCTACGACGTCGACCACCCGGCCCCGGTGATCGAGCCCCCGCGCAAGCGCACGGGCAAGACCCCCAAGGCTTCGCGCGGCAATTTCGAGATGTACGCCTGGCTCTTCATGCGCCTGTCGGGCATCGTCCTGGTCGTCCTTGTCATCACCCACCTGCTGATCCAGCTGGTGCTCGACGGCGGCGTCTCCAAGATCGGCTTCGCCTTCGTGGCGGGCCGCTGGGCCTCGCCGTTCTGGCAGGTCTGGGACCTGACGATGCTCTGGCTCGCCATGCTCCACGGCGGCAACGGGCTCCGTACGGTCATCAACGACTACGCCGAACGGGACAACACCCGCTTCTGGCTGAAGATGCTCCTGTACACCGCCACGGTGTTCACCGTCCTGCTGGGCACGCTGGTGATCTTCACCTTCGACCCGAACATCCGCTAGGCGCCGGGACAGAGGGACCAGAGGAAAACCATGCAGATCCACAAGTACGACACCGTCATCGTCGGCGCCGGCGGCGCCGGCATGCGCGCGGCCATCGAGTCGACGAAGCGCAGCCGCACCGCCGTGCTGACGAAGCTCTACCCCACCCGCTCCCACACCGGCGCGGCGCAGGGCGGCATGGCCGCCGCGCTCGCCAACGTGGAGGAGGACAACTGGGAGTGGCACACCTTCGACACGGTCAAGGGCGGTGACTACCTGGTCGACCAGGACGCCGCCGAGATCCTGGCGAAGGAGGCCATCGACGCCGTCCTCGACCTGGAGAAGATGGGCCTGCCGTTCAACCGGACGCCCGAGGGCCGCATCGACCAGCGTCGCTTCGGCGGCCACACCCGCAGCCACGGTGAGGCCCCGGTCCGCCGGTCCTGCTACGCCGCGGACCGCACCGGCCACATGATCCTCCAGACGCTGTACCAGAACTGCGTCAAGGAGGGCGTGGAGTTCTTCAACGAGTTCTACGTCCTGGACCAGCTGATCACTGAGGTCGACGGGGTCAAGAAGTCCTCCGGCGTCGTCGCGTACGAGCTGGCCACCGGCGAGATCCACGTCTTCCAGGCGAAGTCGGTCATCTACGCCTCCGGCGGCACCGGCAAGTTCTTCAAGGTGACGTCGAACGCGCACACCCTGACCGGTGACGGCCAGGCCGCCTGCTACCGGCGCGGTCTGCCGCTGGAGGACATGGAGTTCTTCCAGTTCCACCCGACGGGCATCTGGCGCATGGGCATCCTGCTGACGGAGGGCGCCCGCGGTGAGGGCGGCATCCTCCGCAACAAGCACGGCGAGCGCTTCATGGAGAAGTACGCGCCCGTCATGAAGGACCTCGCCTCACGTGACGTCGTCTCGCGCTCCATCTACACGGAGATCCGTGAGGGCCGCGGCTGCGGTCCGGCCGGTGACCACGTGTACCTGGACCTGACGCACCTTCCGCCGGAGCAGCTGGACGCCAAGCTCCCGGACATCACCGAGTTCGCGCGGACGTACCTCGGCATCGAGCCCTACACGGACCCGATCCCGATCCAGCCGACCGCGCACTACGCCATGGGCGGCATCCCGACCAACGTCGAGGGCGAGGTGCTGGCCGACAACACCACCGTCGTGCCGGGCCTGTACGCCGCCGGCGAGGTCGCCTGTGTCTCCGTGCACGGCGCCAACCGCCTGGGCACCAACTCGCTGCTGGACATCAACGTCTTCGGCAAGCGCTCGGGCATCGCGGCCGCCGAGTACGCGGTGAAGAGCGACTTCGTCGAGCTTCCCGAGAACCCGGCCCAGCTCGTCGCCGACCAGGTGGAGCGGCTGCGCAACTCCACCGGCACCGAGCGGGTCGCGGCGCTGCGCCTGGAGCTCCAGGAGTGCATGGACGCCAACGTGATGGTGTTCCGCACCGAGCAGACGATCAAGACGGCGGTCGACAAGATCGCCGAGCTGCGCGAGCGGTACCTCAACGTGTCCATCCAGGACAAGGGCAAGCGGTTCAACACCGACCTGCTGGAGGCCATCGAGCTTGGCAACCTGCTCGACCTGGCCGAGGTCATGGCGGTCTCCGCGCTCGCCCGCAAGGAGTCCCGCGGCGGTCACTACCGCGAGGACTACCCGAACCGCGACGACGTCAACTTCATGCGCCACACCATGGCGTACCGCGAGGTGGCCGCCGACGGCGCCGAGTCGATCCGGCTCGACTACAAGCCGGTCGTGACGACCCGCTACCAGCCGATGGAGCGTAAGTACTGATGGCTACCCCGACCCTGGACAAGACCGACAACGCCGAGGCCGGCTTCGCCGACTCCCCGTTCATCACCGCCACGTTCCGGATCCGCCGCTTCAACCCCGAGGTCTCCGACGAGGTCCAGTGGCAGGACTTCCAGATCGAGATCGACCCGAAGGAGCGTGTCCTCGACGCCCTTCACAAGATCAAGTGGGAGCTCGACGGCACTCTGACGTTCCGCCGTTCCTGCGCCCACGGCATCTGCGGCTCCGACGCGATGCGGATCAACGGCAAGAACAGGCTCGCCTGCAAGACGCTGATCAAGGACATCAACCCGGACAAGCCGATCACGGTCGAGGCCATCAAGGGCCTCACGGTCCTCAAGGACCTCGTGGTCGACATGGACCCGTTCTTCCAGGCGTTCCGCGACGTGATGCCCTTCCTCGTCACCAAGGGGAACGAGCCGACCCGCGAGCGCCTGCAGTCCGCCGAGGACCGCGAGCGGTTCGACGACACCACCAAGTGCATCCTGTGCGCCGCGTGCACGTCCTCGTGCCCGGTGTTCTGGAACGACGGCCAGTACTTCGGCCCGGCGGCGATCGTGGCCGCGCACCGCTTCATCTTCGACTCGCGCGACGAGGCCGGCGAGCAGCGTCTGGAGATCCTCAACGACCGTGACGGCGTGTGGCGTTGCCGCACCACGTTCAACTGCACGGACGCCTGCCCGCGTGGCATCGAGGTCACCAAGGCGATCCAGGAGGTGAAGCGCGCGCTCATCACGCGTCGCTTCTGACCCTCCCGTAAGACCTGTTACGTCGACAGGCCCCGCCCCCGCAGCCTCACCGCCGCCGGGGGCGGGGCCTGTTGCTGCACCGGGGCCTCGCGGGCGGTACGGTTCAGCGGAGCTGAAGACCGAAAGAGAACGGGGATCGTCGTGAGCGAGCCGAATCCGTACGCGGACGACGCGTACAAGTGGGGCCCGCCCCAGCAGCCGGGCCACCAGCCGACCGTCGCCGACGGCCAGGCGTACGGGTACCCGGCGCCGGGCGCCCCGCCCGCGTACGGCTATCCGCAGCCGCTGCCGGATTCCGCGGCCCAGCCAGGGCCGGGTTACGGGTACCCCCAGCACGCTCAGCCGACGATGCCCGGCCAGTACCTCCCGGTGCCGCAGGGTGTGCCCGGCCAGGGCGGTGTGCCGGTGCTGGCGATCGGCGACATCACCGTGATGAGCGACGCGATCGTCACCCCGTCCGGGTCGATGCCGCTCAAGGGCGCGGTCTGGACGGCCACGGACATGTCGCGCACGGAGGAGAAGATCCCGACGCACGCCGTCGTGCTGGCGATCATCTTCGCCCTGTTCTGCCTGATCGGCCTGCTGTTCCTGCTGATGAAGGAGAAGCGGACCACCGGCTTCATCCAGGTCACGGTCACCAGCGGCGGCCGGCACCACTCCACGATGATCCCGGCCATGGGCCCGTACACCTTCCCCGCGGTGATGGGCCAGCTCAACCAGGCCCGTTCCATGAGCGCCTGAGTCACGGGCTCCGCCCATGGCACGCTTCGAACACACGGTCTCCGTCGCCGCCCTGGACCGCGGCTGGTTCGAGGAGGCCGCCGGCACGATGGTCGGCCTCCTCGACGCCTCCCGGGAGGGCCGGGACGGGGCGGTCCTGCTGGCGGACGGGCGGGCCGTCGACGGCCTGCGGCTGCTGAAGGGACGTCATCTGCAGCCGGGAGCGCACTATGCGAGCGCCCCGGAGCCACCGGAGTCGTCCGCACCCCCGGAGACCGCCCCGGCGCTGGGGGCCGCCCCCGTGTCAGCGGCCGCCCCGGTGTCGGAGGCGGCCGTTCTGCGTGAGTGGCGGCCCTCCCGCTCGATAGAGGTGGAGAGTCTCCTGGAGGAGGCCTCGCTCTCCGTCCGGATGAGGATACGGCTGCGCGATCCGCTGGCGCCGGGGGCGCTGGAGCTCTCCCTCTCCGGGCACCATCCGCAGGGCGGTTCCCTGCACCGCATCTCGGGGCGCGGTCGAGCCGATCTGGCCGCCTGGTGGGCGGCGGTGGACCGGCTTCCGGCGGCTCCCCCGGCCGCCCGGCCCCCGGTGTCCGGGAAGGCGGTCCACCGGCTGGGCAAAGCCCGTCTGACGGTCACCCCGCGCCCGGCCGAGGACGGTTCCTGGCGGGTCTGTGTGGCGCTGGGCGTGCGCGGGCGGTGGCTGCTGCGGCCGGTGGGCGCGGTGGCGCTGTTCTTCGCCCGGGGAGCCGTGACGCGCGGCTTCCGGGAGGCGGTGGAGAGCGCGGCCGAGCAGTGGAACACCGCGCTCGCGGAACTGACCCCGTTGCACGGCGAGGCGTTGCGCGCGGAGATCGCGGAGGCGCTGACGGAGCCGGACGGGCCCGAGGCTCTTTGACCCCCACCCTGCAGACCCCTTCTTGAACATGTTCAAGAAGGGGTCTACAGTCATGCCCAAGAGCAGTTTTGAACGCGTTCAAGGGAGGGTGGGGCATGGACCTCACTGTTGTCGCGTACGTCATCTACCTGCTGATCAGCGTGGCGCTCACCATCTGGGTCGCCTGCACGCTCAGCCGCAACGGGCGGGTCTTCCTCGCCGATGTGCTGCACGGGAACGAGAAGCTCGCCGACGCCGTCAACCACCTGCTGGTGGTCGGCTTCTATCTGGTCAACCTCGGGTTCGTCACCCTGTATCTGAAGAACGCCGGCGGGGTCACCGACGCCCGCGAGTTGTTCGAGGCCCTGTCGGTGAAGGTGGGCGTGGTGCTCCTGGTGCTCGGCGTGATGCACCTGGGCAATGTGTGGGTGCTCAGCCGCATCCGCCGCCGCAGCGCCCTGGAGCGCGAGCAGACCCCGCCGGTGCCGCCGCAGGGCTGGACGCCCCCGGGCGCCCAGGGCCCGTGGACCGCTCCCGCCGCCGGGCGGTGAATCCGGTGGCCGAAGCCGCGCACACGGCGTCGCCGGGCCCCGCTCCGTACGCCGGGCCCGCCCCCGTACACCGGCTCACCGTGCTCTACGACGCGCACTGCCCGCTCTGCGTCCATCTGCGGGGCTGGCTCCAGCGGCAGCGGCAGCTCGTGCCGCTGGACCTCGTACCCGCCGGATCGGCCGAGGCGCGGCGGCGGTTCCCGGAGCTGGACCACACGGCGACGCTCCAGGAGATCACCGTGGTCGGCGACCTGGGGCAGGTCTACCGGGAGACGGCCGCCTGGATCGTCTGCCTGTGGGCGCTGGCGAAGTACCGCTCCAGGGCCCACTGGCTGACCACCCCCGCCGGGCGGCCCTTCGCCCGGGGCACCGTCCTGGCCGCCGCCCGCTACCGCTCGATGGCCGTCCCGCCCTGTGCTCCCGGGGCCCGCGAGTGCGCCGCCCCGCCCGGCGGTCCGTGGGGTCCCCGTTAACCTTGGGCCCGTGGTGAAGGAAGAGAAGAACGTGCAGGAGACCAAGCCGGCCAAGGCCGCGAAGAGCGAGCAGACCCGCACGCTGATTCTCGAAACGGCGCTCCGGCTCTTCGCGGAGCGGGGCTACGACCGGACGACCATGCGGGCCATCGCCCAGGAGGCGGGCGTCTCGGTCGGAAACGCCTACTACTACTTCTCCTCGAAGGAGCACCTGGTCCAGGGCTTCTACGACCGGATCGCCGACGAACACGCGACGGCGGTCCGGCCGGTGCTGGAGGGCGACCGGGATCTGACCGTACGGATCAGGGGCGTGCTGCTGGGCTGGCTGGACGTGGCGGAGCCGTACCACCGCTTCGCCGCCCAGTTCTTCAAGAACGCGGCGGATCCCGACAGCCCGCTCTCCCCGTTCTCGGAGGACTCGGTGGCCGCCCGCGACGCGGCGATCTCCATCCACGAACGCTGCATCGCCGGGGCGGACGTCAAGAGCGACCCGGAGCTGGCCCCGCTGCTGCCGCAGTTGATGTGGCTGATGCAGATGGGGCTGGTGCTCTTCTGGGTGTACGACCGCAGCGAGGGCGCCGAGCGCAGCCGCCGGCTGGTCGAGCGCACCGCGCCGATCGCCGCACGGGCCATCGCGCTCTCCCGGTTCCGGGTGCTGCGCCCGCTGGTGCGGCAGATCCACGCGCTGCTGGTGGAGTTCCTGCCGAACGCGGCGACGGCCGGGGCGCCGCCCCGGCCGTCGGACTGACTCCGCGCCCCGGCCGTCGGCCGGGGCGGACCGTCAGATCCAGCTCAGCTCCCACAGGCGCCAGGTGCCGGTGCCGTCGGAGAGGTACTGGGAGCCGGCGACCTCGGACTTGGCGACGACGTAGTCCTTCTTCTGCCACAGCGGCAGCAGGGGGACCTCCTCGCCGACCAGCGACTGCATCTCCTTGAAGTCGTTCGAGGTCCGGCTGCGGTCGCTGAACTGCTGCGTGGCGGAGATCAGCTGGTCCATCCTCTTGCTGGAGTAGCCGCTGTGCAGGACGTTCCCGGTGCCGACGAGCGGCTGGCTGAAGGTGTCGGGGTCCGGGAAGTCGGGGAACCAGCCGACGGTGTACATGTCGTACTTACCGGCCGCGTACTCCTTCTGGTACTTGGTCCACTCCACGGCCTGGACCGAGACCTTGAACAGCCCGTCCTTCTCCAGCTGACGGCGCAGCTCGGCGGTCTCCTTGGTGTACATGTCGCCCTCGCGGTAGGCGAAGTTCACCGGGACCGGCGTCTGCACTCCGGCCTGCTCCAGCAGTCGCGCGGCCCGCTCGGGGTCGGTGGAGGGGTAGGCGTCGAAGAACGGGGTGCTGTGCCCGATGTAGCCGGTGGGGATCAGCGAGTACAGGGGGTCGACCGTGCCCTGGTAGACCTTCCTGACCAGGGGGCCGCGGTCGAGGAGCGCGGCGACGGCCTGGCGGACCTTCTTGTCCCCGAACGGCGAGTTCGCGCGGGAGTTGAAGATGATGTTGCGGATCTCGGCGCTGGCCGCCTCGGTCACCCGCACGTCCGGGTCGTTGGCGTCCAGCTCGGCGAGTGTCTCGGACGGCAACTGCCGGTGGGCGATGTCCACCTCGTCGTTGTCCCAGGACGTCTGCAGGTCCTCGGAGGTCTTGAAGTAGCGGATGTCGACCGCTTCGCCGGTCTTCTTCAGCGCGCCCCGGTACTTCAGGTTCGGCACCAGTTCGGCGCTGCTCCCCGGCTCGTACGACCTGAGGACGTACGGGCCGGAGCCGTCGACCTGGTTGCCCGGACGGAGCTTGTCCTCGGGGTACTTGGTGGGGTCGACGATCGCCGCGGCGCCGGTGGCGATCTTCTGCGGGAAGGTCGCGTCCCTGGCGGACAGGTTGAACGTGATCGTGCGGCCCTCGGTCGTCACCGACTTGAGGGTCGGGAAGAGACCCGCGGGGCCGACATCCGACTTGATCGTGAAGATCCGGTCGAAGGAGTGCTTGACGTCCTCGGCGGTGATCTTGCGACCGTTGGAGAAGGTCAGGTCGTCACGGAGCTTGCACTGGTACGTCTGGAGCTTCTGCCCGACGAATCCGCAGCTCTCGGCGGCGTCCGGCTCCGGCGTGACGGCGCCGGGCTTGAACGTCATCAGCGACTGGTAGATGTTGCTGTAGATCGCCCAGGAACCCGCGTCGTAGGCGCCTGCCGGGTCGAGGGAGGTGACGACGTCCGACGTCCCGACCGTGATCGCGTCGGTCTTCGCCTCCCCCGACGGGAGCAGTTGCCAGGCACCGACGCCCGCTATGACCAAAACCGCGAGAATCGCGAGAATCCGTACCCGGACCGACCGCATTGCCGTGCTCTCCCTTACCAGCCCCACCTCGGCGGTCGCGTTTGTGACGCGCACATCGCCGCATGTTCGCGCTTACCCAATCACACGATTTTCACATCTGGAAGAGTAAATAGGGCACTCACAGGCTTTTATTGGACACGCGCCGGAAGCCCTGTCCGAAAAGGCTGTTTCCTGCCTCCTACCTGCGGGTTTCCGTAGCTGACGGTGACCCTTCGGTGTGGATTTCATGACGGTGGGCCGGAGGCCCTTGGACCGTCTCACCCGCAACGGAGCGTTACGCCTGACGCGAGGCCAGCTCGACGACGGTGATGTCGGACGGGGCGCCCACCCGGACGGGCGGGCCCCAGGCGCCCGCGCCGCGCGAGACGAACAGCTGGGTGTCGCCGTAGCGTTCGAGACCGGCGACGGTGGGGTTGGCCAGCTCGGCGAGGAGGTTGCCGGGCCAGAGCTGTCCGCCGTGGGTGTGGCCGGAGAGCTGGAGGTCGACGCCGTGCTCGACGGCGTCGTGGATGACGACGGGCTGGTGCGCCATCAGGACGGCGGCGCGGCCCCGGTCCCGGTCGCCCAGCGCGCGGCCGAAGTCGGGCCCCTGGCCCTCGGTCTCCCCCGCGATGTCGTTGACGCCGGCGAGGTCGAAGCCCTCGACCTCGACCCGGGCGTTCTCCAGCGGGATCAGCCCGAGTTCGCGGACATGATCGACCCACTGCTCGGCGCCGGAGAAGTACTCGTGGTTGCCGGTGACGAAGTAGCTGCCGTGCCGGGCCCGCAGGGCGGCCAGCGGTTCGGCGGCGGAGCCGAGGTCCGCGACGGATCCGTCGACGAGGTCGCCGACGACGGCGACCAGGTCGGGCGAGGTCGCGTTGATCGTGTCGACGATCCGGCGCGTGTGGGCGCGACCGAGGATCGGGCCGATGTGGATGTCGCTGACCACGGCGATCCGGAAGCCGTGGGCGGCGCGGGGCAGTTTGGCCAGCGGGACGGTGATCCGCTTGACGCTCGGCCCGCGCAGCACCCCGTACGTGCCGTATCCGACGGTGGCGAGTCCGGCGGCGGCGGCCGCGCCGCCGACGACCCGGGAGACGAAGAGGCGGCGGGAGGGGCCGGGGGCGAGGGTGGGCGCCGGGGCGGTGGCCGGGGCCTCGGCAGCCGGTGCCGTCGCTGGTTCCGCAGCTGGTTCCGTTTCCGGTTCCGCCGCGGGATCGGTCGCTGTGCGCGCCACCGCTTCCGAGAGGGCTCCGGCCCCGGCGGACCGGGACGGCACCAGCTCTTCGGTACGGGGACGGGTCTCGTCCGAGGCCTCGGCGGGGGTTACGGAAGCTGTTCCGCATTCGGTCGCGCCCGTCCTCTCGTCGCGCCGGGCGAGGACCCGCAGGAGAACCGGCCGGACGACCTCGCCGACGAGCAGCGCCAGCGTCAGGTAGAGCAGGCAGGCCAGCCACAGGAAGCCCGGCCAGGCCAGCACCTGCTGGAGCCAGAAGGGGGCGCCCACCCGGCCGGACGTCATGGCGCCGACGCTCAGCAGCGGCAGGACGAAGGCGGCGACGGTGCCCACCCGACGCAGCGCGCTGCCGGGCGCGGTGGTGTCACCGACGAAGCGCCGCCACAGATACCGGTGCACGGCGCCGAGCAGCGCCAGCACCACGAGCCCCACCAGAGCGAAGACCACTGCTGCCATCCGAGCTTCCCCATGTTCCCGTCGTCATGCGCGCGTGTCGCGCAAAGCCCGGACTCCGCGCAACCCGATCGCGCCGACCGCCGTCCCCAGAGACAAGGACGTGATGGCGAGCAGCAGGTGCACCCAGAAGTACCCGGTCGGTTCGCCCGCGTCGTCGAAGGCGAGCCCGCTGCCGTCCTGCCACAGGTTCTTGACGAAAGTGATCCAGATGAACCAGCTCCACACCCCGAACGCGAGCAGGAACCAGGACACGCGGCGGCTGAGCTTCATGGGTCCAGTATCGCCGCCGCCCTCCGGTCCCCTCCCCCGGGGTGACGTCCGAACGGGGCCGTCCCGGCGTTCCCTGCGGCGGGTCAGCCGGTCCGGGTCCTCATCCACATCTTCGCCCTGTACGTTTCCGACCGTGCCTGCTCTGAAAAAGATCGCCCTCACGGTCACCTCCGCTGCCTTGTTGTCCGGTTTCGTCCTCAGTCCCGCCGCGGCGGCCGACAAGGACAAGAGCGACGACAAGCAGCCCAAGCCGCCGAGCACGATGTCCAGCCTCGGCGGGGAGCAGCTGGGCAAGGCCGGCACCCAGGTCAACCTGGGGCGAGGGGCGCCGGTGCTGCCGAAGAAGCTGTCGGGCCGGTCGTGGATCGTCGCGGACGCGGAGAACGGGGACGTCCTGGCGGCGCACAACGCGCACTGGCGGCTGCCGCCGGCCTCCACCCTGAAGATGCTCTTCGCGGACACGGTGCTGCCCGCGCTCCAGCCCACCGAGAGCCACAAGGTGTCGGAGAGCGAGCTGGCGGGGGTCGGCGAGGGCAGCAGCCTGGTCGGGATCAAGGAAGACCACACCTACACGGTCCACGACCTGTGGCTCGGGGTGTTCCTGCGGTCGGGCAACGACGCCGTGCACGTCCTCTCCGAGATGTACGGCGGTGTCCCGGAGACGGTGTCTGCGATGCAGAAGCACGCCGAGGAGCTCCAGGCCCTGGACACCGTGGTGGTCTCGCCGGACGGGTACGACGCGCCGCGCCAGGTCTCCAGCGCCTACGACCTGACCCTGATCGCCCGCAGCGGGATGCAGAAGAAAGACTTCCGCGAGTACGCGGCGACCGCCTCGGCCGACTTCCCAGGCGAGAAGAAGAAGGGGAAGAAGCGCGAGTCGTTCGAGATCTCGAACACCAACCGGCTGATCACCGGGGACATCGGCGTGGACCCGTACCGGGGCATCGCGGGCGTCAAGAACGGCTACACCACCCACGCGGGCAACACCTTCACCGGCGTCGCCGAGCGCAACGGCAAGGTCCTGCTGGTCACGGTCATGAACCCGTCGGCGGAGGAGAGCCACGCCGTCTACAAGGAGGCCGCCCACCTCCTCGACTGGGGCTTCGCCGCGAGCGGCAAGGTGACCCCGGTCGGGGAGCTGGTGCCGCCGAAGTCCATCGACACCGGGACCACCACCGGCGGCAAGGGATCGACGCCCGCCGCCGGCGCGGACCAGGCCGAGGCCACGCACGCCTCTGCCTCGAAGGATTCCAGCGGGGTCGGAGTCGCTCTGGCGATCATCGGCGGTCTGCTGGCGGTCGTGGCCGGCGCGGTGTTCCTGGTCAACCGTCGCTGGCCGCTGCCGGGCCTGGGCGGCCGCACCGCGACCGTGGCCGAGGCGACCGGGGCGACCGGGCCGGCCAAGGCTGCGGAACCCGACGGGGCGGCCGAGGCGACCGCTTCGAGCGAGAAGGCCTAGAGGCGAGTGGAGCCGCCGGGCGTCTCGCTCCCGGCGGCCTCCCCCCTCCCGTCCTCCTCCGGGTCACCCCGGTCCTCCGACTTCTCCGGGATCTCCTCCTCCTTGCTCCCGGTCGCCGTCCAGGCGGCGCAGAACAGCAGCAGCTTCGCGGTGAAGTTGATCCACAGGAGCAGCGCGATCGGCACGCCGAACGCGCCGTACATGCTCTTGCCCGCCACGTCCCTCATGTAGCTGCCGAGCAGCAGCTTGAGCAGTTCGAAGCCGACCGCCCCGATCAGCGCCGCGACCACCAGCCGCCGCCGGGACGGCTCCACGCCGGGCAGCAGCGTCAGCAGATAGAGCAGCAGCAGGAAGTCGGCGACGACCGCGACCGCCAGTGCGGCCACCCGCAACAGGATGCCGCCGGCCCCGCCCTCGGGGATGCCGATCAGGTCGGCGGTCCAGCCGACCGCCGTCGAGCCGACGGTGGACACGGCCAGGGTGGCGAGCGCCGCACCGCCGAGGCCGACGAGCAGCACGGCGTCCTTCACCTTGGCGACGACGGGGTTGGCCTCCTGGACGTCGTCCAGCTCCCAGACCGCGCGCAGGCATTCGCGCATCGAGCCGACCCAGCCGACACCGGTGAACAGCAGCAGCGCACCGGCCACCAGGCCGACCGTGCCCGCGTTGGCGACCAGCCCGTCGATGCCCAGCTGGTCGGAGATGCCGGGCACCTGGTCGGCGAGCTTGTCCTTGATGGTGTCCAGCTGTTCGTCGCTCAGCAGGGCGGCGGCGATCGCCGCGCCGACCGCGATCAGCGGGAAGAGCGCCAGGAAGCTGATGAAGGTGATCGCCGCCGCGAGCCTGGCCCAGTGGACCCGGTCCAGTCGTTCGTAGGAACGCCACGCGTGCGTCTCCATCAGCCGGGCGACCAGAGGCCCGATCACCGGGAGTTTCTTGAGCCAGTCCATGACGTCACACGTACCCTCCTGGGCCCGGAACACCAGCGGCCCGCCCCGGACTCTCCCGGACGGGCCCGGCGGATCTCCGCCACGCTTCGCTGACACTCCCTCCATCACCCGTTCCGGTGAGCGAATTCACCAATGCCTCGAATGGGGTTTAACGGACGATACGGTCACCCCCATGACCGTCGACACGGTGTCCTTGACCGGCTGGGGCCGCACCGCCCCCACGACCGCCGTGCGGTTCCGCCCCCGTAGTCACGAGGAGGCGGTCGCCGTCGTCCGGGGGCGCGGGCCCCGGGGCGTCATCGCGCGCGGGCTGGGGCGGTCGCCCGGGGACGCGGCGCAGAACGCGGGCGGCTCGGTGCTCGATCTGACGGGCCTGGCCCGGATCGGCGGTGTCGACGCCGCCGCCGGTGTGGTGCGCTGCGACGCGGGGGTCGGCCTGGAGCGGCTGCTGCGGGTCCTGCTGCCGCTGGGCTGGCTCCCGCCGGTCCTGCCGGGGACCGGCAGGGTGACGGTCGGCGGGGCGATCGGCTCGGATCTGCCCGGCCTCGACCACCGCCGGGCGGGTTCGTTCGCCCGGCACGTGAGCGCCCTGGAGCTGCTCACCGCCGACGGCGAGGTGCGTACGGTGCTGCCGGGCACCGCCCTCTTCGACGCGACCGCCGGGGGCCTCGGGCTGACCGGGGTGATCCTGGGCGCCACGCTCCGCCTCCGGCGTGTCACCTCGGGGCTGATGTCCGTCTCCACCGAGCGCGCCGGGGACCTGGACGATCTGCTGGCTCGCTGCACCGCGGGCGGCGACCGGCTGCCGTACGCCTCCGCCTGGGTGGACCTGATGGCCCGGGGCCGGGCGACCGGACGCGGGATCCTCACCCGGGGGGAGCACGCACCCCCAGATATGCGCCCGGCGCACGCGGATCGCACTCTGTTGGCCTCGCGCTCCGGAGGGGCCCGGGGACGGCTCTCCGGCCCCGGCCTCCCGACGCTCCCGGGCGGACTGCTCGGCCCGGTAGCGGCCGCTCTGTACAACGAGGTCCGCTACCGCAGCGCGCCCCGCGCGCGGGCCGGTGAGCTGCGCCCGGTCCCCGCCTTCTTCCACGCGTCGGACGCCCTCCCGGACGTCCGCCCGCTCTACGGCCGGGGCGGTCTGGTCCGCTACCGGTTCGCCGTCGGGTACGGCCAGGAGGAGACCCTGCACCGGGTGGTGCGCCGGATCGCGGCGCGGCGGAGCCCCGCCGTGCGGGCCGTCCTCCAGCGGTTCGGGCCGGCGGACCCCGGCCTGCTGTCGTTCGCCGCGCCCGGCTGGTCCCTGGCCCTGGATCTGCCCGCGGCCCTGCCCGGCCTGGCCCGCTTCCTGGACGGCGTCGACGAGGAGGTGGCTGCCGCCGGGGGCCGGGTCTGCCTGGCGAAGGACTCCCGGATGCGGCCGGAGACGGCGGCCGCGATGTACCCGCGGCTGGCGGAGTTCCGGGAGCTGCGGGCCCGGCTGGACCCGACGGGGGCGTTCCGCTCCGACCTGTCGCGCCGGCTCGGGCTGTGATCCACCTTTCCGCCTGCGCTTTCCCGCCCACCCCACCTGACCAGGAGCTTTCCGTGAAGGATGCCTTCGGCGCCCCGCAGTCCCTGCTCGTCCTCGGCGGCACCTCCGAGATCGCCCTGGCCACCGCGCGCCGGCTGATCGCCCTGCGCACCCGCCGGGTCTGGCTGGCCGGGCGCCCCTCTCCCGCTCTGGACGCGGCCGCCGCCGAACTGCGCGGGCGCGGGACCGACGTACGGACCGTCGACTTCGACGCGCTGGACTCCGCCTCCCACGAGGTCGCCCTCGGCAAGGTCTTCGCGGAGGGCGACATCGACGTGGTGCTGATGGCGTTCGGGGTCCTCGGCGATCAGGCGCGGGACGAGGAGGAGCCGATGGCCGCGGTCCGGGTCGCCCAGACCAACTACACGGGGGCGGTCTCCGCCGGGCTGGTGTGCGCCGGCGCACTGCAGGCGCAGGGGCACGGTTCGCTGGTGGTGCTGTCCTCGGTGGCCGGGGAGCGCGCCCGGCGCGCGGACTTCATCTACGGCTCCAGCAAGGCGGGCCTCGACACGTTCGCGCAGGGGCTCGGCGACGCGCTCCAGGGGACCGGGGTGCAGGTGATGGTGGTCCGGCCGGGGTTCGTCCGGACCCGGGCCACGGCCGGGCTGCCGGAGCAGCCGCTCGCGACGGGTCCCGATGAGGTCGCGAAGGCGATCGTCACGGGGCTGCGGCGGCGCTCGGAGACCGTGTGGGTGCCCGGTTCACTCCGAGTGGTGATGGCGGCGCTGCGGCACGTGCCGCGCCCGCTGTTCCGCCGACTCCCGGTCTGAGTCCGTCGGCTCCCGGTCCGGGCTCCGGCTCCGGAATTACGGCAGGGCGTTCAGGGCCGCAGCGAAGGGGCCGACGACACGTCGATGGTGTAGCCGCCCTGCGCGGGGACGGCGGGCGCGCCGCCGCCTCCGCCGAACGGGAAGTCGCGGAGCTTGCGCCAGACGGCGTCCGGGCCCTGCTCGTACAGCGCGAAGGAACCGCAGGTCCAGGCGGCCTCGTAGTCGGCGAGCTCCTCGTAGGCCCGGTCCATGGCCTCCTCGGAGATGCCGTGGGCCACGGTGACGTGCGGGTGGTACGGGAACTGGAGCTCGCGCACCAGGGGTCCGGAGGCGTCCCGCACCCGCTTCTGGAGCCAGGAACATGCCGAGGCGCCCGCGACGACCTGGACGAAGACGACCGGCGAGAGCGGGCGGAAGGTGCCGGTGCCGGAGAGCCGCATCGGGAACGGCCGACCGGCCGTGGCGATCCGGTCGAGGTGCGCCTCGATCGCCGGGAGGTCGGCCGACTGCGCCTCGGTCGGCGGCATGAGGGTGACGTGGGTGGGAATGCCGAAGGCGGCAGGGTCCCCGAAGCTCGCGCGGCGATCCTGGAGCAGGCTGCCGTAGGGCTCCGGGACCGCGATCGAAACGCCGAGCGTTACGGTCCCCACGTCGTTCTCCTCCATCGTCGATGGTCGTTTTCCGGTCATGCCGCGCGGGCCGGGTGTCCGGCCCGCGCGTTCCGCCGCAAGTGTGACCCCTGCGGCCATGATCTCGCCAGGGTCCTTGGACTCAGTGCTTCGCGGGCAGGAAGCCCATCCGGTCGTACGTCTGTGCCAGCGTCTCCGCGGCGACGGCCCTGGCCTTCTCCGCTCCCTTGGCCAGGATGGAGTCCAGCGTCTCCGGGTCGTCCAGATATTCCTGGGTGCGGGCCCGGAAGGGAGTGACGAATTCCACCATGGCCTCGGCCAGGTCGGTCTTCAGCGCGCCGTAGCCCTTGCCCTCGTAACTCCGTTCCAGATCCTCGACGGGGCTGCCGGAGAGGGTGGAGAGGATCGTGAGCAGGTTGCTGACGCCCGGCTTCTTCTCGGCGTCGAAGCGGATCACCGTGTCGGTGTCGGTGACCGCGCTCTTCACCTTCTTGGCGGTGGCCTTCGGGTCGTCGAGCAGATTGATGAGGCCCTTCGGCGTGGAGGCCGACTTGCTCATCTTCACCGCCGGGTCCTGGAGGTCGAAGATCTTCGCCGTCTCCTTGAGGATGTACGGCGCGGGGACGGTGAACGTCTGGCCGTACCGGCCGTTGAACCGCTCGGCGAGGTCGCGGGTCAGCTCGATGTGCTGGCGCTGGTCCTCGCCCACCGGGACCTGGTTCGCCTGGTAGAGCAGGATGTCCGCGACCTGGAGCACCGGGTACGTGAAGAGGCCGACGGTGGCCCGGTCGGCGCCCTGCTTGGCGGACTTGTCCTTGAACTGCGTCATCCGGGAGGCCTCGCCGAAGCCGGTGAGGCAGTTCATCACCCAGCCGAGCTGGGCGTGCTCGGGCACATGGCTCTGGACGAAGAGCGTGCACCGCTCGGGGTCCAGGCCGGCCGCGAGCAGCTGCGCCACGGCGAGCCGGGTGTTGGCGCGCAGCTCGGCGGGGTCCTGCGGAATCGTGATCGCGTGCAGGTCCACGACCATGTAGAAGGCGTCGTGGCTCTCCTGCAGCGCCACCCACTGGCGCACCGCGCCCAGGTAGTTGCCGAGGTGGAAGGAGCCCGCGGTGGGCTGGATCCCGGAGAGCACGCGCGGACGGGCGGCCGCACCGGTGCGGCCCGTCTGCGGCTGGTCGGTGGGGAGCGAAGGGCGATCAGAGGCCATGGCCCCATTGTCTCAGGTGCGCGCGGCATCTCCGGCAGCCGGTGCGGGGCGGGAAGGGCGCGTCACCGCACGGTCCCGGGGCACGGGAGCGCACGGCTGAGACGAACGGCACATTCCACCCGCCGGGCGTGCGACGGCGGGCGCGCCGGTCGCCGGAGGTTTCCCGGCCCGGGATCCGACCGACGATACAAAGTGGGCACCACCCTCCGCCCAGCCGCACGACGAACGGAGATCCCGTGTCGACCACGGAAACCGCCATCGCCTCCGCCGAGGCGCACAGCGCGCACAACTACCACCCGTTGCCGGTCGTCGTGGCCTCGGCCGAGGGCGCCTGGATGACCGACGTCGAGGGCCGCAGGTATCTCGACATGCTCGCGGGATACTCGGCGCTCAATTTCGGCCACGGCAACCGCCGGCTCATCGACGCGGCCAAGGCCCAGCTGGAACGCGTCACGCTGACGTCCCGGGCCTTCTACCACGACCGGTTCGCCGAGTTCTGTACGGAGCTGGCGGCGCTGTGCGGCATGGAGACGGTGCTGCCGATGAACACCGGGGCGGAGGCCGTGGAGACCGCGGTGAAGACCGCCCGCAAGTGGGGCTACCGGGTCAAGGGCGTGCCGGACGGCATGGCGAAGATCATCGTGGCCTCGGACAACTTCCACGGCCGCACGACGACGATCGTCAGCTTCTCCACCGACCCCGAGGCGCGGGCCGACTTCGGTCCGTACACCCCCGGCTTCGAGATCGTGCCGTACGGGGATCTCACCGCGATGCGGGAGGCCATGACGGAGAACACCGTGGCGGTGCTGATCGAGCCGATCCAGGGCGAGGCGGGGGTGCTGGTGCCGCCGGCCGGCTATCTCCCCGGCGTACGGGAGCTGACCCGCGAGCGGAACGTGCTGTTCATCGCGGACGAGATCCAGTCGGGCCTGGGGCGGACCGGGAAGACGTTCGCGCTGGACCACGAGGGTGTGGTGCCGGACATGTACGTGCTCGGCAAAGCGCTGGGCGGCGGGGTGGTGCCCGTCTCCGCGGTGGTCTCGTCGGCGGATGTGCTCGGGGTGTTCCGGCCCGGCGAGCACGGCTCCACCTTCGGCGGGAACCCGCTGGCCTGCGCGGTGGCGCTGGAGGTGATCGCGATGCTGCGGACCGGCGAGTACCAGCAGCGGGCGGCCGAGCTGGGCGACCATCTGCACCGGGAGCTGGGCCTGTTGACGGGCGGCGGCGCGGTGGAGGCGGTGCGCGGCCGGGGGCTGTGGGCGGGTGTGGACATCGCTCCGGCGCTGGGCACCGGCCGGGAGATCTCCGAGAAGCTGATGGAGCAGGGGGTGCTGGTGAAGGACACGCACGGCTCGACGATCCGGATCGCGCCGCCGCTGGTGATCTCCAAGGAGGACCTGGACTGGGGCCTGGACCGGCTGCGTACGGTGCTGAGCGCCCGGTAGGAGGCGACGGGTTCAGAGGATGACGTGGGGCAGGAAGCGGGCGTACTCGTCCGTGACCGGCCCCGCCGACTCCCGGATGCCGAGCCCCGCCGCCTCGTCCTCGACGGTCCACGCGCCGAGCACCACCCGGTTGCCGTCGATGTCGGGCAGCGGGGCCGACTCCTGGTAGCAGCACGGCTCGTCGCGCACGACGGGCGGGGAGCCGGGGCCGTGCAGGTCGACCCCGGCGCCCTCGCGGCCGAGCAGCGGCTTGGAGACGTACCCCGCCCCGCCGGGCCCGGCCAGCTCGCGCGGGCCGTCGAGATAGGCGGGCAGGAGGTTCGGGTGGCCCGGGTACAGCTCCCAGAGGATCGCCAGCAGCGCCTTGTTGGAGAGCAGCATCTTCCAGGCGGGCTCGATCCAGCAGGTGGTGCCGGAGCCGCCGCCGTTGTCGAGGGTGTCCAGCACCTGCGGGCCGAAGCGGTCCGTGGCCAGCCACTCCCAGGGGTAGAGCTTGAAGCAGCTGCGGATGAAGCGCAGCCGGTCGTCGACGAACCGGCCCGACAGCCGGTCCCAGCCGATCTCCTCGACGGACAGCGCGTGCGTCTGAAGACCGGCCTGGTCGGCGGTCTCGCGCAGATAGGCGACCGTCATCAGGTCCTCGCCGATCTCGTCGCCTTCGGAGTGGACGAAGTGCAGCGGGCCCGGCGGCAGCAGGGTCGCCTGCCGCTTCCAGGCGTCCACAAGACGCTCGTGCAGGGAGTTCCACTGGTCGGCCCCGGGGAAGCGGTCCTCCATCCAGAACCACTGCGCGCTCGCGGCCTCCACCAGCGAGGTCGGGGTGTCGGCGTTGTACTCCAGCATCTTCGCCGGACCGCTCCCGTCGTAGCGCAGGTCGAACCGCCCGTACACGGAGGGCTGTTCGGCGCGGCGGCACCAGGACTCGGCGACCAGTGCGGCCAGGCGCGGGTCGGTGATGCCGAGGTCGGCGAAGCGGTCCCGCTCGACGATGTGCGCGGCGGCGGCCAGGCTCATCGTATGCAGTTCCTCGACCACCTCCTCCAGCGCCTCGACCTCGGGCAGCGAGAAGACGTAGTAGGCGCTCTCGTCCCAGTACGGGCGCAGCGAGTCGTCGGGGTAGCGGGTGAGCGGGTAGACGACGCCCTGCGCCTCGACGGTCTCCTGCCAGCCGGGGCGCGGCTCGATCGTGCGGCGTTCCACGGCGGTCAGCCGCCGCCGGAGCCGGAGCAGCCGAAGCCGCCGCGGTCGACCGCGGACTTGTCGAAGCTGCCGCCGTCCACCTTGCCGTCGCTGCCCTTGGAGCCGCCGTAGTAGTACGAGCCGTTGCCGCCGCTGCGGCACTCGGAGCTGGGCAGGGTCTTCTGCGTCGTACGGTCGGCGCACCGCTTGTCCGGCTCCGAGCCGCAGGACGTGATCGTCAGGGCGAGCAGCCCCATGCCGCCGAGCACGACCGTGCTCGACCTCAGCCTTCGTGTGGCCATGTTCGGTTCTCCCCCGTGGTACGCGATCGGATCCGGCTTCTCGTTCGCGCGTGCGCAACCGGACCTCTTGTCAGACTAGTTCGACGTGGGGCCGGTTCGAAACCTGTGTTCTGCCGGGGCCTTACGGCAGCACCCGGCACAGGGCGTCCAGCGCGCCCGCCCAGGCGCTCTCCGACGGCGAGCCGTAGCCGATCACCAGGGCGTCGCGGGCGGCCGGGGCGGCCGGGTGGCGGTAGCGCGCCAGGCCCTCCAGCGCCAGGCCCTGGAAGGCCGCCGCCTGGATCACCGAACGCTCGGCGCCCGCGGGGAGTTCGAGGACCGCGTGCAGCCCGGCCGCGATCCCGCCGACCTCGATGCCCGGCGCGCGCTCGGCGAGCGCCGCGACGAGCTGGTCGCGGCGACGGCGGTAGCGCAGCCGCATGGAGCGCACATGGCGGTCGTACGCCCCCGAGGCGATGAACTCCGCGAGCGTCAGCTGGTCGGGCGAGCCGGACATCCAGTCGGCCACGCCCCTCGCCGCCACCACCTCCCCCACCAGGTGCCGGGGCAGCACCATCCAGCCCAGGCGAAGCCCCGGGGCCAGCGACTTGCTGGCGGTGCCGAGATACACCACCCGCTCCGGATCGAGCCCCTGGAGCGCGCCCACCGGCTGCCGGTCGTACCGGAACTCCCCGTCGTAGTCGTCCTCCAGGATCAGCCCGCCGGTGGACCGGGCCCAGTCGACGGCGGCGGTCCGCCGGTCCGGGTGCAGCGGTACACCGGTGGGGAACTGGTGCGCCGGGGTGAGCAGGACGGCCCCCGCGCCGCGCAGCGCGGCCAGTTCGCCGGTCCGGGAGCCGTGCTCGTCCAGCGGCAGGCACGGGGTGCGCAGCCCGGCCTCGGTGAGCAGGTTCGTATGGAGGTCGAGGCCGTACGACTCGACGGCGACGACCCGGACCCGGCGGCGGCGCAGCACCCGGCCCAGCAGCGCGAGACCGTGCGCGAAGCCGGCGCAGATCACGATGCGCTCCGGGTCGGCGTACACCCCGCGCGCCCGCGCCAGGTACTCGGCCAGCACGATGCGCAGTTCGACGCGGCCGTGCGGGTCGCCGTAGCCGAAGACCTCGTCGGGCGCGGCGGTGAGCGCCTTGCGGGCGGCCTTGAGCCAGGCGGTGCGCGGGAAGCCGGACAGGTCCGGCGTGCCGGGCTTCAGGTCGTACCCGGCCCCGGACCGCACCGGCCGGGCGGGAGCCGCCGCGGGGTCCGTCCGGCGCGGCGCGGAACGCCGGGCGACCCGGGTCCCCGAGCCCTGGCGGGCGGTGAGCCAGCCCTCGGCGACCAGTTCGGCGTAGGCGTCGGCGACCGTGTTGCGGGCGACGCCCAGGTCGGCGGCGAGCACCCGGGAGGACGGCAGCCGGGTGCCGGGGGCCAGGCGGCCGGTGCGCACCGCCTCCCGCAGCGCCTCCATCAGCCCGCTCCGCAGACCCTGGCCGACCGGCTCCAGATGCAGGTCAGCGCCGAAAGTGGCCCAGGAATCCGTCATGCCAATGGACCATACCGGGGTGCCATCGGGGCCGTAGCGTCGTCCGTATGACCTCGACACATGAACACCACCACGCCCCGGCCGACCTCGCCCCCGAGCACCCGGCCCGGATCTCCGTCTCCCAGCTCCTCCCCGATGTGTACAAGGCGATGATCCGGCTCGACATCGCGGCCCGTAAGGGGCTGGACCCGCTCCTGGTGGAGCTGGTGAAGATCCGGGCCTCGCAGCTCAACCAGTGCGCGTTCTGCCTGGACATGCACAGCAAGGACGCGCTCGCGGCGGGCGAGTCCGTCGAGCGGATCGTCCAGCTCAGCGCCTGGGAGGAGTCGCGGCACTTCTACACCGAGAAGGAGCTGGCGGCGCTCGCCCTGACCGAGGCGGTCACCGTCCTGACCGACGGCTTCGTCCCGGACGAGGTGTACGCGAAGGCCTCCGAGCACTTCGAGGAGACCGAGCTGGCCCAGCTGATCGCGGCCATCACCGTGATCAACGCCTGGAACCGCTTCGGCGTCACCGGCCGCCTGACCCCCGGCCACTACACCCCCGGCGACCACAAGAGCTGACCGCGCGCACGCGGGAGCGCCCCCGGCAGCGGGTGCTGGCGGGGGCGCTCGACGTACCGCGGGTGCGGGTGCGGCTGCGGGTCAGATGAGGCCGAGCTCGCGGACCGCGTCGCGCTCCTCGGTGAGCTCCTTGACCGACGCGTCGATGCGCGCACGGGAGAACTCGTTGATGTCCAGGCCCTGGACGATCTCGTACTTTCCGTCCTTCGTGGTGACCGGGAAGGAGGAGATGATGCCCTCGGGGACGCCGTAGGAGCCGTCCGACGGGATGCCCATCGAGGTCCAGTCGCCGTCGGCGGTGCCGTTGACCCAGGTGTGCACGTGGTCGATGGCGGCGTTGGCGGCCGAGGCGGCGGAGGACGCGCCACGGGCCTCGATGATCGCGGCGCCGCGCTTGGCGACGGTCGGGATGAAGGTGTCGGCGAGCCACACCTCGTCGTTGACGACCTCGGCGGCGTTCTTGCCGGCGATCTCCGCGTGGAAGATGTCCGGGTACTGGGTGGCCGAGTGGTTGCCCCAGATCGTCAGCTTCTTGATGTCGGAGACGGCGGCGCCGGTCTTGGCGGCCAGCTGCGAGATCGCGCGGTTGTGGTCCAGGCGGGTCATCGCGGTGAAGCGCTCGGCCGGTACGTCCGGGGCGGCGGCCTGCGCGATGAGCGCGTTGGTGTTCGCCGGGTTGCCGACGACGAGGACCTTGATGTCGTCCGCGGCGTGGTCGTTGATGGCCTTGCCCTGCGGCTTGAAGATGCCGCCGTTGGCGGCGAGCAGGTCACCGCGCTCCATGCCCTTGGTACGCGGGCGGGCGCCGACGAGCAGGGCGACGTTCGCACCGGCGAAGCCGACGTTCGGGTCGTCGGTGATCTCGATGCCGCGCAGCAGCGGGAAGGCGCAGTCGTCGAGCTCCATGGCGGTGCCCTCGGCGGCCTTGAGGCCCTGCGGGATCTCCAGGAGGCGGAGGTTGACCGGCACGTCCGGGCCGAGCAGGTGGCCGGAGGCGATGCGGAAGAGCAGCGCGTAGCCGATCTGGCCGGCTGCGCCGGTCACGGTGACATTCACGGGAGTGCGGGTCATGGCGGTCTCCGTTTAGACAGCTGGCGGTGGGGGTCCCGGCCCCTGGTGCCGGACCCTGGTGCTGGATGCCTCTCCCGCCCCGACCCGTCCTGACGACCAATCTTGACGTGAAGAGATATCCAGCGGTCAGGCTATCGGACCCGGCCAGGTCGGACCGCCCGCCCCCCTGTGGCACCGCACACAACCGGTCACGCACCGCACGCGCGGGCGGTGCCGGGCGCGGGGTCCGCCGCTGTCATCCGACCGGGTCGGTGCAGCCCTTCGTGCCGGAGGTGAGCGTGGCGCAGGCCTTCGCGTCGCCCGCCTTCTTCACCGCGACCATCGGGGTGTACGCGTCGGTGTCCCCCATGACCTCGCCGCTCTGCGCGCCCTTGCCCGCGGTGATCTGCACGGTGTCGCCGATCTCTGCCTCGGTCAGGCGGGCCCAGGCGGCGGAGCAGACCTTGCTGTAGCGCACCTCGATCTTGCCCCCGCCGACCACGCCGGTGGCCACCGTACGGGCGAACTCGCCGCCGCAGCCCATCGCCTCGGGGTCCTGCCCGGCGCAGTCCGCGCCGCTGCACTCGACGCCCACGGGCAGCTCCGGAGCGGCCGTGGTGGGGGCCGCCGACGGGGGCGGCGTGGCCTTGGCCGCGTCGTCGCCGCCCGGTGCGAGCAGCACCGCGCCGACCACGACGATCAGGGCGCCGACGGCCCCGACCGCGAGCATGGGGCCCTTGCGGCGGCCTCCGGGCGCCTTGCCCGATCCGGTGCGGCCCGCGTTCCGGCCGGGGCCGGAGGAACCGGGACCCGAGGAGGCACTGCCGGTGCTCGCCGCCGGGTTCCACTCCGGCCGCCGCCCGCCCTGGTCCGGCCCGCCGTCGTGCGGTAGGTCCTGGGGGCGGGCGGGGTGCGGTGCGGTGCCGCGCCGGGTGGGGACGATGAGTTGGCGCGTGTCGTCGTCGCCGGGCCCGTAAGCCCCGCCGCCGCGGGGTCCGTTGCCCTGGCCGTCCTCGCCGAAGGGATCCTTGCCGTAGGCGTCGCGCGGCGGGGCGTCCGTACCGGCCGGGCCCGCCGCGGTGGGGACCCTGGCCCCGGAACCGGCCGCGCCGCTCCTACCGCCGGCGGCGAAGCGGCCCGACCCGCCGCCCGACGGCGCGCCGGGGACCGTCGTCCCCGGCTCGCCGAGCGCGGCACGGGCCTGCGTGATGCGGATGGCCTCCATCGTCATGTCGTGGCGCATCTCGGCCCGGCTCCAGGCTCGCTCCGCCAGCTCCCACATGGTCGTGAGGTGGTGCTGCGGGGTGCCCGTCACCTCGGCGAGCGCCACGACGGCCCCGCGCGGGGCGAGCAGCCGTCCGTTGAGATACCGCTCCCAGGACGTCTTGCTGTAACCCGTGCGGTCGGCCACCGCGTTGATGTTCAGTCCGCTGCGGTCGACGAGCCGGCGCAGCTGGCTGGCGAACTCCCTGATCTGCGGGTCGAGCTCTTCGGGCAGTGCCTTCCAACGAGGCATGGCGTTTCCCTTCCCCCCTCATGTCCCCCGGACGTGCTTGCTGTACCCCGCTGCGGTCGGGCCCCGGCCCGCGCCTCCCCCGGCCCGTCCGCCGTCGGTCCGTTCCGGACGTCAGCTGGACTACCCACGAGGATGCGCGAAGCCAGGGTGTCAGTTCCTGACGAGGGGGCGCACGGGAGCATTCGGGACGGGGTGCGCATCTTCACGCGCCCTGATCGCTGTTCCGGCCACTGCTCTCTGCCTGCTCCGTGCCGCTCGGTGTGCCGTGACAGTCTGCCATCGTTGCGCGGCGATCACACCGTGCCGGAATGGTCACTTCCGTGCCACAGGCCACAGTGAGCGCTTGTTCCGGCCTTTCATGTCCATGACGCTGGAGTCGGGACGGGGCAAGGCAGCTCATCTCGCCGCGTACCGGGGCTTCTTGCCCGGTGGCTCCGTTCCGCCGTGGTGTCCGTCCCTCCTCGGGGGTGGGGACGGACACCACGGGTCGGGCACCACGGGTCGGCGGCATGAGCCTGATCCGAGCGGCCCTGATCCGAACGGGCCGTCCGCTAGCGGATGGTGAAGCGGACCGCGTCCTCCAGGATCGGGACGTCGAGCCACGGACCGGGCTGGGCGACCAGCGCGAGCAGCACGATCAGTGTGCCCATCAGCCCGTACGTGACCAGGTCGGTGAAGCGGGACCGTACGGCGAGCATCCCGACCGAGGGCACCACCCAGCGCAGCACGGCACCGGTGATCAGCGCGCCGCCCATCAGGATGGTGCCGATACGGAACGCCTGGTCGAACGGGTCCAGGACCACGATCAGCAGCCCGAGTCCCGCCGCGCCGAGCACGGTGAGCAGCGGCCACTGCCGGGCCGGCGCGGGCGCGTCGCCGGACGCTGCCCGGCCGCCGCCCTCGGGCCGGGCGGTGTCCCGGGTGAACCGCGGAAACCGCCGCGACCGGCGGGGCCGCGCGGCGGTGGCGGCGTCGCTCGGCCC
>NTHE01000066.1 GCA_002551355.1 Streptomyces sp. man185 | reverse complement strand
GGGAGTAGTCGGCCCGGCCGTCGCCGACCCTGTCGCATTCGGCGAGGGTGCCGTCGAGCAGGACGAAGTCGGGTTCGTGCTCGCGCAGCGTCTTCAGCAGGCCCGGTGCTCGTTCGGCGAGCAGGTCGACGACCGCGCGGGTGTAGGCGTGGGCGGTGGACTCGCTGATCCCGAACCCGGCGGCGATCTTCGCGAAAGTGGTGTGTGCGCGCAGGTACACCAGTGCCATATTCGCGCGCTGGGACGGACGGAGCTTGCAGCGCCGGTCGCCCTCACGGGTGACGATCAGCATGGTGACCCACTCCACGAGTGCATGCGGCAGGTCGAGTGCGGCAGGATGGACGACCAACGAGGCCCCCGAGCAGCGTGATGGAGACGTCAGACATCTCGATCAACAGCCCGGGGGCCTCGCTCGTTGCGCTTCACGGCCCATCACCCGATCGGTGGCCAACTCGAAGAAGCTCACTGAGTGCCTCGACGATGGGCAGTCCGCGGTGGTCCTCGGCCAGGAGAGCGGGCGGTGTGAGACGTGGTCTGCGTTGGCCGGGGTCGTACACCACGCAGAGCAGGCCGACCGGACGCGCCCGCCGAAGCGCACCGAGCTGCGGTCGCTGACCGAGCAGCGCCAGGGCGGGTGATGGGCCCGGCAGGGTGGATAGGGGTTGGGGCAGTCCGTGCCGTATGAACTCGTAATACGATCTTGCTGAAGTGTGCGGGTGAGGCGTCGCCGGTGAGTCGATCTGGCCGTTTGAAGGTGTGGGTACTCGACCCTGGACGATGAGCTCTGGGTGCTGATCGGACCGTTGTCCCCCACCGTTGCGCCTCGCCTGCGGTTTGGGTGGGCAGCTACCTCATGTGTACCTCCGCAGCGAGCATTTCGCCCTCCCCCGTCCCTCCAACCGTGCTACCACAGATGGGGTTTGTCAGGTCGAGTGTCGAACGGGGTGATGTGGTGGCTGTGGGCTATCTGGTGACCGTGGTGTTGGCGGTGCTGATCGTGGTGTTCTGTCTGGCTCGCATACGCGGGCCGAAACCGGTCTTCTACTTCAGCTACCGGCTCGGCCTCGTCTTCAACGAGATTCCGCACGTCGCTCTCTACGCGTTGGTGGCCTCGACGGCACTGGCCTTCTCCGAGGGCGACATCACCACGACCTCCGACCGGGTGAACGTCGGGGTGGCAGGGGCCGCGGCTGCCGGGCTTGTGGTGGTCACCCTGCGCGGAGTGCGGGCGGCGTCCGTGGTTCGTGTCGCCTTGGACGCCGCGCTCGGCGTCGGGACGGGGAAGCACCGCCGGCCGCCGCTGGCACGCATCCTGCTCAGGCCTGTCTTTCGCCGCCGCCGTGACGTCAAGCGGGTGAGCAACCTCAGCTACGGTGACGCAGGCCGTCGAAACCTCCTCGACGTCTACCACCACCGCTTACGCCCCGAGGGCGGCTCCGTAATGATCCACTTCCATGGTGGCCACTACGACCAGGGCCGGAAGAGCACTCAGTCGCTGCCCCTGCTGTACCGGCTCGCCGGCCAGGGCTGGGTCTGTATCAGCGCGAATTACCGGCTGCGCCCCGACTTCCCGCATCCCGCGCATCTGATCGACGCGAAGAAGGTCATCTCCTGGGCGCGCGAACACGCAGCGGAGTACGGCGCTGCGCCTGCGGCGGCCGTGTTCGTGGCGGGGAGCTCCGCGGGTGGGCACATGGCGGCTCAGGCAGCACTCACCCCCAATGATCCGGCCTACCAGCCCGGGTTCGAGGAGGCGGACACCTCCGTGACCGCCGCCGTCGTGCTCAACGGCTTTCTCGCGGAGTACTTCGACGGCGACCCGGCGACCTCGCCGGTGAACCTCGTCAGGACGGATGCACCACCCTTCCTCATCGCGCACGGGGACCTGGACGAGCTGGTGGACACGGAGAACCCCAGGGCTCTTGTCACCGCTCTGGGATCGGTCTCCACCTCGCCGGTCGTGTACGTCGAACTACCGGGTGCCCACCACGCTTTCGACCTCTTCCACTCCTTCCGGTTCGAGGCGCTCATCGGCGGCGTCGAGGACTTCGCCGCGTGGGTGACGGCCCGGAAGAACCGGCCTGAGAGCTCGTGACAGTTGATGTGGGCTGGTTGGGCGTTACCGGTGTGATGATTCGGCCGTTCGTGATGGTGTGGGTACTCGACCGTGGATCGTGGACGATGAGTTGTGGGCGTTGATCGAGCCGTTGTTGCCGCCGTTGCCGGAGCGGTCCCCGGGGCCTTGCCGAGCTGAACGCGGCCGGCGAGCTCGACTGGTCGCGGGCCTGCGTGGATGGTCCTCACATCCGCGCGAAAGGGGAGGTGCTGACACCGGGGTCCGTCGCCGGTCGACCGGCGCAAGACCGGCAGCAAGCACCATCTGATCTGAGACGGTCGCGGCACCTCGCTCAAGGTCATCACGACCGCGGCCAACGTCAACGACGTCACCCAGACCCTCGCCCTGGTTGGCGGCATCCCGCCCGTCGCGGGCCGGCCCGCACGGCCTCGCCGCCGGCCCGATGCCCTGCTCGGTGACAAGGCTACGACTCCAACGCCCACCGCTACGCGCTGCGAAACCGACGAATCCTGCCTCTCATCTCACGCAAGGGACCACCGAACATCCAGGGAGTCGGCAAGCTTCGCTCCGTCGTCGAGCAGACCTTCGCCCTGCTCCACCAGTTCAAGCGGCTCGCCGTGCGCTGGGAACGCCGCACCGAGCTCCACGACGCCTTCGTCTCTCTCGCCTGCAGCCTGATCTACTTCGGACGCCTCAAGAAGAAACGATCATGATCGTGTTACGAGCTCTATGGTGTGCTTTGACGGAGGTTCTGCCGGGTCCTTTCTCGGGCGAAGGAGGCGCTGACGGCTTTGCCGCCGGAGGGCCGGTGGATTCCGGCGGTGGTGCGGGTGAGGTGGTTGACGATGCGCCAGCCGAAGCCGCCGGTGGCGCCGGTCAGGTCGGGGGTGCGCATGTGCGGTACTTGTGGGCTGGGGTCGTCGACGGCCACCTCGATGAGGTCGGGGTGGGCGATCAGGCGGAGGGTGTAGTTGCCGCCGCCGTGGCGCAGGGCATTGGCGACGAGCTCGGAGACGACCAAGAGCACGTCTCGGTCGTCTCCGCGGTGACAGTCGGCTGCTGGAGGGTTTCGAGGAAGCGTCGGGCGGTCTCGCGTGCGTCAGCGGTGGTCCTGGGGCGGGTGGCGGTGGCATCGGTGCGCACTGTCTTCATCGGCTTCACCCGTCTTCTCGGCTCGTCGTTGCCCGTTCGTGCCTAGGTGCCACATCTGCCCCGTTTCGCCTTCCTTAAGCGGCAGGAGTCGACTACCTGCCCACCAGGCATCGATAAATCTATCGTGGCTGAAGTAGACATTGGGTGCCGGTGTGGTTATGGTTTCTCTCGTAGCCCAGCGGACAGCAGAGCCCGGCAGAGATGAACTGCCGGGAGCAGCACCGCAGTACACGCAGGACCGTAAGTGCAGGATGCTGGACGGTCCGGTGGTGGAGTTCCGAAGCCAGAGCAGGTGCAGGACAGTGACGGAACTGATCCCGGACTGGGTGGCCCGCAGTGATCAGGGGCCGCCGTAAGGAAGTACCGCAGTACACGCAGTGGCATCACACAGCAGCAGTACCAGAGCAGCACCTCGGTGAAGGCGTCTGGCTGTGGGCGCGCGCACCGGGAGGTTCGGCAGTGGGGTTCTAAGCCAGAGCAGTTGCATCACGGGCGACGGGGCTGGCTGCCGGAGGAGTGGCGCTTTCACAGGTCACCGAGCAGTATGCATCACCCAAGTAGTACGCAGTGAAGCAGTACAGGCAAGCGATTCAGAGGGTAAGAACGGAGGAGTTGAGCGCCATCAGGATCGCCCGGGCGGAACTTTTGGGCCCGGGTACCGCAGGACATCGTGAGTGAGGTGGTCTCCGGTCAAGCAACCGCGATCCCCGCAACCCCCTACCTCTCCCAGGTGGGAATGCGGAACAAGAAAGGCCGGCACAGCTGTTCACAGCCGGCCGATGGTGTAGCAGTTCCTTCGGGGCCCTGGTGCCATTGGCACCAGGGCCCCTCCAATGCGTGTTCCACAGGAAGGTACAGATGACAGCAGACGACTCGTTCGGCCGTCTCGACGACGACGACTACCCCGCCTACACCATGGGCCGGGCCGCCGAAATGCTCAACACCACCCAAGGGTTCCTCCGCGCCATCGGCCAAGCCCGCCTCATCACCCCGCTCCGCAGCCCCGGCGGCCACCGCCGGTACTCCCGCTACCAGCTCCGCATCGCCGCCCGCGCCCGAGAGCTCGTCGACGGCGGCACCCCCATCGAGGCCGCCTGCCGCATCGTCATCCTCGAAGACCAGGTCGAAGAAGCCCAGCGCATCAACGCCGAACACCGCCCAGGCATCAAGCCGGCCAGCACACCGTCCGCGGCCTGAAACCCGATGCGCGGGGCGTCGTATCCGGCGTCCAGTACGACCAGGATCTCTGGATCACCTGGTTTCCACTGGCCCGCGGCGACGAGCCGCTCGACGACGTCGCGGATCTGCACCGTGGTCGAACTGGTTCACAGAAGCGGCCGACCTCAGTGCGCGGCACTCGGGGCTTCCGTGGAGCTTGCCCTTGCCTGTTGCCGAGGCGTGGCAGGTGATGGGGGTGCCCCGGGCCGACCCCAGTGGAACCTCGGGCTTGAAGATCGAGCCGAGCATGACGTGGCGGAGCTCACCGGTATTCGAGGGCATGTCGGCAGACTATGCGCAGCCACTGACAGTCCGCCGGGTAATCGGTCGCCTGCCTAACCCCGGACAAGGGCCTGGTCCGTGGCTGGTCCGGGGGCGGTCCCCGTGCAGGGCGACCATCGACATGAGGCAGCCTTTCGCTTACCCAAAGTGACCTCCGGAGTCGGACTGCCTGGAGCGTGAGGGAGCCTCCAGGCAACCGACTTCAGGCTCTAGAAGAACCCAAGCTTCTTTGGACTGTATGAAACTAGAACGTTCTTCGTCTGCTGGTAGTGCTCCAGCATCATCTTGTGGTTCTCCCTGCCGATGCCCGACTGCTTGTAGCCGCCGAATGCGGCGTGCGCCGGGTAGGCGTGGTAGCAGTTCGTCCAGACCCTGCCCGCCTTGATTCCGCGCCCCGCCCGGTAGGCCGTGTTGACGTCGCGGGTCCAGACTCCGGCGCCGAGCCCGTACAGGGTGTCGTTCGCCGTGCGGATGGCGTCCTCGAAGTCGGTGAACGACGTCACGGCCACGACCGGGCCGAAGATCTCCTCCTGGAAGACCCGCATCCGATTGTCGCCCTCGAAGACCGTCGGCTGGACGTAGTAGCCGCCCTCCAGCTCGCCGCCGTGCTCGATGCGCTGGCCGCCCGTCAGGATCTTCGCACCCTCCTGCTGGCCGATGTCCAGGTACGAAAGGATCTTCTGCAGCTGGTCGTTCGAGGCCTGGGCGCCGATCATCGTGTCGGTGTCCAGCGGGTGACCCGGAACGATCTGTTCCGTGCGGGCGACGGCCGCCTCCAGGAACGCGCCGTAGTGGCCTCGCTGAATGAGAGCGCGTGACGGACACGTGCACACCTCGCCCTGGTTGAGGGCGAACATCGTGAACCCTTCCAGGGCCTTGTCGAGGAAGTCGTCGTCGGCGCGCGACACGTCGTCGAAGAAGATGTTCGGCGACTTGCCGCCCAGCTCCAACGTCACCGGCTTGATGTTCTCGGAGGCGTACTGCATGATCAGCCGCCCCGTCGTGGTCTCACCGGTGAAGGCGATCTTCGCGACCCGCGGGCTGGAAGCGAGGGGCTTGCCGGCCTCCGCTCCGAAGCCGTTGACGATGTTGACGACGCCCGGCGGGAGCAGATCCGCCACCAGGCCGAGCCAGTAATGGATCGAGGCGGGCGTCTGCTCGGCCGGCTTGAGAACCACCGCATTGCCCGCGGCGAGCGCCGGGGCGAGCTTCCAGGTGGCCATCAGGATGGGGAAGTTCCACGGGATGATCTGCCCGACCACGCCCAGCGGTTCGTGGAAGTGGTACGCGACGGTGTCGTCGTCGATCTCGCTGAGCGAACCCTCCTGGGCGCGCAGGGCCCCCGCGAAGTAGCGGAAGTGGTCGATGGCGAGCGGGATGTCGGCCGCCAGCGTCTCCCGCACGGGCTTGCCGTTCTCCCAGCTCTCGGCGACGGCCAGCTCCTCCAGGTGGGCTTCCATCCGGTCGGCGATCCTGTTCAGCACCGACGCCCGGTCTCCGGCGGACGTCGTGCCCCAGCCCGGCGCCGCCGCATGGGCGGCGTCCAGGGCCAGTTCGACGTCCTCTGAGGTGCCGCGCGCGATCTCGGTGAACGGCCGGCCGTTGACGGGGCTCGGGTTCTCGAAGTACTGCCCCCGGGCCGGCGGGACGTACGCGCCGCCGATCCAGTGGTCGTAGCGGGACGCGTACGTGACGATCGCGCCCTCGGTGCCCGGCGCAGCGTAACGGGTCATCTCTGTGGCCTCCCGGATCCGGTGCCGCCCGCCGTTGGACGGCCCTCGGCGCGAGGTTAGGTACGGGGACGTTGCAAGCGCGTTGCAACGGCGTCGCGGGGGAGGGGAGCCCGGGAGCCACCCTGGCCGGCCGCCGCTCTACGAGCTCTGGCCCCCGGCCCTGGCCCTCGCCTCAGCCCTCTGGCCCTCGGATCCCGACACCGGGCCCTCGCCCCCTGGCCGGCGGACGCCCCACCACAGGAACAACCCGGCCGACCATCCCCCTAGCCGCGTTGCTCGGCGTCGAGCCCCCGGACCCGGGCCTGCAACGCCGGCCGCTGGTCCGCCGGGACCGCCCCGGCCAGCGCGCGCCACACCGGCAGGTCCTCCTCGCCCCACGGGCTGTAGGCCCAGTCGGCGAGCAACCCCGGATCACCCCGGGCGATCAGCGCGGCCCGCAACTGCTCCTCGATCCGTCGCCGCAGGCGTACCACCGCCGGGGCCCCGGAACCCGGCAGCAGCGGGCCCGTGTACGCGTCCAGCGCCGCCGCCACCGCGCCCGAACCCAGCCGCCGCGTCACGGTGTCGAAATCGGCGTCCACCGGGAGGGCCAGCCGATACGGGCGCGAGTCCAGCAGGTCGGGCCCCAGCAGCCTTCGGAGCCGGGAGAGCTCGGCCCGCAGCGTCACCGGGGTCACCGACTCGTCCTCGTACAGCTCGACCAACAGCTCGTCTCCGCTCAGGCCCTCCGGCCGCCGGGCCAGGGCGACGAGGATCTCGCTGTGCCGCCGGCTGAGCCGCAGCCGACGCCCGCGCGCCACCACCAGCGCCTCGTCCCGGCCCAGCGCGCTCAGCCGCACCGACTCGACGTCGGACGCGGGAGACGGTGTCAGCAGCGCGAGCTGCGACTCGGCGGCCCGGGCCACCGCCTGGACGAAGGCCAGGCTGTGCGGATGGGCGAGCCGGTCGCCGCCCGTGATGTCCACGGCCCCCAGCACCCGGCCCGTTCGGGGATCGTGCAACGGCGCCGCCGCGCAGGTCCACTGCTGGACCGGGCGCAGGAAGTGCTCGGCCGCGAAGACCTGGACCGGGCGGTCCACCGCGATGGCCGTTCCCGGCGCGTTCGTCCCTGCCACGGACTCGGCCCAACGGGCGCCCTCCACGAAGTTCATCAGACCGGCCCGCCGCCGCGCGGCCTCATGGCCCTCGACCCACAGGAGGCGGCCGTGGGCGTCGCAGACGGCCAGCAGATGTTCCCCGTCCGTCGCGTACGCGCCCATCAGCTCGCGGATCACGGGCATCGCACGGGCCAGGGGATGCGCCGCCCGGTAGGGCCCCAGCTCGTCCGGGCCGAGCTCCACGGCTGGGGCGTCGTCCGGGCTCACCCGCGCCCGCGCCGAGCGTCGCCAGGACGCGCCGACCACCGCTCGGACCGGCCGCTCCAGCCGCCCCGCCGAGGTGAACACGTCGTGGGCGCGGCGCAGCGCGCCGCTCCGTTCGCCGGGATCGGTGTCCGCCGCCAGGGCCACCCAGGGATCCGTCAACTCACCCTCCCGTCAAGGGCCGTCGTGCGCTCCCATCGTCGTCGCCGTCGGCCTCCGCGACAACCTCGCTGCGGAGAGTCATCACCACGGGTGGTGGGGGAGGGCGCTCAGGCGGCGTCGCCGACGAGCCGGAGGTAGCGCTCCCAGTCCCAGTGGACGCCCGGGTCGGTGTGGTCGCTGCCCGGTACCTCGTGGTGGCCGACGATATGCTCCCGGTCCTTGGGGATGCCGTGACGGTCGCAGATGTCCGCGGTGAGCCTGGCGGACCGCTGGTACATGACGTCCGTGAAGAACTCCGGGCGGTCCACCCACCCTTCGTGCTCGATGCCGACGCTCCGGGTGTTCCAGCTCCAGTTGCCCGCGTGCCAGGCGATGTCCCTCTCGCGTACGCACTGGGCGACATGGCCGTCGCCGGAGCGCACGACGTAGTGGGCCGACACCTGCTTGGAGGGGGTGCGAAAGATGCCCGCGGTCGGCGTGAACAACTGTTGGGCGACGTGGATGACGACGCGGTCGATCCGGCGCTCGGAAGGGCGGGAGGGGACGGTGTAGTTGGCGGGGGCGGCCGGAGCCCAGAGAGCTGTCGCGTAGTCGGTGGGCCCCTTCGGCGCCGCCACGGCGCGGACCGACGACGGCAGGACAGCCGTCGCCATCGTCGCGGCGGCGCACTGGATGATCTTTCTACGGTGCAACAGCACTCCTGGGGCTGGGGCCGGGCCCTGGGGCGGGTGTCCGGGTGGACCACGGAGCTGAGGCGGTGAGTCCCCCGGGCTTGTGGATCACTCCCGTCGATGCAGATGACGATCCCGCCGGACATCCGGTTCCCGGCAGCCGCGCTCCGGACGCGTGTGCTTCTCCCGCACATCCGTAAGCGCCGCTTCCCCGCGGAACGACGGAATCGCCAGGTCCCCCGCCTCCTGGCCCGGGCACCGCCTCAGCCCCTGGCCCCGGGCCCCTGCCTCGGCCGATTCAGACCGCCGCGCCTGTCATGTCGGATGCGTCCGCCGCCCGGTCGTAGGCCCCCGCCAGTGCTCCCGCCGGGTCGTCGTCGGCCGGTCCGGCAGGCACCCACCGTCCGCGCTCCTTGCGGTAGGGCCACCACCGCTCGTTCCGATCGAGCCGGAGCTGGAGGTCGGCGCCCGCCACGGTCCAGCGGGCCCGCCCGCTCGCCCGCAGGGCCGGCCGCTCGCCCGCCTCCCATGCCTCGCCGAGCCGGGCGCGGGCCCGCCCCAGCTGCTCCGGGTCCGGCGACCACTCCTCGTCGAGCACGGCGAGTGCCGCGACCCCGCCGTACCGCCAGGCGCGGACCGCCGCGTCCAGATCCGCGGGCGGGCGGCCGGACCCCGTGGCCAGCCTGTCCCCGATCCGCGCCTCCGGCCGGGCGTCCGCGGCCAGCCGCACCGCGTCCTGCTGCGGGGTCAGCTCCACCGGGAGCGGTTGCCCTTCGTGCCCCGGGGACAGGGCGTCCAGCAGCATCCGGTAGGCCCGTACCGCACTGTCGGCCGCCAGCACCTCCAGCGCCGCCGGGTCGATCCCGGGCGCGGGCGCGGTCTCCGTGTCCAACGACGGCCCGATCCCCGGGTCGCCGGGGGCCGCTGGGGGAGCGGGGAGCGGCGGCAGGATCCCGGCCGCAGCGAACGCTTCCCCGGCCGGGACCCCGCGAACCTCCTGCTCCGGCACGTCGGCGGGCTCCCACGCCCCGCCGTCGCCGGCCCGGACCGCACGGGCGGCGCTGCGCACCTGGAGCTCGTCCAACAGCCGCCGTTCGTCGCGCCCCCGCATCAGCAGCAGGACGAACGGGTCCTCGTCCAGCAAGCGCGCCACCTGATAGCAGAGAGCACCCGAGTGCGGGCAGTGGTCCCAGGTCCCGCAGGTGCACTCCGGCTCCAGATCGCCGATGCCGGGCAGCAGCTCGACCCCGGCGCTTGCCGCGTCCTCCACCAGGTGCGGCGGCATCTCCCGGTCCAGCAGCGCCGCGATGTGCCCCACCCGGTCCACGGCCATGTCCAGGAACCGGTCCCAGGCGCCCGCCCCGAGCTGTTGCAGCAGGACATCGCTGCGGTGGGCCGTCCCGTCCCGGTCCCGCACCACGGCCGTGATCCGCCCCGGCCGTACGGAGACCGCCCCGACCCTGCCCTCCCGGGCCAGCCGCCGCCCCTGCTTGAGCTGTTGGCCGTCGAGCGCCGTGTCCTCCAGCGCCTTGAGCCACGCCCGGCCCCACCAGGACGTGGCGAAACCCCGGCCCTGCGCCGGGGGAAACGCCGCGAACGTACGCTCCGGACCGCGCCGGCCGTCCTCCGAGGCACCACCGTCGTCGCCCCCGTCCGAGGCGTCCGCGTCGCCCGCCCCGTATCCGTGGTCGTCCCTGTCCTCGTCCTCGAAGTCGGAGTCGAGGCCGAATTCGTCGTCGTCGCTCATCGTGCGCCCCCTCGCAGCTCGACCAGGTCGGCCAGTTCCGCATCGGTCAGTTCGGTCAGTGACTGCTCGCCGGAGCCGAGCACCGCGTCCGCGAGGCCCTGCTTGCGGGCGAGCATCTCGGCGATCCGGTCCTCGATCGTGCCCTCGGCGATCAGCCGGTGCACCTGTACCGGCTGCGTCTGGCCGATCCGGTACGCCCGGTCCGTCGCCTGCGCCTCGACCGCCGGATTCCACCAGCGGTCGAAGTGGACGACATGACCGGCGCGGGTGAGGTTGAGCCCGGTACCCGCCGCCTTGAGGGACAGCAGGAACACCGGCGCCTCGCCCGTCTGGAAGCGGGCCACCATCTCCTCGCGCCGGGCCACCGGCGTACCCCCGTGCAGGAACTGCGTGGGCACCCCGCGTGCGGCCAGGTGTTCCTCCAACAGCCGGGCCATCCGCACGTACTGCGTGAAGACCAGCACCGAACCCCGCTCGGCCAGGATCGTGTCCAGGAGCTCGTCCAGCAGCTCGACCTTCCCCGACCGGTCCGCGATCCGCGGCTGCTCCTCCTTGAGGTACTGCGCCGGGTGATTGCAGATCTGCTTCAGCGCGGTCAGCAGCTTCATCACGAGCCCCCGCCGCTCGAAGCCGTCTGCGGCGGAGATCTCCGCCAGGGTCTCGCGGACCACCGCCTCGTACAGGCCGGTCTGTTCCGGCGTCAGCGACACGGCCCGGTCGGTCTCGGTCTTCGGCGGCAGCTCGGGCGCGATTCCCGGGTCGGACTTGCGCCGGCGCAGCAGGAACGGCCGCACCAGTGCGGCGAGTCGCTCCGCGGCGCCCGGATCGTTGCCGCCCTCGACCGCGGCGGCGTACCGCGTACGGAAGGTGCCGAGCCGGCCGAGCAGACCGGGCGTCGTCCAGTCCAGGATCGCCCACAGCTCGGAGAGATTGTTCTCCACGGGGGTGCCGGTGAGCGCGACGCGGGCCCGGGCGCCGATCGTCCGCAACTGCTTGGCCGTCGCCGAGTGCGGGTTCTTCACGTGCTGCGCCTCGTCGATGACGACCATGCCCCAGGACACTGCGGCGAGCCTGGGCGCGTCGAGGCGCATCGTGCCGTACGTCGTCAGCACGAACTCGCCCTGCACCAGGCCTTCCAGAGAACGCGACGCACCGTGGAAGCGGCGGACGGGGGTGCCCGGCGCGAACCGCTCGATCTCCCGCTGCCAGTTGCCCATCAACGACGTCGGGCACACCACCAGCGTCGGGCCCGCCGCGTCCCGGTCGCTCTGCCGGTGCAGGTGCAGGGCGATGAGCGTGATCGTCTTGCCGAGGCCCATGTCGTCGGCGAGGCAGGCCCCGAGGCCGAGCGAGGTCATGGTGTTCAGCCAGTTCAGACCGCGCACCTGGTAGTCGCGCAGGGTCGCGGTGAGCGGCTCGGGCTGCCCGATCGACTGCTGGGCGGCGGACTCCGGATCTGCCAACCGGTCCCGCAACCGCTGGAGCCAGCCGGTCGCCGCCACCTCGACGCGACGGCCGTTCACCTCCGTGGAGCCGGTCAGCACCGCGCCGAGAGCGTCGATCGGGGTGACCTTGCGGTCCTGGGTCTCCCGGGCCCGGCGCGCCTCCTCGGGGTCGATGAGCACCCACTGGTCGCGCAGTCGCACGATGGGCCTGCTGGACTCGGCCAGCCGGTCCAACTCCTCGCGGGTCAGCTTCTGGTCGCCCAGAGCGAACCGCCAGTCGAACGACAACAGGGCGTCGGCGGAGAGGAACGAGGGCGCGTCCGCAGCGGTACGCTCCCCTGGCCCGGCTCCCTGCCCGTCTCCCTCCCGGTCCGCGGCATCCCCGTCGTCCGGGCCGATCACGGCGCGCGCAGTGAGCTTCCTGACCAGTTCCTTGGGCCAGTGCACCTGCACGCCGGCGGCGGCCAGGGCACGCGAGGCGGACCCCAGCAGCTCGGCGATCTCCTCGTCGGCCGGTTCCACCGCGTCCGGCACCGCGGCGGAGAGCAACGGCGCCAGCGGGGGCCAGGCGCGGGCGGCCCGCCGCAGGGTGAGGAGGGCATCCATCCGGGCCCGCGGCCCGAACGCGGCGGCGGTCCGCGAGCCGCCCGCCCACACCTCGGCCGCATCGGCGACCAGGGAGGGGTCGCCGACACTGTGGATCTGCAGCACGGCACGGAACGACGGCGCGGCCACGTCCGCACCGGGCCCCGGCCTTTCCGCCCACGTACCGGATCCCGGCCCCTCCGATGGCGGGGTGGCTTCGCGGTCCGCTCCCGTGCCGCTCGGCCGCGGGTTCACGCCCGTGACCTCGATACGCAACGAAAGCCGTACGCCGGCGTCGTGACCTGCCGCCACACCGGCCGCCCAGGACCGCGCCTCGGGCAGGTGCCGGGGCTGCTGGGCGGTGAACGCGGGGCCGGCGGCGACGAACCCGGCGGCCGGGGTGCGGGGCATCGCGTCGGCCACGGCATCGAGGAACGCACGCAGCAGGCGCTCCGGTTCGGGCAGCAACGGCTCCCCGGCCCTCCCGTCCGGAACGGGAGTCGCATGCGCGGTCGGCGGCATCGACGCCGCCAGCTCCCGGATCCGCTCGAGGTCCTCGGCGCTCAACGGTCCGATCCGCCAGGCGTCGTGGTCGGCGGTGCTCAGCCCCGGCAGCAACAGACCGCGGGCGACGAGCTGGAGAGCGAGGAGCGCGGCGGCGCCCCAGAAGGCGGTGGCGGGCGAGGCCTGCGCGGCGGCGCGTGCCCGGGTCAGCACCGGCAGGGCGTTCCGCGCGGGGAGGAACAGCGCCGACACCGTACGGGGCCGCAGGTCGGCTCCGACCACGGTCAGCTCCGACACGGTCCCGGGACTGTCGTAGGGGGTGCTACCGTCCGGACTCCAGAACGCGACCCTGCCGGTACGCGCCGGATCCGCGGGGACGAAGACCGCGGAGCAGCGGGACAGTTCGGCGATCTCGGAGGGTGTTGCCGCAGGGTGCCTGTGCACAGAGATGTCTGATTCCTCAAATTTGACTAGCGGGCGGAGTCGCCGAGGGTACTCCTTTTCGATCGGCGACAGGCCGTATCGCCGTGTGGCATGCGTCACTCCTTCGTCGGCTTGGCTGTCGATGGTGCAGTCAGCCCCACCATCGGACACGGGGGTCTGCCCCAGGGGGATCAGGGTGGTGGCGCCATGGCTCCCACCGGCCCCCGGTCCGTACGTTCGATGAGGTCAGCGCATAGGTTCCAGAGACCGGAGATGTCATGCCCCAGGCGACAGCCACTGTTGCGGATCCCGCCGACGAAGACAGTCCGGACCGCCCGGTCGACGCCCGCCGGGCAGGGGTCGGCAGCGACTTCGCGCCGCTGCTGCGCGTGGTGAGGGACCAAGGCCTGCTGGAGCGCCGTACGGACCGGTACGTGCTCGGGATCGCCGCCAACCTGGCGGCCCTGGGCGCGGTGATCACCGGCTTCGTCCTGTTGGGCGACACCTGGTGGAGCCTGTTCCTCGCCTTGCCGCTGGCAGTCCTGTGGACCCGTACGGCCTTCGTCGCCCATGACGCGGGCCATGCGCAGATAACCGGCGACCGCGGGACGAGCAGGCTGATCGGTCTCGTGCACGCCAATCTGCTCCTCGGCATGAACGAGGCGTGGTGGAACGACAAGCACGTACGCCACCACGCCAACCCCAACCACATCGACAAGGATCCCGATGTCGGTGTCGGCGCCCTCGTCTGGACCCAGAAGCAGGCGGCGCAGCGGGAGGGATTCGCCCGCTGGCTGACCAGGAACCAGGCTCGGCTGTTCTTCCCGATGCTGTTGCTCGAAGGTATCGCGCTGAAGATCTACGGATTCCAGTTCCTGCGCCGTCAGCCCCTTCGGGAGCGGGCCGTCTCGGCGCTGCTGCTGACCGCGCACGTCGCCCTCTACGCGACCCTGCTGCTCAGCACACTGTCCCCGGGCAAGGCGATCGTCTTCGCCCTGGTGCTGCACGCGCTGTTCGGCCTCCACCTGGGCTTGGCCTTCGCCCCGAACCACAAGGGGATGGAGATGCCCGACCCCGACGGCGAGCGCTGGGGCCACCTCCAGCGGCAGGTCCTGACCTCGCGCAACGTACGCGGCGCCGTCCTGACCGACTGGTTCCTCGGCGGGCTCAATTACCAGATCGAGCACCACCTCTTCCCGAGCATGCCCCGCCCCAACCTGCGTCTGGCTCAGCCCCTGGTCAGGTCGCACTGCGCCGGCATCGGCATGCCGTACGCGGAGACCGGACTGATCGAGTCCTACCGGCAGGCGCTGTCGCACATGCACGATGTCGGTGCGCCGCTGCGGTAGGGCGGCCACCGGGGAACACGGGGAACGCAAGGGCGCGCGGACGCGTTCACACAACAGGAGCGGCGCCGGCCGCGAAGGAGGCGTGAACCATGTCGAATGGTGCGAAGGTCGCTATCGGGGGAGTTCTCGCGGCAGCCATCCTGTGGCCCCTGATCGGATTCTGGTGGGCGCTGCTGATCGTGATCGGGGTTCCCGTGGCGGGCTATCTGCTGCTGGACCCGTCCCAGCGGCGCAGGCTCCGCAGGATCAACCGCAAGGAAATCGGACGCTGAGCGAGGGCGTCACACGCCCTGGGCGGCCAGCCCGTCCAGGGCCGTGAGCAGGTCGGGCAGTGCGTCTCCACGGCCGATGGGAATGACCGTGCCCGGCTCCTCGTCCAGCAGGAACAAGGCGATGTCATCGGTCCGAGCCACCATCGACCAGCCGGGGCCGTCGACGCGCAGAGTGCGTGCGTCGGCCGAGGCGTACGAGGAACGGATTCGCCCGGGCGGCGGCGGAGCCTTCGTATAGGCGGTCGCCTCCGACAGGGCCCGGCGTACAGCGGGGTGCCCGGGGGATCGGGAGGGGGCGTTCTCCGGCTCACTCACGGCGTCACTCCCCGGCCTTCCATCGGAGCCCGACGGCCGAGGAAACTGTGTGTCGTCGATCTGCTCGCGCCAGGCCGACCACTGTGCGGCGATCTCGTCCGCGCCGAGCCGTCGCTGCGCCGGACCCCAGGCCTCCGAGTCCGCAGGGGTGAGTGGTGCGGGGCCCTCCCCGTCCGTAACCGGATCGTGCGGATCCGGGACGCCGGGCGCCGAGACGGCCAGATCCATCGGCCAGCCCGGCAGGGCGCACACCATCGAGCGCTCGTCGGGGGAGAGGTCGTGCTCCATGCCGCAGTCCCACGCGGCGATGGCGACGGCCACCTGGGAGGCGTCCTCGACGACCACCGTCCACCGGGCACCCTCGCCGTCCTGCCCGAGGATGAGCCCGTAGCCCTCCTCGTACGGTTCGAGCGCGAGCGCGCCGCACGCGGCCACATAGTCGTCCCCCAGCACACCGGGGAACCGCGCGGGCGTCAGCAGCATCGCGGTGAGCACCAGCAGCGCGTCGTCGGCGACCGCATCATCCGCACCGCCCACGGTGTCCTCCCCATCGCTCATCGTCCGCCCGCCCATCGCTCGGTCCTGCGCCCCTTGGTCCGTCGGCGCACCCTAACTACTCGGTAACTCCCTCGTCGAGGCCCTGACGAGCACCGACGAGCCGGAGCCGCGCCGCCCCCGTCGGAGTGGGAGGGAAGCCGAAGGGCAGGGCGCGCGGGGGCCCCGCGTAAAGTTGGATGTCCGGCCGAACGAGGGGGTCCAGCATGGCGAAGCGGTACGACCGGCTGAAAGAGATTCAGCGACTGGACCCCGAGCGGGACTTCCTGGAGATCTACCGTCTCACCGTCACCTGCGAGTTCCCCTGGGACATCACCCGCGCCCTCGAACTGGCCCTCTACCGTACCTATGCCGTGCCCAGCATCGGCCGACTCCTAGACGAGACAGCGGAGTTGACGGAGCGCTCGCAGAAGCGCTACGACGACACCGCCCTGCTGCTCGACACGGTGGTGGAGCACGGCTTCGACACCGACGAAGGCCGTACCGCCGTCCGCCGGATCAACCAGATGCACCGCAGCTACGACATCAGCAACGACGACATGCGCTACGTCCTGTGCACGTTCGTCGTCACCCCGAAGCGCTGGCTGGACAGTTTCGGCTGGCGACGCCTCTGCTGCCACGAGCTGGCCGCCTTCGCCGCCTACTACCGCACGCTCGGCGCGCGGATGGGAATCAAGGGACTCCCGGGGGCCTACGAGGACTTCGAGCGCACCCTCGACGCCTACGAGCACGAGCATTTCGGCTGGGACGAAGGAGCCCGCCGGGTCTCCGACGCCACCTTGGCGCTGATGGGGTCCTGGTATCCGGCACCCCTCGCTCTGGTGGTGCGGGGCGCCAGCCTCGCGCTCCTGGACGACTCCTTGCTCAGGGCGTTCCGCTACCGCCGTCCGGGGCCGGTGGCCCGCGGACTGACCCGGGGGGCGCTCCGGCTCCGGGCCTGTGCCGTACGGCTCCTGCCGCCCCGGCGGACACCCCACTACGCGCGCCAGAATCCCGAGATCAAGGGATATCCGGACGGGTACGAGATCGCGGGGCTCGGCACGTTCCCCACGCCGGGCGTCCGCGGCTGCCCGGTTCCCGGCCGTCGGCCGTCGCAGACGCCCGCCGAGTGACGCGACCACCCCGGCCGGCATGCCGCGGGGCCGGGCGACGCGGACTGCCGGGCTCGGGGCCTGCGGCCTCAGGCCTGCCGGGCGGCGAGGGCGAAGAAGCGGTCGTCCTCATCGGCGTAGGACTCCAGCCGCCATCCCGCACAGGCCAGCAGCTCGCGCAGCCTGGGCTCGGCCCGCAGGTCGTCGTCGGTGACGGTGCGCCCCTGGCGCGCGGCGAGGGCGGCCCGGCCGATCGGGTGGAACAGCGCGAGGACCCCGCCCGGCCGGACCACACGCGCGAGTTCCGCCACGTCGGCCTCGGGCCGGGCCAGATGCGAGATCAGCCCGGCTCCGAACACCGCGTCCAGGGCTCCGTCGCGCAGTGGCAGCCGAGCGACATCGGCACGGACGAGCGTCCCGCTGTCTCCGCGCCCCGCCCGTGCCGCCGCCTCCAGCATGGCCGGGGTGAGGTCGGCTCCCAGCACCGTGCCCTCGCTCCCGACCACCGCCCGAAGCGCCGGCAGCGCGCGCCCCGTGCCGCAGCCCGCGTCGAGCACGGCATCGCCGGGACGGAGCCCGAGCAGGCGGGCCGCCGCCGCGTAGGCGGGGCCGTCGTCGGGGAACCGGCTGTCCCAGTCGGCCGCACGCGAGGTGAAGAAGTCCAGGACATGGGTGTGGTCGTCGGTCATGAGGACATGCTCGCGCAACGGTCGGGGGTGTGCGAGGGGCGGGGGCTGCGCGCCCCGCAACCCGGCCTGCCCGGTCAGACGTTGACGCCGTAGTCCGAGGCGATGCCCGCCAGGCCGGAGGCGTACCCCTGACCGACCGCCCGGAACTTCCACTCGGCGCCGTGCCGATACAGCTCGCCGAAGACCATCGCGGTCTCGGTGGAGGCGTCCTCGCTCAGGTCGTAACGGGCGAGCTCTGCGCCGCCTGCCCGGTTCACCACGCGGATGAACGCGTTGCGTACCTGACCGAAGCTCTGACCACGGCTCTGGGCGTCATGGATCGAGACGGGGAACACGATCTTCGCGACCTCGGCGGGGACCGACGACAGGTCGACCTCGACCGACTCGTCGTCGCCCTCGCCCTCACCCGTCAGGTTGTCACCGGTGTGGCGGACGGAACCGTCGGGGCTGGTCAGGTTGTTGTAGAAGACGAAATGGCCGTCGGAGACGACCTTGCCCGCCGCGGAACACAGCAGTGCACTGGCATCCAGGTCGTGATCGGCCCCGGTCGTGGTCCGTACGTCCCAGCCGAGTCCGACCGTCACGGCGGTCAGGCCGGGGGCTTCCTTCGACAGGGAGACATTGCCGCCCTTGGCAAGGGTCACACCCATGAACTTCCTCCAGTGTTCCGTCGGTCCGCACCGGCGATCCGGAACCCTGCGGCGTCACCGCGTCCGGGTCCGGTGTCCGGTGCCGTTCTGCTCTCACTCTTGTCGCCGCTATCTGTACAAACGCTCGGCGTGACACTTCGGGTTCCCGGATTGCGCAAGCCATGAAATGAGCGGCGGCCGAGAGGGTCCGGTAGTCGGCCGGCCCGGTCATCGCTCGGTCCGGTCGTCGCCCGGCCCGGGAGTGCCGGTGAGCGTCAGTGAGCGTTCTCGTCCTTCATCGCCTTGGCCTCGCTCTTGAGGATGCGCATGGACTTGCCCAGCGCGCGGGCTGTGTCCGGCAGCTTCTTCGAGCCGAAGACGACGATCACGATGACCGCCAGGATCACCAGGTGCCACGGTTCCAGGCCGTTGCGCAGCATTCTGGTCCCGCCTTTCTCTCCGCACGCGACAACAGTTGCCGCGTTGCGCAACTGTACAACTAACGCATGCGGCCGGAACGGCCGCCCCTCAACTCCCCGACGGCCTCTTCCTTGCCTCCCCGCTTTCCTTCCCGTGCGGGTCCGGTGCGGCTCCTGGCAGGTGGCGGCGCTCGTAGCGGCGACGGGCGGCCGTGAGTCCGACCGCGTACAGCCCCAGGACCGAGCCGAGCAACAGGTAGTAGAGCGGCGGCAGGGCGCTCATACCGAGCAACGGCCCGAGCGGGGTGAGGGGGAGGGCGACGCCGACCGCGGCGAGACCCGCCGCGGCGGCCCGCAGAGGCCCACCCGCCCGACGTTCGGCCGTACTGCGGCCGGTCCGCAGCAGGATCATCACGAGGGCCTGGGTGAGCAGGTTCTCCGTGAACCACCCGGCGTGGAACGCGTCCTCGCCGCCGTTCCCCGACGCGTTGTGCAGGGCGAGCGCGAGCACCCCGAAGGTGGCCAGGTCGGCGGCCGCGTTGAGCAGGCCGAAACCCGTGATGAAGCGCAGGAAGTCGCGCGGCCGCAGCGCAGTGGGGCGGCGCAGGGCCGACGCCGCCGGTCGGTCGAACGCGAACGCCAGCTGTGCCGCGTCGAAGCAGAGGTTCTGCACCAGCACCTGCGCCGGGAGCATCGGAAGGAAAGGCAGCATCAGCCCGGCCGTCAGCATCGCGATGACATTGCCGAGGTTCGACGAAAGAGTGATCCGCAGGTAGGTGGCGATGTTCCCGCTGCTGCGCCGCCCCGCCAGCACCGCACGGTCGATCGCGGTGAGGTCCTTCTCCGCCAGGACGACATCGGCCGCCTCCCGGGCCACGTCCACGGCGTTGCGGGGGCAGATGCCTACGTCGGCGGCGTGCAGGGCGGGCAGGTCGTTGACTCCGTCGCCGAGAAAGCCGGTCGTGTGACCGCCGGCGCGCAGGGCCGAGACGATCCGGGCCTTGTGCTCAGGGGTGCAGCGCGCGAACACCGTGGCCCGGTCCGCCACCCTGACCAGTTCCGCGTCCGACAGGCTGTCCAGCAGCTCGGCCGTCACCACATCGTCGGGGCCGGGGCGGCCCTCCGGGCGCAGACCGAGGTCCGCGCAGACCCGGGCCGCCGTGCCCGGGTGATCACCGGTGAGCACCTTGACGCTCACCCCCCGCCGCGCGAGCACCCCGAGCGCGTCGGCGGCGCTCGGGGCCGGAACGTCCCGCAGCGCCACCAGCCCCAGGAAGGTCAGGCCCCGCTCGTCCGCAGGGGTGTACGCGCCCGCCCGGGCCGCCCGGTCGGCGCAGGCCACGGCCAGCAGGCGCAGTCCGGATCCGGCCTTACGGCCCGCCAGGGCGAGCAGCCGGTCGCGTTCGTCCCGGTCCATGGCACACCGGTCGAGCACGGCCTCGACGGCACCCTTGGCGACCAGGGTGTGGACGCCGAGCCGGCCTGGCCGCCTGACCACAGCGGTCGCGATGCGGCGCACCGGATCGAAGGGCAGCACCGCGACGCCCTCGTACGCGTCCGGATCCACCTTCCCGGCAGCGGGCGGACCGTACGTGCCGGACGCGTCCAGCGTCCCTTCGTCGAGCGCGTCGGACGCGTACACAGCCGTTTCGTCGAGTGCGTCGGCGGCGTCCAGAACCGCTTCGTCGAGTGCGTCGGGGGTGGGCAGTTCCGCCAGCTGGAGCGTCCACAGCGCGTTGACCGCAGCCCACCGCAGTACGTCGGGATCGGGCCGGTCCATACCGTCGGTCGCCGCTGCGACGACCGGCCGGTCCTCGGTCAACGTGCCGGTCTTGTCCAGGCACAGCACATCGACCGCTCCCAGGTCGTGCAGGGCCGGGAGCCGTTTGACGATCACTCCGCTGGTACGAGACAGCCGGGCCGCGCCCCGCGCGAGTGTCGTCGTGACGATGACCGGCAGCATCTCCGGGGTGAGCCCCACCGCGACGGCCACGGCGAAGGGCAACGTCTCCAGGCCCCGGCCGCGCAGCGCCGCATTGACCATCAGCACCAGGGGCGGGGTCAGGAGCATGAAACGGATGAGGGTCCAGGAGATCCCCTGGACCGAACGGTCGAAGGCGCTGGCGCCCCGCTGCCCGGCCCGGTCGTCATGGGCTGCGGCAAACCGGGTCCCCCCACCGGTGGCCACGATCACCGCCGTACCGCTGCCGGAGGTGACACTGCTGCCCTGGAAACACCACTGCGGCTGTGCGAACGGCCCGGCATCGGACAGCGCGGGGTCGGGGACGTCGAGGGTCTGCTTGACCACCGGCGCCGACTCCCCGGTCAGGGCCGACTGATGCACGGTGAGGCCGTCGGTGCGCAGCAGCTGCACATCGGCGGGTACGAGATCGCCCGGCCGCAGCCGGATCACGTCCCCCGGCACCAGGTCGGCGACCGGAACCTCCCGTTCCAGGGGAGGGGAGTCGGCCGAGGCGCGACGCACCACGGTCGCCGTGGTCGCCACCAGTTCGCGGAGCGCAGCGGACGACCGGTCGGCACGGTGCTCCTCGGCCGAACGCAGCAGACAGCTCACCGCGACCAGGGCCAGGATGACGCAGGCCGTGCCCCAGGCGGTGACGAGGGCCGACACCAGGCCCAGGCAGAGAAGCACGGTGGTGAAGGGGTCCCGCAAGCTGCGCAGGAAGCGCCGGGGCCAGGGCGCGGGCCGCCGGTCGGGCAGTACGTTCTCGCCTGTCCGGCCGAGCCGGATCTCGGCCTCCGTCTCCAGCAGGCCGCGCGGCCCGCTGTCGAGGGCGCGCAGCGTCTGCAGAGCGGTGGGCACGGTGCCGGGGAACGGTGTGACGGAGGCCGGCGTGCCGACGGCGACGTGTCCGGGGCCCGCGGCTGGACTGCTCTCAGGCACCGAGCTCACGCAGGCGGACGGGCTCCCGGGAGGGGTGCCCGGCGCGTTCGGCAAGCTGGCCGACCATGAGCCGGACGACCGTCACCACATCGGGATCGTCGACCAGATAGACCTGTCGCCGGCCTTCACGGCGCGACCGGACGAGGCCCGCCAGCTTCAGTTTCGTCAGATGCTGACTGACCGAGGGAAGGGTCCCGCCCACCCGCTCGGCGAGCCCGGTCACGTCGCTCTCGCCCTGGGCCAGTGCCCACACGATGTGCAGCCGTGCCGGTGTCGCCAGGAGCCCGAACGCCGCCGCGGCCTCCGCCAGCACCTCCGCGGGCGGATCCTGGAAACCGCCGCCGGAACCTGTCGACACGCTCGCATCTCCTCGTCCCCGGGCCGTCTGCGCGGACCCGGCACCGCTGCTCGTTCCGGACGGCCGAAAAGACCAGTGTAGGGGCCCTGCCGGGAGGGCCCGAGGCTCGCACGGGGTGTCCGTCCCGCATGAGTCCCGCCTCCGTCCCGTCTCCGGCTTGTCTGTAGAGAGACGCGATGAGGTCGGGATACGGCAAGAGGAGTGACCGAGGCGAGCCGCATCGGTCAAGAACGATCAACCCACTCGAACGAAGCCCACCAATTGCCATGCTGTCGGCCCGACCCGATTCCTGAAGCACGGTCCGACTCCTGAAGAGAGAAGGGACGCATGCCCTCCGATTCCATCGACAGCGACGAGAACCCCCGCACCGCCCCCCGCACCTCCGGGGACGTCGGCAGGAGCATGATCGGAGAGGACATCGCGCTCACCCTGAAGATCATTGTGGCGGGCGGATTCGGGGCCGGGAAGTCAACCCTGGTCGGCTCGGTCAGCGAGATCCGCCCGCTGTACTCGGAGGAGACGCTGAGCGAGAGCGGGCGGCCCCGGGACGACACCGGTGAGGTGGAGCGGAAGGCGACCACGACCGTAGCGATGGATTTCGGCCGTATCACCGTCCACTCCGGCCTGTCGCTCTACCTGTTCGGCACGCCGGGCCAGGACCGCTTCCGCTTCCTTTGGGACGAGCTGTGCGAAGGCGCCCTCGCTGCCGTCGTGCTCGCCGACACCCGGCGCCTGGAGGACTGCTTCGCCGCCGTCGACTACTTCGAGCGCAGGCGGATTCCGTTCGTCGTCGCCGTGAACCGCTTCCCCGGCGCTCCTGACCATACGGAGCACGACGTCGCGCAGGCGCTCGACCTCGATCGGGGCACGCCGGTCGTCCTGTGCGACGCCCGCGACCGGGCCTCCGGAAAAGAAGTCCTGATCCGGACGGTCGAGTACGCCGGGCGCATGCACACCGCCCGGCTCCTCGCTTCCGTCGGCTGACGCCACGGCGTCCGGGATCCCTCCGTCAGTCGGCCATGTCGGCCATCGCGACCACCTTGTCGATCCGCACCCGCACGACCAGTTCGCCGGGTACCCCGTTGCGTCGGCCGAACTCCTCGGCGGCGTCGGCCGCCACGTAACGGCCGGCGATCCGAGTCGCCCAGAGCAGAAGCTCCTCGTGGTCCTCGCTCAGCTCCGCATGCCCCTGTACCACCGCGAACGCGTACGGGGGCCGGTCGTCGTCGACGCACAGGGCGACCCGCCCGTCACGTGAGAGGTTGCGCCCCTTCACGCTCTCCTTGCCGGTGTTGAAGACCACCGAGTCGCCGTCGAGAAGGAACCAGACGGGTGCGATGTGCGGACTGCCATCGGCCCGCACCGTCGAGACCTTCGCCGTGCGGGTGCCCTCGGAGAGGAAGGCCCGCCATTCTTCATCGGTCATGTGGTGTGCCATGGGCCCATCCTGAGCCCGAACTCCGCATGGCGCGAAGCGGCACCCCGGGCGGTGAGGGGCGCTTGCCCCCACGGGACCGTTGCGCAAGGCTTACGCGCGTAGCGGGGGTACGGGGAACGAGGGTACGGGGAGGACGAGCACATGCCGCTTGACCGGGGACTTGACTGGCTCCTTGACGATCTCACCAGCAGAGTGCAATTCATACGGCACGCCTTGGTGCTGTCGAACGACGGGCTGGTCACCGGGGCCAGCACCGGGCTCGCACGCGAGGACGCGGAGCACCTGGCGGCGGTCTCGTCCGGGCTGCAGAGCCTGGCGCGCGGGTCGGGGCGCCACTTCCGGGCGGGCCGGGCCCGCCAGACGATGGTCGAGTTCGACGATGCGCTGCTCTTCGTGACGGCCGCGGGCGACGGCAGCTGCCTGTGCGTGCTGACCGCGGCGGAAGCCGACGTCGGCCAGGTCGCGTACGAGATGACCCTGCTCGTCAACCGGGTCGGCGAACACCTCGGAGTCTCCGTTCGGCAGGGCGGGCCCGAAGACATCGGACCCCTCTGACCTGGACGTTTTGTCGCCGGTGGAGAGTTATCCACAGGGGTGACGGGTGATGACTCCCTCGGGCTACCGTGATTACGGAGAGTATTCGAGTCGACGGGGGAGGACAGTCATGGCGGTCAAGGAAGTGCTCCGAGCGCACGCCCGTACCCAGGACGCCGAGAGTCAGAGCACGAGCGCGCGAGCCGGGGCTCATGCCCGGGACGCGAGTGCGGAGGCGGAGGGAGAGGGCGGGCCCACCTCGTCCTCCGCCCCGGCGGCGACGGTCGCCGCCGGGCGCGCCTCGCAGGAACTGGGCATCCGGCGTGCGGAGTTCGAGCTGGCGGTGCACCTGGGGCTGATCGTCGTCGTCGGCGCACCGGGCGGCGGGCGGCCACGAGTGCAGGAGAAGGAGATCGCGCGCCTGCGGGAGCAGCCGGGCTTCCCCGATGCCGTGGCGGAGCGGGTGCGCACCGTCGGCACGGCGCAAGGAGCGGCCCTGCTGGACATCGCTCCGGCACGGTTCACCCGGCTGGCCCGTGCGGGCTGCGTCTCACCGGTCACCTTCTATCTGAACCGGTATCGCGCGGTGGTCTGGCTCTATCTCGCGGACGAGCTTGCCGCGTTCGCGGCACGAGAGCCCGAGCTGCTCGCCGGACGGACGCCTCCGGGGATGCGCACGATGCTGGAAACGGGCGCCGACTGGCGGGCGCGCAACTGGCGTCTGCAGCGCATCGACCGGCTGCTGGACCGCACGACGGACCCCTGGGCGCGAACGGCGGTCCAGGCCTCTGCGCTGGACCCGGTGCAACTGGCGGAGGTGGTGGACGACCCCTATGAACGCGCCTATCTCGTACGGGTCCGGCCGGAGCCGGTCTTCGGACGTCCGGGGTCCCTGGCGGCGAGGGAGGCCATGGGGGAGTTGATGTTGGCCGACGACCCCGACGAGATCCTCTGGCGTCGGGTCAACCTGACGCTGGAGCTGGAAGCGGCCCGCGAGGACCGGCCTGCCCCGCGCCCCGGGGACGACGGAGGAGTCCGGGCTGCTCCGCCCGCCCGCACCGGGGTGCCGCGTTCCGCTGCGGGAGGCAGGCCGACAGGAAAGGGGCTGTTGGCCAGGCTGGGGTGGCGTGGTCGGGGCGCCGGATAACGCTTCGCGCCGATCGTTCGGATGGGCCATCCTGTCCACATGTTGATCAGGGAAGCAACCTCCGAGGACTGGCCCGCCATCTGGCCGTTCTTCCATGCGATCGTCTCCGCGGGCGAGACGCTCACCTATCCGCTCGACCTCGGTGAGGAGGACGCTGAGGGATGGTGGTTCATCCCGGCGCCGAGCCGCGTGGTCGTCGCCGTGGAGGAGGCCGGGGCGGTGCTCGGCACGGCGAAGATGAACCGCAACCACATGGGCAACGGGTCCCACATAGCCAGCGCCACCTACATGGTCGACCCCGCTCACTCCGGCCGTGGCGTGGGGCGCGCGCTGTGCGAGTACTCGGTCGACTGGGCTCGCGCCGAAGGGTATCGAGCCATGCAGTTCAACGCGGTGGTCGAGACCAACACGCATGCGGTCAAGCTGTATCGGTCGATCGGCTTCGACGTGATCGGCACCCTTCCCGAGGGCTTCAACCACCCGACCCAGGGCTATGTGGGTATTCACATCATGCACAAGGCTTTGTGACGACGCAGCGTCATCACATCGTCACATTCCGACCAGCAGGAGCAGGAGTACGAGCATGGGCAGTGGCTGAAGCAGGAGCGGAGATCGGGGGCGATCCGATGCCGGTCAGAGCTCCGGGCCCGGCAACGTGCGGCCTGCCGGGCCGCCGTCCACCACACCACTCGCGGTAACCGCCGGGACAACCGTCCCGGCCCAGGACAGGGCCGTCCATCCTGAGTCCGGCGAGCCCTCGACCACCACCACGCCTGTGTTGTCCAGGCTGTGTTCGGCGGCGAACTCGACCGTGACGTTCCGTGCGCGGGCGGCTGTCCACACACGGATAGCGGCACCATGACTGACGAGCGCCACGGTCCCGCGCTCCTCGGCCTCCGCCGCTTCGGCCACCACCGCGTCGAAGCGGGCCAGCGCCTCCGTCCCGCTTTCGCCCCCGGGCATCCGGAGGGCGGTGTCCCCGGCCGACCAGGCGAAGGCGGTCGTCAGATACTGCCGGACGGCGTCCTCGTCGGCCCGCATCTCCAGGTCGCCGGCCGATAGTTCCCGGATCCCGTCACGGATCAGGACCTCGATGCCCCGCTCCGCGGCCAGCGGCGCGGCCGTCAGCTGCGTGCGCGTCAGGGTGGAGGCGTACAACGCGGCGATGTCCTCCCCGGCGAGCGCCCCGGGCAGGGCCGCCGCCTGCCGCAGCCCAAGGTCGGTGAGACCGGGGCCGGGCCGCGCGGTGTCCAGGAAGTGGCCGAGGTTGGACGGTGTCTGGCCGTGGCGGATCAGCAGCATTCGCATAGAACGGGTCAAGCTCCAGGCTCGGGCGCGCGGGCGGCGACAGATAGATGCACAGCCCACCCTCTCATTCGGCACCGCTGGAGGACAGTTCGACAGAAGGCTTGCCCGCCTTGCCGGAAGTAGCGCGGATATGGGCTGAGTTGGTGCGAGGGACTACTCACGGTGCGAATGCGCCGTCCCGGGACGATGGCAGTACTGTGCGCCCCACCGCCACTCGGGCGATGAGAAGTATCTGGAGGAAGAATCCATGACCATACCCAGGAGATCGTGGCGCGGCGCGGGAGCACTCGTGGCCGCTGCGGTCGTCGGTCTGACCGGAGGCGTCATCTCCGCCGGTCCGGCCGCGGCTCACACCCCCACCTGGGCCGTGACCTGCTCCGAGGTGACTGTCGACCTCACCAACTACACGAGCGACGTCCCCAACACGGTGACCATCACCGTGGACGGCAAGGACCTGCTGCCCACCGAGACGTTCGGCCGTGAGTTCCACGAGAAGCTGGCGCTTCCCGAGCACGACAAGCCGGTGACCGTCCGACTGGTCGTCAAGGACGCCGACGGCGACGGCCGGCACTCCATCGACAAGTCGGAGACGGCGAAGGTGTGCGACGAAGAGCCCAGCTCCCCGCCGACCGAGCCGGCCCCGTCGGAGACGCCGTCCACCGGGACGCCCGAGCCGAGCGCCACTCCCAGCGAGCAGCCTTCGGAGTCCGCGCCCGCCGTGCCCGCCCCGAGCCCGAGTTCGCCGGACCTGGCCGAGACCGGTTCGTCGTCGACGACGCCGGTCATCGGAGGCGCGGCCGTCGCGGTGCTGCTGGCCGGTGGCGGCATCCTGTGGGCCGTCCGCAAGCGGCGTACCGTCCAGAACTGAGGCTCCCGCGCTCAGCGGCCCGCGCCGGCAGGACGGGGCGCAGGACCGGATGAGTCCTGGGAACGCAGGAAACGGCCTGAGTCGTCCGACCGGCGACCGAGGCCGCCCGGGCCACGGCTGAGGCCGTACGAGCCGTGGCCCGAGGGTGTGCCGCATCACCGTGGTGATGCGGCACACCCTTTCGTCCGTCACCGCTCCGGGACCGTCGATGGCGGCGCGGTGGCCGGCGGGGGAGTGGGGCCGATCTCGCACCAGACGGCCTTGCCCTCGCCGCGGGGCTCGATCCCCCAGCGCGTGGCGACCGCGTCGAGCAGGAGCAGTCCTCGGCCGGAGGTGGACGTCTCGCCCGGCGTACGCCGACGGGGCCAGGCGCTGGACCGGTCCTGGACCGACAGCCGAATCCGCCGTACCGGTTCGGGCAGCACTTCCAGGGTCAGGACGGCCCCGCCCTCGGTGTGCAGGAGCACGTTCACCAGCAACTCGCCCGTGACGAGCTCGGCGTCGTCCGCGAACTCGGCCATGTCCCAGTCGGCGAGGGCCTGGCGCACGATCGCGCGGGCGTCCGAGAGGCCTTCCGGGTCGGCCTGGTGGATGTACTGGTGGAGCCGCGGCGCGTGCGACGACCCCACGTCCGGGCTCCGGCGCAGGACCAGAAGTGCCACATCGTCCCCTGACCCCCACCGTTCCCACAGCCGTTCCGACAGGTGATCGGCCAACGCCTCGGCCCCCGCGGGCCCGGCGCTGACCTCGTTGCGCAGCGCGTCGATCCCCGCGTCGAGGTCGGCTCCGGGCTCCTCCACCAACCCGTCCGTGTACAGCACGAACGTCTCACCGGGTACCAGGTCGAGCCGGGTCTCCGGATACTCCTCGTCCAGGAGATCCGTGGAGGTGCCCAGCGGCAGCCCGCCGCGCACCTGCGGGCTGCCGACCCGCCCGTCGACATGGCGGATCAACGGTCCGAGATGCCCGGCCCGCACTACCTGCACCGCTCCGGACCCCAGGTCGACCTGGGCGTATGTGCAGGTGGCGAAGCGCTCGGTGTCCAGCTCGGCGAGGAAGCGGGAGGCCCGGGCCAGCACGGTGGCCGGCGGATGACCCTCGGCGGCGTACGCGCGCAGGGCGATGCGCAACTGGCCCATGATCGCGGCCGCGTGGGTGTCGTGCCCCTGAACGTCCCCCACGACCAGCCCGTAACGGTTCTTGGGCAGGGTGATCACGTCGTACCAGTCGCCCCCGACCTGTCGGCCGCTCCACGCGGCGTGGTACCGGACCGCGATCTCGCCGCCCTCGATGTCCTGTATCCGGGGCGGGAGCATCGCGGACTGGAGCTGGGTGGCGAACTCCCGCTCCTCGTCGAAGAGCATCGCCCGCTGCAGGGACTGGGCCACGATGGCGGCAAGTCCCAGGCACAGAATGCGTTCGTCGGCGTTGAAGACCGTGCGCTCGCGGTAGAAGAGGGCCAGACCACCGAGCGACCGGGCCTGGGCCACCAGCGGGAGATACGCCGCCGCCCGGAACCTGAGCCTGCCGAGATGCGGCTCCAGCTCCGGGTAGCGACGGGCCAGCGCGGCGAGCGAGGTGATGAAGCGGGGGCGTCCGCTGCGGATGGTGTCCGCGAGGGGAAGGTTGCGGTCGAGGTCACCGGAACCGAGCCCGTCGAGCACTTCGAGCGACTCCCCGCTCAGCGCGACGATGTTCAGGGCGGAACTCTCCACGAGCCCCAGAGCGAGACCGTCCGCCCCGAGCCGGGCCAGCCCACCGGGTCCGGTGAGGGCGGCCGTCACATCGTCCACGGTCACCGCGCGGGACATAGCACTCGTTGTTCGTTCAACGATATTGGTCTGGCGCTGTCGCCGTTTTTCCAGGTCGAGCACGAAGGCCGAATGGGTGACTTCCGCCGTCGCGTCCCGGACGACCCCCACGATCCGGTGGGCCCTTCCGTCCTTCGAACGGAGAATGCGCGCCTGGACATGAGTCCACTGCGTGGTCCCGTCGTCCAGCGGTACGCGGAAGTGGACGCTGTAGGAATTGCTGCCGCCGGTGATGGCCTCGTCGATCGTGACGTCGAGCCGGGCCCGTTCCGCCGGCTCCAGGTGCTCCAACAGGGCCCCCGGGCGGGCGTCGAACGTCGCCGGATCCACGCCGAACACCATGAGCCCGGCCTCGTCGATGTCCAGGGTCCGAGTGTCCAGATCCCAGTCGAAGCTGCCGGTCCGATTCATGGCGAGGCGCTCCGTCGGCCGGATCTCACCGTTGGTCTTCCGGTCGATCCGGCGGAGCGGAGAGGCTTCGGCGTCCTGCCGCCGTTCGTCGTCGGTCATTCCTGCTCCGGAGGTCGTCCGGCGGGGCAGTGCGTCGGCGCACCCCGTAGGCCTCAATTGTCGAGCCGCATCCATCGGAGTGCCACAGCGGCTCGCCCACGAGCCCGTATCCCCGCGCTCCCGTGCGTCTGCGCCGTGCCTCCGCCTGCCCGCGGGTCCGCCCTGCACAGACCCCCTCCACCCCGGCCCGATCCGGGGGCCGCAGAATGGCAGCCGGGGACCGTCCGCGACCATGGGCGGCCTCCCATGTGTCCACGAGCCCAGCGAGCGGAGCGCACGCATGAACGACGACCGGCCCGTCCTGCTGGAGACGCGGGGCGCCTGCCTGCACCTCACACTGAACCGACCCCGGGCCCTCAACGCCCTCAGCCGCACCATGGTGCGGCTTCTCGACGAGGCCCTGGCCCGCGCCGAGCAGGACGAGGCGATCGGCTCGGTACTGCTGTCCGGGGCGGGTGACCGGGGCCTGTGCGCCGGTGGCGACATCCGGGCCCTGCACGACGATGCCCGGGCGTCGGGGCGAGCGTCCCTGGAGTTCTGGCGTGCCGAGTACCGCCTCAACGCCCGCATCGCCCGATTCCCCAAGCCGTACGTCGCACTGATGGACGGCATCGTGATGGGCGGCGGAGTCGGGGTGTCGGCCCACGCCGGAATTCGTGTCGTCACCGAACGCTCACGCGTCGCCATGCCCGAGACCGCGATCGGGTTCGTGCCCGATGTCGGGGGCACCCGCCTGCTGGCCGCCGCCCCGGGTGAACTGGGCACCCATCTCGCGCTCACGGGCCGATCCGTCGGTGCGGCGGACGCCATTCTCTGCGGCCTGGCCGATCACCATGTTCCGGCCCGCCTCCTGCCGGCCCTGACCGAAGCGCTGGGAGAGCCGGCCGGCCCGGACGATTCGGCTGCGGGCATCGTCCAGAAGTTCGCCACGGAGCCGCCCGCCGGTGAACTCGCCCCGCAGCGCGACTGGATCGACGCCTGTTATGCGGCGGACACCGTGGAGGACATCGTCCGCAAGCTGCGCGAGAGCGGTGTTCCCGCAGCGGAGGCGGCGGCGGACGAACTGCTGACGAAGTCGCCCGTCGCTCTCAAGGTCACCCTCGCCGCCGTCCGCCGTGCAGCCCGGCTCGACCACCTGGAAGCCGTTCTCGACCAGGAGTTCCGGGTCTCCAGCCGGGCGTTCGAGCACCCCGATTTCGTGGAAGGCGTGCGGGCCCGGATCATCGACAAGGACAACGACCCGCAGTGGAAGCCGGGCTCCCTCGCCGAGGTCGACGACCAGGAGGTCGCCCGGTTCTTCGCACCCCTCGGTCCCGGCGAAGAAGAGCTCGGTCTCGCTCCGGGACTCGCAGACACCTCCGCGCAGGAGGGACGGGCCGGGTAGGAGGACGGACGCGGCCCGTCGCGTCCGGCGCCGCCCGTCCGGCGCGTCTATCTGTCGCTGCGGGAAAGGCTCGGCTGCAGTGCCCGGACGAGAGCGAACAGCCGGTCCTCGTTGCCTGTCAGTCCCGCGCTGCGCAGGGCCTGGTCGGCTTCCCTCATCGGGGAGGTGAGCAGGGGCAGGTAGACCGGTGCGTCGTCGGGGTCAGCGAGTGCTGCCCGGGTGGCCTCCAACAGGCGGACGTACGCCTGCGCCGCGGCGAGTTCGTCGCTGTCCATCTCAGCATCTCCTCCTCAGAACTGTCGGTCCGTCAAGCATCTCTCATGGGTCTGACAACGCCGCCTCAAGCCCGGCCGTGCCCGCCGGACAACCCGCTCGGCGGCTCCACCTCCAGGTAGCGCCGCCTGCGGGGCCCCCGGTAGAGCAGCACCGTCCAGCCCAGCTCCCGCAAGGCCGAAGCGCAGCCGGCCAACGCCTCCTCCTCGTCGTGAGCGGCGCCGCTGCCGGGCGGCCCGGTCCACTCGACCCGTACCGACCCTGCCGACTCGCCGTCGCTCACCCGGTATCCGGCCGACACGCGACGCCCCGCCGGGTCGACGGCCGAAGGCGTCGCCCCCGAACTCTCCAGCACCAACGAGACCGCTCGCACCGCGCGGTTCAGCTCCCACGGAGCCGGAGCGGCCACGGGGTCGGGGCGCCCGTTACCGGTGAGGCGACGGATCTGCAGCAGTCCCTCGAACGCGGTCCGCACCGAAGCTGCCCGTGCCGCCGCGGGCTCGGCAGCCGGTGGACCGTCGCCGGTCGCGGGCTCGAATCCGGTGCTCTCCTCGGTGCCCATGCGTCCCCCTCGTCATACCTACGGCGCCCAGTGTGCACCGGCAGCAGCAGGCAGGAGCGTCGCTCCCACGGCTCCTCGCTAGACTCGTGTGCTCTAGACCCGCAACACCCACAGCACCATCCACGCGAGGACCCGCCACCCGTGCCCGACAACGATCCGACCGCCGTGCCCGACAACGGACGGGAGGCTCTGCGCGCGGACTGCACGAACTGTTTCGCTCTCTGCTGCGTCGCACTCACGCTGACGGCTTCGTCGGACTTCGCCATCGACAAGGACGCCGGGCGGCCCTGCCCCAACCTTCAGGACGATTTCCGCTGCGGCATCCACACCCGGCTGCGTCCGAAGGGTTTCTCCGGCTGCACCGTGTACGACTGCTTCGGCGCCGGACAGAAGGTCTCCCAGGAGACCTACGGGGGCCGCGACTGGCGTTCGTCCCCCGACCTCGCCGCGCAGATGTTCCAGGTGTTCCCGGTCATGCGTCAGCTCCATGAACTGCTGTGGTACCTCACCGAGGCACTCACGCTGCCGGACGCACGCCCTCTGCACACCGAGATCCGCCGAGCCCTGGAAGAGACGGAACGGCACACCGAGCGCCCCGCCGTCGACTTCGCCGAACTGGATGTCGCCGGTCACCGTGACCGGGTCGCCGGTCTGCTTCTGCGCACGAGCGAACTGGTCCGGGCCGCCGGGCCCCGCCGCAAGAAGCGCAACCACCGCGGTGCCGACCTCATCGGGGCCCGCCTGCGTGGCGCCGATCTGCGCGGAGCGGACCTCCGCGGGGCCTATCTGATCGCCGCCGATCTCACCGGTGCCGATCTCCGCCTGGCCGACCTCATCGGTGCGGACTTCCGTGACGCCGAACTCTCGGGCGCCGACCTCACGGGAAGCCTGTTCCTCACTCAGGCCCAGCTCAACGCTGCCAAGGGCAACGCGAAAACAGCACTCCCCACATCCCTGAGCCGCCCCCCGCACTGGGCCGCCTAGGGCGTCTCTTTCGGATCATGGTTAGGCGGCATCCCACTCTGCTTGCAGCCAGCTGAGTTGCACCCCGCTGAGCGGCGGCTCAAAACCTGCAGGGAACATGAGCGTGAGTGGCTGTGGCCACATGTATTCAAGCCCGTGCTCCTCACAGTGCAGAGCGATGAGATGCGGCCCCTCCCCGCAAGCCTCGCGCTGGTAGAAGCGGTCATGCGCCTGACAGAAGTAGGAGAACACCGTGCAGTCGTCCTCGTCAGTCGGCTCGTGGAAGCCGGGGTCCCGGACGATCAGTGTCACCGGTTCCTGACGGTTGAACCGGGGAATGGGCCGAGGATCGCACCACAGCAGTCGAGGAGGAAGCACACGATCATTCTGTGCCAAGGGCGGCTTCGAGTCAGCGCGCGGACCAGATGAAGATGCCCGCGAGGTGGAGTGCCGCCTGGTAGATGGTGGCGGTCTTGTCGTATCGGGTGGCCAGACCGCGCCACTGTTTGAGCTTGTTGATGCACCGCTCGACTGTGTTGCGCTGTTTGTAGGCGTCGCGGTCGAAGGCCGGTGGTCTGCCGCCATGGCTGCCGCGGCGTTTGCGGTTCGTGGCCTGGTCGGCGGGCTGTGGGATCACCGCCCGGACCCTGCGCCGGCGAAGATGAGCGCGGATCGCGCGGGACGAATACGCCTTGTCGGCCAGGACCACCTCCGGCGTGGTGCTGGGATGGCCGGTCGGCCGGGGCACCCGTAGCCGGGCCATTACCTGGGTGAACGCGGGTGCGTCACCTGCCTGGCCGGGCGTGAGAACGAAGGCGAGCGGCCGACAGCGGCTGTCCGCGGCAAGGTGGATCTTTGTGGTCAGCCCACCGCGGGACCGTCCGAGGGCATGGTGGTCCGGCTCGTCGGCCTGGGCCCCTTTTGACGGGCCCCGGCAGCGTGCTGATGAGCTCGGACGACGGTGGAGTCGACCGCGACGACCCAGTCGAGGTCGCCTTCGGCGTCGGCCTGGGCCAGCAGGGCGGTGAAGACCTCCTCCCAGGTGCCGTCGGTGGCCCACTTGCGCAGCCGGTTATGAGCGCCCTTCCACGATCCGAAGTGCTCGGGCAGGTCCATCCACGGCGTCCCGGTGCGGTACTTGAACGCGATCGCGTCGATCACCTGCCGGTGATCCCGCCACCGCCCGCCCCGCTTCGGAGTCCGGTCCGGCAGCAGCGGCTCGATCCTCGCCCATTGAGCGTCAGTCAACGACACACATCAACCAACGATCAGATGATCCGAAGGAAACGGCCTAGCCCCTTGGCGGGCTAGTTTCCGGCGCCCGTATCGTCTGCCTCCAGTGCCGCCTTGAGACGCTTCAGCGTCGTACGGATGTTCCCGCCCTGGAACTGCGCGAAGGTCTTCCCGCCCGTCGCCACGCGGTCGAAGGCGTTGGCGAGGAAGTCCGGCCAGCGACGGCGGTCGTCGGTCCAGGTCTCGGTGACCCGGGTCGCTCCGTCCACCGCCTCGAAGCGGTACTCCCACGTGGCGATCGGCCCTGGGAGCAGCGGGCGCCGCAGACCGATCGCGTGGACCCGGAAGGCGAAGCGCTCGCCGGGGTCGGCGGCCGTCACCGTGCACCGGGTCGTCCAGCGCGCCGCACCGCGCTTGTTCCGGCCCTCGAACACCATGCCGACGTACGCCTCGCGCCGATCGCCGTGCACGGTGGCGCCTCGGTTCTCCGGGCTCCAACGCCCCATCGCCGTAGGGTCGCTGAGCCGTTCGTAGACCAGCGCCGGGGCGGCGTCGATGATGATGCTGTCCGCTACGGACATGGTGCGGGGCATGGCGCGACTCCTGTCCACGGCCGTCGACGGACCACGCCCGGGCGCCGTACGGACCGTGGAGCCGGCATCCCGGAGCCCACACCTTACTCGCGGGTAGATTCCGGTGAGTGTGAGGTGGGGAGGGGCCGGAGCCAGGCGTGGTTCCGCTCATCCGCGGGCGGCGCCGACCGGACCGCCGTGGCGCGATCCAGCACCCGGGTTCGCAGCGGTTCAACGCGCTCGCCGCTCCCGGCGTTTCGCGACCTGTATCCGCACGTCGGCCGGCAGGCCCCGTATGCCGCTGCTGGCACGGGCGTCCGCGATGACCCCGGCCAAGGATCGTGTGACCTCCGCCGGCCGAGCGCCGGGCTCCACGACCACCGTCACTACCGCGCGCAGGGGCCGGCCCACCAGGCGCACCCGGGTGCGCGCCACGTCGTCGAACGCCGCCACCTGCGCCGTCATCGCCCGTTCCCATGCACGCCTGCGCAGCACCGGCCCGGTCTGAGGCAACACCGCCCACCGGGGACCGCGTGACATCGCCTGACGAGCCAACCACCACAGCAGCAGCGACAGGACGACGGCGAGCCCGGAGATCAGTGCGGGGCTCCACCAGCCGTTCTCCCGGAGCCGTGCCGGCAGCCCGCGGTCCAGCAGCACCCCGTCCGCCGAGGGCACCGGCCATCAGTGCGGCAGACGGTCCCCCAGCGGAGCCCATGCCGAACCGCCGCCCACGGCCAGCCAGCCGCCACCGGCCACCAGCACCAGGCCGATCGAACCGAGCAGCGAGCGGTTGACCACACCACGCCTGATCACCGACATTCCTTCACCCCTCTTGCCGTTCAGCCGTAGCCGTAGCCGTAGCCGTAGCCGTAGCCGTAGCCGCTGTCGGTGAAGGCACCTGGGATTTCGTGTCCTCCTGGGCCGACGGCGTATGCCCGTGCGGGTCACTCCGGACCCGGACCCCGACCCGCAGCGCGGGCGTCCGTGCCAGGCCCAGCTCCGGCAGGGCCGCTCCGACGGCCCGGACCACCTCGGCGCGCACCTGCTCCGGGTCGCCGAACCCCACCCTTGCCTGCACCTTCACGCGCCGCCGCCGCACACGCACCCGGACCCGAACCACCCCGGGTACGGCGGCGGTCCTGTCCTGGACGATCCGGGCGGCGGCCGTACGGTCGAGCGCCGCCCGCAGGCTCGGCGCGGGCACGGCCATGGTCAGTCCGCGGCGCAGCCCCGGCAGCAGGGCGCACCCCAGCAGCCAGACACCGGTCAGCGCTGCCGGCACCCCGCAGACCCGGACCGCCGTGTCCGTCGGGCCGTGCGTCGACGCCCAGTCGACCAGCCAGGTCCGCCAGGCGGCGGGTGTGCCGCCGAGCCGGACAGCGACGACGTCGACCAGGAGCAGCGCACAGCCGACGGCCCCCACGGTCGCCGTCGTCGCCGCCGCGAGCCGACGCTGCGCACGGATCCGGCTGCCCCGGCCACCGCTCCGGGCGGCATCCTCACCCCCGCGCGCCGTAGCGTCGGCCCCCGGCGGCTCGCCGCCCGTGGGCTCCCGGGCGGGCGGCACGGGCAGCACCGAGAGCGCGTCGATCCGGATGTCGGTGTGGGGGACGGACAGACCCGTCAGGGCGGCCGTCCGGCTCCGCGCACGGTCGCGGATCAGCCCGGCCGTCTCATCTGCCCGTACCGGATACGGCAGTCGCACGCGGAGCGCGACCCGAGCGGAGGCGCCGCGCACCGACGCCGAACCGCGGGTCACCGCGCCGCCGTCGGGCAGCGCCTCGGCCGCCGCCCGCTCGGCGATCCGCCGAACGGCCCGGGGAGCCACCGTCGTTGTGCCACGCCCGGTGGCGGGGACTGTCATGGCCGCCGCCCCGCCACCGTGTCCAGGAACTCGCGCAAGCCGGTCCCACGGTCCACCAAGTGCCCGGCGAACCAGCCCACCGCGCCGAGCGACGCGACCACGAGGAATGCCCCGAACCCGCCGAACCAGCCCGCGAATCCCAGTGCCATGCCCGCCGCAGCCCCGACCACGCCCCGGCCGGACGCACCGCCCGGCCGACCGGACTCGCCCATGCTCCGCGTCACCCCGTCACGCCACGCGGGTCTCGGACGGGGTGGCCTCGTCGTCGTCCTCGGGCAGATGCACGTCGTTGACCGTCACGTTGACCTCGACGACCTCAAGGCCCGTGGTGCGCTCCACCGCCGCGATGACGTTCTCGCGGACGTCGTGAGCCACATCGGTGATCGCGACCCCGTACTCGACGACGAGATCGAGGTCGATGGCGGTCTGGCGCTCTCCCACCTCGACCTTGACGCCCCGCCCGATGTTCGGACGCCCGCCCGGCACCCGGTCGCGGACCGCGCCGAGGGTGCGGGAGAGGCCGCCGCCCATGTCGTGGACGCCGGGGATCTCCCGGGCCGCCATCCCCGCGATCTTCACGACGACGGTGTCCGCGATGGAGGTGCGGCCCCGCGTCGCCGCGGGCTCGGTCGCCCCGGTGGCCCCGCTGCCGAGCGTGGTCGTCCCGCCCGTGGAACCGCTCTGCTTCGGACCGCCCGTCCCCGAGGGGGTGCCCGCGGCGGGAACGGTTGCTGCTGCCTGGGTGGTGGTCATGGAAACTCCTCGCGTCTCGCTCGGCTCGTTCTGCCTGACATCTCGTTGGACACGCTGTCCGCCGATTCGTCACGCGGGTTCGTGGAAAGTTTCCGCGCGGTGCGTGACGTTCGGCCCCGTGCCGTGTCCAACGACGAGAAGAGGTCATGAGGACGCCTGAAAGAAGCAGGAGCGAGCGTCGTGGAAGTGAGCGGGGAAGGAGTTGGTCCGTGCCCGGTGACGGGAATCAGCTGACGGAGCGCGTACCGGACGCCGTGCCGTCCGACGAGACGCTGCTGGTCGTGCGGGCCGGGGAGGGCGACGAGGATGCTTTCGAAGTGCTGGTGCGCAAGCATGGTCCCGCGATGCTGCAGCTGGCGACGCGGGTTCTCGGCGACCGGGCGGACGCCGAGGACGCCGTGCAGGACGCCTTCGTGAGCGCCTGGCGCAAACTCCCCGAGTTCCGCCGTGACGCCTCCTTCCACACCTGGCTCCACCGCATCGTGACCAACCGGTGCCTCAACCGACTCAGAGCCCGCAGACCGGCGGCGGACCTCGACTCGGTCCCCGAGCAGGCCGCCCCCGAGCACCAGGCGTCCCCCGTCCGCGCGGTGGAGTCGAGGGCCGCAGCCGATGCGCTGGCCGAGGCGATGGCGGCCCTGTCACCCGAACAGCGCGTGTGCTGGGTGCTGCGTGAGATGCAGGGACTGTCGTACGAGAGCATCGCGGGAACGGTCGGAATCAGTCTGCAAGCGGTCCGCGGCCGGGTCTTCCGCGCCCGCCGCTCCTTGACGGAGGCGATGAGCGCATGGCGATGAGCGCCAATCCGGACCGGCCGGAGGACAGCCGGTACGAGGAGGAGGACGAGCGGCTCGACTGCGGGCGACTGCTCACCGACGTCTGGGACGCCTGGGACAACGGCCGCTCGTCGGACGACCCCCACTTCGCCGACTGCCCCCACTGCTCGGCCGCCCTGGCCGACCTCAAGGGCCTCGGCGACGCGGTGCGCCGCTCCTGTGCGCAGGAGCCCGGCCCACCGGACGCCACGGCCGTGACGGCCCGTGTGATGGACCTCGTACGGCTCGAACTGCGCCCGGGCCGCCCCCTGCCGCTCGGGGAACCGGAAGAGGACCACTGGATGGTCGAGGCCGCAGTCGCACGGATGCTGCGGGCGGCGGTCGACAGGCTGCCCGGGGTGCGGGCCGGGAGCTGCCGCGTCGCCCCCCTCGATCCTGCGGACCCCACGGGGGAACTGCACGTCCGCGTCGAGGTCGCGGCGAGCCTCGGCCTGCCCATGCAGGACCTGGCCGACGCCGTGCGCGCACGGATCACCGAGGTCGCCGACCGGGACATCGGCATCCGCCTCACCACCACCGACGTCCTGGTCGTCGACATCCTCGACCCCGTCGACAGCCTCGACGTCTTCTACGAGGACGCCGGCCACGGGGGTACCGACGGGGCCGACGGTACGGGTACGGCCGGCGGCGATCACGTGGACGGCCGGGCCGACGGATACGGGACGGGAGCAGCGCGATGACCGCGGACACACGCCGGGACCAGGTGGCCGGGAAGGCGGTCGAGGCCGTTCGCGGTGTGCCGGGCGTCGCTTTCCTGCGCCCCGGTGTGCCGGACCTGCTGCGTACCCGGATCGCCGACCGCACCCAGCGCCGCGCCCCGCTGACCGGGAACCGGACCCCGGGAGTGCGGGTCGGCCGGGACGAGGGCGGCTGGCGCCTGGACATCCGGCTCGTGCTGCGCCGCGGTCACCAGGCGCTCGCCGTCACTCGGGCCGTACAGGCGGCGGTCCTCGCGGCGCTGCCCGAGGAGCCCGTGGTCTCGGTGCGGATCACCGTGACGGGAGTGGTCTGAGGACGGCCGACGATCCGGCCGGGTGGACACCCCCGTTGCCCGCCCGGCCGGAGTTCTCGCCCGGCCGTCCCTCCCGCACGACGCCCGCTGTCAGGCGCGCCACTCCGCCGTGCGCTCCGGCGACGCTTCCGAGAGCGCCTTCGCGATGTCGTCGACATCGCCCCGGCTGCCGTACACCGGCGTGCCGGGCTGCTGGCGCCACGAGTCGTCCAGGCCGCCGCTGTCAACCGTGTCGAAGCCCAGCTCGTCGATGAGGTCGCGCACCACCTGCTTCGCCCGAGGGTCGTCGCCGGCCACCGGGAGCGCCTGTCGGCCCCCGGTGCCCTGCGGACGGCCCCGGTCCAGGATGTCCTGGGCATACGTGCCGTTGAACGCCTTGATCACGGGGTGGCCGATGTGCCGCTCCGTCCACCGGCTCTCGGGCAGCCCGTCCTCGATGGCGGCGATGTGCCCGTCGCGCTGCGGGTAGTAGTTGCCCGTGTCGATGACCGCGGCGCCCTCCGCCGCGCCGTCGAGAATGCCGGCGGGCAGGTCGGGCACGGCCTTGAGCGGCACGGTGACCACGACCACCTGGGCGCCCTTTGCGGCATCGGACGCGGTCACCGGATTCGCCCCGGTTTCTTCGGCGAGAGCGGTGAGCGTATGAGGGCCACGGGAGTTGGCGACCGAGACCTCGTGACCGAGGGCGGCCAGACGCCGCGTCAGATTGCCGCCGATGTTGCCCGCGCCGATGATGCCGATCTTCATGGATCCGACCTTCCGAAGCTTGCCGAGTGGGCAGGAGTGGAGAGAAATGAGGGTGACCGAAGAGCAGTGGTTCTGTCGCATCAACAACTCCGTTTCCAGAGGCGCTGTTCCGCTTCCGCCGAGGGAATATCCGATCGGCTCCCGGGCGTTGACAGACGCTTCCGGCCGCGCGGACCGAGGACGGGGCGTTCGCCGTAGGCCATTTGAGTGTCCTTGTCGGCCGCTCGCGCCGGACGGGGAAGGATGTCCCACCGCACCGATCGCCGCGGGTCCATTCTGGTCGCCGAGTCCACACGGGCCGTCGACCGAAGGAGCGTCGTAGTGACGACGAGGGGCATCTCGCAACCGGTGGAGACCGATACCGCCGACCAGGACGAAATGCCGGTACGGCGCGCGGAACCCGGCAACGTGGTCATCAAGTGGATGACCACGACGGACCACAAGACGATCGGTACGCTCTACCTCGTCACCTCCTTCGCGTTCTTCTGCGTGGGAGGAATCCTGGCGCTGGTGATGCGGGCCGAGCTGGCCCGGCCCGGCATCCAGTTGATCTCGAACGAGCAGTTCAACCAGGCGTTCACGATGCACGGCACGATCATGCTGCTGATGTTCGCGACGCCGTTGTTCGCCGGATTCGCGAACTGGATCATGCCGCTGCAGATCGGCGCGCCCGATGTGGCGTTCCCGCGGCTGAACATGTTCGCGTACTGGCTGTACCTCTTCGGCTCGCTCATCGCGGTGGCCGGCTTCCTCACCCCGCAGGGCGCGGCGGACTTCGGCTGGTTCGCCTATGCCCCGCTGAACGACGCGGTCCGTTCGCCGGGTATCGGCGCCGACATGTGGATCATGGGCCTCGCGTTCTCCGGCTTCGGCACGATCCTCGGCTCGGTCAACTTCATCACCACGATCATCTGCATGCGCGCACCCGGCATGACGATGTTCCGCATGCCGATCTTCGTCTGGAACGTCCTGCTGACCGGTGTCCTGGTCCTGCTGGCCTTCCCGGTCCTCGCCGCGGCCCTGCTGGCGCTGGAGGCCGACCGAAAATTCGGCGCGCACGTCTTCGACGCGGCCAACGGCGGCGCGTTGCTGTGGCAGCACCTTTTCTGGTTCTTCGGTCACCCCGAGGTCTACATCATCGCCCTGCCGTTCTTCGGCATCGTCACCGAGATCTTCCCGGTCTTCAGCCGCAAACCGGTCTTCGGCTATATCGGACTGGTCGCGGCCACCATCGCCATCGCAGGTCTGTCCGCGACGGTGTGGGCGCACCACATGTTCGTCACGGGCGGGGTGCTGTTGCCGTTCTTCTCGTTCATGACGTTCCTCATCGCGGTGCCGACCGGCGTGAAGTTCTTCAACTGGATCGGCACGATGTGGAAGGGATCCATCTCCATGGAGACCCCGATGCTGTGGGCCGTCGGGTTTCTGGTCACCTTCCTGTTCGGCGGTCTTACCGGGATCATCCTCGCCTCACCGCCCCTGGACTTCCATGTCTCCGACTCGTACTTCGTCGTCGCCCACTTCCATTACGTGGTGTTCGGCACGGTGGTCTTCGCGATGTTCGCCGGATTCCATTTCTGGTGGCCGAAGTTCACCGGGAAAATGCTGGACGAGCGGCTCGGGAAGATGACGTTCTGGACGCTCTTCATCGGATTCCACGGCACATTCCTCGTTCAGCACTGGCTCGGTGCCGAGGGCATGCCGCGTCGTTACGCGGACTATCTCGACGCCGACGGCTTCACCGCGCTGAACACGATCTCGACGATCTCCTCG
>NTHE01000065.1 GCA_002551355.1 Streptomyces sp. man185 | reverse complement strand
CATCAGAGATGTGTATAAGAGACAGCGCGGCGGCCGTGCGTCCGGCGGCGGCGAGCGCGGCGGCCGCGTCGGCGGTGTCGTCCGCGCCGAGCGGCTCGGCCGGGGTGTCGCGCAGTTCAACGCGGGCGAGCGGGCGGGTCTCGTCGATCGCTGTGAGCCGGGTGCGTGCCAGCCCCGCCGCGTCACCGGGGACCAGATACAGCTGCGTACGGCTGCGCGGATAGCCCCCGGCGTGGGCGGCGACCAGCAGGAGCCCCGCGCTGTGCCCGTCCAGGACCCGGTCGGCCCCCCCGTACAGCCGTCGCACCTCCCCCTCCCCGGGCCCCCGGGCCTGGATGCCGCCGGCCCGCCCGCCGCCCGCCCAGCTCCCGTCGAGGTTGTCGCCGGTGAGACCGAGGGCGGTGGCGAGCGAGCCGCCGGGGACGGCGAGGGCGGCGGTCAGGGTCCCGTCGGCGATCCGGGGCAGCAGGGCGGCCCGCTGCCCGGGGGTGCCGAGAGCGGCGATCAGGGGTGCGGCGAGGACGGCGGTGGCGAGCAGCGGTGAGGGCAGCAGCGCCCGCCCGGTCTCCTCGCAGGCGAGGGCCAGCTCAGTGGCCGTGCAGCCGGCCCCGCCGTACTCCTCCGGGAGCGCGAGGCCCGGCAGCCCGAGGTCCCCGGCGAGGCTGCGCCACAGGGCCGGGTCGTGGCCCTCTGCGGTGCGCACGGCGGCGGGGATCGCGTCGGGTCCGCCGTGCCGGGCGAGGAGTTCTCGCAGGGTGCGGCGGATCTCGTGCTGTTCCGCGGTGAAGGCGGCGTCCATCTGCGGGCTCCTTCCACCCGGGGACCGGGCGGCCACTCGATCTGACGACACGTCATGTTAAGTGCGCAGGAAGGGAATTCACAGACTCGCGCACACGGTCGGGCGATACGGGGCGGCCGCCCGCACACGGTTGCGGCACGGCTTATCTGATGTACCGTCAGATTCATGTCACCCGATCCGGTCTCCCCCACGACGACTCGGTCCCGCCGTCCGCGCAAGGTCGCCGTCGTCGGCGTGTCGCTCGCGGACTGCGGCCGCGTCGACGACGCCACGCCGTACGCCCTGCACGCCCAGGCCGCCCGCCGCGCGCTCGCCGACTCCGGCCTGGACCGCTCGGTCGTCGACGGCTTCGCCTCCGCGGGGCTCGGGACGCTCGCCCCGGTGGAGGTCGCCGAGTATCTCGGGCTGCGGCCCACCTGGGTCGACTCGACGGCGGTGGGCGGCGCGACCTGGGAGGTGATGGCCGCCCACGCGGCGGACGCCATCGCCGTGGGCCGGGCCCGGGCCGTGCTCCTCGTCTACGGTTCGACGGCCCGGGCCGACATCAGGGCGGGCCGCCGCACGTCGAACCTGTCGTTCGGGGCGCGGGGGCCCTCGCAGTTCGAAGTCCCGTACGGCCACAGCCTGATCGCCAAGTACGCGATGGCCGCCCGCCGCCACATGCACGAGTACGGCACCACGCTGGAGCAGCTCGCCGAGGTGGCGGTGACGGCACGGGCGAACGCGGCGGCGAACCCGGAGGCGATGTTCCGGGACCCGATCACGGTGGACGACGTGCTGGCGGGCCCGATGATCGCGGACCCCTTCACCAAGCTGCACTGCTGCATCCGCAGCGACGGGGGCTGCGCGGTGCTGCTGGCCGCCGGGGAGTACGTACCGGACACGGCGAAAGAGCCGGTGTGGATCCTGGGGGCCGGGGAGCACGTCTCGCACGCCACGATGTCCGAGTGGGAGGACTTCACGGTCTCCCCCGCCGCCTCCTCCGGCCGCCTGGCCTTCGAACGGGCCGGGGTCAGGCCCGCCGACATCGACCTGGCCGAGATCTACGACGCGTTCACGTACATGACGCTGGTGACGCTGGAGGACCTGGGGTTCTGCGCGAAGGGCGAGGGCGGCGCGTTCGTCGAGAAGGGCCGCACCGGGCTGCGCGGCGAGCTCCCGGTGAACACGGACGGCGGCGGCCTGTCCGCCTGCCACCCCGGGATGCGCGGGCTGTTCCTGCTGGTGGAGGCGGTACGGCAACTGCGCGGCGAGGCGGGGCTCCGGCAGGTGCGGAAAGCCGGGGGCGGGCTGCCGGAGCTGGCGGTGGCGTCGGGGACGGGCGGCTGGTTCTGCTCGTCGGGGACGGTGGTGCTGGGACGGGGGTGAGGGGCCGTCCGCCTCGCTCACAGCCCGACGACCGTGACCGCACTCTCCATCCCCTTGAATTCGTCGACAAGTAGCACTGCGTGTCTCACGATGCGACGACGCCTGTGCGGCGACGCGAGGATGGGTCCGTACGGTCCAATAGCCACCATGAACGCACCGACCCCGCGCCCCTTCGCCGACCTCCTGCACGCCCAGCGCGTCTGGGACACCGAGCTGCCGTCCTTCGACCCGGAGTCGACCCCGCCCGCGCCCCTCCCCCTCTTCCACGCCTGGTTCGCCGAGACCGTGGCGGCGGGGCAGCCGGAACCGCACGCGATGTCGCTGGCCACGGCCGACGCCGAGGGCCTCCCCGACGTACGCACCCTGCTCCTGCACGACGCGGACGAGCGGGGCTGGCACTTCGCCAGCCACGCCACCAGCGCCAAGGGCGATCAGCTCGCCGCCCGCCCGCACGCCGCCCTCGGCTTCTACTGGCCCGCGCAGGGCCGGCAGGTACGGGTCCGGGGCCCGGTCGTCCGCTGCACCCCGGCCGAGAGCCACGCCGACCTGCACGCCCGGTCCACGGGGGCGCTGGCCGCCGCGCTGACCGGGGCGCAGAGCGAGGTCGTCGGCTCGGTGGCGGAGCTGCACCGGACGGCGGACGCGGCCTGGGACCGAGCGCGGGCGGAGCCGGACGCGGAGGCCCCGACCTGGACCCGGTACGTGGTCGAGCCGGCCGAGGTGGAGTTCTTCCAGGGCGACGCCCGGCGCCGCCACATCCGGCTGCGCTACCGCCGTGCGGCGGGCGGCGACTGGACGCGCGAGCTGCTCTGGCCCTGACCGGTGCGGCTCCGGGCCTGACCGGTGTAGGCGGCACCTTTATCCGGTTCTCACCGCAAAGGGGCACTATGGGAGTCAGGTGAGAGGTGAGCTGTTGGGAGGCACCGATGCCACGAGCCCGTTCGCGCTACGCCCCCGACCGGGGCCTGACCGGTCGCATGGTCACCACCATGTTCCTGATCGGTCTGCTCTACGTCGTCTTCGTGGGCGTGCTCCTCGCGGCATTGCGGGGCTCCTGGCCGATCATCCTGATCATCACGGGCGGGCTGTTCGTCGCCCAGTTCTGGTTCAGCGACCGCATCGCCGCGTACGGTATGGGGGCCCGCGAGGTCACCCCCGAGCAGGCCCCCGAGCTGCACGGCACCATCGACCGGATCTGCGCCCTGGCGAACATGCCGAAGCCCAGGGTGGCCATCGCCGAGAGCGACGTGCCGAACGCGTTCGCCACCGGCCGCAGCGAGAAGACGGCCCTGGTCTGCGCGACGACGGGCCTGCTCCGCAGACTGGAGCCGGAGGAGCTGGAAGGGGTCCTCGCCCACGAGATGTCGCACGTCGCGCACCGGGACGTCGCCGTCATGACGATCGCCTCGTTCCTGGGCGTACTGGCCGGGATCGTCACCCGGATCGCCCTGTGGGGCGGCTTCGCGCGCAGCCGCCCCGGCAACGACCCGGCGGGCATCCTGCTCCTCCTCATCCCGCTGATCAGCGCTGTCGTGTACGCGATCAGCTTTCTGCTGACCCGGCTGCTCTCCCGCTACCGCGAACTGTCCGCCGACCGGGCCGCCGCCCTGCTCACCGGCCGCCCCTCCGCGCTCGCCTCCGCCCTGACGAAGGTCAGCGGGCAGATGGCCCGCATCCCGACGGAGGACCTGCGCAAGGCCGAGCCGTACAACGCCTTCTACTTCATGCCGGCGTTCTCGGCGAAGGAGAGCCTGGGCCGGCTGTTCTCCTCCCACCCGACGCTGGAACAGCGGCTGGACCAGCTGTCCCGCATCTCCACCGACCTGTCCCGGTAAGTCTTCAAGGAGTTACGCCCGTGGGCCTGCTCGACGCGATCCTCGGCCGGAGCAAACCGGTCCGCCCCGACCTCGACCAGCTCTTCGCCGTCCCCTCCGCCGCCCTCACCCTCCAGGCCGCCACCGGCTTCACCCCGACCGGCCTGGGCTCGGTCTGCTTCGCTGGCGTGGAGGGCGGCGGCTTCGCCCGGCTCCAGGAGGACGTACGGGAGCTGCTGGACGCGGACACGGAACGCGGGGGCATCCCGGTGGAGTTCAGCCGGGACGCGTACGGCTACACCTGGCTGCTCGCCCGCCACCCGGCCGACGACACGGCCGGCCTGGTCAACGACCTGCACGCGGTCAACACCATGCTCCAGGACGGCGGCTTAGGCCCGCACCTGCTGTGCTCGCTGATCGGCTTCCGGGACACGGAGGGGCGTGCGCTGGCTCTCGTGTACCTCTACAAGCGCGGCACGTTCTACCCGTTCGCCCCGCTGCCCGGCGACGCCGAGAAGCGGGACAACCAGCTGGAGCTCCAGGTGCGGGGCGCCCTCGGCGACGACCTACGGGTGGAGAAGGACCTGTCCCGGTGGTTCCCGGTGTGGGGCGCGCCGGGGCTGTGACCTGTGCGTGCGGCACATGATGCAGCCGGAGGATCAGGCCCCCATCGAACGTCCATGAACGGCGGGGTCGCCGGAGCACGAGGCGCTTGAGCGGATGGCGGGCACCAGGCTGTCCGACGCCGTCTCGGGAGCCGCACGCATGCCCGGAGATCAGCCCGCCGGCCGGAAGACCGGTACGGCCTCCCCACCGCCCTCCCCCGCGCCCCGGAACGTGACCGCCAGCCCCCTACCGATGCGAAGGTCGGCGAGCGCGCACTCCACGACCTCCGTCATCATCCGGGGCCCCTCGGCGAGGTCGACGACGGCGGCGACGTACGGGACGCGGTCCCCGAAGGGCGGCAGGTCGTTGCGGTGGACGACGGACCAGGTGTAGAGGGTCGCCTCCCCGCTCGCGCGCTCCCAGCCGACGTCCTCGCTCCAGCAGTACGGGCAGAACTCGCGCGGGTAGTGATGCGCCCGGCCGCACCCGGCACAGCGGCGGATCAGCAACCGCCCCTCCGCCGCCGCGTCCCAGTACGGGCGGGTGAAGGCGTCCGGCTCGGGGAGGTCGAAGCGCGGAGCCGCCGCACGCTCCGGGGGCGTCACAGGAACAGCCCGAACGCCGCGTCCAGCGACCACGTCTGCCAGGCCATCGCGAAGAGGGCCACGAGCGAGATCAGCGCCATCATCGCGTTCTGCCCCTGCTCGGCCCAGTCGTGGATCATCAGGACCAGGTAGAGCAGGTTGAGGAGGAGGCCGGCGACGAGGGCGACCGGAGTCAGGAAGCCGGTCACCAGCCCGAGCCCCAGTGCCAGTTCTGCGTAGACGACGACGTACGCGATCAGCTTCGGGCGCGGCTCGACGACCCGCCGGAACCCCGTGCGCACCACACCCCACCGGTGCTTGCCCGCAACGTCCGCCGCCCAGGCGATCCCCGTGCCTCGCTCGAACCAGCCCTTCTTGTCCTTGTGCCGCCAGCTCTCCAGCCACCACAGGCCGAGGCCTATGCGCAGGACGGCGAGCCATTCCGCTCCGCCGAGCCAGATCGTCTGCATGGGGGCAGCTCCTCCGGTCGCCTCGAATCTGACGATACGTCAGTTCACCGGACGCGCACCGCCCCGCGCAAGGGGCGTGCACGAGCCAACACCGCCTGCCCCGGCGCCGCAGGCGGCGTCGCCACAGGTGCAGGAAGTCCCGGACATCGTCATAGCCGCCGAGGGCCCCTCCGTCCGCGTCCGTCGGGTCGGCCCGGGCCCGCGCCGCCGGCGACTCGACCAGCACGAGCACCTCTTCGCCGAGTCGCCCGAAGCGTCGAGCGGTGCGCCCCGGGCGCAGGCCTGCCAGCCCGAGCAGGGGACTTCCGGATACAGCCCGCGTCCCGACCTGCACGCACCAGTGCTCGACGAACTCCGCTTCGCCGTCGTTCAACGCGGTGCCGACCAGGACGTCCGCCGCCTCGCCCTCCGAGGGGCCCGGCGGCGGGTCCTCCCCCCACCTTGTCGACGAGATGGGGCGTCCAGCGACGCCCAGTCACCGCAGCGCGTCGCTCGTGATCAATTCGCAATCGATTTCCCTCTTGACCGAGACCCATCAACAGAGCGGACGATTACGCTCCGAACCATGCCCAACAGCCCGTCCCCCGCAGACAGTCACGACGCCGTCGCCCTCACCGACCGTACGGACGACCGGCCCGTCTATGTCATCGGCGGTGGCCCCGGAGGCCTCGCCACCGCTGCCGCGCTGCGCGCCCGGGGCGTACGGACGGTGGTCCTGGAGAAGTCGGACCGGGTCGGCGCGTCCTGGCGCGGCCACTACGACCGGCTGCACCTGCACACCACCCGCCGCTGGTCGGCGCTGCCGGGCTTGAAGATGCCGCGGAGGTTCGGGCGTTGGGTGGGCCGGGACGACGTGGTGCGGTACCTGGAGAAGTACACCGAGCACCACGAGCTGGAAGTGGTGACGGGCGTCGAGGTGACCCGGATCGACCCGGCCCCCGACGGCTCCGGGGACTGGCAGCTCACCGCGACGGGCGGCCGGGTCCTGCGGGGCCGCGCGGTCGTCGTCGCCACCGGCTTCAACCACACCCCGCGCATACCGCAGTGGCCGGGCCGCGACACCTTCACGGGCGAGCTGCTCCACGCGGCGGAGTACCGGAACCCGGCCCCGTACGCCGGCAAGGACGTCCTGGTCGTCGGCATCGGCAACACGGGCGCGGAGATCGCGGCCGACCTGGCGGAGGGCGGGGCGTCCGCCGTGCGCATCGCGGTCCGGACGGCCCCGCACATCGTGCGCCGCTCCACCGCAGGCTGGCCGGCCCAGGCGACCGGCATCCTGGTCCGCCGGCTGCCGGTACGGCTCGTCGACCGGGCGGGGGCCGTGATGTCCCGGATCGCCGTGCCCGACCTGGCGGCGCAGGGCCTCCCGCGCCCCGCCACCGGGCTCTACTCCCGGGTCCGCCAGGGCGCGATCCCGGTCCAGGACGTGGGGCTCATCGACGCGGTGAAGACCGGCCGGGTCACCCCGGTGGCGACGGTCGCCTCCTTCGACAAGGACACGGTGGTCCTGGCCGACGGCACGCGCCTCACCCCGGACGCCGTCATCGCGGCCACCGGCTACGACCGCGCCCTGGAGCCCCTGCTCGGCCACCTCGACGTGCTGGACGGACGGGGCCGCCCGGTCGCCCACGGCGGCCGCTCACCGAAGGGAGCCCCCGGGCTCCACTTCACCGGGTTCACCAACCCGATCAGCGGGATGCTCCGCGAACTGGCCCTGGACGCCGAGAAGATCGCGAAGAGGGTGGCGCGGGCTTCGCGTTGAGGACGGCCGGCCGGACAGGCCACGTCATCCGGGCGGCCGCCGTACGCGCGGTCCGACGCGGTGGGCTGTCGGAACCCCTGGATAGGCTGCGCCCCGTGGGCGATGTCCACGAGGACCTGGCGCCGACCGCCCCCGAAGCCCTCTTCGGTCGGGCCGACCTGCCGCACGCCCTACTTGCCGGGAGCCGATGATGACCGTTCGCCGCGTCGTGCCCAACCTCCGGACGGAGGCGGTCGAGGAGAACCGGGACTTCTACGGTCTCCTCGGCTTCGAGGAGGTCATGAACCTCGGCTGGATCACGACCGTCGCCTCGCCGTCCCGCCCGCAAGAGCAGGTCAGCTTCATGACCCACGATCTGACCGGCCCGGTCGTTCCCGACCTGAGCGTGGAGGTGGACGACGTGGACGCGGTCCACGCCGCCGTACGGGAGAGCGGCGCGGAGATCGTCCATCCTCTCCAGGACGAGGAGTGGGGGGTACGGAGGTTCTTCGTCCGGGACCCCGACGGCCGGGTGGTCAACGTGCTCGGCCACCGCTGACGCCCGGCCCGGCCCGGCAGGGTTACGCCCAGACCCCCGTGGCCGCGATCCGCCGCGCCCACGGTTCCAGGTCCGCCGCCTCCCGGCCGAGCACCTGGCGGACGCCGTCGGTCACCTCGGCCGTGTGGCCCGCGCGGTGCAGGGCGAACATCGCGCCGAGGGAGTCGGCGGCGGCCTCCGGCCAGCCCTGGGCGAGGAGTTCGGCGCGGTACGCCTCCGGGGTCAGCTCCTCGTAGCGGACGGGGCGGCCAGCCGCGCGGGCGATGGTCTCCGCGGCCTCGGCGAAGGTGAGGGCGCGGGGGCCGGACAGGTCGTACGTGCGGCCCGCGTGGCCGCTCTCGGTGAGGACGGCCGCCGCGACCGCCGCGACGTCGTCGGCGTCGACGAAGGGCTCGGGCATGTCCCCGATCGGCAGGCCGAGGCGGCCCGCGCGGAGCGGGGCCAGCCACAGGTCCTCGTCGAAGTTCTGGAAGAAGTTGTTGGGGCGCAGGAGGGTCCACTCGGCCCCGGACCCGCGGACCGCGTCCTCCGCCGCCGCCATGCCCCGGCCGAAGCCCTCGCCCGCCTGCTCGATGCCGTGGCCGGACAGGACCACGAAGCGGCGGACCCCGGAGGCCTCGGCGCGCGTCACGAAATCCTTCACGGGGGACGGGTCCTCGGGGGCGATCAGGTAGAGCGCGTCGGCTCCGGCGAGTGCGGGCTCCCAGGTGTCGGGGAGGGTCCAGTCGAACCGGACCTCGCCGGAGCGGGAGGCGGGCCGGACCGAGGCCGTTCCGCCTTCGCGCAGCCGGGCCACGACCCGGCGGCCGGTCTTGCCGGTCGCGCCGAGGACGAGGACGGCGGACGGGGTGGGGTGCGTGCTCTTCGTCGTCATGGGCCCAGTCCACCGTGCCGGCCCCTGCCCGGCCCATGGGCGTACGTCCGTCGCGCATAGGTGATCGTCCGGGACATCGTCCGGGGCGGGGGCGACTCTGCCTAGGCTGGCGTCATGGATGTGTTCGACGAGCTGTTGCGGGGCGTGCGGGGCAGGGGCGCGGTGTTCGGCCGTTCGGTGCTGTGCGCACCCTGGTCGCTGCGGTTCACGGACGGGGCGTATCTGACCCTGTGCCTGCCGTTGCGGGGTGCGGGGTGGATCGTGCCCGAGGGCGGTGAGCCGCTGCGGGTGAAGGTCGGCGAGGGCGCGATCGTCCGGGGTCCGGCCCCGTTCGTCTTCACCGACGACCCGGCGGACGGTACGGGGACGGGACGGGCCCACGGCGTACGCGAGGTGCGCTGGGGCCAGGTCCGGGACACCGGGGCCCCGCCGGACCGCGGACCCGAATTCGACTGCGCCACCGTGCTGTTGGCCGCCACCTATGACGTACAGGCGCAGGTTCCCCAGCGGCTCCTGCGGGCGCTCCCGCCGGCCCTCGTGGTCCCCGACGAGGAGGACTGCGCGCCGATGCGCGACTACCTGGAGGCGCAGATCGGCGGCGGGCGGCCGGGCGACCAGATCGTGCTGGACCGGCTGCTGGACTGGATGCTGGTGTGCACCCTGCGGGACTGGTTCGACCGGCCCGAGGCGGATCCGCCGGGGTGGTACGGGGCGCTCGGCGACGAGGTGGCGGGGCCGGCCCTGCGGGCGATGCACGAGGACCCGGCGCACCCCTGGACGACGGCGGAGCTGGCCGTCCGGGCGGGGGTGTCCCGGACGACCCTGGCGAAGCGGTTCACCGAGCTCGTCGGGGAGGGCCCGGTGGCCTATCTGACCGAGTGGCGGATGACGCTCGCGGCCGACCTGCTGACCCGCCCGGAGCTGACCGTGGCGGCCGTGGCCCGGCGGGTCGGCTACGCGGACGCGTTCGGCTTCAGCGCGGCGTTCAAGCGGTTGCGCGGCGCGAGCCCGAGCGCGTTCCGGCGGGAGGCGGTCGCCGCCGGGACGGCGGAGGCGGCCGCCCCGGCGGGGTGAGAGGGGGCGGGCCGGCTGCCGTCACGTACCGCTGCTGCGGCTGCGCCGCCGATCGCGTCGGCGCTCCCTTCTCCGCACCCGCGCCCGCTCCCGTCGCTCCTCCTGCGAGCGGCGCTCGCGCTCCCGGTGCCTGACCTCGCGGTTCGGCTGGGGCCTCGCCGGGATGGTGGGCGTGGGGTGCGACCGGGACGCCAAGGGCTGCGGTGTCCCGGAAGGGGGCGGCACGTACTTCGCCGCGTGCATGGCCGCGCCCGGCCGCTGGGAATCATGGCCAAAGCGGGGTTCTACCGCGCGAACTGGCGTCGCACGCTGAGCTACCCGGCCGGAGCGGTCCCGGGGGCGGCGGTCACGCTGGGCATGGGCACGTCCACCGGCCACTGGGCCGTGGCCTTCCTCCTCGTGCTGATCGGCGCCCTCGTGCCGTGGCCGGCCCGGTACGACACCGCCGCGGCCCGCGAGACAGCACCGGCCCCGCCGTCAGAACGGCGCCCACCCATCCAGCACGCGTGTACGAAGGACAGGAGCGGCCGGTCGCCGGCATGTCCGAATCGAGGGATCGCCCCCTCAACCCCTTGCTAGCCCCAGGCCCCCCGCTCCGCCGCGTCCCGGGCGAAGTCGGCGAAGTCGCGCGGCTCCCGGCCGAGCGCCCGGCGCACCCCGTCCAGGACCGGCGCCTCCCCGCTCGTGATGATCGGGTACAGCGCGTCGGTCCAGAGGCCGGCCTCCACGTCCGGGAAGCCCTGGGCGACGAGCCCGGCCCGGAAGGTGGCCGCGTCGATGGGGACGTACACGGCGCGCTTGCCGGTCACCTTCGCGATCTCGTCCAGGACATCGGCGATGCCGAGCGCGCGGGGGCCCGAGAGTCCGTACGCCTGGCCCGCGTGGCCGTCCTCGGTGAGCGCGGCGACGGCCACGTCCGCGATGTCGTCGGCGTCGATGAACGCGGCCCTCCCGTCCCCGGTGGGCAGGGCCAGTTCGCCGTCGCGTACGCCGTCGAGGAAGACGCCCTCGCTGAAGTTCTGGGCGAACCAGCCGGGCCGCAGGATCGTCCAGGTCACCCCGGAGGCGCGTACGGCCCGCTCGCCCTCCCCGTGCGGGCCGCCGTTCTCGTATCCGGGGCCGAAGAAGCCGGGCTCGTCCACGCCCCGGGCCGAGAGCAGCACCAGCCGCCGCACCCCGCTCGCGACGGCCTGTTCCACGAAGGCGGGCGTCGGGGAGGGCGAGGTGTCGAGCGGGACGATGTAGACGGCGGCGGCGCCGTCCAGGGCGGCCTGCCAGGTGGTGGGGTCCGCCCAGTCGAACGGGGTCTCGCCGGAGCGCGAGGCGGCCCGGGTCTCCACCCCCCGCTCGCGGAGGCGGGCCACCACCCGGCGGCCGGTCTTGCCGGTGCCGCCGGTCACGAGTACGGGGCCCTGCACGGAGGTCGCTGCTGTGGTCGCGTCTGTCTGAGTCATGGCACCAGCCTCGCGCGGCGGGGCGGCCCCCGCCCATGGCTCAGCGTCCGGGAGGGATGTCCGAGCGTCCGGCACGGGCATGGACGGGGAAACGGCCGAGGCCCGGATCCTCAGGGATCCGGGCCTCGGGCGTGTTCATCAGTAGCGGGGACAGGATTTGAACCTGCGACCTCTGGGTTATGAGCCCAGCGAGCTACCGAGCTGCTCCACCCCGCGTCGGTGAACACCACCCTACGCCACGGAATGCCTCTCCGTGACCACGAGAGGCTCCGCCCGCACGCCCGCCGGCGCTCACCCGAGCCTTTGCCTGCACGCCCATTCCTGACGCAGCGTCAGTTCAGTAAACTGACAGTGTGTCAGCTAACTGGCCGGCCCCGCCTGTTCACCGGCGGGCCATCGAGCAGAAGTGGGCGGAACGATGCTTGGATCGACTCACGGCACCCTCACCACCGACTTCCGCGCCCGGGTGGTGGCCTGCGGCGAGGAGCCGCACGCCGCCGTCGTCAGCCTCCCGACGGCCTCGGCCCGGGGCGGCCTCGACGTCAGCGGGCGTCCGCTGCACCTGACCGTGCCCGACCTGGACCGCTTCTTCCGGCCCCGATCGGTGGCCGTCGTCGGCGCCTCGGACGCCGAGGGCCGCCCCAACACCGGTATCACCCGGCAGCTCCTCGCCTGGGCCGACCGGGTCGGGGCCCGGCTGCACCCGGTGCACCCGACCCGCGCGTCCGTCTTCGGCCTCGCCTGCTCCCCGTCGGTCGGCGCGCTCCCCGAGCCGGTCGACCTGGCGGTCCTGCTGGTCGCGGACCCGCTCCCGGTGATCGAGGAGCTGGGCGAGGCCAAGGTGCCCTTCGCGGTCGCCTTCGCCTCCGGGTTCGCCGAGACCGGGGAGGCCGGCGCGGCCGCCCAGGCCCGGCTGGCGGCGGCCGTGGAGCGCTCCGGACTGCGGCTGCTCGGGCCCAACACCAACCTGAACGCCTTCGAACGGTTCCGGGAGGACCTGGAGGGGCCCGCCATCGCCCTGATCACCCAGTCCGGGCACCAGGGCCGCCCGCTCCACGCCCTCCAGGAACTGGGCATCCGGCTCTCGCACTGGGCCCCCACGGGCAACGAGGCCGACCTGGAGACCGCCGACTTCCTCGCGTACTTCGCCCAGCTTCCCGAGGTCGGGGCCGTCGCCTGTTACGTCGAGGGACTCAAGGACGGCCGCTCCTTCCTGCTCGCCGCCGACCGGGCCGCCCGCGCCAAGGTCCCCGTCGTCGCCGTGAAGGTGGGCCGCACCGAGGCCGGGTCCGAGGCCGCCGCCTCGCACACCGGGAAGCTGACCGGCGCGGACCAGGTGGTGGACGCGGCGATGCGGCAGTTCGGGGTGATCCGGGTGGACGGCCTGGACGAGCTCCAGGACACCGCCGCCCTGCTGGCCCGCGCCCGGCCGCCGGAGGCCGAGGGGGTGGCCGTCTACTCCATCTCCGGCGGCACCGGCGCGCACTTCGCCGACCTGGCGACGGCGGCGGGGCTCTCCCTGCCCGCCCTGTCACCGGACAAGCAGGCCGAACTGCACACCTGGATACCGGAGTACCTCAACGTCGCCAACCCCATCGACAACGGCGGCCACCCGGTCGGCGACTCGCGCGGCCGGAAGATCATCGACGCGATCCTCGCGGACCCGTCGGTCGGGGTGCTGATCTGTCCCATCACCGGTCCCTTCCCCCCGATGAGCGACCGGCTCGCCCAGGACCTGGCGGAGGCGGCGGAGGCCACCGACAAGCTGGTCTGCGTCATCTGGGGCTCCCCCGTCGGCACCGAGGACGCCTACCGCACCACCCTGCTCGGCTCCTCACGCCTCGCCACCTTCCGTACGGCACGCAACTGCGTCACCGCCGTGAAGGCCTATCTGGACCACCACCGCTTCACCGACCGCTACCGCTCCCCCTTCGAGGACGCGCCGCGCACCCCGTCCCCCTCCTTCCGGAAAGCGCAGGGCCTGCTGCGGCCGGGCCGGCAACTCAGCGAGCACGCGGCGAAGCAGCTCCTGCGCGCGTACGGGATCCGGGTGCCGCGCGAGCAGTTGGTGACCAGCGCGGCGGCTGCCGTACGGGCCGCCGGACCGGTCGGCTACCCGGTGGTGATGAAGGCCTCCGGGCCCCGGCTCGCCCACAAGACGGAACTGGGCCTGGTGAAGGTCGGCCTCACCTCGGCCAGCCAGGTCCGGGACGCCTACCGCGAGCTGACCGACATCGCCCGGTACGAATCGGTGGACCTGGACGGCATCCTGGTCTGCCAGATGATCGACCGGGGCGTCGAGATGATGGTCGGGGTCACCCACGACGCCCTCTTCGGCCCGACCGTCACGGTGGGGCTCGGCGGGGTCCTGGTGGAGGTGCTGCACGACGCGGCGGTCCGGGTGCCGCCGTTCGGCGAGCGGGACGCCCGGGACATGCTCGGCGAGCTGCGCGGCCGGGCGCTGCTGGAGGGGGTGCGCGGCGGGCCCCCGGTCGATGTGGACGCGCTGGTGGAAGTGGTGCTGCGGGTCCAGCGCATGGCCCTGGAGCTGGGCGACGACCTGACCGAGCTGGACATCAACCCGCTGGTGGTGCTGGGCCGCGGGCAGGGCGCGGTGGCCCTGGACGCGCTGGCGGTGTGCCGGTGAGCGGGGAGGCGGGCGCCGTGCCGGAGGAGCGGGCGGGCTCGGGCACAGCGGACGCCGGGCCGCAGGAGCGGGCGAGTACGGGCACGGGGGGAACCAGGCCGCAGGCGACCAGCGGCGCAGCCGACCCCGGCCCGCAGGCGCAGCCGGCCACTCTCCTGCACGCGCTCGACGGCGGCGTCTCGTGGATCACCCTCAACCGGCCCGAAGCCATGAACGCCGTGACCCGGGACCAGCGGGAGCGGATCATCGCCCTGCTGGCCGAGGCCTCCGCCGACCCCGCCGTACGGGCCGTCGTGCTCACCGCCACCGGCCGGGGCTTCTGCGCGGGCGCCGATCTGCGCGGCGCCCCGGCCCCCACACGCGAACGGGTCCCCGGGGACGTCGCCCGGACCATCCGGCTCGGCGCGCAGCGGCTGATCGCCGCCGTGCTGGACTGCGAGAAGCCGGTGATCGCCGCCGTGAACGGTACGGCGGCCGGGATCGGCGCCCATCTGGCGTTCGCCTGCGATCTGGTCCTGGCGGCCGACACGGCGAAGTTCATCGAGGTCTTCGTACGCCGGGGGCTCGTCCCGGACGGCGGCGGCGCGTATCTGCTGCCCCGGCTGGTGGGCCCGCAGCGCGCCAAGGAGCTGATGTTCTTCGGTGACGCCCTCACCGCTGCGGACGCGGAGCGGCTGGGCCTGGTCAACCGCACGGTTCCGGCCGGAGAGTTGGAGGGCCTGGCCAAGGAGTGGGCGGGCCGGCTGGCCGAGGGGCCCACCCGGGCCCTCGCCCTGGCCAAGCAGCTGGTGAACGCCTCGCTGGACGGCGACCGGGCCACGGCGTTCGCGGCGGAGGCGGCGGCCCAGGAGATCAACATGACCACGCGCGACGCCAACGAGGGCGTGGCGTCCTTCGTCGAGCGCCGCACTGCGGAGTACCGGGGCCACTGAGGGCAGGCCCCGCTACGCCACCGGCGGGTTGAAGCGGTGGAAGGCGGGCTCCGACCAGCGCAGCGGGGAGGCGGCCGGGATCTCCCGTACGCCGGTGACCTCGAACTCCATGAGCCGCTCCGCCCCCGGGACCCGGGCCACCTCGTCCGCGTCCCAGACCGTGCGGGCGGATCCGGTCAGATGGAGGGAGGCGCCCGTGACCCAGTCGGGGACGAACAGCCCGGCCGCCGGGTTGAGTTCGAGGTTGCCGAGGGTCAGGAACATGCCGTTGCCCGCGTAGTCGGGCCAGCGCAGCAGCCGGGGCGTGAGCACCTGGACGAAGCCCGGATTGCCGCCCCGGTGCGAAGCGTCGGCGTCGCCCCGGTCGGAGGCGGTGGCGATGAAGAAGGTGTCGGCGGCCCGCAGCGCCTCCTGCTGCGCGGGGCTCAGGGAGTCGCCGTCGGTGACCCCGCGCCGCCGCTCGCCCCTCCCCTCGCCGCCGTCCGGCGCGGGACGGCGGGGGTGGCGTTCCTGGATGTACTTGGGGCAGTTGGCGAGGGCCTGGTCGAGGTGGACGCGGAGGCCGTCGCCGTCCCGGACCGCCCGGCCGTTCATCCGCATCCGGCGACGGGTGGCGGGCTCGATGTCGATCATCCCGATTCGCGCGGGTGCGCCCCCGGCCTGCTCGCCGGCCCCTCCGCCCTCGCCGCCCCCACCGCCGGTCCTCCCGGCCCCGGACAGCAGGCCCGCCAGCGGGTCGTCGGGCGGCGGCAGGGCGTCGACGGTCAGGACGTCCGGTTCGGGAACGCCCAGGAAGCCCGGTTCGCCGGTGAGCTGGGTCGCCCAGATCCGCCCCCGCTCGTCCGTGCCGCCCAGCACCACGAAGGGCTGCCGGGCGAGGAACTCCGCCGCCACTTCGGGAACGCTGGAGCCGATGGCCCGCTCCGCGCTCGCCGCCCGCCGCAGGAGACCCGACCGCTCCTGCACCGCGATCTCGCCCCGGTGGTATCCGCCCATGACCCTCTCCGCCCTTCCGCCGAAGCCTGGATCGACGCCTAGAAGAAGCCGCAGGTGGGAGCACCGGCGGTGGGGGCGTCCGCCGGGTCGGCCCCGGTCGGCGCGTAGACCTCCAGGCGGATGCCGTCGGGGTCGCTGAAGAAGATGCCGCCCGAAGTGCCGCTCTCGCCGTGCGGCACGACGCCCTCGTGGGCGAACTCGGCGCCCAGTGCCCGCAGCGCCTCCTCGGTGGCCCGGACCTCCTCGGCCGAGTCCACCTGGAACGAGAGGTGGTGGAGGCCGGGAAGGGCCGTCGCGAACGCCCCCTCGCTCTGCTGCCACAGGGTCACCAGCAGCCGGGAGCCGCGCCCCAGGAAGGCCCAGCGGCGGTCGGCGTCCTTGCCCTCGGCCAGCACCTCGAAGTCGAAGACCTCGCGGTAGAAGGCGGTCGAGCGGTCCAGGTCGGTGACGTTGAGGCCGACGTGCCCGGTCTGGAGGGTGCTCGCCTTGGTCATGGTCGGTCCCGTGCCTTCGGTCAGGGCCACGAGCCGATCTCGTAACCTCTCACCATCACTTTGAAGGTTAGACGGGAGAGAGTCAACCGGTGATCTTCATTTGGCCGGTTATCATCGGCAGTCCACCACCCCGCTCCCGCACGAGAAAGGACCCAGCCGTGACGCAGCCCCCCGGGGCGGACCCCCGGCCACTGACCGGCGAGCCGCTCTCCATCGACCTGCTGAACACCCGCTGGATCGACGGGGACGGGCCGCACGATCTGCTGGACTCGCTGTCCGGCCTGGCCGTCTGGCTCGACAGCCCTCCAGTGCGCGAACACCTCGGCCCCGACCCCGCCCCCACCGCCGACCGCGCCACCCTGGACCGGCTGCTCCTCGCCCGCAGGGCACTCGACGCCCTGGCCGCCACCGCCGTCCGCCACGACCCGGCCACCCCCGAGGACGCCGACCGGCTGAACGAGGTCCTCGCCCACGGGCGGATCCGCCGCACCCTGGGGCCCGACGGGACGCCGGAGTCCGTGGTGGAGGTGGACGAGCCGTCCTGGCGTCCCGCCTGGTACGCGGCGGAGAACTGGCTGCGGCTGGCCGTGGACCGGCCCGACCGCATCCGCCCCTGCGCGAACGACGCCTGCGTCCTGCACTTCCACGACGTGTCCAAGAACGGCACGCGCCGCTGGTGCTCCATGGCGGGCTGCGGCAACCGCGCGAAGGCGCAGCGCCACTACGCCCGGCGCTCCGGGGCCTGAAGCCCCGCGATCCGCACCGTCCGCACGGGTTCACTTCTGACGGACCGTCAGCTCTAATGGACGGCGTGATGGGACACGCAGGCATGGCCGCCACCGCCGTCAGGTACCTCAGGTCCGTCGGCGCCGCCACGACAGCCGCACCGGGGACACCGCCCGAGGCGCTGCCCCGGCCGGACCTGAGAGCCGTCCGGGACGACGAGCGGCTGCCGGTCGCGCCGGGCGAGTTCCGGCGCGTGCTGGGCCACTTCGCCAGCGGCGTCACCGTGGTCACCGCACGCGACGCGGACGGGCCGGCCGGCTTCGCCTGCCAGTCCTTCGCCTCGCTCTCACTGGACCCGCCGCTGGTGTCCTTCATGGTCGCCCGTACGTCGACGACCTGGCCGCGCATCGCCCGCGCCGGGGCGTTCTGCGTGAACATCCTGGGGGCCGGACAGGGCGCGCTGTGCCGGGGGTTCGCGGTGAGCGGCGCCGACAAGTTCGCGGGAGTGGCCTTCGGGGACGCTCCGGCGACCGGATCGCCGCTGCTGGACTCCGTGCCGGCCTGGGTCGACTGCCGTATCCACGCCGTCCACACCGGCGGCGACCATCTCATCGTGGTCGGCCGGGTCGAGGCGCTGGGCGCGGCGGAGGAGAGCGAGCCGCTGCTGTTCCACCGGGGTGCCTTCGGCCGGTTCAGCCGCTAGGGCCTGTCGTCAAACTGCCGTCGTCGCCCGAAGGGCGGCCGGGCGGCGTATGGTGCGTGCGATCGCAAGGCGCCAAAATGGTCTCGTAGCGGAGCTACCAGGGCATTTCGGCAACGCGACGAGCGTGCGTGCCAGGCGTCGACCGGCAGACGGAAGTCTGACGACAGGCCCTAGCGGCACTTCCCGGCGACCCCGGCCCGGCGGATCACCAGGGACATCAGCGCCGCCATCGCGCACAGCGCCCCCGCCGCGTACCAGACCACGTCGTAACCGCCGAAGACGTCGCGCGCGACCCCGCCGAGGAACGCGACCACCGCCGCGCCCACCTGGTGCGAGGCCAGCACCCAGCCGAAGACGATCGCGCTGTCCTCGCCGTACTGCTCGCGGCAGAGCGCCAGCGTCGGCGGGACGGTGGCGACCCAGTCGAGACCGTAGAAGACGATGAAGAAGATCATCGGCGGCTGCACGTCGGGGCCGATCAGCAGCGGCAGGAACAGCAGGGAGATCCCGCGCAGGGCGTAGTAGACGGCCAGCAGCCTGCGGGCGTCGAAACGGTCGGTGAGCCAGCCGGAGAAGACGGTGCCGATGACGTCGAAGACCCCGATCACCGCGAGCAGCGAGGCCGCCACGGTGATGGGCATGTGGTTGTCGTGGGCGAAGGGGACGAAGTGGGTGCGGATCAGACCGTTGGTGGAGGCCCCGCAGATCGCGAAGGTACCCGCCAGCAGCCAGAACGGCCCGGTGCGGGCCGCCTCGAACAGCACCCGCACCGTCCGGCGCGCGGCGCCCCGGGCCGGCGCGGGCTTCGCCACGTACGCACCGCCGTACGGGGCGAGCCCCACATCGGCCGGGTGGTCGCGCATCAGGAGCCAGACGAACGGGACGACGACGAGGGACGCCAGGGCGACAGTCACCGAGGCGGGCCGCCAGCCGTGTTCGTCGACGATCCAGGCGCAGAGCGGGAGGAAGACGAGCTGCCCGGAGGCGCCCGCCGCGGTGAGGATGCCGGTGACCAGGCCCCGCCGGGCGACGAACCAGCGGTGGGTGACGGTCGCGGCGAACGCCATCGCCATGGACCCGGTGCCGAGCCCGACCAACAGGCCCCAATAGATCATCAGTTGCCAGGACGCCGTCATCCAGACGCCGGCGATCGCCCCGGCCGCCACCATGGTCAGCGCGATCGCCACGACCCGCCGGATGCCGAAACGGTCCATGAGCGCGGCGGCGAACGGCGCGGTCAGCCCGTACAGCGCCATGTCGATGGAGACCGCGAGCCCGATCTCGCCCCGCGACCAGCCGAACTCGGTGTGGAGCGGGTCGATGAGCAGCCCGGGCAGGGAGTTGAAGGCCGCACCGCCGATGATCGTCACGAAGGTGACGGCGGCGACGGTCCACGCCCGGTGGAGGCGGGGCCCACGCCGCGCCTCGCGGGGCGGCCGCCGGTCGTCCCGGGCGGCGCTTTCGATGGTCTCGGTCACGTGGACCAGCTTCTTGGCCTGCGGCTTTCCCCACGAGTGGCCTGAAGGACATGGTTCGCAGGAATCGGGCCACGGCCGGGCGGGCGCGGGATGCGGGACCGTGGACAGGTCACGGCGTGGCGGACGAAGCGGCGAGCCGCCGGGCACCCGCGTGGACGGACCAGGCCACCGCCGCGCCCACCGCGTACCAGAACAGGTCCGGCGCGTTGAAGGTCGAGCCGAGAACCAGCCGGGCCGCCGTGCTGTGCGCCGACAGCTCCGCCGGTACGCCGGTGAGCTGCCCGAACTCCACCGCCCAGCTCAGGCCCAGGGCCGTGGAGGCCACCACGAGGGGCCGCGCGCGGGGCGCGCAGAGGGCGAGGAGCGCGCAGAGCAGCACCGTGTAGAGCGCGCTCCCGGCGTACTTGGCGAAGGCCCCGTCCGCCCCGGCGCGCACGGCCAGACCCGCGGCGACGGTGCCGACGGCCGCCACCGCCGCGACCGCGCGGACCGTGAACGGGCGGGCCGTGAGCGGGCGGGCCGTGAGCGGGCGGGCCGTGGACGGCGCGGTCGTGAGCGGGCGGGCCGCACGCGCCTGGCTGGTGAGCGGGCGGGCCGTGCGCGCGGAGGGACGCGCCGGGCGCCTCACGCGAGCCCGGTCCTCTTGAGCTGCCGGATCGGCCGGGCCACCAACAGCACTGCCACCACCCCCAGGTTGATCACGGCCGCCGCCACCAGCAGCTCCGGCGCGCCGACCGCCTCGGCCACCGGGCCCGCCAGGGCGCGGCCCGCCGCGACCATCAGGAGCGAGCCCGCCACATCGTAGGCGTGCAGCCGGTTCAGGGCCTCCGGCGGGACATGCGTCTGGACCGTCGTGGACCACATCACCAGCCAGAACGCGGCCGACGCGCCCGCCAGCAACTGCCCGACAGCCAGAACCGGCACCGGCATCCCGAGCGCCAGCACCACCAGGCTCACCGCCACCAGGGGCAGCGCCACCGCCCCCGCCGCCAGCGGGTGGGACGGGCGCAGCCGCAGGGCGAGGAGACCGCCGACGACGCTGCCCGCCCCGTTCACCGCCATGAGCATTCCGTACGCCCCCGAGCCGTGTGCCTCGGTGACCAGGACGGCGGTCAGCGGGAGCATCGGGCCGAGGACCGCGAAGCCGTACACCGTCCACACCGCGATCACCCCCCACAGCCAGGAACGGGCCCGGAACTCCCGCCACCCGTCGACCAGTTCTGCGGCGAACGTGCCGCGTACCGCGTCGTCGTGCGGGGCCGGGGCCAGCCGCATCAGGAAGAGGCACGCCCCGGAGACCGCGAAGGTCGCCGCGTTCGCCGCGTAGACGGCCCCGGCGCTGGCCAGGCCGACGAGCGCCCCGGCGAAGGCGGGCCCGGCCATGGTCATCAGCGCCTCGGCGACCCGCAGGACGGCGTTGGCGCGCTGGACGTCGGTGGAGACGCGCGGCACGGTCGAGGCGACGCCGGGCTGGAAGAGCGCCGCCCCGACGCCGGCCACCGAGCTGAGGACGTACACCGCCCACAGCGGCGGATTGCCGGTCGCGAAGGTCACGGCCAGCACAGAGGCGCCGATCAGCCGCAGGACGTCGGCGATGATCATCATGCGGCGCGGGGTGAACCGGTCGGCGAGCACCCCGCCGAACAGGACGAACACCGCCAGCGGCCCCATCCAGGCGGCGAGCGCGAAGCCGACGGAGGAGGCGGGCCGCCCCGCACCCAGCAGTCCGGCGGTGAGGGCCACCGGGATCATGCCGTCGCCGAAGAGCGCGACCGTACGGGCCACGAAGAAGTAGCGGAAGTTGCGGTTCCAGAGCCGCGCGGGACCCGGGGCGGACCCGAAGGAGGACCCGGTGCCCAGGCCCGCTCCGGCAGGCCCGCCCGGTCCACCCGGTCCGGCCGGTCCGCCGGGATCGAGCGGGGGCAGCGTCGGGACCGGGGCCGGGGGCGGGGTCGTACGGGCGTCGCACGCGGCGTCGGGAATGGGCGCGCGCTCTGTCGGCTTCTCCATCACGTCGCTAACCTGTATCAGCTCGTGGTCTATACCACTACAGGATTTTCGTGTGATCTCCGAGGAGGCCGCCGTGCCGCACCGCGTCGTCGTTCTGGCCCTCGACGGGGTGCTCCCCTTCGAACTGGGCATCCCGCAGCGGATCTTCGGCCGCAGCCTCAGCACCGAGTCGGGCGGCAAGGGCAGGAAGCTGTACGACGTGGTGACCTGCTCCATCCGCCCGCCGGGCCCGGTCCGGACCGACGCGGACTTCTCGATCCTCGTGGAGCACGGCCCGGATGCGCTCGCCACCGCCGACACCGTGGTCGTCCCCGCCTCCTACGAGCTGGGCCCGGTCTTCGAGGAGGGCCGGCTCACCGAGGAGCTGGCCGCCGCGCTCGCGCTGGTCCGGCCCGGCACCCGGATGGTCTCCATCTGCACCGGCAGTTACGTCCTGGCGGCGGCCGGATATCTCGACGGCCGCCCCGCCACCACGCACTGGTCCTCCGCCGACCACTTCCAGCGGACCTTCCCGCAGGTCCGCGTCGACCCGGACGTCCTGTTCATCGACGACGGCGACGTCCTGACCTCCGCCGGGGTCGCCGCCGGGATCGACCTCTGCCTGCACCTGGTGCGGCGCGACCACGGAACGGCCGTCGCGAACGAGATCGCCCGCCGCACGGTCGTGCCCCCGCACCGGGACGGCGGGCAGGCCCAGTACATCCACCGACCCGTCCCCGAGCCGCAGTTCGCGACCACGACCGCCGCCCGGGCCTGGGCACTGGCCCGTCTGGAGCGGCCGATCCTGCTGCGGGACATGGCGGAGCAGGAGGCGATGAGCGTACGGACGTTCACGCGCCGCTTCCGCGAGGAGGTCGGGATCAGCCCCGGCCAGTGGCTCACCCAGCAGCGGGTGGAGCGGGCCCGGCAGCTGCTGGAGTCGACGGACCTGTCCATCGACCAGGTGGCCCGGGACGCGGGCTTCGGCACGGCGACCTCGCTGCGCCAGCACCTCCAGGCCGCCCTGGGCGTCCCGCCGACGGTCTACCGGCGTACGTTCCGGTCCTCAGCCGACACCGCTTCCTGAGCCGCCCGGCCGGCCGTCAGCCGCGCCGCGCCGTCAGGTCGGCCAGCTCCGCCTCGAAGAGCTGGGCCGGGTCGAAGGCCATGCCGGTGAAGTGACCGGCCAGCTCCAGGGACAGCACGCCGTGCAGCCGGGTCCAGAACGTGAGGGCCCGGTGCAGGACCCCGGGGGGTGCGGGGTGGTCCCCGGCCCAGTCGCGGTGGTCGGCGAGGTGGGCGCCGAACGGGGTGGCGGGCGCGTCCGGTTCGAGGGCCGTCCAGGCGGTCAGGAGGTCGGCCATGATCTCCTGCGAGATGCCGGTGATCTCCTCGGGCGCGTGGTAGCCGGGGACGGGGGTGCCGTAGATGAGGAAGTACCGGTGGGGGTCCGCCAGGGCCCAGTCGCGCAGGACGTGCGCGAGGCCCGCCGGGTCGGCGCCGGTGCCGGCCGCCGCGTGGACGGCGTCGGCGAGGCTGCGGTACGCGTCCCGGATGAGCTCGGTGATCAGCTCGTCACGGCCGGCGAAGTAGCGGTAGAGCGCGGGGCCGCTGACGCCCATCTGCTTGGCGATCGCGTTGAGGGAGAGCGCGGAGGCCCCGGCCTCGGCGATCTGCTTCCAGGCGTACTCCTTGACCTCCGTCCGCACCTGGGCGCGGTAGCGCTCGCGCGGGGTCACCGCGCCGGTCTTCACACCGGTCTTCGCACCGGTTTTCGCGCTCCCCTCAGCACCGGCCTCAGCACCGGCCTTCGCGCCCGTCTCCGCCATGGTCGCCACCTTCCCCGGCCCTCGGAGGTACCTGAAGGATACCCACTCAAAGTTTCGTTAGAAGGTATCACGAAGGTGGTTGACCCCTCGGATCAGCATGCGTTATAACTTCTAACGAACGCAGCAACCTCTACCGAAGGGTCCTGACCATGTCCCGAGCCCGTACCGCCGCCGCCCTGTTCACCGCCCCGCTGATCGTGGCCGGCGTCCTCTCCGCCGCCCCCGCGCCCGCCGGGGCGGCGCCGCGTTCCGCGAAGTCCCTCACCTGCCAGGGCAAGGGGGTCGACGCCGGGGCCAAGGTCCGCGCCCGGACCGAGACCGTGATCGACGCGCCGCTCAGCGCCGTCTGGAAGCTCCAGACCGACGTGGAGCGCTGGCCGAGCTGGCAGACCCACGTCACGAGCATGGACCGCCTCGACCATGGCCCCTTCCGCCCGGGTTCGGCGTTCCGGTGGACCACCCCGGTCCCGCCCAACCCGGCGACGCCCGCCACCAGCCTGGACATCACCTCCACCGTCGAGCAGCTGAGGCGCGGCGCCTGCATCCGCTGGACCGGCCCCGCCGTCGGCGAGGGGCTGCACATCGACGGCGTACACGTGTGGAGCTTCCAGAAGGTCCGGGGCGGCGTCCTCGTCCGTACCGAGGAGACCCACACCGGCGAGCAGGTCGACGGAGACGTCCCCTACGCCACCGAGATCCTGAAGCAGGGCCTCGAAGCGTGGCTCGGCGAGCTGAAGACCGCCGCCGAGGACCGGTCCCGCTGAGCCCGAGGCCGGGTCAGAAGACCAGGACCCCCCGGGCCACCCGCCCGTGGTGCGCGTCGTCGGCCGCCTTGGCGAAGTCCTCCACCGGGTACGTCTCGGTGACCAGCTCGTCCAGCAGCAGCCGGCCCTCCCGGTAGAGGTCCGCGTACAGGGCGATGTCCCGCTGCGGGCGCGAGGAGCCGTAACGGCAGCCGAGGATCGACTTGTCCAGGTACATCGAGGAGACGACGAACGACGCCTCGGCGCTCGCCACCGGCACGCCGAGCAGGACCGCCTGGCCGTGGCGGTCCAGCAGGTCGATCGCCTGGCGGATCAGCTCGGTGCGGCCGACGCACTCGAAGGCGTGGTCGGCCCCGTCGGGGAGGATGTCCCGTACGCCGTCGGCGGAGGTCAGGAAGTGCGTGGCGCCGAACTGCCGGGCCACCGCCTCCTTCGCCGGGTTGCTGTCGACGGCGACGACGGTGAGCGCACCCGCCAGCCAGGCCCCCTGGAGCACGTTGAGGCCGATGCCGCCGGTGCCGATGACCACGACGGTGTCGCCCCGGTCGACCTTCGCCCGGTTCAGGACGGCCCCGACGCCGGTGAGCACCCCGCAGCCGATCAGGGCGGCGGAGGTGAGGGGCAGGTCTGCCGGGATCCTGACGGCCTGAACGGCACGCACCACGGTACGTTCCGCGAACGCGGAGTTGGAGGCGAACTGGAACACCGGCTGCCCGCCCCGCGAGAACGGCCGCCCGGGCCGCCCGATCGCCTTGCGGCACATGGTCGGCCTGCCCCGGTCGCACTGGGCGCAGGCCCCGCAGTTGGCGAGGGTGGACAGCGCGACGTGATCACCGGGCGTCACATGGACGACGCCGGGCCCGACCGCTTCCACCACGCCCGCGCCCTCGTGGCCGAGCACCACGGGGACCGGGAAGGGGATCGTGCCGTCGATCACCGACAGATCGCTGTGGCAGAGTCCGGCGGCGGCGATCGCCACCAGCACCTCACCGGGGCCCGGGTCGCGTATCTCCAGGTCGTCGACGACCTCGGTCCGTGTGCCGTCGAAGACGACGCCTCTCATCTCGGCTCCCTCGGTAGGCCGAGCACTCGCTCGGCGATGATGTTCCGCTGGATCTCGTCGGAGCCGCCGTAGATGGTGTCGGCCCGGCTGAAGAGGAACAGGCGTTGTGCGTCGTCGAGTTCGTACGGTCGCTGTGCCGTCCACGGCTCCGGCCCGACGGCCCCCGCCTCCCCCGCGACCGCCACCGCCAGCTCCCCGAGCCGCTGGTGCCAGCCGCCCCACAGCAGCTTCGCCACGCTGGGCGCGCCCGGGTCGCCGGTGGCGCCGAGGGTGCGCAGGGCGTGGTGGCGCATGGTGTCCAGCTCCGCCCACTGCCCTACCAGCCGGGCCCTGATGACCGGGTCGTCGGCGGCCCCGCTCGCCACGGCGGCGGCGACGACCTCGCCCAACTCCTCGGCGAACCCGATCTGCTGGGCGAGGGTGGACACCCCGCGCTCCAGGGCGAGCAGGCCCATGGCGACCTGCCAGCCGTTGCCCTCACCGCCGACGACCCCGGTGGCCCGGGCCCCGTCGAGGAACACCTCGTTGAACTCGCTGGTCCCGGTCAGCTGCCGGATCGGCCGCACCTCGATCCGGCCCGGCTGGTCCATCTCCAGCAGCAGGAACGACAGCCCGCGGTGGCGGGTGGAGCCGGGGTCGGTGCGGGCGAGGACGAAGCACCAGTCGGCGTCCAGGGCGAGCGAGGTCCAGATCTTCTGCCCGGTCACGGCGTAGCCGCCCGCCCCGTCCGGTACGGCCGCGGTGCGTATCCCGGCGAGGTCGGACCCCGCGCCCGGTTCGCTGTACCCCTGGCACCACAGCGTCTCGCCCCGGGCGACGGGGGGCAGATGGCGCTGCTTCTGCTCCTCGGTGCCGTACGCGATGAGGGTCGGGGCGAGGAGGTTCTCCCCGATGTGGCCCATCCGGGCGGGGGCGGTGGAGCGGGCGTACTCCTCGGCCCAGACGACCTGCTCGGCGAGGGTCGCGCGGCGGTTGCCGTACGTCTCCCCGTCGCCGGGCCAGCCGATGCCGATCCAGCCGGCCTTGCCCAGCTCGCGTTCCCACGTGCGGGGGTGGGGAGTGGGGGTGTCGGTGAGATGGCCCTCCAGCCAGGTACGCACCTCGGTACGAAAATCCATACGTGCCTCCTTCTCCTGGTGGCTCCGCCCCCGAGGGGGTCACCGGTTCGGCCGGTCGCCGGACCTCGCCGCCGCCGCCATCTCCTCCACCCGCGCCAGCATCGGCATCGGGTCGGCGCCCACCGTCCCCGGCAGGAAGTCCGCGATCCGTTCCGGGGTCCACGGCCCCTCCCCGTACGCCGCCCGCAACTCCCTCGGCTGGGCCCAGACCGCGATCTTCGGGCCCGCGATCGTGTACACCTGCCCGGTGATCCGCTCCGCCCGCGCCCGCTCGCTCAGCAGGTAGACGACCAGCGCCGCCACGTCCTCCGGCTCGCCGATCTCCTTCAGCTCCATCGGCACCCCGGCCGACATCCGGGTCCGGGCGACGGGAGCGACCGCGTTCGCCGTGACCCCGTACCGGTGCAGGCCCAGCGCCGCGCTGCGGACCAGTGAGATGATCCCGCCCTTCGCCGCGCTGTAGTTGGCCTGGGAGACGCTGCCCTGATGGTTGCCGCTGGTGAAGCCGATCAGCGTGCCCCCGCCCTCCTGCTTCCGCATCACCGCCGACGCGGCCCGGAAGACGGTGAACGTGCCCTTGAGGTGGGTGGCGAGGACCGGGTCCCACTCCTCCTCGGACATGTTGAAGAGCATCCGCTCGCGGAGGATCCCGGCCACGCAGACCACCCCGTCGAGCCGGCCGTACTCCGCCAGGGCCGTGTCCACGATCCGCTGCCCGCCCGCCATCGTGGAGATGTCGTCGGCGACCGCGACCGCCTCGCCGCCCGCCGCCCCGATCTCCTTGACGACGGACCGGGCGACCTCGCTGGTCGGTTCGGAGCCCTCGACGGAGACGCCGTAGTCGTTGACGACGACTCGCGCCCCCTCCGCCGCGGCGGCGAGCGCGACCGCACGGCCGATGCCCCGGCCGGCCCCCGTCACGGCGACCACCCTGCCTGCCAAGAAGTTCCCCATGCCCGGCCCCTTCCCGCGGTTTCTGACGGACCGTTAGATTTTACGGGCAGTCGGACACCCCGGCACAAGACCCAGGAGGCCCCCATGTCCTTGCCGGCCGAGTTCCACGAGATCGCGAAGCGCGTCAACAACTGGGGCCGCTGGGGGGAGGCCGACGAGCTGGGGACGCTCAACCTGATCACCGACGCCGCCGTACGGGAGGCCGCCGCCACCGTCCGCACCGGTCGCCGGATACCGCTCGCGCTGCCGCTCCGGCAGGACGGGGTGCAGAGCGGGCTCATCCCGGGCCGGATCAATCCGCTGCACACGATGGTCCAGATCAATCAGGAGATCTTCGGCCCCGGCACGGTCGCCACCAGCGACGACACCGTCACGATGGGGCTCCAGGCCTCGACCCACTGGGACGCCCTGACGCACGTCTCGCACAGCGGGAAGATCTACAACGGCCGCCCCGCGGACACGATCACCGCCCACGGCGGGGCCCGGTACTCCTCGATCGCCTCCGTGGCGCACCTCGTCTCGCGCGGGGTGCTGCTGGACGTGGCCCGCGCCCGGGGGGTGGACCGGCTGCCGGGCGATCACGCCGTCACGCCGGAGGACCTTCTCGCGGCAGAGGAACTCGGGGGCGTGACCGTACGGGCCGGGGACATCGTGCTCGTACGGACCGGGCAGGTGCGCCTCGCGCTGGCCGGGGACAGAGACGCGTACGGCTATCCGTCGCCGGGGCTCTCCGTGCGCACGCCCGAGTGGTTCCACGCCCGGGATGTTGCAGCCGTCGCCAACGACACCCTGACCTTCGAGATCTTCCCGCCGGAGATCGAGGACCTGTGGATGCCGGTGCACGCGCTGCACCTGGTCGAGATGGGCATGCTCCAGGGCCAGAACTGGGACCTGGAGGCACTGTCCGACGCCTGTGCGGAGGAGGGCCGGTACGCCTTCCTGCTCAGCGCGGCGCCGGAGCCGTTCGCCGGGGCCACCGGCTCGCCGGTCGCCCCGGTCGCGGTCCTGTGAACGGTCCCGGGGAAGGGCCCGCGGATCTCAGGCCAGGTGGTCGGTCAGGCCAGGTGGTCGGTCAGGCCAGGTGGTCGGTGAAGAGGCAGGAGGGCGGTTCGCACGCCTCGCCGCCCTGGATCACGACCGCCGGCACGTCCGCGGCCCGGACCGGGCCGCTCCGGTCGACCTCGCACCAGATCTGCTTCCCGGCGCCCTCCGGCAGCCAGCCCCAGCGGTCCGCGAGTCCGTCCACCAGCTCCAGGCCCCGGCCGCCCGTGTCCTCGCCCTCGGCGTGCCGCTGGAGCGGCGGGCAGTCACTGGCGTCCGCGACCTCGACCCGGACGGTCCCGGCCGCACCGGAGGCCCCGGCCCCGCCGAAGAGCATCCGCAGCACAGCGGGACAGCCCGTGTGGACGACGGCGTTGGTGACCAGCTCCGAGATCAACAGGATGAGCGTCTCGGCGAGCGGCTCGTCATCCCCTATCCCGGAACCGACCAGGCGCGACCGCGCCCACCTACGGGCCCGCCCCACCTCTGCGGGATCCGGACCGACCTCCAGCTGAACCTGAAGCACCTGCACCGCTCACACCATCCGAACCGGCGGACACATCGCCTCGCGCCTTCTCAGGGTCACGGAACGTGATTCCCTTACGCGACAGCATGGTTGACGTACAGTCACCGCAACAAGCGCTTCGGGCATATTCCAGCGCGAAGGAGTACGCGTGGTGCATACTGTGCGACGCACGCTGCGGGGAGTCGAACAGGAGCGCGCAGAGACTGCGAGAAACGCTCTTCGGGCAGGCCCGGCACATCTCCGGCGAGAGCCCTCGCTCCGGACCGGAGCCGCCGCACAGGCCGCCCCCGGATCGCCCGGTTCCAGAACCACTCGCATCCCACGGAGCGTACCCGAGCCGGGCCCCGACTCCACCCGGTGACGAATCACGCAAAGGACACAAGCCGGTATCGGCACCGGGCGGATGCGCTGTGTCACCCTCCGCCCCCTGCTTCCGGAACCCCCCGGCCGTACGCCGCCGAGATGCCGGGACGCGGGTCCGCCGTCCCCAGATCGGCCGCGAGCAGCTCCTCGGCCCCGGCCCCGGTGACCCAGGCGGCGGCCCGGAGCCAGGCCCGTTTCAGGTGGAGGTGAACATCTGCCTCCCAGGTGAAGCCCATCCCGCCGTGGATCTGGAGGCAGTCGCGGGCGTTGCGTACGGCCGCGTCGTCGGCGAGCAGTTTGGCCGCCGCGATCTCCACCGGGTCACCGGTCACTGCGGCCGCGTACACGGCGGCGCGGGCCGGTTCGGTGCGGGCGAGCATGTCGGCGCAGAGATGTTTGACCGCCTGGAACGATCCGATGGGTGATCCGAACTGCTCGCGTTCCCCGGCGTGTTGAACGGCCGCCTCGGTGGACCGGGCGGCACTGCCGAGCTGCTCGGCGGCGGTGAGCAGCGCCCCTGCGTACCGGAACGGCTCCGCGTGCGCCGTGGTGCGCTCCCCCGCCGGCGTCCGGTGCAGCGGCGTGAGCGGATCCGTCGACCGTACGGGCCGGGCTGCGGCCACGAAGTCCCGCAGCGCCTCCCCGGTGAGCGCATCGGCGCCCACCAGCACCGCGTCCGCCCCCTCCAGATGCGCCACCGGCAGGTCGCCGTCCACGGCCGTCACCACCGCCTCGCCCTCGGCGGCTCCCTTCACCAGGCCCGCCGCCAGGTGCGTGGCGACCAGCGGGCCCGGCAGCAGCGCCCGGCCCGCCTCCTCGAAGAGCAGCACCGCCTCGGGCAGCCCCAGACCCACCCCGCCCGCCTCCTCCGGGAGCCGCAGCGCGAAGAACCCGGCCGCGCCCAGCTCCCGCCAGAGCGAACGGTCCAGGACCCCGCCCCGGTCCACCGCAGCCCGCAACCGGTCCCGGTCGAACACCGCGCCGAGCAGGTCGCGCATACCGGACCGCAGGGCCCGCTGGTCGTCCGAGAGCTGGAAGTCCACGGCGGCCTCAGCGCCCCTTCGGCAGGCCGAGGATGCGCTCGGCGACGATGTTGCGCTGGATCTGCGAGGTGCCCGCGGCGATCGTGTACGAGAGGGAGGAGAGCCGGTCCAGGACCCATTCCCGGTCCAGGTCGAAGGCGTCCGCCGCGCCCAGCACCTCCGCCGCCGCCTCGTACAGCTCCTGGCGGGCCCCGGAGTAGCGCAGCTTGAAGACCGAGCCGCCGATGCCGGGGACGCCTCCCGTGCGCTCGGACTCCGCCACGTTCCACTGGGTGAGCCGCCACAGGGCCCGGAACTCGGCGTTCAGGCGCCCGAGCCGCCGGCGCAGCACCGGGTCCTCCCAGCGCCCGTTGCGGCGGGCCTCGTCGGCGAGCGCGTCCAGGGTGCGGCGGCAGGCGACGACCTCGCCGACGAAGGCGGTGCCGCGCTCGAAGGAGAGAGTGACCATGGTGACCCGCCAGCCGTCGTTCTCGGCCCCGACCCGGTTGCGTACCGGCACCCGGACCTCGTCGAGGAACATCTCAGCGAACTCAGCGGACCCGGCGAGCGTCCGCAGCGGCCGGACCGTGATGCCGGGCGCGTCCATGGGCAGGGCGAGCCAGCTGATCCCCCGGTGCCTGGGCGCGTCCGGGTCGGTGCGCACCAGCAGCTCGCACCAGTCGGCGACCTCGGCGTGCGAGGTCCAGATCTTGCTGCCGCTGATCACGTAGTCGTCGCCGTCGCGCACCGCCCGCGTCCGCAGGGCGGCCAGGTCGGAGCCCGCGTCCGGCTCGCTGAACCCCTGGCACCAGATCTCGTCGCCGCGCAGCACCGGGGGCAGCCAGCGGGCCCGCTGCTCGGCCGTGCCCTCGGCGGCGACGGTAGGCCCGGCGTGCAGCAGGCCGACGAAGTTGGCCCCGACGTAGGGCGCGCCCGCCTTCTCCGTCTCCTCCAGGTAGATCAGGTGCTGGGTCGGGGTGGCCCCCTGCCCGCCCGCGTCCACCGGCCAGTGCAGACCCGCGTACCCGGCCTCGTACAGCATCCGCTGCCAGGCGCTGTCGTACGCCCGGCGCGCGGGCCAGTCGTCGGGCGAGGGCTTGGCGGGCAGGCCGGGGAGGACGGCGGCCAGCCACTCCCGCAGCCGTCCCCGGAACTCTTCCTCGGCCTCCGTGTACACGAGATCCACCGCCCTGCCCCCGCCTACTTGTCCAGGTCCAGGCCGAGCATCCGGATCGCGTTTCCGCGCATCAGTTTGTAGACGGTCTCCTCGTCCAGTCCCTTGACGTGGTCGAGGGCGACCTCCTTGGTGTGCGGGAAGGTCGAGTCCACGTGCGGGTAGTCGGTCTCGAAGGTGGCGTTGTCGCGGCCGACGACGTCGAGCGCGGAGATGCCGTGCTTGTCGCGGAAGAAGCAGCAGAACATCTGCCGGTAGTAGTACGTGGACGGCGGCTCGGGGATCAGATCGCGCACCCCGCCCCAGGCCCGGTGCTCCTCCCAGACGTCGTCGGCGCGCTCCAGGGCGTACGGGATCCACCCCATCTGGCCCTCGCTGTACGCCAGTTTCAGCGCCGGGAACTTCACCAGCACCCCGCTGAAGAGGAAGTCCATCATCGAGGCCATCGCATTGTTGAAGGAGAGCGAGGCCTGCACGGCGGGCGGGGCGTCCGGCGACGCGGCGGGCATCTGGGAGCTGGACCCGATGTGCATGTTGACCACCGTGCCGGTCTCCTGGCAGACGGCGAAGAACGGGTCCCAGTAGCCGGTGTGGATGGACGGGAGGCCGAGATGGGTGGGGATCTCGGAGAAGGTCACCGCGCGCACGCCCCGGGCCGCGTTCCGCTTGATCTCCGCGACGGCCAGGCCGATGTCCCAGAGCGGGATGATGCAGAGCGGGATCAGCCGGCCGCCGCTGTCGCCGCACCACTCCTCGACCATCCAGTCGTTGTAGGCGCGCACACAGGCGAGGGCGACCTCCTTGTCGTGCGCCTCGGCGAAGGTCTGCCCGCAGAAGCGCGGGAAGGTCGGGAAGCAGAGCGAGGCCTCGACGTGGTTGAGATCCATGTCCTTGATGCGCTCGGCCGGGTCCCAGCAGCCGGGCCGCATCTCGGACCGGGTGATGCCCTCCAGGGTCATGTCGTCGCGGTCGAAGCCGACGGCGGCGATGTTCCGCTTGTACGGGAACTTCAGGTCCTCGTAGATCCACCAGTCGGTTGGCGGCCCGTCCGGGTCCATCGTGATGACGTACTTCCCGCCCGTGTACGCCAGCTCCCCGATGCCCGCCGTCAGCGGCTGCGGTCCGCGCTCGCGGTACTTCGCGGGGAGCCAGGTGGAGAAGAGGTGCGCGGGCTCGATCACATGGTCGTCGACGCTGACGATCCGAGGCAGTTCCGTGTCCGTCATGGTGTGCCGTCCCCTCCGCGCACCCGTGCACCCGGCGACTCCCCGGGTCCGGGCACTTTCTGATGGTCCGTCAGATGCAATGGCGGCACTCAGGCTAGTCCCGCACCCCTGGACCGACAAGGCGCGGAGCCCTACGCTCTGCGCAATATCTGACTGACCGTCAGTTCGGAGGGACCCCTGTGACCGCCGTGAACGACGTGACCGCGCTCGCCCGCGCCCTGGGCGCCTCCCGCACCTTCTGGGAGTTGATCGAGGCCCGCGCCGCCCTCACCCCCGACCGCCCGGTCCTGCTCCAGGAGGACCGGAGCCTGACCTTCGGCGAGCTGCGGGACCGCGCGGAGCGGGTGGCCGCCGGGCTGTACGGGATGGGCGTACGGGCGGGAACCGTCGTCGCCTGGCAGCTGCCGACCCGGCTGGAGACGGCCCTGCTCTCCTTCGCCCTGACCCGGCTCGGGGCCGTGCAGAGTCCCGTCATCCCGTTCTACCGGGACCGCGAAGTGCGTTTCGCGCTGAGGGAGTCGGGCGCCGCGTTCTTCGCCGTGCCGGGCGTGTGGCGCGGCTTCGACCACACCGCGATGGCCGAGCGGATCGCCGGTGAACTCCCGGAGCCGCCGCGGGTCTTCGAGGCGTACGACACCCTCCCCGACGGCGACCCGACGGTCCTGCCGCCCCCGCCGGAGAAGCCCTGCGGCGAGGAGGTCCGCTGGATCTACTGGACCTCGGGCACCACATCCGACCCCAAGGGCGTCCTGCACACCGACCGTTCGCTGATCGCGGGCGGCTCGTGCCTGGCCCACGCGCTGAAACTCCTCGCGGAGGACGTGGGCTCGATGGCGTTCCCCTACGCCCATGTCGCCGGGCCCGACTACACGGTGATGCTGCTGCTGTACGGGTTCCCGGCGGTGATGTTCGAGCAGTTCGCGCTGCCGGAGGCGCTGGCGGAGTACCGGCGGCACGGGGTGACCGTGGCGGGCGGGTCCACGGCCTTCTACGCGATGTTCCTGGCCGAGCAGCGCAAGGAGCCGGGCACGCCGCTCATCCCCTCCCTCCGCCTCCTCGCGGGCGGCGGAGCGCCGAAGCCGCCGGAGGTCTACCACGCGGTGGTGCGGGAGATGGGCGTCCAGCTCACCCACGGCTACGGGATGACCGAGGTCCCGATGATCACCATGGGCGCCCCGGACGACACCCCGGAGCACCTGGCCCTGACCGAGGGGCGGCCGCCGGAGGGCATGGAGATCCGGATCACCGACGAGCACGGCAAGCCGCTCCCGTACGGCGTGGAGGGCGAGGTGCGGCTGCGCGGGGAGGCGGTCTGCCGGGGCTATCTGGACGCCGCCTCCAGCGAGGCGGCCTTCGACGCCGAGGGGTTCCTGATCACCGGGGACCTGGGCCGGCTCCGGGAGAGCGGACACCTCACGCTCACCGGGCGGCTGAAGGACATCATCATCCGCAAGGGCGAGAACATCTCCGCCAAGGAGATCGAGGACCTGCTCCACACCCACCCCGGCGTGGCCGACGCGGCGGTGGTCGGCCTCCCCGACGCCGAACGCGGCGAACGCGTCTGCGCGGTGGTCGAACAGCCGCCCGGCGCCCCGCCGCTGACCCTGGCCGAGCTCTCCGCCCACCTGCGCGGCGCGGGGCTCTCCGTCCACAAGGTGCCCGAGCAACTGGAGCTGCTGGACGCCCTGCCCCGCAACGAGACCCTGCGCAAGGTGCTCAAGTACAAGCTGCGGGAACGGTTCGGCGGGTGAGGTAGGCGTTGCGGGGGCGGCGCGCCGCCCCCGCAACGCCCGGGGGTTCGCTACGCGTCCGGCTCGATCACCGTGAAGTACACGGCGAGCGCCGACACCACGTCGCTCTCCGCGACCTTCCCGTCCCGGTCGGTGTCCAGGCTCTGGGCGGCGACGCCCGCGATCTCGGCACTCGCCCCGAGGACCCGGAGCGCCCGCTCCACGTCCGCCACCGACGCTCTGCCGTCGTTCCCGCCGTCCGCGACCGCGATGACCGCCCGCAGGAACGGTCGCGCGATCTCGGCGAACCGCTCGGGATTGTCCCGGAGCCGCTTCACCGCCCCGCCCGCGAACTCCTCACGGGTGACCCGCTGGTCCCCGTCCACATCGGCGATCCCCGCCATGCCCTGCCAGAACGCCTCGGCCCCGGTGTAGAGCGCCTGCCCCTTGTCGCAGCGGGCCGTCGTACCGAACTCGGTGAGCAGACGGGCCGCTGCGGCGTTGAAATCGGCGCGATCGATGTAGCCGTTGCCGTCCTGGTCGAAGGCGGCGAAGCGGTGCGCGATCTTTCGCTCGTACTCTGCGCTGTCCATGCGGGGAGCGTACGTCGCCGGGAGGCCTCACGTGTCACCGAGAAGCTGTTCCTCTGTGACAACCTCGCATCGGCCGCCGCCGCTTCAGGCGCTCAGCGGCCTGCACTCCTCGTCGGTGGCCGACAGCGCGTCGGGGTACACGTCGAACAGGCGACGCACGCCGAGTGCGCCGAGCACCTTGTTGACGTGCGAACCGTCCTCTGCGCCCCGGGCCGGGAGGATCAGCCGCAGCCGGCCGCCGCAGGACTTCATCAGCCGGCGCGAGGCGATCAGCACACCGACGCCGCTGGAGTCGCAAAAAAACACCTCGGACAGATCGAGCACCACATCGTGCTGCCCCTCCGCGACCGCCTCGTGGACGGACTGGCGCACAACGGGCGAGGTCACCAGATCGAGTTCACCGCTTATGCGCAGCACGGCCCAGGAGCCCTGCTCCGCCTCGTCCACCTTGAGCGTCACGACTGGACCTCTCGTTCCGGGGCTCCCGGCAGTACCGGAAGTTTCCGTTCCTCCTCGCGGCTGCCCAACCGCAACCCCATGAAACACCGGCGCGCCCACCAAGGCCCAGGGGGTTTCCGGTGGAAAGGCGCACTTCGGCCCGTTTCCGCTGCTCAGAGTGGCCAGGGAGGCATCCGGGCCGAAAATCGACTACCGTCGTCGGCCACGTACCGCGGGAAAAGAGTTGCCCCAAAGGCACGTGCGCCGCACACCCGTCGGACTACATTCGGTCCTCACGGGCACAGGGTGGATCACGGAGCCGGGCGACAGCCCGGCGACAGAGCCGGGAGCTGGGGGGTTCATGGCGAAGGACACGGCGCCCCGCTGGGACCGCAGGATGCAGCAGAGGCTGGCCCGCGGCGAGGCGGCGGCGCTCGGCGAGCTCTACGACCGGTTCGCGGCCCTCGTCCACAGCCAGGCGCACCGGATGCTCGACGACGAGGACGCCGCCGACCTGGTGACCCGCGAGGTCTTCGCCCAGGTCTGGGAGAACCCCGAGGCGTACGACCCGAAGCAGGGCTCGATGCGCTCCTGGGTGGCCCGTCTCACCCACCGCCAGTCCGTCCAGCGGCTGCGCCGCGCGGCGGCCTCCCGTTACGAGGCGGAGCACGGCGAGGGCGCGGTGCCCGACCCGGAGGAACTGGAGCGGCGGGTACGCAGCGCCACGGCCGCCGCCCGCGCCGACTACATCGTCTCCTCGATGCCGACACCGCTGCGGCAGGCCCTGGAGCTGGCCTACATCCATCGCCGGGACTACCGGCAGACCGCCGCCGATCTCGGGGTCACCGAGGACGAGGCGCGCCGCCGGCTCCGGCTGGGGCTCCAGCTCCTCTCCACGGCGAACGCCCGCCCGCTCGAAGGGTCCTCGCCACCCGGTTACGGACGGGTCCGGTGACCGGCGGCGGACGCGAGAGCGAGGGCGGCGAGGAGGAGGTGCGCGGCGCCCGCCGGATACCGGGCCCGCGCTGGGCCGCGGACGACCTCGATCTGGAGTCCGTGCCGATGCCTCCCCTGCCGCCGCCCGGCGGGGCCGCCCCGGACGAGGCCGTACCGGAACAGTCGCAGTCCGCACCGGGCGACGCCCCGAAGACCCCTGATACGGGCGGAGGTCACCCGGAGGCCTCCGATCCGGTCGGCGCGGCGCGCCCGGAGCCGGAACCGGGGCGTGAGCACGGGCCTGCGGCCACGGAGCCGGCCGATCACGGGCCGGAGCGGAGTCATGAGCCCGGGCCGCGTCACGAGCCCGGGCCGGGCAGCACCCCGCCGTCCTGGCCGGGTCTCGCCCCGGAGCCGTCCATGACCTCCGACCCGGTCCTCCCCCACCAGGTTCTCAAGGCCCTCCTCGGCGCCTGGGCGCTGTCCGCCTGTTCGGCCGAGGAGACCGCCGCCGTGGAGGACCACCTCACCGGGTGCGCCCCGTGCGCGGACGAGGCGCTGCGGCTGCGGGACGCGGTGGGGCTGCTGCACACCGACGGCTCCCTGGACCTCGACCCGACGCTGCGCACCCGGGTGATGGACGGCTGCCTGGGCCGCCGCCCGGCCCGGATCCCGGTGCCGGAGTGGGCCGCCCCGTACGACGCCGAGACCGCCCGGATCGACGCGCTGCTCCGCGACTTCGGGGACTCCGAATGGCACGCGCCGGTGCGCCTGCAGTGGTTCGAGGAGGAGCGCCAGGTCAGCCGCAGGACCACCGTCGCCGGCGTGATCGGCCACCTGATGGCGGTCGACGGGCTGCTGTCCGCCGCACTCGGCCTCGACGACCCGCTCGACGGCGGCGAAGCTCCGCTGGATCCCACCGAGCGCACCGAGACGTACTGGTCGGCGACGCGCCGTCCGCCCACCCGGGCCGTCCACGAGCCCTGGCGCGCCCAGAGCCACGAGCTGATCCGTACGGCGTCCTTCGCCGGGCGGAACGTCGCCGAGACGTCCGTCTCCTACGGGACCTTCGCCCTGCCGCTGCAGGACGCGCTGCTGGACCGGGCCTTCGAGTGCTGGGTGCACGGCGGGGACATCGCCGACGCCGTCGACTACCCGTACCAGGCCCCGTCCGCGGCCCATCTGCACCGGATGATCGACCTGGCGGCCCGGCTGCTCCCGGCCGCCCTCGCGGGGCGCCGCCGTGCCGGGCTGGCGGGACCGGCGAAGGACCTGGTCACGGCCGGGACGCCGGGCCGCTCGCTCCATCTGGAGATCGAGGGCCACGGCGGAGGCGACTGGTACATCGCCCTGGACTCACCGGCCGCCGTCGGCGCACCCGAGCTCGCGGTGGCGCAGGTGGCCCTGGACGGGGTCGAGTTCTGCCGGCTCGTCGCGGGCCGCATCTCGCCGGTGGAAGCGGCGGCGGGCCAGGAGGGCGACCGCGAGGCCATCCGCGACGTGCTGTTCGCGACGGCCTCGCTCAGCCGGCTCTGACGCGACCCCGAGGGTTACGCGAAGATCACCGTACGGCGGCCGTTGAGCAGGATGCGCCGCTCCGCGTGCCACTTCACCGCGCGGGCCAGCGCCTGGCACTCGACGTCCCGGCCGACGGCGACCAGCTGGTCCGGGGTCACGTCGTGGCCGACGCGCTCGACCTCCTGCTCGATGATCGGGCCCTCGTCGAGGTCGGCGGTGACGTAGTGGGCGGTCGCGCCGATCAGCTTCACGCCGCGCGCGTGCGCCTGGTGGTAGGGCTTGGCGCCCTTGAAGCTCGGCAGGAACGAGTGGTGGATGTTGATGATCCGGCCGCTGAGCTGCTTGCACAGGTCGTCGGAGAGGACCTGCATGTAGCGGGCCAGGACGACCAGCTCGACGTCCTCCTCGCGGACCAGCTCCAGCAGCTGCGCCTCCGCCTCCGCCTTGTTGTCCTTCGTCACCGGGAGGTGCCGGAAGGGGATGCCGTACGAGGCGGTGAGCTCGGCGAAGTCCGTGTGGTTGGAGACGACGGCCGCGATCTCGACCGGCAGCGCGCCGGTGCGGGAGCGGAACAGCAGGTCGTTGAGGCAGTGGCCGAACTTGCTGACCATCAGCACGATCCGCATGCGCTCCGCGGACCGGTGGATCTGCCACTCCATCCGGAAGGCCTCCCCGATCGCGGCGAAGCTGGCGCGCAGCTTGTCCACGGTCACGGTGGCGTCGGCCGAGAAGTGGACGCGCATGAAGAACAGACCCGTGTCGTGGTCCCCGAACTGCTGACTGTCCTCGATGTTGCAGCCGGTCATGAAGAGATAGCTGGAGACGGCGTGCACGATGCCCTGTTTGTCGGGGCAGGAGAGCGTGAGGACGTACTGCTCGGTCGCGGCGGCGTCCGGGATGGCGGCGGGGGCGGGCTGTGGCGCGGTCATCCTCGTAGCGTGCCACACCCGCCGCCCGCTAGGCGGCCCTGGTCATGATGCGGATGACGTCCAGCGAGCGCGGCGGTATGTCCGGATCCTCCGCGTCGTTGGTGGCGAGCATCACATGGGCCTCACGGGCGGCGCGGACGGCCTCGGGCCAGCCGTGGTGCTCCAGATAGGCGGAGACGGGGGCGTCCGCGCCGACCTGGTGCATGATCCGCAGCACCCGCAGCGCGGCCGCGTCCACGGCGGCGGCCTCGACGGAGTCCCTGAATATGGTGCCGACGTACTTCTCGGCGGACCAGTTGTCCAGCCAGGTGTCCTCGACCAGGCGGTACACGGCGTCGGTGACGTCCCCGTACCCTTCCCGGCCGGCGAGCCAGCAGTCGTGGTGGAAGGCGGGGTCGGAGAGCATGTGCAGCGCCGAGCGCACGTTGGTGCGCCAGCGCCACCACGGCATGTCAGTGAGCGGCATGCCGCCCATGGTGGAGGAGCGACGGCCGCGACGGGAAGAGTTCTCCGAACCTTGCTGCACGGTGCTCGATCGTACGTTCCTTCACACCGCCCCCGCACGGGCCCCCGTAATTCACCTGGACGTCACCGAGCGTTGAGGGCCGCACACCGCGCCGTTACCCGGCGCCCGGAAGGGTCCTGGTCCATGACCGGACGGCGACGCCCCACCTTTCCCCGCCCCTTCCCGGGCGTCATCAGCGCGGCGGCGGCGGGGGCGGTCCTGCTGTCCGGCTGCGGTGTGCTCCCTGGGGCCTCGGGGGGATCCAGGGAGCCCGTCACCGTGATGACCTGGGCGCCCGACCGGTCGGAGGACATCAACGCGGTGAAGATGGCCGGGGTGCCCGCGATGGCGCAGACGTACGCCCGCTGGGTCAACGACACCGGGGGCATCGACGGGCGCGAGCTGCGGGTGGTCGTCTGCGACGAGGGCGACACCGCGATCGGCGCCGAGCGGTGCGCGCGGGAGGCCGTCGACAGGAAGGTGGCCGCCGTCGTCGGCTCGTACAGCCGCCACGGCCAGAGCTTCATGCCCGCGCTGGAGGCGGGCGGCGTCCCGTACATCGGCGGTTACGGCGCCTCCACCGAGGAGTTCAGCAGCTACCTCTCGTACCCGGTCAACGGCGGCCAGTCGGCCCTGCTGGCCGGCCACGGGCGGCAGTTGGGCGGCAGCTGCGAGCGGGTCTCTCTGGTGCGGCCCGACTCGATCGGCGGCGACGGCATGCCGCCGCTCCTGAACAACGGGCTGATGGCCGCCCACCGGCCCGCCTCCACCGACATCCTGGCCCCCCTGGACGCCACGTCCTACGACGAGCAGGCCGCGCAGGCGCTGGAGCGGTCCGGCGGCGGCTGTGTGACGGCGGTGCTCGGCGCCCGGACGGAGACGTTCTTCGACTCCTTCCGCCGTCTGGAGCCGGACGGCGAGCAGGTCAGGATCTCGTCCGTGCTGGGCAGCGTCAGCCAGCCGCTCATCGACCGCACGGGCGGCCGGAACAGCCCCTTCGAGGGCGCCTACGTCACCGGCTGGTACCCGGACGCGAGGAACGCGCGCTGGCAGGAGATGCGCGAGGTCATCGGGGAGTACGCCTTCGGGGACAACCGCATCGACCCGGACGACACCGCCGTGCAGACCACGTGGATCGCGTACACGGCGCTGCGAGCGGCCGTCCGGGCGATCGGCGACGAGGACGTCACATCGGGCCGGGTCGTGGCCACCCTCAACGGGGGCGTCGAGGTCGACACCGGCGGCCTGACCCCGACGCTCCGCTGGCGCTTCAAGGACCTGGTCGGCACCTTGAGCTACCCGCGCATCGTCAACACGAAGGTGACGTTCCAGGTGGTCCGCGAGGGCCGTCTCACCGCCCAGAGGAAGGGCTTCGTGGACGTGGCGGACGCCCTGACGGACGCCCCGCGCAGCTAGAGGTGTCCTGCCCTCGGGGTCAGAGCTCGGTGGGCGTGTGCTTGGTCAGGGCGTACTTCGCCGCGATCGCGTTCCAGAGCTTGGACGCCTCGCGCTTGGCCTCGGTGGCCACCCCGCTCTGCTGGTTGGCCTTGGCCGTCTCGCTCGTCGACCGGGCCTGGCCGCCCTTGCAGACGGACTTGTTCTTCTTGGCCTGCCGGGCCCAGGTGGCGTAGTGCTCGTCGGCCGCCGCCGAGGCCTTCCAGGCCCGGTTCAGCGAGGCCGTCAGCTCCGCGTTCTGCGGGAGCTTGTCCACGGTCAGGCCTTCGAGCCGGGTCACCAGGTCGCGGCGCTGCTGAGCGGCGCCCTTCAGGTCGGTGTCGGCCCGGTCCAGGTCCTTGCAGGACTTGATCTTCTCGACCGCGCTGATCACCGCGGACCGGCTGTTGTTGCTGTCGGCCAGCAGCTTGTCCAGCGCCTCGGCCTGCGGCTTCGCCGGGTCGGGCGGCGCCGCCTCGGTCGTGGGCTCCGCCTCGGCCGGTGAACTCTGCGCGGCCACCGGCTGTTTGCCGTCCCCCTCGGAATCTCCGCCGAGGCTCCACAGGGCGCCCGCGCCGAGTCCGATGACGGCACAGGCGACGACGACCGCGGCGATCAGCGGAACGTGCGCGGACCGCCGGCGCGGGGCTTCGCCGCTCTGCTGCGGGACCGGCCCGTCCTGCTCCGCGCGGCCCTGGAAGCCCTGGAGGCCGGACTGGTAGCCACCGGGCGCCTGCGGCGGCAACGAGCCGCCCCGGGACTGCTGCTGGGGCTGGTAGCCCTGCTGCTGGTACGGGGACGGGGGCTGCTGCCCCGCGTCGAACTGCGGCATCTGCTGCGTGGCGCCCGCCGGTTCGTCGTTGCGGAACAGGTTGTCGAACTCCGCGGGCGGCTGCCGGTCCCCCGGCGCGCCCGGCCTGATCCCGTACGGGGCTCCGCCCGGCACCGGGGGTATGTACTGGGTCGCGTCGGCGTCCCCGCCGCCCGGCTGAGGTCCCACGGGGCCGGGGCCGCCGGGAACGGGCGCGATGTACTGCGTGGCGTCCGCGTCGCCACCGGGAGCACCATGACCGCCCTGAGCGCCACCCTGGCCGCCGCCCTGAGCGCCTGGCCCGGTCTCCGGCGGCAGCGGCTGCGCGTACGGCTGGTGCTGGGGCTGGTAGCCCTGCGGCTGGTACGCACCGGGCTGCTGGTGCGCCTGGTGTTGCTGCTGCGGGTAGGAGCCGGGCTGCTGCGGCTGCTGGTACGCCTCCGGGCCCGGCTGCTGCTGCGCGGGCGGCAGGGGCTGCGCCTGCGGGTAGCCGTAGGACCCCTGCGCCTGCGGATAGCCGTACCCCCCTTGCGCCTGCTGCTCCGGCTGCGGCGCCCCGGCGGCCTGCGGCCCCCACTGCTGCCCCCACGGCTCACCGCCCGCGGGAGCCCCCTGCTCGCCCTGTCCGCCCTGCCCGGCCGCGAGGGTCCCCGGGGTCCAGGGGGCTCCGCCGTCGGCGGGCAGCACGACACCCTCGTGCGCGGGTCGTGCGGCGGGGAGCTGGTGCTCGCCGCCCTGTCCGCCCTGTCCGCTCTGCGTCACCGGGACTCCTACGTGTGAACCTACGGAATCGTCGGCTCACGCTATCGGGTGGTCGCCCGCCTCCGCCAAGCGCGTGGTGCCCCTCACGACCCCTTCACAGGGCGGGTAACATCCCGTGGCCCCACGACGCTGTTAACGGCCGGACCGCGGCGAACACGGCCCGGACCGCGCCGGCGACCACCTGTTCCTCACGCCGCCTGGAGCTCCAGCCGCTCGCCGAACTCCCGTACCGCGGGCTCCTCGCCGTAGGGCGTGAGCCGCTGCTGGAGGTCGTCGAGATATTCGGCGCCCCGGCTGGAGCGCACCGTCGACAGCAGCTCCATCGCCCGGGTCCCCGTGTGGCACGCCCGCTCCACCTCCCGCTGCTGCACCTGGGCCGAGGCGAGCAGCACCAGCGCGATGCCCCGCCGCCGGGCCCGCGTCTCCGGCAGCGCGGCCAACGCTTCCTTGGCCCGCCGGGCGGCCTCGTGCGGCTGCCCCAGGTCCCGGTGGCAGTGGGCCAGTTCGTCCGCGAGGTAGCCCGCGTCGAAGTGCCGGATCCAGACCGGGTCGTCGCCGGTGTCCGGGTCGGCCTGCTCCAGCGCGGCGACCGCCCGCCCCGTCACCGCGTGGCAGGTGCGGGCGTCCCCGAGCAGCGCGTGCCCCCGGGCCTCCGCCGCGTAGAACATCGCCCGGGCGCGGGGGGTGACCTGGCCCCGGGCCCCTTCCTGCGCGGCGCGGGCCAGTTGGGCGATCTCGCGGGGGTTGCCGAGCTGGGCGGCGAGATGGCTCATCGAGGCGGCGAGCACATAGCCGCCGTACGCCCGGTCGCCCGCCGCCTGGGCGAGGCGCAGCGCCTGGATGTAGTAGCGCTGGGCAAGGCCGGGCTGCCCGGTGTCGACCGCCATGTAGCCGCCGAGCTCGGTGAGCCGGGCCACCGCGCCGAACAGCTCCCGCCCCACCTGTTCCCGGTACGCCCCCGAAAGCAGCCCGGAGACCACGCTGTTGAGGTAGTGCACGAGCACCGGCCGCACATGGCCGCTGCCGAAACGGTGGTCGAGGTCGGTCAGCGCCGCGGTCGTCGCCCGCACCGCCTCGACGTCGGACATCCCGACCCGGGCCCCCGCGGTCCGCTCGACCTGCGCGTCGGGCCCCGAGATCAGCCAGTCCCGGCTGGGCTCGACCAACGCGGACGCGGCGACCGCCGACCCGGCGAGCAGATCGCGGCGGCCCACGTCGCCGCGCCACAGCTCGCAGACCTGCTCGACGGCCCCGGCGACGGTCGGCGCGTACTGGAGGCCGACGCCGGAGGCCAGGTTCTTGCCGTTGGCCATGCCGATCTCGTCGATCGTGACCGTACGGCCCAGCTTGCGGCCCAGCGCCTCGGCGATGATCCCCGGGGCGCGGCCCCGGGGCTGCTGCCCGCGCAGCCACCGGGCCACGGAGGTCTTGTCGTAGCGCAGATCGAGCCCCCGCTCGGCCCCGACCATGTTCACCCGGCGCGCGAGGCCCGCGTTGGAGCAGGCGGCCTCCTGGATGAGCGTCTGGAGCCGTTCGTTGGGCTGGCGGGCTACGAGAGGCCTTGCAGCCATATGTCCCCCTGAAGCATCGGTTATGTGCAGTGATCGGTGGAAGGGATCACTGCCCGGCACATACACAAGAAATGCGCATATTCCATCGGCATTCGGTACGGACATGGCGCGTTGCACCGTCGCGCGGGCCCGGGAGCGGTCCTGGGCGGCGGTCCTGGAGGTGGTTACCCGCCCTTCGGTGCGACGCCTCCCGCGCGCCCCCGCCCGTGCACCGGTGCGCCCCGCGTGCAGGATCGATGCGCCGGGCCCCGGTTCAGGGGAGGCCGTAACCCCAGGTGACGGCGGGAGTTGTGCTGGGCGTGGAAGAGCCCATCAAAGTCATGGAAGCCGCACAGGTCCCTCAGCAGCGGAGCGAGCCGCTGCTCGACGCCGCGGTGCGGTATGCGGAAGAGCGTCACTGGGACGTGTTCCCCGGCACCTGGCTGGAGGCGGTGGGCGGCGGGGAGCGGTGCTCGTGCGGCGACGCCGGCTGCGTCCTGCCCGGCGCCCACGCGGACCGGCCGGACTGGGCGGGCCAGGCG
>NTHE01000064.1 GCA_002551355.1 Streptomyces sp. man185 | reverse complement strand
GTCCGGGCCACCGCCCCGCCGCGCCCCGCCACCCGGCGGCCGCGCGGCCGGTCCGTCGGCAGGGCCAGCACCGGCGGCCGGTCGCCCAGCAGCTCGCGCCACCAGACCAGGTCGGCCGGGTCGCGCGGCGGCTCGGGGGCCCCGACGGTCGTCCCGGCGGCCCGTTCGAAGGCCGGCGGGCGTCCGTCGAGGGCCGCCGTGTACAGCTCCCGGAGGTCCCCGGCGATCAGCGCGGCCGAGTGCGCGTCCGTGATGATGTGGTGCATACCGAGGACCAGGACGTGATCGTCGTCGGCCAGTCGGAGGAGCCGGGGCGTGAACAGCGGCCCCTCGGCGAGGTCGTAGGCCCGGTGGCTCTCCTCCGCGAGCAGCGCTCCGATGGCCTTCCCGGCGTCCTCGTCCCGGGCGTCGGACACCGTCAACGGGGCGCGGAGCCCGTGCCGGACGACCTGGACGACGCCCACCTCGTCCTCGCCCCGGAACACCGTGCGCAGGCCCGCGTGCCGTTCGACCAGACCGTCGACCGCCGCGCGCAGCGCCGGCACGTCCAGCGGACCGCGCAGCCGCACGGCCTGGGTCTCGTTGTACGCCGCCGGGTTCTGCATCAACTGCGCGGCCAGCCACAGCCGTCGCTGCGCCGAGGTGGCGGGGGCGGCGGTCTCCGGCACCGGGCCCCGGGGGTCCTGCTCCCGCGTCCGGCGGCGCAGGACGTCCAGCCGCTCAAGACCCGACCGCAGCCGTTCCCGGTCCATCCCGAAGTCGACCAGCGCGGCGATCTCGTCCACCCCGGCCCCGTTGAGCGCGGACACGAACGGGGCGACGCTGTCCGGCGTGCCGATCAGGGCCCGCTGGTCGCAGTAGCGGTCGTAGGCCCGGCGGAACAGGTAGTCCAGGTCCTCCCCGCTCGCCGCCGCCACGTCCTCACGCCGCTGCCCGGCCGCCGTCGCCGCCGAGCGCATCAGCAGCGAGGACCGCAGGTAGCGCACCATCGGCTCCAGCGCGTCCGCCCGGGCGGTGGCGTGGTCGTCGCCGAGATACGTGTGCACCAGCACCGTCACCCGCCCAGCCGCCGGGTCGAGCCCGCACGCCGCCCGCGTACGCCGGTAGTGCGCGATGTTCGCGGCCAGCTCTTCCACGGTCTGGCTCATCAGGTTGGTGACGACCCCGAGCCCGCGCCGGGCCGCCTCCTCGTACGACGCCCGCTGACCGGAGGTGGCCAGGAAGAACGGCGGCTCCTGCTGCACCGGACGCGGGCGGATCCGGATCTCCGCCTCCGCGCCCTCGCCCGTGCGCCGCCGCACCGGCTCCCCGCTCCACAGCCGGCGCACCTCGTCGAGGTGGTCGAAGGCGATCCGCCGCCGGTCCGCGAACCGGTCCGGGTGCAGGGCGAAGTCCCGGGCGTGCCAGCCGGTGGCGCAGCCGATGCCGACCCGGCCGCCGGAGAGGTTGTCGACCACCGACCACTCCTCGGCGACCCGCACCGGATCGTGCAGCGGAAGGACCACCGAGCCCGCGTTGATCCGGACGCGCTCGGTCTCCCGGGCCACGGCGGAAGCGAGCACGGCGGGGTTCGGGAAGAGTCCGCCGAAGGAGTCGAAGTGCCGCTCGGGCAGCCAGACGGAGGAGAACCCGTGCTCGTCGGCGAAGCGCGCGGTCTCGAAGAGGGTGTCGTACGCCTCCGGAGTACCGGTCCCGGCCGCCTCGGCGGCTTCTTCCGTCTCGGGGTAGTCGCCGAAGAAGTAGACACCGAAGTCGGGTGCGCGTCGGGGGACTTCGACCGGTCTCACGGTCACCGGGCGAGGCGCGGAGCGGGGAAAGAACCCGCCGTCGCGCAGCTCGCGCAGCGATCCCTCCACAGCCTCCGCGACCCGGTTCACGTCCTCCTCGGTGTGGGCGGTGGACAGATAGAAGCTGCGCCACTCCCACACGTACACGCCGCGCAGTTGGAGGTGGTGGTAGAGCAACTCCAGGTCGGCGCGGTGCCTGAACCGGAACATCGACCCGAAGTGGGCCACCTCCAGCGGGAACTCCTCGTCGCGGAAGAAGGCGTTGAGCCGGTCCGCGAGCGCCTGGGTGCGGGCGTTCAGTCCGCTCTGGAGTCCGGGGCCCTGCTCGGTGAGGTGGGTGAGCACCGCGCGGGCCGCCGCCATCGACAGCGGGTGCTGCATGTACGTGCCGCCGATGAACGTGGTCTCGCGCGAGGGCCCGCCGGGCTCCCCGTACCGCCAGAACCCGCCGTCCACCCCGTCGAGCAGATCCGCCCGCCCCGCCACCGCGCCGACCGGGAAGCCCGCGCCGAGCGCTTTGCCGTACGTGGCGAGATCCGGCACCACCCCGAAGTGCGCCTGCGCGCCGCGCTGGTGGGGCCGCAGCCCGGTCAGCATCTCGTCGAAGAGCAGCACGATGCCCCGGCGCGAAGTGAGTTCACGCAGCGCACGCACGAACTCCACGGGCCGCAGGCCGGGGTTGCGGCACTGCACGGGCTCGACGAGGACGGCCGCGATCGTGTCGCCGAGGGCGTCGATCGCCTCCAGGGACTCCTGCTCCCCGTACTCCAGCACGATCAGCTCCGCCACCGCGCTGTCCGGGATGCCCCGGGAGACGGGCACCGCGTGCCGACCGGGGCCGCCGGGGCGGCCCAGCACGGAGTCGATGTGCCCGTGGTACGAGCCCCGGAACATGACGACCTTGTCGCGTCCGGTCGCGGCCCGGGCCAGCCGGATCGCCGCCGAGTTCGCCTCCGTACCGGACGAGGCGAAGGCGACCCGCTCCAGGCCGGTCAGCGAAGCGAGCAGGGCCGCCGCCTCCCCGGTGTCGGGGGACCGGGGGCCGAAGCGCAGCCCGTCGGCGAGATGGCGGCGCACGGCCTCGGTGACGGGCTCCGCCTCATGGCCCAGCAGCAGCGCGCCGAAGCCCATGGTGATGTCGGTGTACGCGTTGCCGTCCACGTCGACCAGCCGGGAGCCGTGCGCCGAGCGGGCCGCGATCGGGTACAGCATCTCCTTGGTGGCGTCCCGGAAGCCCACGACGGCCCGGCTGTCGGCGAGCGTGGAACGGTGCTGCTGGGCCAGCTCCTTGGAGGTGCGGGTGCGCTCGGTGAACCGCTGGACCAGCGATGAGGTGTGGGCCCGCTGGGCTTCGTCGGCCCCCGCCCCGGCCATTCCGCCCGCCGCGTCCACGACGAGCCGGGGGCCGTGCGCACGCTCCCCGGCGGCGGGCTTCGCTTCGTCCGCCGGGAGCCGGCCGCGGGCGGCCGCGAGCTGCGCGGTGAGCGCACGGGACAGCTCCGCCGCCCTGGCCACGGCGTCGGCGGCGGTGGGCCCGGCCGGGGTGCGTACCTCCGCGCTCATCGGGTCTCCGCCCCGGTGCGGGCGGTCAGCAGCGCGACGGCCTCGGAAAGCTGGGTGAGCATCGCCGCCTGAGTCTCTGCCAGTTGACGTATCTGCTCGGAGAGGGCGTCCACCTCGGCCCGGGTGGCGTGGACGGGCGCGTCCGCGGCGGGCGCGCCCGCCGCGGGCCGGTCGGCTTCGGGGCGGCCAGTGACGGGCCGGTCTGTGACGGGCGCTCCGGGGAAGACGGTCTCGGTCACGGGGGAAGGCGCCGGCCCCACGACCACCAACGGCGTCGTCGCGGGCGTCGCCCGCCCGGCTATCAGCGCGGCCGTCAGCCGGGGCGTGCCCGCCTCTTCCAGGATCTCCCGCATGCTGATCTCCGTGCCGAACTCGGCCTCCAACTGCCGCACCATCCCGATGAGCTGGAGCGAGTCCGCGCCGAGTCCGACGAAGGTGCGATCGGCGGCGACCTCGTCGGGACGGTGGCCGAGATGGCGCGCGGTCAGCTTCAGCACCCTGTCCAGTACGGCCTGTTCGGTCATGCGGTCCTCCGTCGTGCGTGGGGATGGGCGAGTGGGCCCGCCGGGCGGGGCGGGCGGCGATACGAGCGGTGCCGGGGGTGCGTACGGGGCCGGGCCCCGCCAGTGGGAGCGTCGCTGGAAGGGGTACGTGGGCAGCCGGACGCGCCGGCCGCCGCAGCCGTCGAGCAGCGTGGCCCAGTCCACCTCGGCCCCGGCGCAGTGCAGCGCGGCCACCGCCCGCTCCCAGTCGCGCGTCGGCACGCAGACCGCGTCCGGCGACGACCGGCGGACCAGCCCTGTCAGCACGGCGGACGGGCCCAGCTCCAGCAGCAGCGGGGACCCGTCCAACTCCCCGAGAACAGCGGCGAAGTCAGCCGTCCGGCGGGCCTGCGCGATCAGGTAGGCGGCGTCCGGCCGCCACCCGACGGGGCGTGCCGTACCGTCGATCGCGTCAACGAACTCCGTCTGCACCGGGCGCAGTTCCGTCTTCCCGGCGAGCAGCCCGAACTCCTCCAGCATCGGCTCCAGCAACGCCGTGTGGAACGCCCGGTCCACCGCCAGCACCTCGAACGGTTCCCCCCGCGCGGCCAGCATTCCCCGGACCGCGCCCACCGCTTCCGGGGTTCCGCCCAGAACGTGGTGGCACGCCCCGTTGACCACGGCGAGCTCAAGACCGGGGACGGCGGCCAGCAGCTCCCGCACCCGGGCCCGGGGGACGAACGCGGCGACCATCGCGCCCGGGGCGGACCGATCCCGCATCAGCCGCCCGCGCCCGCAGACCAGCCGCATCGCGTCCTCGGCGTCCAGCGCCCCGGCCACGCAGAGCGCCGCGTACGCGCCGACGCTGTGCCCGGCCACCCGGGCGGGGGTGACCCCGAGCCGCTCCCACAGCCGGGCCTGGGCGAGCTGGAGGGCGAACAGGGCTGGCTGCGCGAAGGCGGTGTCCCAGCGCTCGGGCCCCCGGCCGACGACGACCCGGTCCAGGAAGTCGTCCCGGCCGGTCTCCTCCGCGTACACCCGGGCGCAGGCCTCCAGCACCTGGGCCACCACCGGGAAGCGCGCGGCGAGTTCCCCGCCCATGCCCGGATGCCCGCCGCCCTGCCCGCTGAACAGGAACACCGTTTGCTGTGCGGCCCCGACGACCCCGGCGGTGTACGCATCGCCCGCCGGGGCCCCGGACAGGAACGCCTCCAGCCCGGCCACCGGGTCCGCGGCCGTGACCACCAGCCGGTGCGGCAGGAGCCGCCGCCCGAGCGCGGTGGTGGTCAGCAGATCGGCGGGGGAGGGGGGCGCCTCGCCCGCCAGGCGGTCCCGCAGCGCGGTGGCGTACGCCCGCAGCGCGTCCCCGTCGGCGGCCGACAGTGGCAGCAGCGCGGGCACGGTGGCTTCGGCGGGCGCGGGGGGCACGGCCTTCGGCGCCTGCTCCAGGACCACGTGAGCGTTCGTACCGCCCATGCCGATGGAATGCACACCGGCTCGCCGCACCCCCGCCAGCGGCCAGGCCCCCTCCCGTACCGGCAGCAGGAACGGGCTGTCGTCCACCGCCAGCGCCGGGTTGGGCCGGGTGAAGTTCACCAGCGGCGGGACGACCCCGTGCCGCAGCACCTCGACGGCCTTGATCAGTCCCGCGAGCCCCGCCGCGCTGTCCAGGTGGCCGATGGCCGGCTTCGTCGAGCCGAGCGCGCAGAACCCGGTCCGGTCGGTGTGCGCGCGGAACGCCTCGGTCAGGGCGGTGAACTCGATCGGGTCGCCCTTCAGCGTGCCCGTGCCGTGCGCCTCCACATAGCCGATGGACGCCGCGTCCACCCCCGCCGCGCGCAGCGCCCCGAGCACCGCGTCCCGCTGCCCGGCGACCCCGGGGGCGGCGAACCCCCGTTTGCCCGCACCGTCGTTGGTGACCGCCGAGCCCAGGATCACGGCGTGCACGGTGTCGCCGTCGGCCAGCGCCCGCTCCAGCGGCTTCAGGAGGACGGCGGCGGCCCCGTTCCCGCCGACCGTGCCGTCGGCGTCCGCGTCGAACGCCCGGACAGCGCCGGTGGGGGAGAGGGTGGAGCCCTTCACCGGGACCTGGCCGGTGACCTGCGGCAGATGCAGGGCGGCCGAGCCCACCAGCATCAGGTCCGCGTCCCCGGCGCGCAGCGCCTGGCAGGCCAGATGGACCGATACCAGGGCGCTGGAACAGGCCGTGGACACCGTCAGCGCGGGCCCGGTCAGACCGAGCCGGAAGGCGGCCCGGGTGGCGGTGAAGTCGGTGTAGTTGCCGACCTGGACCTGCTTGGCGGTCATCCAGTCGCCCGAGCCGGCCTCCGCCGCCAGGTTCGCCGCCAGATAGCTGTGCAGTGAGTACAGGCGATAGCCGGAACTGCCGTACACCCCGATCCGCACGGAGTCCTCGCCGCGGCCCTCGTCCGTGTACCCCCCGTCCTCCAGGGCGTGGAAGCAGCACTCCAGGAACAGCCGCTGCTGCGGATCGGTGAGTTCCGCCTCCCGCCCGCTCATCCCGAAGCACCCGGCGTCGAAGCCGTCCACCTCCGCCAGGAGCGCGCTCGCCCCGCCGAACCCCGGCTGCTCGTACACCGCCGCCGGGACCCCCGCCGCGGCGAACTCGGCCCGGGTGAACCGGCGTACGCGGCTCGTGCCCGCCCGGATGCCGCGCCAGTAGGCCTCGGGGGTGTCAGCCCCGGGAAACCTCAGCGCCGTCCCGATCACCGCGATCCGGTCGTCCCTCAACGGCTTCGTCCTTTCCCAGCCCCGTACGCCCCGCCCGCCCCATCGGCCCCGCAGGCTCCGCCCGCCGCAGCGACGCCACCCTCAGCAGGAACACCACGGCGACGACGATGGCGGCGCCGTGGGACCAGCCCACCACGGCCAGCGGGGAGAACCGGTCGAGGGCCGCCGCCACCAGGATCATGCCGACGCCGAAACCGAGGTTCTCGAACGTGGCCGAAAGACCGAAGGCATGACCGCGCAACGTGGCCGGAAGTGTCTGGAGATGCGAGGTGTACGCGACCTCGGTGAGGCCGTCCGCGGCCCCCGCGATCAGCGCGATCACCGCCGTGACCGCCAGCGGGAACCCGGCGAACGCCGCGATGAACGCCGCCGACATCACCACCGTGCCGTAGCCGAATCCGAGCGCCCCCACCGAGCGGCCGGTGCGCTGCGCGTACCGCTGGATCACCTGCTGGGCGCCGATGTTGCCGAGCGCCCACACACACCAGAACGCACTGACGAACACCGCCGGATTCGATGCGTCCAGCGAGGTGGAGTAGATCGGCAGCGCAGCGTTGTGGGACGAGGAGCCGAACGCGTCCACCCCGCGCAGAGCCACCATCAGCCCCAGACCGGGAGCGGCGGCGAGCGCCAGGAAGGCCACGGGCTTCCACCGCCGCCCGCGCTTCCCGGCTCCGGAAGCGTCCTCTGCGCTCCCGGAGGCCTCGGGGGCGGCGGCGCTGCCCGCCCCCTTGCCGCCGGCGATCGGCAGCAGGGCCACCGTCACCGCGCAGACCACGAACGTCGCCATGTCGAGCAGGAAGGCTGCGGTGTACCCGACGAGGGACACCACCACGCCCGCCGAGGCGAAGCCCGCCACCATGGCCAGCGAACGTCCGGTGATCGACAGGGAGTTCGCCCAGGCCCTGCGGTCCTCGCCGACCATCTCCGGGATCGAACTGCGCAACGCGACCATGAACAGCGTTCCGCAGGCCCCGATCACCACCGAGACGGCCATCAGCGCCCCGGTCACGAGAGAGTCCGGCGCCAGGATGAGCACCAGCATCACGGCGCCCTGGCCGACATTCGCCCACAGCATGATGCTTTTCGCGGTGAACCGGGCGAGCAGTCCGCCCACGACCAGACCGGCGACGAATCCGGAGGCCAGCCGCACCGCCATGAACAGCCCCATGGCCAACGCCCGGCCCGTCGTCTCGTAGACGAAGAGATTGAGCGCCACCATATTCAGGAATGTGCCGTAGGAAGACACCGCGTAACCGGCCACGAGGAATCGGAAACGGCGCTCGGAGACCGCGGTCTCCCGGGTCTTCCGAGATCCGCCCTCCGGCTCGTCCGCCTTCGGCCCGTCCGCACTCCCGATTTCAGATGTCACCGACACATACTCGTCGAGCGCGGGTGCCGGGCGGAGTGCTCCCGATTGCACAAAGGTAATCTGCATCCTTGTGAAGGACGATCATTCCCCCTCACCGGTATGTGATTGCCGTGAATCACCCTCGGACCGGTCGATACCGGAACAACCCTGCGAGGCGGCGCTCGCGACCTATCGCCGTGCGCTGACGCAGGGCCGCCTCCCGGCCGCCGCCGCACCTGCCTGTCTGCGCTCCCTGCACCTGATGGTGGCCGACCAGGACGCGCCCGGCCACCTCGTCCCCGTGCCGCCGGAGACCGCTTCGTTCGCCGCACTCGCCCCGATCGAGGAGGCGATCGTCGAGCAGCGCCGCACCCTGCGCTCCGCCCGCGCCACCCTCGCCGCCTTCGAGGGCCTCTACGCCGAGGTGCACCGGCAGGAACGCCCGGCCCTCACCCGGCTCTCCGGCGAGGCCGTCATCAGCAAAGCTCTGGAGGCCGGGGTCAGCGGCTGCCACGCCGAGGTCCGCACCGCCCACCCCGGCGGCGGACGCCCGGCCCACGTCCTGGAGAAGTCGCTCCCGCGCGACCTGGGCAACCTCCGGCGCGGCATCCGGCAGCGCACCCTCTACCAGCACACCGTCCGCTCGGACCGCACCACCCTCGCCTACATCGAGCAGGTGACCGCCGAGGGAGCCGAGGTCAGGACCCTCGCCGAGGTCGTGGACCGGTTCATCGTCTTCGACCGGGACCTCGCCTTCATCCCGTTCTCCGACGAACCGAACAGCGCCCTGTGCGTCCAGCACCCGTCCCTGGTCCGCTTCCTGGTCCGCCACTTCGACGAGGCGTGGTCCCGCGCGGTCCCGGTCCGCCCCGAACGCGCGCCGCTGCGCACCCCCGTCGTCACCTCCGACCTCCAGCGCGCCATCCTCCAGGCCGTCGTCAACGGCGAGACGGACGCCGCCATCGCCCGCCGGATCGGCATGAGCCGCCGCAGCGTCGCCGAGCACATGCGCAAGGTCTCCGAGCAACTGGGCAGCAACAGCCGGGCGCAACTCGGCTATCTGGTCGCGACGTCGGGCCTGCTGGACGGCTGAGGACGCGACGGAGCGACCGAGCACGCGAAGAGCGACCGAGCACGCGAAGAGCGACCGAGCACGCGACGGGGCGACGGAACACGCGACGGGGCGACGGAACACGCACGAAGGGCCCGTCCGCACGGACGGGCCCCCTCCTGCGCGTACGGATCGGGGTCAGGCCAGACCCGGCCCCCGCACCGGAATGCTGGTGAACGTCGGCGCCGGGGCGGGCTCAGTGAAGAAGTCGTTGCCCTTGTCGTCGACGACGATGAACGCGGGGAAGTCCTCGACCTCGATCTTCCAGACCGCCTCCATGCCGAGCTCCTCGTACTCGACGACCTCGACCTTCTTGATGCAGTCCTGCGCGAGGCGGGCCGCCGGGCCGCCGATCGAGCCGAGGTAGAAGCCGCCGTGCGCGTCGCAGGCGTCGGTGACCTGTTTGCTGCGGTTGCCCTTGGCGAGCATCACCTTCGAGCCGCCCGCCGCCTGGAACTGCTCCACGTAGGAGTCCATCCGGCCGGCCGTCGTCGGGCCGAAGGAGCCGGAGGCGTACCCCTCGGGCGTCTTCGCCGGACCCGCGTAGTACACCGGGTGGTCCTTCAGGTACTGCGGCATCTCCTCGCCCGCGTCCAGGCGTTCCTTGATCTTGGCGTGCGCGATGTCGCGCGCCACGACCAGCGGGCCGGTCAGCGAGAGCCGGGTCTTGACCGGGTACTTGGTCAGCTCCGCCAGCACCTCGTCCATCGGCCGGTTGAGGTCGATCTCCACGACGTCCCCGCCGGCCTCGTCGAGGTGCTCGTCGGTGGTGTCGGGCAGGAAGCGCGCCGGGTCCTTCTCCAGCTGCTCCAGGAAGACGCCCTCGGCGGTGATCTTCGCGGTGGCCTGGCGGTCCGCCGAGCAGGACACGGCGATGGCCACCGGCAGCGAGGCCCCGTGCCGGGGAAGGCGCACCACACGCACGTCGTGGCAGAAGTACTTGCCGCCGAACTGCGCGCCGATCCCGATCTTCTGCGTCAGCTCGAAGACCTTCTCCTCCAGCTCCTTGTCCCGGAAGCCGTGCCCGGTGGGGGAGCCCTCGGCGGGCAGTTCGTCCAGGTAGTGCGCGGAGGCGTACTTGGCGGTCTTCAGCGCGAACTCCGCCGACGTGCCGCCGACCACGATCGCCAGGTGGTACGGCGGGCAGGCCGCGGTCCCGAGCGAGCGGATCTTCTCCTCCAGGAACTTCATCATGGAGGCCTCGTTCAGAACGGCCTTCGTCTCCTGGTAGAGGAACGACTTGTTGGCCGAACCGCCGCCCTTCGCCATGAACAGGAACTTGTACGCGCCGCCGTCGGTGGCGTACAGCTCGATCTGGGCCGGGAGGTTGGAGCCGGTGTTCTTCTCGTCCCACATGGTCAGCGGGGCCATCTGCGAGTAGCGCAGGTTGAGCTTGGTGTACGCGTCGTAGATCCCGTGCGACAGGGCCTCCTCGTCACCGCCCTCGGTCAGCACGTTCTGCCCGCGCTTGCCCATGACGATCGCCGTCCCGGTGTCCTGGCACATCGGCAGGACACCCGCGGCGGCGATGTTCGCGTTCTTCAGGAGGTCCAGCGCCACGAACTTGTCGTTGGAGGAGGCCTCCGGGTCGTCGATGATCCGCCGCAGCTGCGCCAGGTGGGCGGGGCGCAGGTAGTGCGAGATGTCGTGCATCGCCTCGGCGGCCAGCGTGCGCAGCGCCTCCGGGTCGACCTTGAGGAACGTACGGCCGTCGGCCTCGAAGGTGGAGACACCCTCGGCGGTCACCAGACGGTACGGCGTGGTGTCCTCCCCCAGGGGGAGCAGATCGGAGTACGCAAACTCTGCCATGACGGCCATTCCTCACTCGGCGACAGTGGCTGACCTCCCTCGGGCAGCGCATCCACCAGGGTAGAACGCCGCCTTCGGGCGGATCCTGTGAGGTAAGGCTCACCTGGACACACCCTCGGCGGGGCGCGCCGGTTGGAGGGGTAGTCGCGATCTATCGCGTTTGGGTACGCTGGGCCGGTGGACCTAGAGAAGCAGCCCCAGCAGCCCCACGCGCCGGCCGTCCCACCGCCCGCCGAAGTCCTGAACGGCGATGACATCCGCGCCTCCGACGCCGACCGCGACCGGATCGCGGACATCCTGCGGGAGGCGATGGCCGAGGGCCGTCTGACGGCCGAGGAGCACGCCGAGCGGGTGGACCTGGTCTACCGGGCCAAGACCGTCGGCGAACTCCAGCCGCTGGTCCGGGACCTGCCCGCGTCCCCCGGTTCCTCCTCCCGCCCGGGTGCGCAGCAGCCGTACGCCTACGGCCCCGAGGGTCCCGACGGCCCCGCGGAGAATCTCGTCGCGGTCTTCAGCGGCGCCTCCCGCAAGGGCCGTTGGCGGGTCGGCGGCCGGACGAACGCCTTCGCGCTCTTCGGCAGCGTGGAGATCGATCTGACCGAAGCTCTTTTCGGCCAACGCCACACCGTCATCAATGCGACCTCCATCTTCGGCAGCGTCGACGTCCGGGTCCCGGAGAACATTTCCCTGCGCGGTAACGGCACGGGTGTCTTCGGCACCTTCGAGGTGCGGACGCTCGAATCGGCGGATCCGGAAGCGCCGGTCGTCGTGGTGAACGGCTATTCCGTGTTCGGGAGCGTGGAAGCGAGGCCGAAACGGGGCAAGTTCGTCGCGGACCTCCAGAAGCACCTGCGTAAACACCTCGGCCACTGAATACGGCACAGGGGACGACCTCCGGTAATCGGCCAGAATGCCGCGGGGGCGCATTGCGGTGAGTCGCGCACCGGTGCCACTCAGTGCATAGGCCCACGCACAGCGGGTAGGGAGTGCAGCATCGACTCTCGCTCGCGTAGCCGTAGCCGTCGTCAGGAGTAGCCCGTGCTGCAACCGCCGCATCAGCCTCTGCAGGTCGCCGCCGTTCCGGCCCAGCGGACCCCCGCTCGGGAGGACGATGCGGGCCCCTGGCATTCCGATGCGGCCTGCCGCCGGGACGAGGCGGGCCTGTTCTTCGCTCCGTCGAAGGAGCCGACCGCCGCCCGGCTGGCCCGCGAGGAGGCCGCCAAGCAGGTCTGCGCCCGGTGTCCGGTCATGGTGGAGTGCCGGGAGCACGCGCTCATGCAGCCCGAGCCGTACGGAGTGTGGGGCGGGCTCACCGCCGCCGAGCGCCGGGTGGCGCTGGCCCGGCGACGACGGCGAGACATCGAGCTCACGGCCGCGTCGACGGCTGAGCACATAGCCGCGGCAGGCTGACCACGCAGCACGAGGAGGGGGTGCGGGGAGCGATGATCCGCTCCCCGCACCCCCTCCTCGTGCTGCGCTCGGCCGAATTACTTCGCGATCACTTCGCGCGGTCGAAGTCGATGGCGCTGTAGGCGCGCAGCTTCGACAGCCGGTGGGTCGAGGAGATCGACCGGATCGTGCCCGACTTGGAGCGCATCACGATCGACTCGGTGGTCGCCGTCTCCGCGCGGTACCGCACACCGCGCATCAGCTCGCCGTCGGTGATCCCCGTCGCCACGAAGAAGACGTTGTCGCCGCTGACCAGGTCGTCGGTCGACAGCACCCGGTCCAGATCGTGGCCCGCGTCCAGCGCCTTCTGCCGCTCCGCCGCGTCCTTGGGCCAGAGCTTGCCCTGGATGACGCCGCCGAGGCACTTTATGGCGCACGCCGAGATGATGCCCTCGGGCGTCCCGCCGACGCCCATCAGCAGGTCGACGCCGGTGCCCTCGCGAGCCGCCATGATCGAGCCCGCGACGTCGCCGTCGGAGATGAACTTGATCCGCGCGCCGGTCTCCCGGATCTCCTTGACGATGCCCTCGTGGCGGGGCCGGTCGAGGATGACGACGGTGACGTCCTCGGGCGTGGAGTTCTTCGCCCTGGCCACGCGCCGGATGTTCACCGCCACGGGCGCGTTGATGTCGACGAAGTCCGCCGCCTCGGGCCCCGTGACCAGCTTGTCCATGTAGAAGACCGCGGACGGGTCGAACATCGCGCCGCGGTCGGCCGCCGCCAGCACGGCGATGGCGTTCGGCATGCCCTTGGCGTTGAGCGTGGTGCCGTCGATCGGGTCGACCGCGATGTCGACCTCGGCGCCGGTGCCGTCGCCGACCCGCTCGCCGTTGAACAGCATGGGGGCTTCGTCCTTCTCGCCCTCGCCGATGACGACGACGCCGTTCATCGAGACGGTCGAGACGAGGGTCCGCATGGCCTTCACGGCGGCGCCGTCGGCGCCGATCTTGTCGCCGCGGCCCACCCAGCGCCCGGCCGCCATGGCAGCGGCCTCGGTGACCCGGACCAACTCCAGGGCCAGGTTGCGGTCGGGGGCCTCCGGGGAGACCTCCAGTTGGGACGGCAGATGATGCTCGGACATCGGAGCGCACCTTTCTGTACGGCGACGACCGGATATGAGGGTGCTGTGACTCTATCGGTAGGTCGATAAAATGAGCAGAGCGGGTCACGCATGAGCACCCCCGGAGTCGCGGCCGGGACGGGCACCCTGCGGCCGGGCGTGTCAGGCAGCGTGCCACCATGGATCCCGTGGCAAGCAAGCGAGGCAAGCAGACAGTCCGGGACATGTTCCTGTCGACTTTGGTGATCGCCGCCTGCGCGGGGGGCATATACCTCTTCATTCCGAAGGACGAGCACGCCGACCCGATCAAGGCGGTCGACTTCACCGTGGAGCTGGCGACGGTGCGGACCGCGGCCCCTTACCCGGTGGCCGCGCCGGAGGGCCTGCCGGAGAAGTGGAAGGCGACCTCGGTCAGGTACGACGACGTCGAGGGCAAGGCCTGGCATCTGGGCTTCCTCGACCCGGACCGCAGGTACGTCGCGGTCGAGCAGTCCACCACCGCCGCGGGCACGTACGTCCCCGAGGTCAGCCAGAAGGCCGAGGACACCGGGCGGACCGAGACGGTGGCGGGCAAGGAGTGGCAGGTCTGGGAGGGCGCGAAGTACGACGCCCTCGTCCTGCCCGGGAAGGGCCACACCACGGTGGTGACCGGCTCGGCGCCGAAGGAGAGCCTGCTCGAGATGGCCGCCGCCCTGAGGGCGACGCCGCCGCCCGCGAAGCCGGCCTCCTGACGGGACAGCGCGAAGGGCCCCGGAACACCTGGTGTTCCGGGGCCCTTCGCGTGTGCGGGAGCCGCGCGGGCTCGGCTCAGACGGTGGTGACGACCTCGTCGAAGGAGAGGCGCGGGCTGCGCGGGAACCAGGCGTCTTCGCCCGGCTTGCCGATGTTGACGACCATCAGCGGGGCGTGGTCGTCGTCCAGGAACTCCTTCTGGATGCCCGCGGGGTCGTAGCCGGTCATCGGGCCTGCGGCCAGGCCGGCGGCGCGGACGCCGATGATGAAGTAGGCGGCCTGCAGCGCGGCGTTGAGGCCGGCGGCCGACTCACGGGCCGGGCGCTCCGAGAAGAACACGTCCTTGGCCTGCGGGAAGTGCGGGAGCAGCGCCGGGAGCTCCTCGTGGAACTCGTTGTCGGCGGCCAGGATCGCGACCAGCGGGGCCGTGGCGGTCTTCGGGCGGTTGCCCTCGGCCATGTGCCGCACCAGGCGCTCGCGGCCCTCGGCGGAGCGGACCAGGACGACGCGCAGCGGCGACTGGTTGAAGGCGGTCGGGCCGAACTTGACCAGGTCGTAGATCGCCTGGACCTGCTCGTCGGTCACCGGCTCGTCGGTGAAGGTGTTGGCGGTGCGGGCCTCGCGGAAGAGGAGGTCCTGGGCGGCGGGGTCGAGAACGAGGGACATCTGGTGCAAACCTTCCGAACGAACGCGGTGGGGAGAGCTCGAAGGTACGCCAGAGATAGGTTAACTTTCAACTAAAATCGGAACTGGGTGATCCATTACACACCATTGCGTGACGCAGTCACTTGGCGTGGGGCTCTCGGCTCAGCCCTCTTCGGCAGTGTCCTGCGGGCGGGCCAGCGCCGCGTCCAGCCGGGCGCGGGCGCCCTCCAGCCAGTGCCGGCAGACCTTCGCCAGCTCCTCGCCCCGCTCCCACAGGGCCAGCGACTCCTCCAGCGTCGTGCCGCCCGCCTCCAGCCGGCGCACGACCTCGATCAGCTCGTCGCGCGCCTGCTCGTACCCGAGCGTGCCCGTGGCGGCAGCCGCCGCCGTACCGTCGTCCGTCATGTGATCCACCCTAAATGTGAGCTGCTACGTCATCGTGGGCACTGCCCCGGGCGCCTTCGCCTTCCCGCCGGCTCACCCGTCCACCCGCACCGTGAACTCGCCCTCCGACACCCGCGCCCGCAGCGGCTCGCCGGGCGCCCCGGCCTCGTCGGGGGAGCGCACCACATGGCCGTCGGGACGCTGGAGCACCGCGTAGCCCCGCTCGAGGGTCGCGGCCGGCGACAGCGAGACGACCCGGGCGAGCGTGTGCGACAACTCCGAGTCGGCCCGGTCCAGCAGATGGCCCAGCACCCGGCGGCTGCGCCCGAGGAGCGCGTCCACCTCGGCCTCGCGCTCGTCCACCAGCCGCTGGGGCCGCTCCATCGCGGGGCGGCCCAGCGCGTGCGCGAGCCCCCGCTCCTCGCGGTCCAGCAGCCCCCGCACGGTGCGCAGCGCCCGGTCCCGCAACTGCTGCACCCGCTCCAGCTCCTCGCCCACATCCGGGACGACCTTCTTGGCCGCGTCCGTGGGCGTGGAGGCGCGCAGATCGGCGACCAGGTCCAGCAGCGGCGCGTCGGGCTCATGGCCGATCGCGGAGACCACCGGCGTACGGCAGGCGGCCACGGCCCGGATCAGCTGCTCGTCGGAGAACGGCAGCAGATCCTCGACGCTGCCGCCGCCCCGGGCCACCACGATCACGTCGACCTCGTCGAGCGCGTCAAGCTCCTCGACCGCCTGCACCACCTGGGCGACCGCGTTCACCCCCTGGACGGCGGTGTTACGGACCTCGAAGCGCACGGCGGGCCAGCGGCGGCGGGCGTTCTCCAGGACATCGCGCTCGGCGGCGGAGGCCCGCCCGCAGACCAGCCCGATCAGCTGCGGCAGGAAGGGGAGCGGCTTCTTCCGGTCCAGGGCGAAGAGACCCTCGGCGGCGAGCGACTTCTTCAGCTGCTCCAGCCGCACGAGCAGTTCGCCGATGCCGACCGGCCGTATGTCGGTGGCCCGCAGCGACAGCTGCCCCCGGGGCGCGTACCACTCGGGCTTGGCCAGCACGACGACGCGCGCGCCCTCGGTCACGACGTCGGCGATCCGGTCGAAGACCTGCCGGAAACAGGTCACGCTCACCGAGATGTCGTGGGAAGGATCGCGCAGCGTCAGAAAGACGACCCCGGCGCCCGGCCGCCGCGACAGCTGGGTGATCTGCCCCTCCACCCAGATGGCGCCGAGCCGGTCGATCCACCCGCCGATGAGCCGGGACACCTCACCGACGGGCAGCGGCGCTTCCGCGGACGTGTTGAGAGCCATACGGGCGAGCGTATCGGCAGCCACCGACAGGAACCCCGCCCCGCGCGGCGGACCGCGATCCCACCCGACACACGGCCGTACCCGAACAACCGCGGGCCCACCGGGCACACGGCCGGCCGTGCGGAACAGGAGGGCTCACCCCTACGCGCCCCCCGGCCCCTCCGCGCCCTTCCGGCGGCCCGTCCCCTGCACCGCCAGCACCACGAGCCCCACCCCCAGCCAGCAGACGCCCACCACCTGGGCGGACGTCGTCGCCTCCACGATGACCGCGACCAGGATGCCCGCGCCGACCACCGGCACGAGGACGTGCCGCCACCACACCGGCGGCCCCGCCATGCGGCGTACGGCGAACCAGCCGACCACCGACGCGTGCAGCAGGATGAACGCCGTCAGCGCGCCGATGTCCACCACCGAGACCAGATGGTCCAGCCCGTCGTCGCGCCGGGCCGCCCACACGGCGGCCACCAGGGTCACGATCGCCGCCCCCAGGATCGCCACCCGCGGCACCCCCGACGTCCGGTCGACCTTCGCGAGGAACGGCGGCAGCCGCCGCTCCCGGGCCATCGCGAAGACGAGCCGCCCGGCGGCGGCCTGTCCCGCCAGCGCGGCGAACGCGGCCCCGATCGCCTTGCTCACCGCCACCAGATCGTGCAGCCAGGTCCCCACCGAGGCGTCCACCGCGTCGTAGAACGCCGACCCCTGCGCCGCCGGGTCCGCTGCCAGCTCCGCCGAGCTCACCGGCTCCAGCAGCGCCGCCAGGTACGACTGCGCGACGAACAGGACCCCGGCCAGCACCAGGCAGAACAGCACCGCCCGCGCCACCTTCTGCGAGCCGCCCGTCACCTCCTCGGCGAACGAGGCGATGGCGTCGAAGCCCAGATACGACAGCACGGCGATCGACACGGCACCCAGCACCGCCGCCATGGAGAACCCGGTGTCCCCGGTCAGCGGCGTCAGCCAGCCGCGCTGCGCCCCGTCCCGTACGAGGACGACCACGGCCGAGACCACGAAGACCAGCAGCACCACGATCTCCATGGTCAGCACGGCGAACCCGACGCGGGCGGCCGCCCGTACGCCCCACAGGTTGAGCAGGGTGGTCACGAGCACCGCGATCGCGGTCCACACCCACCGCGAGACCTCCGGGACGAGCGCGTTCATCGCGATCCCGGAGAAGAGATAGGCGACGGCCGGGATCAGCAGGTAGTCGAGCATCGCCATCCACCCGGCGATGAACCCCGGCCCTTCCCCGAGCCCCTTGCGGGCATACGTGAAGACCGAACCGGCGAAGGGGGCGACCCGCACCATCTGGGCGTAACTGAAGGCGGTGAAGCCCATGACCACCGTGGCCACGATGTAGACGAGCGCGACCGCGCCCTCGGACTTCGCGTCCAGGGTGCCGAACACCCCGACGGGGGCCATCGGGGCGATGAAGAGGAGCCCGTAGACGACCAGGTCCCGGAAGCCCAGCGTCCGCCGCAGCCCGCCCGTCTCCGTACTGCTGCCCGCACCTCCCCCCGAACCGCCGCCCGGCCCGCTCCCCGTACCCGTACCGCTCCCGGAACCGCTCTCCGACACCGAGGTCACCACCCCTTCATGACTATCCGCGACATCTCGCACGCGCACCGCGACCAGTGTCCCGATCCGGCCGTCCTCGCGCCTGTTCGCCACGGCCTTACGATGGGACGCATGACTGCAACCCCTGCCCGCCGTGTCCTGCTCGCCGCACCCCGTGGCTACTGCGCGGGCGTGGACCGTGCCGTGATCGCCGTCGAGAAGGCCCTGGAGCAGTACGGGGCCCCGATCTACGTCCGCCACGAGATCGTGCACAACAAGTACGTCGTGCAGACCCTGGAGAAGAAGGGGGCGATCTTCGTGGACGTCACCGCGGAGGTGCCCGAGGGCTCCATCGTGATGTTCTCCGCGCACGGAGTCGCGCCCACCGTCCACGCGGAGGCCGCCGAGCGCAAGCTCGCCACCATCGACGCGACCTGCCCGCTGGTCACCAAGGTCCACAAGGAAGCCGTCCGGTACGCCAAGGAGGACTACGACATCCTCCTGATCGGCCACGAGGGGCACGAGGAGGTCATCGGCACCTCCGGCGAGGCCCCCGACCACATCACCCTGGTCGACGGCCCCGAGGACGTCGCGAACGTCGAGGTCCGCGACGAGTCGAAGGTCGTCTGGCTCTCCCAGACGACCCTCTCCGTCGACGAGACGATGGAGACGGTGGACGCGCTCAAGTCGAAGTTCCCCAACCTCCTCTCGCCGCCCAGCGACGACATCTGCTACGCCACGCAGAACCGCCAGATCGCGGTGAAGAAGCTGGCCGAGGACGCCGAGCTGGTCATCGTGGTCGGCTCCAAGAACTCCTCGAACTCCATCCGCATGGTCGAGGTCGCCCTGGACGCCGGCGCCCCCGCCGCCCACCTGGTCGACTTCGCGAGCGAGATCGACGAGGCCTGGCTGGAGGGCGTGACCACGGTCGGCCTGACCTCCGGGGCCTCGGTCCCGGACGTCCTGGTCGACGGCGTCCTGGAATGGCTCGCGGAGCGCGGTTACGCGGACGTGGAGACGGTGAAGACGGCCGACGAGTCGATCACCTTCTCCCTCCCCAAGGAGCTCCGCCGCGACTTGCGCGCCGAGGCCGCCGCCCTTTCCGCCGAGTAGCTGCGCAAGGGGCCCGGCCTGCCCGTACCGTGGGTGCCATGGAGATCTTCGGCGTGGACATCGGCGGATCCGGGATCAAGGGCGCTCCCGTGGACCTGGACCGCGGAGACCTGGCGCAGGAGCGCCACAAAGTGCTGACACCGCACCCGGCCACGCCCAAGGGCGTGGCCGACGGCGTTGCCGAGGTCGTCGGGCATTTCAACTGGTCGGGCCCCGTCGGCATCACGTTCCCCGGGGTCGTCACGGACGGCATCACCCGCACCGCGGCCAATGTCGACAAGGGCTGGGTCGACACGGACGCCCGCACGCTGCTGGGCGAGCGTATCGGTCAGCCCGTCACCCTGCTGAACGACGCGGACGCGGCCGGGGTCGCCGAGATGACCTTCGGCGCGGGCAAGGGCCGTACGGGCACGGTCATCCTGCTGACGTTCGGTACGGGCATCGGCAGCGCGGTCTTCACCGACGGCAGGCTCGTCCCCAACACCGAACTGGGCCACTTGGAGCTGCACGGCCACGACGCGGAGAAGCACGCCTCCACGAAGGCCAAGGAAGACGAGGACCTGAGCTGGCAGCACTGGGCGCACCGGGTCCAGAAGTACCTGCTGCACGTGGAGATGCTGTTCTCGCCCGAGCTGTTCATCATCGGCGGCGGCGTGAGCCGCAAGGCGGAGAAGTTCCTGCCGCTGATCGAGAAGGTCCGGGCCGAGATGGTCCCGGCGCAGCTGCAGAACAACGCGGGCATCGTGGGAGCGGCGATGGCGGCGGCGGGCTCGGCACCGGGCAAGGGCTGAGCGGGGCGGCCGGGGGCCGATCGGGGCGCCAAGCGCCGAGTCGGGCTTGCGAGGACTGACCCCGGCCGGCCGACGGGCGTCAGGGCCGCTGAGGGCGCCGCACCGCCGCCGCCGTGCCCGCCCCGGCCCGTACGGGCTTCGCTGCCGCGGCCGCTGCCGCGGCCCGGGGCGCCCGCTCACCGGCGGGCCCGCGCCCCTGGGCCAGGACGTACCGCCGCCGGGCCCGCATCAGGCGCACCTTGCGTACGGAGGCGATGAGGCCCGCGACGAGCGTTCCGCCGTACAGCCAGCCGGCGTGCACGGCGAGGGCGGTGACCAGGCCCATGACCTGCCCGCCGAAGCCTTCGGACCCCCCGGAGATCGGGAACACCCCGACGGCGAAGGCGATCGGCACGCTGATCGGCGCGGTGACGAGGTCGGCGGGCCGGACCCAGAAGGCGGTGAGCGCGCTGACGGGCAGGAAGAGCAGCCCGAAGACGAGCTCCGAGCTGTCGAACAGCAGTCGGTCGACGCAGGCGAGCACGAACATGGTGAGGGCGGCGAACAGCCCGGCCCCGATCCCGGTGAGCCGCGGGTTGGGGAACCGCCGCAGTGCGAGGACCACGGGCGGCACGCTGCGCACCCGTACCCGGTACACGGCGGAACTCTCACCGGGGGAACCACCCGGCGCGGGCGGGGCGGGCGCGGCCTGCGGGGGCTGCCTGCGCTGCGGGGGACGTGTCCTGTGCTGCTCCACCCGCACAACGTAGGTCGCGGGAGGCGGGGAATCAGGCGTTGGACACGCGCTTTGGCCGACCTTGGGGTTGCGTTCGATGCCACACGGCCGAAAGCCGCACTGTTCGGACGGGCGGTGCGGGCCCGTAAACCGCACTGTTCGGGCCCGTGGGGCGGCCCCGTAAACTGGAGAATCGGTCCCACTCCGGGACCCGGCTGTCCCGGCCCGAAACGCCGAGCCGGACCCGGACGGCCCTGACCCCCTCCTCACTCCAGGAAGTCGCCAAAGTGTCGCTCACGATCGGAATCGTCGGTCTGCCGAATGTCGGCAAGTCGACCCTGTTCAACGCCCTGACCAAGAACGACGTGCTGGCGGCCAACTACCCGTTCGCCACGATCGAGCCGAACGTCGGAGTGGTCGGCGTTCCGGACCCGCGCCTGAACAAGCTCGCGGAGATCTTCAGCTCCCAGCGGCTCCTCCCGGCGACGGTGGACTTCGTCGACATCGCCGGCATCGTCCGGGGCGCGTCGGAGGGTGAGGGCCTGGGGAACAAGTTCCTGGCGAACATCCGCGAGTCCGACGCGATCTGCCAGGTCATCCGGGCCTTCAAGGACGAGAACGTCGTCCACGTCGACGGCAAGGTCTCGCCGAAGGACGACATCGAGACGATCAACACCGAGCTGATCCTCGCCGACCTCCAGTCCGTCGAGAAGGCCGTCCCGCGCCTGACGAAGGAGTCCCGCCTCCAGAAGGAGAAGGTCGCGGTCCTCGCCGCGGTCGAGGAGGCGCAGAAGATCCTGGAGTCCGGCCAGACGCTCTTCGCCGCGGGCATCACGGCGTCCACGGAGCGGGGCCGGCTCCTGCACGAGCTGCACCTGCTCACCGTCAAGCCGTTCCTGTACGTCTTCAACGTCGACGAGGACGAGCTGGTCGACGAGGACTTCAAGAACGAGCAGCGCGCTCTGGTCGCCCCCGCCGAGGCGATCTTCCTGAACGCCAAGATCGAGTCCGAGCTGATCGAGCTCGACGACGACGAGGCCCTCGAACTGCTCCAGTCCATGGGCCAGGAAGAGCCCGGCCTCGCCACCCTCGGCCGCGTCGGCTTCGAGACCCTGGGTCTCCAGACCTACCTCACGGCAGGCCCGAAGGAAGCCCGCGCGTGGACCATCAAGAAGGGCGCCACGGCCCCGGAGGCGGCCGGTGTGATCCACACCGACTTCCAGAAGGGCTTCATCAAGGCGGAGATCGTCTCCTTCGCCGACCTCGTGGAGACCGGCTCGGTCGCCGAGGCCCGCGCCAAGGGCAAGGCCCGCATGGAGGGCAAGGACTACGTCATGCAGGACGGGGATGTGGTGGAGTTCCGCTTCAATGTGTAGCGGCTGACTTGTCACCACGTCGCTGATCTGGCAAACATGCAGGTCAGGGGGGGGCTCGACTCTTCGGAGTCGGGCCCTTTGCTCCTTCTCGTGCTGGGATGGTGCTGGGATAGCCGCCTCCTCGTCACCTGTCGTCGTCCCAGGTCATTTCCGCCGTGCTGGGACGGCGCTGGGGGGATGGCAACGCCCGTGCTGGGTTTCGGACGGTGGTCTCCTTGGTGCGCGGGCAGAGCCTTCCGCGTTGTGGGCGCAGGCGGGATGTCGGCTGCTACTGGCCAGGCCGGGCGTCACCGTGACCTCGTCGAATCGATGCGTGAGGCGTCCTGTTCGCCAGGGCCGTCCGGCTCTCCGCACCCAGAGCACCAACAGCGACGTAGCGGCGCAGGGCGCCGACGTGCCACAGCACGCCTCCCCGGCCCGTGACCGCTCCGGGGCACTATCCCTCACCGTGCCAACCTGCGTCGCCCCCAGCGGTTCACACGAGAAGATGCGCCACACCCTTGGCCGCACCGGGCTGTACGGCTTCTTCGTCGGTCGGATACAAGGCGCGAGCGGGGTGGCCCGCGGCAGCACGGGCGGCAGGGGTGCGGGCCTTCGGCTGTCGGGAGGTCCCATGCCCGCCGAGCCGCGCGAAGGGTCGGACACCGTCGTCTTCGACGACATGCGCGAACTGCCGGACCTGCTCACCGAGCGGTGACACGCGATCGGATGCCTGGCCGCGTGCAAGCGGGCCTGATCGCGAAGGGGTGGCTGCGCGCGTTCACTTCATCGGGGAGAAGCCGAGGATCGCGTGCATGCCGCACAGTGCCCACCTCTCCGTCTCATCGTCGCCGTGGAGGAGCCGGGCCGGAGTAATGCCGGCGGCCAGGGACTCGAGACCGTAGACGACCTGGGGTGCGTCCGTACCGGGTGGGAGGTCGCCGGCGGCGACGGCGCCGTCGATGTCACGGCGGAGGGAGTCCCGCCAGCGGGCGCGGCCCTCGGCGATGCGGTCGTGGACGAGGCCGGTGCGGGCGTCGTAGTCGTAGGTGACCTGGGTGAGCAGGCAGCCCCCGGGGTAGCCGGGATCGGCGGCATAACGCACCCATGCGGCGCAGGCGGCCAACAGGCGTGGCAGCCCCGCGTCAAGGTGTCGCACTGGTTGCCAGACCTGGGTGCGGAAGTCCTCCATGACCAGGTCCACCGTTTCCAGTTGCAGCTTCTCCTTGCTGCGGAACTGGCCGATCACACCCGCCTTGCTCATCCCCAGCCGGTCCGCGAGTCGACCGATGGTGACACTGTCCAGGCCCTCCATGGATGCGAGTTCGGAGGCTGCACGCAGTACCGATCGCCGGGTTTCGAGTGCTGCCTGAGCCGATGCGCGTCCTGTCATGCCCGGCAGTTTAGCAAACGACCGTACGGCATTGACGTACGAACGATCGTACTCTTAAATCCTCGCCATGACGCTTTCCGGCTCCCCTTCCGCCCCTCCTGCCGTCTCCACCCGCCGGGCCTCCCTCGCGCTGTTGCTCGCCTGCGCGGGCACGTTCTTGAGCTTCCTCGATGCCACCGTGACCAACCTGGCGGTGCCGCTGATCGCCGCCGACTTCGAAGCCTCGCTGACCACCGTCTCGTGGGTCGCCACCGCCTACGTGATCCCCTTCGCCGCCCTGCTCGCGCCGGCTGGACCGCTGGCCGACGCGGCCGGCCGGGCCCGCCTATTCCTGATCGGCGTCGCCGTTTTCACGGTGTCCTCGCTGCTGATCGCCCTCGCTCCCACCCTGCCCGTACTGCTCGGTGCCCGCGGCCTCCAGGGCCTGGCGGCGGCGCTGCTGGTGCCCGCCTCGTTGGGCCTGGTGCTCGCGGAGGTCCCCGCCGAACGCAGACGCGCCGCGATCGGCATGTGGAGCGCGGCGGGTGCCTTGGCCGCCGCCGCGGGACCCGCCCTCGGCGGCGTCATGGTCGAGGCGCTCGACTGGCGAGTGCTGTTCTGCCTCAACGTGCCCGTGGGCCTCTGGGTGCTGGTCGCCGGACGCAAGCTCGTGACGGGCGAGTCCCGCACCGGCCACGGGCCGGACCTCGCGGGCGGCCTGCTGCTCGCCCTCAGCGTCGGCTCGGCGGTCTACGGCCTGACGCAGGGCCCCGACCACGGCTGGTCCTCGGTACACGTCCTGGTCGCCGCCGGCGTCACTGTCCTCGCGGGCGTGGCGACCGTGCTGCGGGCGCTCCGGCATCAGCGGCCCGCGCTACGGCACGACCTCTTCCGCAACCGGACGTTCGCCGTCGCGAGTGGCGTCTCCCTCGCGTACGGCACCGCGCTCTTCACCACGATGCTGCTTGGCGTGCTCTTCCTGACCGACGCCTGGGACTATTCCACGCTGGAGGCCGGCCTCGCCATGAGCCCGGCGGCACTCGTCACCGCCGTGGTCGGCATCGGAATCGGCCGGCTCCCCGTCGCTCTCACACCGCGCACGCTGGTGGCGGCGGGCTCGTCCCTGATCGCCGCCTCGACGGCCCTCCTGGCTCTGCTGATCGACACCGAGCCGCATTTCTGGACGCTATGGCTCCCGTCCGGAACGGTGATGGGTGTCGGCGTCGGCATGGCCACCGTCGGTATCTCCAGTGCCGCCGCCCTCTCCGCCCCGCCACAGCACTTCGCCGCGGCGACGGGCATGGTCATGGCGGCCCGCCAGGTCGGCGGCGCCCTCGGCATCGCCACAACGGCCTTGATCATCGCGGAGGTCATGGGCAACGGCGCGGAACCGTACGCCGCCGTGTACTGGTTCGCCACCGCCGTCAGCCTGGCCGCCGCCGTCGGCGGTCTCGCCCTGCGCGTCACATCCCCGCCCCTGTCCAAGCCCGCGGCCTCGGCCTACCCGGCCCCGGCCGTCGCCCGAACCCTCGAAGGAGACCAGCGATGACCTCAAAGCCTGGCCGTGCCCCCGTCCAGGAACTACCGGCCGACCTCCTCGACCTCACCGCCGAGTTGTCCGACCCGTACTGCATAGCCCCGGACGCCGCCGCCCGACTGCTCCGCGACCTCCCATGGAAGCGGCTGGCCGTGGTGGGCGACAGTGTCACCGCCGGAGTGATGGACCCCCTCCCCGGCTACCGCGACCGGTCCTTCGCCGACCGCTTCACCGACGCCCTCGCCGCCACCCGCCCTGGCTTCGCCGCAGTCAACCTGGCCACACCCCACCTCCTGATCGACCAGATCCGCGACCGGCAACTCGCCGCTGCCCTGCAGTTTCAGCCGGACGTGGTGATGGTGAGTGCAGGCGGCAACGACGCCTTCCGCAGCTTCGACCCGGAGACACTGCGGGCCGAGCTGAGCGCGTTCCTCATGCCTCTCGCCGAGAGCGGCGCCTTCGTCGTCACCATCGGCCTTTTCGACGTCGCCCGTTCGGGCCTCGTCCCGCCGGAACACGCCGACGGCATGGCCCGCCGCTTCGACGAACTCGACCGCATCACCGTCGGCCTGGCACGCACACTCGGTGGCATCCACGTCGACACCCACCACCATCCGCTGGCCGCCGACCCGGGCATCTATGCCGCCGACCGCATCCACGCCAACGCCCGCGGTCACGCAGTCGCCTTCGCCGCCATCGCAACCGCCCTGTCGAACCACGCCCCGAACCGGGCGGCGGACTAGAACTCCCACCTCGACCCCGTCAATGCGGCGTACATGCTGCCCAGCCCCCAGCGGGAGCCGGGGAGCGGAGCGCCATCGCGGCGACGAGGGCATCGATGGCGTACTTGTGGCCGTGCAGGACGCCGGCGTCGCTCAGCAGCTGCACCGCAGTGAGGCTGTCCGCCTGAGAGAGAGTCCCCGAGCTCCTCGAATCGGCGGGACTGCCTCAAGCAGGGGCAGGGCCTGGGTGACGTCGTGCCGGTTGCCGCCCGCTAGCGTAACGGCGAGCGGGGTTCCGTGACGGTCGACGATCAGGTGGTGCTTGGAGCCGGGGAGGGCGCGGTCGACGGGTGAGGGGCCGACGCGGTACCCGTTGTGTTCTCCGCGGTCCTGCAAGAGGGCCGCTGGCCTCCGGGCCCGGTATGGCTGTTGCCCCCTCTTGAAGGCATGGCTTGGGGGTGGTGTCGCTGAGCCTGGGAGGTGCCGTCGGAGACGATGTGGCGATGAGTTTTCCCGGCCCGGCCGGTCTACGGTTCGTCAGGTGATCAGAAAGTGCGAAGCGGGAGGAGTGATATGAGCCAGTTGCTGCGGGTCCAGAACTTCACCGTCTCGAGCGACGGGTTCGGTGCCGGCGAGGGCCAGAGCCTGGAGAAGCCGTTCGGCCATGCCGATCCGGGGACTTTGCTCGCCTGGGCCTTTGCCACCGACCACCCGCCCATCAAACGCTCCGAACCCGGTGGCCGGGGTCTGGACGACTACTTCACGCGGGACTACGCCCGCAACATCGGCGTCGAGATCATGGGCCGCAACAAGTTCGGGCCGCAGCGCGGGCCCTGGCAGGATCACGAGTGGCAGGGGTAGTGGGGTGACGAGCCCCCTTTTCACACGCCGGTGTTCGTCATGACGCACCACGAGCGCCCGTCGTTCACGCTCTCCGACACCACGTTCCACTTCGTCGACGGCGAGCCGGCCGCGGTGCTCGCCCGGGCGAAGGAGGCAGCGCAGGGGCGGGATGTCGGCTTGGCGGTGGGGCCACGGTCATCCGGCAATTCCTCGATGCCGACCTTCTCGACACCTTGCATGTGGCGGTCGCGCCGACGAAGCTCGGCTCCGGTTCCCGGCTGTGGGAGTCCCCCGATGAGCTGCTAGACCGGTTCCACCAAGACGTCGTGCCCAGCCCGAGCGGCGTGACGCACCACCTGTTCTGGCGGAAGTGAGGCCGGACCAGCCGGTCGGCGCGGGCTCCGTCACCGGCGCCCGCGCCATGACCGCAGCCCAGCTGCGTCCTGGCCCCGCCTTTCGGTTGCGGTTCGTAGGTGTGTGGTGAGCGGTGGGGCGACGAGGGTGCGGGCGCCGAGTTCGGTCAGGGCCCAGCGGATGCCGACGGGCTCGGTCCAGTCCGGTGGGGTCGCCCGTTCCAGGCAGGCGCGGTGGGCGCGGCGCAGGGGCTCGATGGCGCCGTCGATCTCCAGGCTCGCCAGGGCCATGGCCGCCCATTCGCGGACGGTCGGGTTGTCGCTGTCCAGCAGCCCGATGAGGGCGGGGCCGCAGCGTGGGTCGGCCACCTCCAGGAAGACCTCGATGGCGGTCAGCTGCCCGAAGCCGCCGAGGGAGGGTAGTCCGTCGGTGATGGCGGGGATGGCGTCAGCGCCGATCAAGATCAGTTCCGCGCGGGCGTCGTAGGACTCGTCGGCCTTGCCTTCGAGCTGCTGGACGAGCGTCTCGATGTGGGAGGTCATGACCCGGAGTGGTCCCGACGCCAGAAAGTGGGCAGCCACCAGCAGAGCACCGAGTGGTCGTCGGGCCACGGGGCGCGGTCCTCGGCTGCCCAGTCCTCGAAGGAGTCGTGTTTCAGGTCGATGGGGCGCCAGGCGGGGTCGAGCGGCTCGTCCTCGGCCGGCGGGCGGACGAACCGCTGGCCGTGCTCGTCGCAGGCGCCGAAGTCCTGGTAGTTCCGCTGGGCCTCGATCAGGGAGACCTTGTTCGCGCCGCCTCCCATGGCGGGCCAGCGGAACTGGACCCCGTCGTCCTCCCAGAAGCAGACGGGGCAGATCTCGTACGAGCCGGGCATCGCGTCCAGCACGCGGTGCCCGCAGCAGGGACAGGGGTAGGAGTCGCTCACCCGCGCAGTCTCGTTCCAGGTCCCGCCGGTGTGCCATGTATTTCTCGGCCTCGGGACCCCCGACCGAGTCCGCAGCCAGTCCGCAGGACACCCGTAAACCGCCGTCGGGAGCCAACGCATGCCAACCGGGAAATCCCAGGTCAGAGCCCTGGAGGGGGCTCCGCCGCAGGTCAGGATCCGGCTTCAGACATTCCGCTTCAACGTGTGAGCGGATGAGTGACACCACGTCGCTGACGTAGCAGACATGCAGGCCAGATGGGGCCCGCCTTTTCGGAGGCGGGCCCCTGGCTCTTACCCGTGCTGGATGGGTGCTGGATCAGCTGAGCGACTATCAGCCGTTTCCCCGTCCCTGCCGACGGAGGAGAAGAGTTGGTGGCCTGACACCCGAGGCGATCCGGCGCGCACGCGGACCGGGGGGATCCGGTCGTCCAGGTCGGCCCCCCCCGGGTCGTCCCCCGTCGGCAGTCGTCGGCCTCGGCTAGGCCGCGAGTGCGTCCGCCGTGGCGCGGGCGAATGCCTCGGGGTTGTCCAGCATGATGTTGTGCCCGCAGTCGGGAATCGGCACCACGCTCACGCCCGCCGCTTCCAGCAGCTCCGCGCCGCGCAGCGGGCCGATGCTCTCGGGCAGCAGGTAAGTGCGCGGCATCCGCAGTCGCGTGAGCTGGGTGCGCAGGGGTGGGACGCCTCCGCGCGCGAGATGGACCGCGCTGCGGTGCAGCGCCTCCAGGCCTCCCAGACGCATCGTGGACCACCAGTGGGGGCCCACGGCGTCACGTACCTCCTTCCAGCCGCCTGCCAGGAAATCCTCCTCCGTGAAGCTGGCGATGCCCGCGCTTCCCGGGCCGGGGGAAGGGGTGACCGGGTCGAGATTGGCGTCCACCAGGACGAGGCGGGACACCAGGTGCGGGTGTCGGGTGGCCAGGACGATGGCCACCGAGCCGCCCATGCTGTGCGCGACCAGCTCGGCCCCCGCCACGCCGGCGGACTCCAGTGCCGCGGCGAGCGCGTCGGCGTGCGCGTCCAGGGTGTAGTCGAATGCGGTCGGGCGGTCGCTGATCCCGAAGCCGAGCATGTCGATCAGCAGGGAACGGCGCCCCGTCAGGAGGGGGTGGACCGCGCTTTCCGCGAAGTAGGCGGGTGACGTGGCACCCAGGCCGTGGACGTAGACGCGGGAGGGGGTGGCCCCCGGCAACTCGACCCACCGTATCCGGTCACCGCTAGGTGTCGCACTGGCGCTACGCACAGCCTTGATCTCCCGCACTCGAACTCGTTGGAAAGTCGAGGCTACTCGCCGGGCTGCTACGTCCGTGGCGGAAGGTTCGATGCCCGTCGCCCGAACTTCCCTCGGTCGTCAGGTCGGTGTCCGGCCAGGCGGCGGAAATTGTTAAAAGAGCGTTCATAAACACGCCAAACGCGATCCGCGGCCGATCCGTCCGGGTGCCTTGCCCAGGGTGCGTGCGGGGGATATTTTGCCAGCTCATTGCCGTTGCTCGGGGAAAGTTCAGGCACCCTGTGGGAATCGCAGAACAGAGATTTTGCGACATACATTTTCGATGAGGAGCAAGAGTGGGCTTCCCTTCACCCATCGCTGCCGCGGACGCGGAAACCATCGCTCTGAGCGACGAAGCTCGCGCGATGTACATCGGCCTGCTCCGGCAGCCAGGGGCGAATTGGGACGCCCCCGTCACGGAGCCGGAAAGTGAAGGTGCGGCAGCACGGGAGCTCTGTGACCTGGGGCTGGTGGCTCGGTCCGCGGCGAGTCCCCGGCGACTCGACGTGGTGGATCCCCAGATCGTCGAGGCGCGCCTGGGTTCCGCGCTGCGTTCGAAGGCGCTCCTTCTGCTGGAGCAGGCGGCCGATCTCTCGGAATTCCTCGCTCCGCTTATCGCGGTTGCCCAGGAATCCGCCGTTGCGCATTCCGGCGAGCCGATTGTCCACCTTGAGGGGAAGGCGGTGATCAGCGCCTTCATCAGCAACACCGTGAACCAGTGCGGCGAGGAACTCCTCACCGCACAGCCGGGCGGAGGCCGTGCGAAGGCCACCCTGTCCGCGATACGGGCGGAGACCGCCTCACTGCTCGACCGGGGAGTATCCGTGCGAACGCTGTATCAGCACACGGCCTGGCATGACGGCCCGACCCGGGACTACGTCTCGGACATCACCGAACTCGGGGCGGAGGTAAGGACGTTGGACGAATTCTTCGATCGGCTCGTCATCGCGGACCGGCGTATCGCTTTCATTCCCGCGGACGCGGGCAGGGATCGGGCGGTGATCATCCGCGATCCCGCTATCGTCCGTTTCCTGTCGGATGTGTTCGATCGGAATTGGGTGCGGGCCAAGGTGTTCGCGGGATCCCGCACCCCGCAGGAGTCCATGCAGATCAGTTCCGCGTTGCGCGAGACCATCATCCGGTGCCTCGTCGACGGGGACAGTGACAGCGAGATAGCCAAGCGGATCGGATTGAGCACCCGCGCCTACGCCTCGCATCTGGCCAAGCTGAAGGAGGAGTTCGGCGTGGAGACGCGCTTCCAGCTCGGATACTCCCTGGCGATGCGGGAGCGAGGCGACGGGTGAGGCCCGCACCGGTCGGCCGTGGGGGGTCATGCGGAGACCTTTTCCCGGGCGGCGGGGGCCGGCCCCGTTGCCGGGTACGGCGGAGGCGCGGACGGGTCGGCCACCGGACGGGCGGAAGGCTTGCGTCGGGCCAGGGCCGTCGCGTGGTATCCGACCACGGTGACCACCGTGCCGAGTGCGATGCCGCCGACGGAGAAGTCGTCGGTCACCTGGATCGACACCCCGCCGATGCCGACGATCAGGCCCGCTGAGATGGGGACGAGGTTCGCCGGGACGGCGAAGTCCACGCCTGCCTTGATCCAGATCTTGACCCCGAGCAGTCCGATCATGCCGTAGAGCACGACCGTGATCCCGCCGAGCACGCCACCCGGGGTCGCGGCGATGAGCGCGCCGAACTTGGGGCAGAGACCGAACAGCAGGGCGGTGGCCGCGGCCATCCAGTAGGCGGCGGTCGAATACACCCGCGTGGCCGCCATCACCCCGATGTTCTCGGCGTAGGTCGTCGTCGGCGCACCCCCCACGGACGAGGCGACAGCGGTGGCGAGGCCGTCCGCGAAGATCGCCTTGCCCAGGCTCCCGTCGAGGTCGTCCCCGGTCATCTCACCGACCGCTTTGACGTGACCGGTGTTCTCCGCGACGAGCGCTATCACGCCGGGCAGGACCAGCAGGATCGCGGAGGCGGTGAAGGTCGGGGAATGCAGGGTGGGGAGACCGAACCACTCGGCTGACGCGACGCCTGTCAGGTCCACCCGGAGATGCTCGGTGACCTTCCCGGACGGGTCCGCCGCGGTGATCGGACCGCTGAGCGTGTCCAGGACCCAGGACAGGACGAATCCCAGGACGAGGCCGATGAACACGGCCAGCCTGCCCCAGAAGCCGCGCAGGAGCACACCGGCCGCGATGACCGTGGTCATGGTCGCCATCGCCACCCACTGGTCCTGCGGCCAGTAGATGTCGGCCACCACCGGAGCCAGGTTGAGGCCGATGAGCAGGACCACCGCACCGCTGACCACCGGAGGAAACACCCGGTTCACCACGGCCGGCCCGGCGAGGTGGACCGTGACGCCGACGAGGGCGAGTACCAGGCCGGCGACCAGGATGGCCCCGGTGACGGTGGCCGTGCTGCCTCCTGACGCCTTGATGGCCGCGACGGCGCCCACGAACGACGCGCTGGTGCCGAGATAGCTGGGGATCCTGCCCTGTACGACGAGCAGAAAGATGATCGTGGCCACACCGGACATCAGGATGGCCAGGTTCGGGTCGAGTCCCATGACCACCGGGAAGACGAAGGTCGCGCCGAACATCGCCACCACGTGCTGGGCCCCGAAGCCCAGGGTGCGGGGCCAAGAAAGCCGTTCGCCGGGCATGACCGCCGCCCCCGGCCGCGGGGCGCTCCCGTCGCCGTGCAGACTCCAGCCGAGCCCCAGCCTTTCAGCCAGCTTCACCAGATGCCCCCTGTGCTCCTTGTCGAGATGTCGGTTTCGATCGGATGCGTGCTCATGCCAGCGGTCGGCCGCTGACCGTGACCTGGGCCGCCACCTGGGCCAGCCGTCGGTCCACGGTCGGCACGTCGTCGCCCGTGACGATCCCGAAGCCGGCGCGGCCCAGGAACTCCCGCGGCGGGAGCCGAAGGTGGGCGCCCGGATCACGCACCTGCCGGACGGTGCGCAGCCACGCGGACCCGGTGAGCTCCTGCGCCACACTGATGCCGTCCAGCACCAGGTCCCGCGGAGGGTAGAGGAACTGGATGCCCACCAGTTGGTCGGTGGGCTGCACGGATCGCGGTGCGGAACCGCAGGCCACGGAGGCGGCGATCTCCCCGGCGGACAGCCCCGGCGCGGACAGCTCCGCCAGGTAGGGGATCAGTTCGCCGCCGAGCCGGCCGTTCACCTCGATGACCTTGGGGCCGTCGGCGGTGAGCATCAGTTCGGTGTGGGTCACGGAACGGTCCACTCCGAGCGCCAGGTTGGCCCGCTCCACCACGTCCCGTACGGCGCGCTGCGTCGCCGGGTCCAGCACCGGACCGGCGACATGTCCGACCTCTTCGAAGAAGGGGGGATAGCCCGTCCGCTTGAGAGCGGTGACGTACGGGTGCACCTCCCCGTCGAGCACCCAGCTGTCGACGCTGATCTCCTCGCCGACCAGGAACTCCTCGATCAGCACCTGCCGGTCGACGACCGAGCTGAATTCCGAGTCCTGGGCCAGGGTGACCGCGGCCCGCAGACCGGCCTCCGAACGCACCACCTGAACCCCGATGCTGGCCGCCTGGGCACGGGGCTTGACGACCACCGGATATCCGAGCTCCGCTCCGGCCCTGAGCGCCTCCTCGGTGGTGGAGACCAGCCGGAACCCGGCGGACGGCACGTTCTGCGCGGCGAAGACGGTCCGCTGCACGGCCTTGTCCCGGCAGGCCCGTGCGGCCTCGACCGGCATGGTGGGCACGCCCAGTTCGGCGCCGATCGTGGCGGCGAGGACGACGAGCTTCTCCTCCCAGGTGAGCACGCCCGTCACGGTGCGTTCGCCCACGAGGTCACGGACCGTCTCACGGACCGCCTCGGGGTCGTCGAGGTCGGCGACACGGTGGTCGGTGACGAACGGCAGCTGCCAGTCGACCTCACCGCGGTTGAGGAGCAGCACATCGCAGTGGTGTGCCAGCCCCTTCAGGACGTACTGCCGGAACTCCTGGTAGCCGGATCCGATGACGAGCACGGTGTTGCGCACGCTGAGACTCCTGTTGGTCGGGATGGGTCCGGCGGGCAGCCGGGGTGATGTCAGACGGCCGCGTGCGTCGCGGGTGATGTCAGACGGCCGCGAGCGTCGCGGCGCGCGGACGCTCCCGGTGCACCACGGAGACGATCTGGTCGAGCACGGCGGGTTCGAGGAAGCCGTGCTCGGCGTCCAGCGCCTTCAACGTGGCCGGCAGCCGGTGGGCGTCGCCGAGCTCACTGGTGATCACGACGTTCGGCAGGACGGCGTCGCCGATGTGATAGCTGATGGCGCGGACCAGGCAGAGATGCTTCGCGAGGTCGTGGTGGAGCTCCTCGGTGAGCGCCCGTACGGGGAACTGCAGCGCCATCCTGCGGGCGGCTCCCGGGCTCTCCGGGAGGGAGGCCGGCCAGTCGCCCAGCGCCATCGAGATCAGGCAGTCGTAGGTGTTGAGCCCGGATCCGGCGATCGACAGGGTGGTCGCTCCGGACACCCGCGGGTTGATCTCCAGGATGTGGTACTCACCGTCGACGTAGATCATGTCGAGGTCGATCGCCCCGGTGATGGCGAGCGTTTCGCACAGGCGGACCAACGAGGCGGCGACCGGACGGAACGCCCGGTCCGCGTCCTCGCGCGGCGCCACATAGCGCAGCCGGCCGAAGGTGGCGGCAGGCCCGTCGCCCGCGGACCCCATCCAGAGCATGGGCTGGACCACGTAGCGCCCCGGGGCTCCGACGATCTCCACGGAGCACAGCTCCCCGGTGACGAAGCGTTCCAGCATGAGGTTGCCGTCGTAGGGGCGGTCGAGGTAGGCGCGGAGGTCCCGCGCGTCCCGCACCACCTGCATGCCGTTGCCCAGGCAGTCCCACAGGGGCTTGGTGATCAGCGGGAAACCCAGGGCCCGCGCCCGGTGCAGGACGACGTCACGGTAGGCGGGGACCGCCAGATTGCGGTCGTTCAGGAGATCTCCGTCGACGAGGATCGCGGGCGGGGTGGTCAGTCCGTGCGCGGCGAGGAGTTGTTGGGTCTCCCATTTGTTGGACAGCAGATGCACGGTCTCCAGGTCGTGCATGACCATCGGTATCCCGTGCTGGGCGAGTTCCCGCTTGACGACGGCGTCCCGCAGGGCGTTCTCGTCCGGGATGGACAGGGAGATCACCGCGTCTGGACGCCACTTCAGGAGCGCGTCGACCAACGCCCCCGGGGACAGGGCGGGATCCACCTTCTCCGATTCGCCGGGGAAGTCCCCGGGACCGCAGTGCCCGTCGGTGTGGAAGACCTTCACCTGAATCGCGTCACGTGCGAGCCGGGTCCGGAGTTCGCTCAGGTAGGGGGCTGCCTGCTGGATCTCGATGGAACGCAGGAAGGCGATGCGTGTCATGTCTCAGTTCTCCAGATCGATCGAGATTCCGGCGACCACGTCGTCGGCGAGCTGGTTGGCCAGGGCGGGCGTGCCGGCCTTGACGATCACGTGGCCGATGCGGGTGAACCTCTCGTAGTCGTTGCCGATCCGGTCGCCGGGCGCCGGGTAGGACTGCACGGCGACCACTCCCTTACCGGGGTGGGCGCCGCTGAGGCCGCTGAACACTCCCCGCTTCGAGGTGCTGAGGAAGCGGATCGCGGCGGCGCCGGCCCGCAGGGGGCGGGTGTCCGGCCGATGGCCGATGGCGGCCTGGACATAGCCGCGGGCCTCACTGATCCCGGTCGCGTGCTCGACGACCTTCATGATGTGTCCGCCCGGCGGACGGGCCCCGACCTCGATGATCCGCGGTCCGTCCGGGGTCACCTTGAGCTCGGTGTGCGCGACCCCGTTGCGTACGCCGAGAGCTGTCAGCCCCTGCTCGACGACTTCGAGGACCGAGATCCGGGTCGCGGCGTCGAGCTGGGCCGGCACCGTGTGCCCCGTCTCCTCGCAGATCCCACCGCCGGTCGTGAACTTCTGCGTGATCGCGAGGTGATCGAAGGAGCCTTCGAACGCCACGGTCTCGATGCTGAACTCCGGCCCTTCGAGGTACTCCTGGACCAGCACCGTCGTGTCGAGCGGGATGCCGTAGGGGAATTCGTGAGTCCACTGCCGGGCCCGCTCGAATGCCTCCGGCAGTTCGTCGAGGGAGTCGATGACCGCGACGCCCACCGAGCCCGCGTTCTCCGCCGGTTTGACCACCAGCGGGAACGTGAGCGCGCCGGCGCGGATGCTCGCGGCCGCGGCTTCGACCGAGGTGGCGGCGGCGCACAGCGGGCTGGGGACGGCGTACTTGCCGAACAGCTCCGCCATGGTCCGTTTGTTGCGTACCGCGTCGGCGCGGTCCACGTCGTGGCCGGGCAGCTCCAGCCGTGCGGCCAGCCTGGTGGCGAGCGGCGACAGGAACTCCCAGCCGACGACCACCCCGGAGATGCCCTGGGTGGTGCAGTAGAGCTCCAGGTCTTCGAGGGCTTTCTGCGGGGAGCGGAAGTCGGTGAAGACCGTGCCGGTGAACTTCCGCTTCAGGACGTCGGCGTAGCCGTCGTACACCTCCGCGTGGGTGGCAAGGTGCACGGACAGCCCCAGGTCACGCGCGGCGTCGACGACGTCCTCCGCGGCACTGCTCTCCGCTCCGAAGAGCAGGACACCTCTGGTCACGATGAGTTACCCCAGTTTCGGGCTCGGTTGGATGGGTGGTCGGTGCGGTGCGGTGCGGTGCCGAGGCGCTAGCCGGCCGCGCCGGACGGGACGGCGTCCTGTCCGGTCGGCTCCTCCTGTGGGGCGAGTCGCTCCGGCAGGCCCCACACGGCCGGGACGGCGATCACGCTGAGCGCGCACAGCACGAGCCAGGGCGTCCTGGGGCCCGCGCTCAGCAGCGTGGTGAACAGCCACGGGGCCAGTGCCATACCGAGCGTCCAGGAGAGCTGGAACACCGCCAGATAGCGCCCGAGCGCGTGCGGGGGAGCCAGCGCGACGCTGAGTTCTCCCAGGCCGGGCGAGGCCAGGATCTCCCCGGCGGTGAAGATGACCATTCCCAGGAACAGGCCCGCGATGACGGCCCCTTGAGGCATGCCGTCCAGGAGGGCGTAGATACCAAAGGCCAGTGCGTCCAGCGCGGAGGCGACAGCGATCACCTTCGTCAGCGGGTGGCGTTCGATCAGCCGGGTGGCCACCGACTGCCCGCCGATCACCAGCCCGCTGTTGACGATGAGCAGGACGCCGACGAGCCAGGTGGGGGCAGAGAGCGCGTCCACGACGTAGATGGCCAGCAGGAAGCTGAGAACCATCGCGGCCAGGACGAAGACCACGTTCACCGCGACCAGGCGCAGATAGACGTGGTCCCGCAGGACCAGGCGGTAGCTGGCCCTGGGCGTCTGCTCCGAGGATCGGGCACCGGCCGTGCCCCGCTCCTCCTCCGCCCGCGGATGCCAGGTGGCGATGAGCACGCCGGCCACGGCGTAGGAGAGTGCGCAGCCGATCACCAGGACGCGCAGCCCCGTGGTTCCCGAGGCGCTGGTGGCCAACGCCGCCACCCCGCCGCCCACGCCCAGCCCGACGTTGCGGATGACCCGGATGAGGCCGAACCACCGGGTGCGGTCCCCCTGCTGAGAGGCCATGGAGACCAGAGCGCTGTTGGCGGTCCAGAACATCGCGGTGCCGAACTGCACCGCGACCCCGGTCGCGACCACCTGCCAGGAGTTCTCCACGAAGAGGAAGGAGAAGAAGGCCACGGCGCACAGGGCGTTGCCCACGATGACGACGCGTCGTGCGCCGTACCGGTCCATCAGGGGCCCCACCACAGCCGGTGCGGGGAGCGTGAGCAGTCGGGACAGCGTGAGGGCGGTGCCGACCGCCACCGCGGACATGGCGGTCGTGGCGGTGAAGTAGACCAGTTGGAAGGCGAGCAGCAGTCCGTTCCCGGTTCCCTGGATCAAGCTCGCCAACAGGAAGTTTCCGGAACCACGGATCTCGGGGAACCCGAAACGGGACAGTCTGCTCGCAGCGGGCGGGGCGGCGGCCGAGGGCATGGCGAAGGCCTTTCTGATGACAGGAGGAATGGGCCGGGCCCGGCACGGCGTGGCAGCCGCCGTTCCCGGCGGGCGCGGAGCCTACGGGGCCCCGTAGGCCCTGCGGAACTTCCCGGTGATGTACGCGCCCGAGGTCACCGGCAGGTGCCTGGGCGGGTTCCCCGGTCCGGTGCAGGTCGGGATGCACTCGATGACCGCGTCGAAATTCGGCTGGTGGAAGAACGGAATCGAATACCGTTCGGTCCCGGCGAGCTCCGCGGGCGGGTTGACGACCCGATGGACCGTGCTCACCCACTGGTTGTTCGTCCAATTGGCCATCAGATCACCGATGTTCACCACGAACGAGCCGTCGATCACCGGGACATCGAGCCAGTCCCCGGCCTTCGACCGCACCTGCAGCCCTCCGGTGCCGTTGTCCTGGTACAGGATGGTCAGGCTGCCCCAGTCGCTGTGCACGCCCTTGCGCAACTGGCCCGGCTCAGGCGGTGTCTCCTGCGCCGGATAGTAGTTGGCCGTCATGTTGGTCATGTGCTGGTCGATCTTGTCGTCGAACCAGTCCTCCGGCAGGCCGAGGCCCAGGGCGAAGAGCCGCATGATGTGCCCGGCGAGGTCCTCCATCGCCGCGTAGTAGGCCAGATAGGCATCGGCGAACCCCGGCAGCGCCGGCCAGCGGTTCGGGGACCGCAGCGCGGGGTCGGCGTGCTCGGGCAGGGACCGTGCCCCGTCGCTCTCGCCGAGCCGATTGACCGTGTAGGTCTCGGAGATGTCGGGCAGGGCCCGTTCCCGCTCGACCGCCGCGTCCTCGTTCGAAGCGGCGAGGCTGCCCTTCCGGCCGAATCCCCGCATCAGCGGATCCCGCGGATCGGCGAGCAAATCCGCCTTCTCGCGGGCCGGCAGCGAGAAGAACTCCCGCGTGGCCCGGTACATGTCGGAGATGGTGCTCTCCGGAACCCCGTGCCCGACGATGACCAGGAACCCGCTGGTGCGGCACACCTTGTCGATGGCCGCGGCCAGATGTTCCCGGGAGCCGGCGGATCCCGACCGGGAGCCACTCAGGTCGAGGACCGGGACGTACCCGTCCACGACGGTGACGAGTGCGGCTGTATCGCGTATCTCTTCTTCCATGACTGACATCGCTGCCACCTCTCAGATCATCCCCACCGGGGCGGCGGGGCCTTCCACTGCTGGATCACTTCGAACAACTCCGCGGAATCGGCGACGGAAGCGAGCGTTCCGGCTTCCTCGGGGCGGAGAAATCCGCTGACCGACATGCGGTTCGTCATGCGCACCAGGCGGTCCCAATAGCCGTCGGTGTTCAACAGCACGACGGGTTTGTCATGGTGACCGAGCACCAGCCAGGCCCACACCTCGAGGATTTCCTCGATCGTGCCCACTCCGCCCGGCAGCGCCACGAAGCAGTCGCCCAAGTCGGCCATGAGCTGCTTGCGTTCATGCATGCTGTCGACGACACGCAGATCGGTCAGTCCGAGATGGGCCACCTCGGCGTCCACCAGGGATCTGGGAATGACTCCGGTCACCCGCCCGCCCGCGGCCAGGGCGGCGTCGGCCACCACGCCCATCAGACCGACGGCCCCGCCGCCGTAGACGATCTCGTGTCCGGCGGTCGCCAGATCCCGGGCGAACCGCTCCGCGGCCTCGCGGTAGACGGCGCGATTGCCCAGTGCCGATCCCGCGTACACAGTGATGCGCATACGACCATTCCTTCTTCTGTCAGGGGCCGGCCGGATCAGGGGCTGACGCGGCCGCAGCGCTCGTAGGACGCGTGCGTCAGCGGCATCAGGCGCTGGAACTCGGCCTCCATCTGCTCCGCCACGATCTCGATCTCGCGCTGGGGATGGGACACGTAGGTGGCGTCCGCGCGGTTGGTGCGCAGGCCGAGGAAGTGCATCAACGACCGTGCGTTGCAGGTCGCGTACACCGTCGAGAACGTGGCCACCGGAAGAACCATGCGGGCCAGCTCACGGGCGATACCGGCGTCGAGCATCTGCTGGTACTCGCGGAACGCGGCCCGGTAGGCCGTGCTCGCCGACAGGGACAGCAGCTCGTAGTCCTCCTCGCTGCCGGGCACGTACTGGTAGTGCCCCGGCTTGCCCTCCTGCTTGAGCAGCCGGTCGCTGTCCGGGACGTAGAAGACCGACTCCAGGTTCTTGTAGCGCGCGCTCTCCTCGTTGAACGACCACATACGGTGACGCATCATGTGCCGGATCACGAAGATCGGGGCGTTGACCAGGAACGTCATCGAGTTGTGCTCGAACGGGCTGCCGTGCCGGCTGCGCATCAGGTACTGGATGAGCCCGGCCATGTAGGCGTCGCCGCGCTCCTCCCGGTGGGCCTCCTCGCCCGCGGTGGAAACGCGGGCCGCGCGGATCACACCGAGGTCCGACGCGGTGTGATCGACGAGCTCCACGGAAATCCTGCTCCGCAGCTCGATTTCCGGCCCGATCTCCGTCCCGACCGCGCGGTCATCGGCGATTTCGGCCGGGGTGAGTGAACTGATGGTCATGGGGATGCTCCTCCTGGAATTCCTGCGGAAACGGTCTACGACACCTTCGAGCGCGCTGAGAGCCCGCAGGAGGTCACGGGGCCGGTGTGTCCCAGCCGTGGTCGGCGGGCGCGTCGTTGATCCGCGCCGACACCGACACCGATATCGCCGGCGCCGCCTCGCTCCCGTGGGCCGTGCCCCCCACCACCAGCACGGCGCCCATCGCGGCCACACTCGCGGCCGCCATGGCCGCACCGATCACTCGCACGAATCTCTGCTGACGCATCTTTCGGTCCCCCCTCGAACACTTCGGCCGGGGGCTGTCCCCCCGGCTCTGAATTCTTGGGCAGGGAGAGGAGATCAATAAGGTCATACCTGTGCAGTGCACAGATCGGAACCCGTCCCGGTCGGGCGCCTGCGCGGCGTCCAACCGGCGTGACGCCGTCGATCGCGGAGGCGGTCAGAAGCGGTTCCGGCCGGGTTTCGGAGGGTACATATCTGAATAAGTCCCCTAGGGGAGGCTGATTCGATGCCGTGGTTCGCATGGTTGCTCGCCGCCGCGGCGCTGGGCGCTGCGGAGTTCTTCACCCTGACGCTGGTCTTCGGGCTGCTCGCCGGCGCGGCAGTGGTCGCTGCGGTCGTGGCCGGGGTGGGCGTCGGCCTGTTCGGTCAGCTCGTGGCGCTCGGACTGGCGGCGGCAGCGGGTCTCGCTCTCGTCCGCCCCGTCGCGATGCGGCACATCGCGCAGGGGCCCCTGACCCGTGAGGGCAGCGACGCGCTGATCGGCAAGCGGGCCGAGGTCATGCAGGAGGTGACCGCCACTCATGGCCTGATCAAGCTCTCCGGCGAGGAGTGGACGGCTCGCGCTCTCGACGAGAGCCATGTGATCCCGGTGGGAGCGCTGGTGGACGTCATGGAGATCGAGGGCGCCACAGCCGTCGTGTATCCCCGCGAGCTCCTTCCGTGACCGGCTGAACACACGGCGTCGAAGGTGCGGCGCTGCCTACCTGGCGAAGCAGCGATGGAGGAAGCATGGATCCGGTGGTCGTCCTCATTCTCGTGGCGGCGCTCGTCGTGGTGTTCCTCGTGGCCGCCACCGTGCGGATCGTTCCGCAGGCGCGCCGCTACAACATCGAGCGGTTCGGCCGGTACCGCAGAACGCTGCAACCCGGCCTGAATTTCGTCCTGCCGGTGGCGGACCGGGTCAACACCAAGCTCGACGTGCGCGAGCAGGTGTATTCGTCCGACCCCAAGCCGGTGATCACCGAGGACAACCTCGTGGTCAACATCGATACCGTCCTCTACTACCAGATCACCGATCCGCGGGCGGCGGCCTACGAGGTCGCCGACTATCTGCACGCCATCGACCAGCTCACCGTGACCACCCTGCGGAACGTCATCGGCTCCATGGACCTGGAGGGGACGCTCACCTCGCGCGAGGAGATCAACGCCCGGCTCCGTGCCGTCCTCGACGACGCCACCGGGAAGTGGGGCATCCGGGTCAACCGCGTCGAGATCAAGGCCATCGATCCGCCGAACACCATCAAAGAGGCGATGGAGAAGCAGATGCGGGCCGAGCGGGACAAGCGCGCGGCCATCCTGCACGCCGAAGGCGAGCGGCAGGCCAAGATCCTCACCGCCGAGGGCACCAAGCAGAAGGACATCCTGGAGGCCCAGGGCACGCAGCAGGCCATGATCCTGCGGGCCGACGGCGAGTCGAAGGCCGTGGAGCTCGTCTTCCAGGCCGTCCACCGCAACAACGCCGACGCGAAGGTCCTGGCCTACAAGTACCTGGAGACGCTCCCGCATCTGGCGCAGAGCGACAACAACACCTTCTGGGTGATCCCGGGCGAGCTGACCGAGGCGATCCGCACCGTCACCACCGCGTTCGGCGACCAGTCGTCCGCCACGGGTGCGCCGCCGTCCGCGCAGCGCGCGGACGGGACCGCCGCCGATGTCGCCGACAGCGACAAGGACAACGTCGGAGCTCCGGAGATCGAGCCGAACTCGACGCTCGCGCTGGATGCCGTCGCCGCCGCCGACGAGGCCGCGAAGCAGGCCGCAGTAGCGGTGAGCGACGCGAAGGCCGAGGCGGAGGCCGCGGGGGAGACCCGGCTGCCGGGGCGGGGGCAGATGTCCGGCGAATGACCCGCTGAACGGCACGGCCGGGCCGCAGACCCGTAGGGCTCCTGAGGCTTCCTGGACGTAAAGGTCTTGGTGCGGCTGTGTCCGTACGGCAGACTTGCTGCCGCAACTCACGTACGGAACAGGCGACTCGGGGGAAATACGACGGTGAATCGCCGCCTGTCCATGGTGTTGGCCGCCTACGGGGTCTGGATCCAGGCGACCCTGCTGTTCTTTCTCGAACCGGCGAAGGAACAGCTCGCCACGGCGGCCGGGCCCGGCATGACGGTCGGGGACGTCCGGGTGCTGGGGCTCTCGCTCGACGGCTTCGCGGTGCGCGACCTGCACCACGTCGAAGGCTGGCTGCCGCAGCTCGGCTTCGTCGTGCTGAGCGGTCTGCTCACCTACGGCGTGCTGCGCGGGAGTCCGGGTCTCAGGCCGAGGTTCGGGACCGTGGTCGCGCTGATCGGAGCGGTGCTGCTCGCCGCCGGGGCGGCGACGCTGCTCGGGGCGGCGCTCGATCCGGAACCGCGCCCGACGGTCCTGCCCACCTACGGCCAATGGCTGGTGGACGCTGCGGTGGGCGAGGCGCCTGCCGCGGCGGCGGCCCAGTTCGCGCTGTGCACGGTCTGGCTGCCGGTCATCGTCTGGTTCCTGGTGTGGCGGTACCGGCGATGGCAGCCCCTGCGGACGTACCTCAAGACCGACGGGGACGCCGAATTCGCCGGGTCCGCCAAGGATGCCGAGAGCAACGAGAAGCCCGGTCCGCCGCCGCTGATCACCGCGCGGGGGCGGCGGCACCTGGTGTGCGCCGGGCTGATCCCGGCCGTGCTGCTGGCCGTGGCGGGGGGACCGGTCCTGCGGCACAGACGGGTGGGGATCCTGACCCAGGGGACGTCGGTCACCTTCGATCCGGACCTGTGGGACTCCTACCACCCGCCCGCACGGGTCGACGAGTGGAGCGGTGTGCTCTATCCGGCGCTGCGCCTGCGCCCGCTCAGGACCGAGCTGACCGGCGGCTGGATCGCGACCCTGGTGGTCTGTGCCGTCTTCCTCCTGGCGCTGGCCGTGGCGCTCCGCTCGTCGGCACGGCGTGCGGCGGAGGTACGACGGTGGAGCCCGGCGGCACGTGTCGACCTGGTCATGAAGGGCTGGTACGCGACGCTTCTGGCAGCCGTCGTCGCCGCGTTCGTGGACGGGCGGCTGCTGCGATGGCTCGCGGAAGGCACGAGCGCCACGTCGGCCGATCGCCTGGAGGTGGCTCTCGGCGACGCCGTCCGGTTCGGCACCGCGTGGGGGTGGACGACGGGGCTCGCGTGCCTGGGAGTGATTCTGCTGATGAAGCGGCGCGAGGACCACGAGGTCCCGCGTGTCGACGAGCGCGAGGAGCAGCCGGTCGATGCCGAGTAACCGACGTGTGACCCGCAGGACCGACGCGCTCACCCGGGCGAGCGTACGCCGGGGGAGTGGTCGACGCCCGCCGCAGACCGAGGAGCAGGAGGAGGCGACGGGCCGGCTGCGGTATCTGAGGAGCCCGACCGCCTGGCTGCTGGGCATCGTGCTGGCCGTGGTGACCGTGACCTTCCAGGACGTGCTGGCCGCGTCCGTGAAGACGGTTCTTCCGCTGGACCGGGTGCCGGACCGGCTCTCGCCGCAGAACGCCATCGACGTGGTCGACGTGAAGGACGTCAAGGCCACCGGGTTCTACGTGCTGCGTGATCGCGTGGGCCCGGGGTTCCTCGACGAACTCTCCTCGGGCGCACCGTGGGGGCAGAACCACGACGTCGTCGATGCCGGGGAGTCGGACTGGATGATCACGGTCCAGGGCCGGGCCGCCCAGCAGGTCCGCATCACCGACATCGTGCCCGAGCTGGAGGGAGGTTCGTGCGCGGCGCCCCTCGGCGGCAGCCTGGTCAGTCTGCCCTCCCAGGGCGTCATGGACGTGATTCCCCTGGAGGTGGCGGTGGACGAGCCGCGGCCCCGCCTCAGGACCGCCGGCAAGGGCGCCGAGGAGGCGAAGCCGTTCTTCACCGGTCCCGGGGCCAAGCACATCACGCTGAACCAGAACGAGACGGAGGCGTTCATCGTCCATGCGACGTCCCGCACGGGCCACTGCCGGTGGCGCTACCGCGTGCACTACGAAGTCGGCGGCGGTACGGCGGAGATGACGATCAGCGGGCCCGGGGGCAAGCCCTTCGAACTGACCGGGCAGCTGCCCGACACCTCCGACTACAGGAGCGTCTACTTTCCCGGCTTCACCTGCCGCGGTTCGAGCCCCCGGGCGTCGGGGGACTGGTACGAGCAGTCGGGAGCGGAGTACGCCCGCGACCGGCGCGGCGACGAGGTGCCGCCCTGCCCGGAGGGCTGAGGCGGCACCTGGTCCGGAGAGCCTGAGGCGAGCCCTACCGCTTGTCCGCCGCCACCCGCAGCTCCGTCACCCCCGCCGGCTTCTCCGGGTCCTGCGAACGGACCGTCAGCCGGACCTTGCGGGCCGTGTCACCCGCCAGGTACGGGCGCCAGAAGCGGCCGTCGAGGGAGGTCTCCACCGTGTGCGAAGCGGGCGTCACGTCGCTCCAGCGCGGGGCCACCTCCGTGATCCGCAGCGGCCTCGCGCCCAGGTCCACCGTCAGGGAGCCCTCCGCGCCGTCCGGGGACCAGGACGTCGCCGGGCTCCCGTCCACCGCCGCCTCCGCGTACAGGCCCGGGGCCTCGGAGGTCGCCGTCGCCGGGCGGCAGCGCGCCACGTCGGCCGTCGGGGTCAGGTCCGGGCGTCGGGTGGGCAGGGTCAGCGTGCCGGCCAGGCGGCGCGGCCCCTCCGCGGTGTGCACCGTGAACGGGGCGCCCGACGTCAGCCGGACCGTGGTCGTCCGGGGGCCGACCCCGACCTCGTATGTCGCGTCCCGGAACCGCAGGCCCTTCAGCGTGACGCCCTCGTGCAGTTGGGGCGGCAGCGTCGGGTCCAGGCGCACCCCGTCCTCGCGGAGCCGGAGCCCCGTCAGGCCGTGCGTGAACACCTGGAGGAAGCCGCCCTTCCCGGTCAGGAAGTCGTCGGCCGGGAAGCCGGACAGCGGGTCCTCCGAGCCCGCCTTGTCGCCGCGCGCCTCGGAGAACAGGTCGTACGGACCCCGCATGAAGGGGCGTACCGCGCGCTGGAGATACGTGTACGCCGAGCAGCCCGGCTCGCCGATCGCCGCCGCGTCGATCGCGTGCACCGAGTCCGTCATCGCCGGGCCGTCCGGGTCGGTGCGGGCCGCGTAGTAGTCCAGGGTGGCCGCCGCCGCGCCCGGCTCCATCGGCCACTCCAGGGGGTACGTCAGCAGGACCGTGTCCGCCTGCTTGATCGTGGAGCCGTTGTAGCCCGCGTACTGGAGGAAGACCTTGCGCTCCGCGTCGTACGGGATACGGAGCCCGTCCGCGACCTGGTTCCAGGCGGCGGGCGGGCGGTGCCCGAGGAGGCGGGCCGCGCGGGTCGCGTTGCGCAGGGCGGTGGCGGCGACCGCGTTGGTGAAGACGCCGTCGTCGACGCCGTTGCTGTACTCGTCGGGCCCCGCCACGTCGTTGACGGAGTAGCTGCCGTCCGGGTTCGCCGTGGCACGGGAGCGCCAGAAGTCGGCGATGCCCTTCAGGAGCGGCCAGCCGCGTGCCGCCAGCCAGTCGCGGTCGCCGGTGGCCAGGTAGTACTGCCAGACGGCGAGCGAGACGTCGCCCTGGAGGTGGTTCTGGGTCCGGCAGTGCGGCGGGTCCACGCTGTGGCACTCGGAGTCCAGCCGGCCCCGGCTCGCGCTGGTCCAGGGGTAGAACAGCCCGTCGTGGCCCAGCTTCTCGGCGTTCGCACGGGCCGTGCCCCGGGTGCGGTAGCGGTACTCGACGACCGAGCGGGCCAGCTCCGGGCGGGTGGCGAGCAGCCCGGGGAGCATCCACGTCTCGGCGTCCCAGAACACCAGGCCCGCGTAGTTGTCGCTGGTCAGACCGGCCGGGGCGATGCTGTTCGCGGACCCGCGCCGGGTGCTCGCCAGCAGCCCGTACTGGGCGGAGCGCAGCCAGCCCTGCAGCTCGCGGTCGCCGGGGACGAGCACATCGGCGGACCACGCCTCGCGCCAGGCCGCCTCGTTCGCCGCGAAGACCCGGTCCCAGCCGCGCCGCGCGGCGCGGTGCGCGGCCTCGCGGGCGTCCTCGGCCGGGGCGGCGGAGGTGAGGGCGGTGTCGACGCCGACGTACTTCTCGAAGGTGTACGTCCGGCCCGCGCGGACCGGCGTCGCGTGCGGGGAAGAGCCGGGACGCAGGGTCTCGACCACGCCCGCGCCGCGCCGCATCGTCTGCGCGAGGGCCCCCTCGACCCCGGTGCCGAGCGTGCGGAACGTGCCGTCCTCGCGCAGCGTGATCCGGCGCGCGCCCCGCTCGTCGAGCCGGCCGGTGACGGTCGCGGTGCCGCTCCAGCGCGGGGTCATCCGCAGGCGTACGGCACCGGTGTGGGCGTCCGCGCGGTTGGCCAGGACGTCGTAGGCGAGGTCGGTCGCCCGGCCGTCCGCGGTCGTCCACCGCAGCGAGGTGCGGACGAGGCCGCAGGAGAGGAAGACCGTCTGGCGGTAGTGCGAGATTCGGCCGACCGGGGTGTCCGGGCCGAGGGTCTCCTCACCGACGCCCACGTCGATGTTCGTCCAGCTCGGCAGCGCGGCGATCACCTCGCGCCCCTCGGCGACGGTCTTGTCCGCCGCGTACAGCCCGGAGACGAACGCGCCGTCGTAGCGGGGGGTGTAGAGAGGCCAGCCGGTCTTCTCGCCGGTGGACGCGTATCCGGCGCCGGTGGCGGGGACCCGGTGGCCGAGATAGCCGTTGCCGACGTACGGGTCGTAGCCGTCGGCCTCCCCGAAGCGGGTGGAGGCCGGCGCCCAGGCGGGATCGGAGGCGTCCCCGCAGGCCGGGGGACGCGCACCGGGGCCGGGGGAGTCGGGGGAGCCGGCCGGGCGGGCCTCGCCGGTCGGCGGTACGGGGTCGGGCCCGGCCGTGGCGGCGGCGGGCGGCAGCGGTGCGATCAGGGCGGCCACGACCATGGGGGCGAGGACGAGGGCAAAGACGCGCGGGAGGCTCACGGTACGAAGGTAGGGAGGTGTCCGTACGGTCGGCCGTCACGGCACGCGAAGCCCCCGCACGGGGCGTCCGCCTGCCCGCCGGATGGAGCAGATCCAGCCATCGGGGGAGGCCACTTGGCCCCCGGGCCGCCGCCACCCCGGGCCGCCGGGCCGCCACCCCGGGCCGCCGGGCCGGTGCCCCGGGCACGCCGCCTCGGCCGCCGGGCCGGTGCCTTGGGTCGGCCATGCCTGTCTCTTATACACATCT
>NTHE01000063.1 GCA_002551355.1 Streptomyces sp. man185 | reverse complement strand
GCACCTACCAGGCCCTGTCGGTGGCCCAGCGCCTGAGCGGCCGGCTGCGCCGGGGCGCGGCGGCGGTCCGCCGGGCGGTGCGGGCCGCGGCGCTGCGGGCGCACTACCGGATCCAGTTGCGGCTGCCGCTGCGCACCCGGGACGCGGTGTTCGCGACCTGGGGCGACAGCGGGTACGCGGGCAGCCCGGCGGCGATCGAGGCTAAGGCGCGCGAGCTGGTGCCGGGGCTGCGGACGGCCTGGATCTGCCGGTCGGTCGACGCCCACACCGTGCCGACCGGCACCCGGCACCTCGCGCCCGGCACGTTCGCCCACCGGACGGCGCTGGCCCGTTCCGCGTATCTGGTGAACGACGGCTCCTTCGACCGGGGGCTGGTCAAGCGCCGGGGTCAGATCCTGCTGCAGACGCACGAGGGCACACCGCTGCGGACCGTGGGCACCGATCTGCTGGACCGGCCCGCCGCCGCCCGGGGCACCGACTTCGAGGAGCTGCTGCGCTCCGTCGACACGTGGGACTTCTCCCTCTCGGCCAACCCGCACTCCACTCTCGTACGGGAGCGGGCCTATCCGTCCGCGTACACGACGCTGGAGTACGGCTCGCCGCGCAACGACGTGTACCACCGCACCGGCCCGGCCGACGTGGCGCGGCTGCGCGAGACGCTGGGCATCCCCGAGGGCGCCACCGCCCTGCTGTACGCCCCGGTCCCCCGCGACTACCGGCGCGTCCAGCGGCCCGCCCTGGACCTGGAGCGGCTGGTACGGGTCCTGGGCCCGCAGTTCGTCGTCCTGGCCCGGGCGCCTCGCCCGGCCGGCCCCGGGGGCGGCCACCGTGCGCAGCATCCCCGGATCATCGACGTCAGCGCGCACCGGTCCGTCGAGACGCTGGCGCTCGCCTCGGACGCCCTGATCACCGACTACGCGTCGCTGATGTTCGACTACGTCAACCTGGACCGGCCGGTGGTGCTGCACCTCGACGACATCGAGGCGTACGAGGCGGCCCGGGGCACGTACTTCGACGTCACGGCGTTCCCGCCCGGCATCGTCGCCCGGGGCCAGGACGAGCTGTTCGACATCTTCGCGACCGACCACTGGCGGGGCTCCCGCTCGGCGCAGTTGCGAGCCGCGTTCCGGGCCCGGTTCTGTCCGTACGACGACGGGCACGCCGCCGAGCGGGTGGTGCGGCGGGTCTTCCTCGGGGAGACGGACGGGCTGCCGCTGCCGGTGCCGCCCGCGGCCCGCCGGACGCCCGCGGCCCTGCCCGCGCAGGACGGGGCCGGGGCGGCCGTCGGGGGCTGACCCCGACGGCCGCCGGGCGGGCTCAGCGTTCCAGGAACGCGAACAGCTCCTCCCAGCGCCGCAGGGTCTCCGGCTCGGAGAACCGCTGGACGCCGGAGCGGGCCCGCGCGCCCATCACGTCGCGCAGCCGGGGGTTGCCGGTGAGCCGCAGCAGCCGGTCGGCGAGGGCGGCGATATCCCCGGCGGGTGCCAGGAGCCCGTCCTCGCCGTCCCGGACGATCTCCCGCACGCCGGGCGCGCAGTCGAAGGCGGCGCAGGGAACCCCGCTGGCCATCGCCTCCAGCAGCGCCAGCGGAAAGCCCTCGCCGCGGGAGGACTGGACGAAGACGGAGGCGTCCGCGAGGGCCCGCTCCACGTCGTCGGTGCGCCCCATCCACTCGACGGAGCCGTCCAGGCCGAGGCTCGTGCACTGCTTCTTCAGGGCGGTCTCGTCCTCGCCCGCCCCGTACACGCGCAGTTTCCAGTCGGGGCGGGCGGGGGCGACCAGGGCCCAGGTGTCCAGGAGCAGGTCGATGCCCTTCTGGTCGCTGAGCCGGCCGATGCTGGCGACGGTCCTCGCGGTGCGCGGGGAGGGCACGGCGGGGAGGCGCGACAGGGCGTTGGGCAGGAAGCCGACGTTGTTCATGCCGTCCCCGGCCCACCGGTCGGCGTCCTCCTCGGTGAGGACGAGCCAGTGGTCGAGGTCCCTGTAGTGGTTCTTGATCCAGCGGTAGCGGTGGCTCGCGCGGGAGTAGCCGTAGGACTCGTGGCTCATTCCGATGACCCGCAGCCCGGTGGTGTCGGCCTCCCCGACCCACTCCATCGCCCAGACCTGGGTGACGATGACGACCGCGCCGGGGCCGGCGGTGGCGAAGAGCTCCGAGAGCCGTCCGACCGCCTGCTTCTTGGCGGCGACCCGGGCGGCCTCCTTGCGCCGGGTGGGGATCCGGAAGCGGTCGCGGACGCCGTGGGGCGTCCAGGGGGTCGGCGGGTGGGCCGGGTAGAGGGCGGTGACGGGGTGGGCGGGCTGTCCGGGCAGCGCCATCTTGAGGTCGGAGGCATGGATGCCGATGGTGTGGACCCGGTGCCCCTGGTCGGCGAAGAGGCGGGCGGTCTGATGCATCCAGCCGGTGACGCCGCCGAGTTCGTCGGTGCTGTTGGAGACGATGAAGATGTCGCGGCTCATCGGCCGGCCCCCCGGTCGTGGTCGGTGGTGTGGCGGGCGCCCCGGGACGGCCCGAAGACGGCGGCGACGGCGGCGCGGGCCGCGTCGCCCCGGTCGTAGGCCCCGAACCGATCGGCGAAGGAGCGCCGTCGGTCGGCCCACCGCGTGTCGGACTTCTTCAGTTCGGCGAGGGCGGCGAACAGCTCCTCCTGCGTCGCGGCCACCGGCCCCGGGGTGTTCTCCCGCAGGTCGAAGTAGCTGCCGCGCTCGGCCGCGTACGCCTCCAGGTCGGGGGCGAACAGCACGACGGGCCGGTCGAGGAGGGCGAAGTCGAACATGATGGAGGAGTAGTCGGTGACCAGCACATCGGTGAGGGCCAGGAGTTCGCTGACGTCGTGGTGTCGCGAGACGTCGACGACGGTGCCGGGCGGGCAGACCGGCAGCCGGGCGGACTCCAGGTAGTGGGCCCGGACGAGCAGGGTGTGCGTGTCGCCGAACCGCTCCGCGAACTCCCTCACGTCCAGAAGGAGTCGGCTCCTGCGCTGCTTTCCGGGACCACCGCGGAACGTCGGGGCGTACAGCACGGTCTTCTTGTGGTCGTCGAGACCGAGCAGCCCGGCGAGCGGTGGGCGCGGCAGCCTCCCCTCGGTCTCGGTCCGGGTGCGCTCGGCGATCAGGACGTCGTTGCGCGGGTAGCCGGTGCGCAGGAGCCTCTCCTCGGGCAGCCGGTAGGCGCGGGCGAGGGTGTCCACGTCGTGCTCGGAGCGGACGAGGAAGTGGTCGAAGCGGTCCACGGCCCGCTGGAGCCGCTCGCGCTGCGGGGCGTTCTGGAGCCGTACGCGGGTCTCGTCGAAGCCCATCCGTTTGTACGCGGACCCGTGCCAGGTCTGGAGGTACGTGGTGTGCCGGGGCTTGCGCAGATGCTGCGGGAATCCCTGGTTGTCGACCCAGAACTCCGCGCGGGCCAGCGCCCACAGGTAACGCCACGACCAGCGGCGCACCAGGCGGGCGGCCGTCGGGAAACCGGCCGGGGAGGGGTCGTAGGACCAGGTGGCACGCAGCTTCAGGCCCTGGCGGCGGATCTCCTCGTACAGGGCGCGCGGGCTGTCGCCGTAGCAGGTGCCCATGTGGCTCTCGAAGACGACGGAGCCCCGGCGGACGGGGAGCCGGGTGAGCCAGGTGTTGTAGACGGCGGCTTTGCAGCCGCGGGAGCGGTAGCGGTCCAGCCGCTTGCGCAGGGCCCGGACGAGGAGCTTCGCCTTGCGGGCGGGCCGGAAGTGGGTGGCGTAGCGGATCAGGCGGTGGGTGGTGCGGGCCGGGCGGCGGCGGGCGGTCAGACGCAGCGCGAAGTGGTCCTTGAGGGTGATGTAGGGCTCCCAGGTGTCCCCGGCGAACCGCCCGAGCCGGGGGCGGGCCGCGAACCGGACGGCCCCGGCCACCTGGTCCTGCGGGGCGAACAGGTCGCTGACGGACCGGACCCCGTCCGCCTCCAGGATCAGCCGCGCGTCCCACGCCGTGTCGCGGACGCCGACGGGGCGCAGGCGGCGCGAGACGTCGGCCCGTGCGCGCCAGATGATCCCGTTCCCGTCGTGCCGGACCTCCTCGACCGGGAACGCGACGGCGTGCGCCCCACCCCGGGCCCGGAACTCCAGGGTGGCGGCGAGGGGGGTGTCGGGGCCGGGTGCGCTGTGCCCGGCCAGCACGAGACGGCCTTCCAGCAGCAGGCGGCCCCGCTCGTCGGCCGCACCGCGCGTCAGCCGGTTCATCAGCCGCGCCTCGCCGAACGGACGGTACTGGTGGCCGACTTCGGTGATGTCGGCGACGGGCTCCCGCGATGCGCCGCCCCAGCTGACCCGCCCGTCCGCGCCCGTCGTCAGCGGCGCGCACACGGTGGCGGGCCGGCTCAGCGCGTAGGCCGCCGCGAGGACCTCTTCGGCGTCGCCCCGGGCCAGCAGGCTCACGGCGACCCGCTCCAGCGGCGGCAGGTCCGGCGGGACGGGCCGGGTCAGCGTGCGGGCGGCGGCTGCGGCGACCCGGTCGCGGCGGGCCGCGGGCAGCCGGGGAAAGGACCGGACCAGCGGCACCAGATGGTCCCGGGCGAACGCCTTCTCCCGCTCCTCGCGCAGTTCGGGCAGCCCGCGCGCGAGGAGAGTGTTGGCGACCCGGCGGTGCGCCTCGACCAGGGCGGTGAGGTCGCGGGCCCGGTCGGGGACAGCCCGGCCGGTCACGACGAGCCGGCGCACCAGGGCGATCCGGCCGACGGATGCGGCGGCGAGCGGGCCGAACAGGATCTCCCCGTGCGCCAGATCCTCCTCGTACCGCAGCCCGTGCCGCCTGGCGGCCTCGCGGCGCAGACAGAATCCGGTCACCAGGGCGTCCCTGACGACGAGTTCGGGGGCCTCGGTGAAGCGGGCGAGGGTGCGGGAGCGGGCGAACAGCTCGCCCTGCCAGGACGGCTCCCGTTCCTTGCCGCCCTCGTCGGCGATCCGGCTCCAGCGGCCGGCGATCAGGTCGGCGCGGCTGGTCTCGCCCGCCTGCCAGAGGTTGCGGCAGGCGTGCTTCTGCAGCCGCTCGCCGCTGCCGAGGACCAGGACGTACCGGCCGCTCGCCGCGTCCAGGCCCGCGTTGCGCAGGGCCCCGACGGTGCGGGCGGCCGGGTCGGCGGGGACCAGGCGGACCCGCTCGGGCGCCCGGGCGGCCAGGGCGCGGGCGGCGGTGCGGACGGCGGGGTCGGCGGCGGCGGCGAGGACCACGAGGGCCTCGGAGCCGCGCAGCGACTGGCCGAGGACGGACTCCACGGAGGCGCGCAGGGCGTCGGCCCCGCCCGGGCCCTCGCCGTCCCCGCCGCCGGTGATCACACAGCTGAAGTCGCTCATGCCCGCTCCCCTTCGATCGGCCGGTCACCCTCGATCGCCCGGTCGCCCCGGGCCATCGGGTCGCCCTTGAGCATCCGGTCGACGACGCCGGCGGCTGCGGTCCCGTCGTCGAGATCGCAGAACGCCTCCCGGAACCGCTCGTAGGCCTCCCGGTGTCCGGCGGTGGCGGCCGCCGGGTCGCGCAGGGCGGCCACGATCCCGGCGGATTCGGGGATCAGGGGGCCCGGGGCGCGGTGCTCGAAGTCGAAGCAGAAGCCGCGCAGGGTGTCGCGGTAGTGGGCCAGGTCGTAGGTGTGGAAGAGCATCGGGCGGCCGGTCTGGGCGAAGTCGAACATGATCGAGGAGTAGTCGGTGACCAACACATCACTGATCAGCAGCAGTTCGGCCACGTCCGGGTGGCGCGAGACGTCCCGGACGAAGTCGGTGTCGGGGACGGTCCCGCCGACGAGGTAGTGCCGTCGCACCAGGAGGACATGGTCGTCGCCGAGGGCCTCGCGGGCGTGCTCCAGGTCGAGGTGGAGGTCGGGGGCGTACCGCCCGCCCTGCCGGGGCTGGTCCTCGCGCCAGGTGGGGGCGTACAGGACCACCCGCCGCCCCTCGGGGATTGCGAGCCGCTCCCGTACGGCGGCGGCGACCTTCGCCCGGTCGGGCGCATAGAGCAGGTCGTTGCGCGGGTAGCCGCACTCCAGGACCTCGCCCGAGTAGCCGAAGGCGCGGCGCAGGACGGGGGTGGAGAAGCTGTTCGGGGAGACGAGCACGCTCCACTGGGCGGACCGGCGTTCCATGGACTCCATGTACGCGGCATCGGCGTGCGGGCTGCCCGCGAGGTCGCGGCCGATGCGCTTGAGGGGGGTGCCGTGCCAGGTCTGGACGACGCACTGGCCCTCCGCCCGCTCGAACCAGTCGGGAAGGTGGGTGTTGGTGACGATCCAGCGACTGCGGGCCAGCGCCTCGTACCAGGCGGCGCTGTGCAGGGCGACGGCGGTGACACCCTCGGGCACGGCCGCCTGCTGGTCGCGGACGACCCACAGGTGCTCGATGTCCCGCTCCCGCGAGCCGAGTTCGCGGTGGATGGCTCGGGGCGAGTCGGAGTGCTGGCGGCCGTCGAAGCTGGAGTAGAGGACGGCGGGGCGCAGCTCGGCCGCCCCGAATGCGCGCAGTTCGGCGTACCGTTCGCGCTGGACACGCTGCCCGCAGGGCCCCCGCTCGGCGGCCGGGAGGGCGCTGCCGGACTCCAGGACGAGCCGGTCGTGGTGACGCCGCTGAAGGGTGAAGTCTCGCCCCTCTGACGTCTGTTGACGCGGGAGAAGGTGGTGCAGGGAGGTGCTCAGCCGCAGCGGCCTGTAGGCCTGCGGGTCCCGCTCCCCCGGTTCGCGGAGGAAGAGATACCAGCGCCCCTCGGCGAGCGGCAGCGCTCCGCCGGACCCGTCGACGGCGGCGGGCGCGATCATCGCCCGGAAGCCATCACACTCTCCCCGCTCCACATCGACGACGACTTCTTCCTGGTGCCCGCTGTGGCGCAGGACGAGTTCATGGGCGGCGCCCCTGGGCTCGGGGAAAGTGCCTTCGAGGGCCAGCTCTCCCGGCTCATCCCACGCGAAGGAGGCGACGACGGGCTGAACCGCGCGATCGGTGAGCACGAGGTCGCCCGAGGGGTTGGGGGCCGCGTACAGCTCACGGCCGCCGGGCAGCGCATAGCGCCCGTCCTGACCGTCGGTCCGGGCTGCCACCGTCAACGGCGCTACCCCGCCGACGAGTTGGACGCCCCAGATGTCGTCCTCCCCCCGGAACGCGCTGAGCGGGATGTCCGCCGCCCGGGAGCCGAGCGAGCCGCGCAGGGCGAACTCCCGGGTCTCCTTGGTGCGCCACTCCGTGAGCCGGAGGGCCACCGGCCCGGCGTCGCCGAGGATCTTGACCTCCAGGCGGACGGTGGTGTCCTCGACCGCCGACTGCCCGGTCAGGACCGCGGCGACGCGTTCGGTGCGCAGCTCCAGCTTGTTGCCGGACAGGACGGGGACGACACGGGTCCGCTCGTCGGTGTACGTCACGGCGGGCGGGGCCGGGGTGCCGACGAGCCGCATCGGACCCCTGCGCGGCCGCCCCGCGCCGACGACGACGGCCTCCGGCTTCCACGTCGTACGGCCGCCGTTCATCCTCCTGGCTAGCGCGCGCGGATCGACGACGGCCTCGAACCCGGCACGGTCGTACCGGTGCAGGGAGCGCCCGGAGCGGGCGGTGGCCTCGTCGCCGTCGACGGGGCGCAGGCGCAGCGGGATCAGCCGCTTCCCGGACCGCAGCCAGCCGAGCCGCGGGGGCCCGCCCGGAGCGTTGCGCACGTAGGCGTACCCGGTCAGGCGCAGCAGCCCGTCCCGCCAGACGGCCTCGGTGAGGTGGGCGTGGACGGGCAGATCGGCGGGGGTCAGTGCGGTCGTGGCGGGCGGCAGGGGGTCGCGGACGGCGGGGTGCTGAGCCCGGGGGCGGAGCAGTCCGGTGACGTGGAAGGTGTCCCGGTCCTTCTTCTCGTCGGCGAGGAGGGCGAGGAGTTCGGGGAGCCGGCGTTCCCGGATGAGCTGCCACTTGACCCGCAGGTGCAGGGGCAGTGAGGCGAGGACGTCGGGTTCGACGGTGGCGGCGAACGCGCCCGCGTGCTCCAGGAAGGCTTCGTGGAACTCCGTATCGCCGTCCGGCAGGGCCTCGATGAACAACCACAGGTCGCCGGAGAGCGCGTGGGCGTCGTAGCGGCGCTTGGCCTCGGCCGCCCCTTCCGTCCGCGGACGGTCGGCGAGGAAGCGGCTGACGGTGGTGACGGCGGTGACCCGGTCGCGGATGCCGCGGGGCACGGCCCGCCGGGTGGTGATCGAGCCGTCACGGTCGCGCCAGTGGTAGACGGGTTCCTCGACGACGTCGACCGAGCGGGCCAGGAAGTGGGCGGGGAGGACGACGGCGATGTCCTCGTACAGCACGCCCGTCGGGAAGGCGAAGGCGTGCTCGTCCCAGAAGGTGCGGCGGAAGACCTTGTTGCAGGCGATGCGGTCGCCGAGCAGGATCCAGTCCCGGGTGACGTGGGTGGCCCGCCGGGCCTTCTCCATCGGCTTGCGGAACATCGGGGACTGTTCGAGATCCCCGTTCGCCCGCAGCCGGAGCACATTCCCGGTGGCGAAGTCGGATCCGGAGCCGTCGAGTTCGGTCAGCATCCGGGCGAACGCGCCGGGCGGGACGACGTCGTCGCTGTCGACGAACGTCAGGAACTCGGCGCCGGGGTGGGCCGCGCGGACTCCGGCGTTGCGGGCCGCGCCGAGTCCGGCGTTCTCCTGCCGGAGCAGCCGGAAGCGCGGATCACGGTCCGCGAACTCCTGCGCCAGCGCCGGGCCGTCGTCGGTGGAGCCGTCGTCGACGAGGACGACCTCCAGGTCCGGCATGGTCTGCTCGGCGAGCGAGGACAGGCAGGCACCGAGGTACTCCTCGACGTTGTAGAGGGGGACGACGACGGTGAGACGGGGTGCCATCGCAGCGCACGATCCTTCCGGGCGGACGACATCGGGGTCAATGAACGTCGAGGGGCTTGGGCTTCGGGGCGTGAGGGCCTTCGGGGGCCATGGGGTACAACCCGCGCCCGGAGGACGGGTCACCCGAGGGGGTCCGTTCGGGTGACGGGAAGGGCGGAGTCAGGCATCCGGGGGCGCGACGGCGACGCGTTCGAGCCCCGTACCGGGGAGGGCACGGGGCTCGGTGCTCGGGATGGCCGTGAGGAACGCGGATCAGGGCTTGACGGCGATCCGGCCCTCGTCCATCCGGAGCAGGAGCAGCCGCTCACCGGTCTTCTCCAGGAACTCGTCGACCGCCTGCCGCGAGCCCTGCCAGTAGCCGTAGTCGTCGATCAGGAGGACTCCGCCGGGGACCAACCGGTCGTAGAGGTGCTCCAGTTCGTGCTTGGTGGAGGCGTACCAGTCGGTGTCCAGGCGCAGGATCGAGATCTGCTCGGGAGCCTGCCCGGGGACCGTGTCCTCGACCCGCCCCTGCACGTAGTGCACGCGCTCCTTCGGGTACGGGACGTTGTCGAAGCCCGCCTTGACGTCCTCCAGGGATGCGACCGCCCAGATCGGCCGGTCCTTGCCCTGGGCGTCCAGCAGTTCCTGGGCCGGCCGGCCGTCGCGCCGCAGGTCCTCGGCGGTGGGCGGGGTCATCCCCTCGTACGTGTCGAAGAGATACAGGTCGCGCTCGGTCTCCCCGGCGGACAGCAGGGTCCGGGCGCAGGCCTGCATGGAACCGCCGCGCCAGACACCGCACTCGACGATGCCACCGGGGATGTCGTGCCGGGCGATGTACCGGGTGGCGAGGATGAAGGCGTTGAGCCGCTCCGGCGAGGTCATCGAGTACGGCTTGACCGCGCGGATGATGTCCTTCGCCTCGTCGTCGTAGTCCGCCGGGAACGCGAGGGCGGGCTTCTTCGCCTGAGGCTTCGGGGCGGGGGCGGGAGCCGGTGCGGCGGCCGGAGCCGGTGCGGGGGCGGTGCGGGCGGCGGGCACCGTGACCCGCCTGAGCTGGTATCCGGTGAGCTGCTGAAGGACGCCGTTGACGGCGTTGCGCCAAGCCATGCCCCGGGACAGTACGCGCGGTTTGCGGCTCATGTCATCTTTCGTCAACCTGTCATTGATTCCGGTGTGGATGCGGGCGCGGATGCGGGCGCGGGCACGGAGGCGGGCTCGGTCCTGCCGCACCGGTCGCGGCCGTCCACCGGCCGGGGCAGCGGGACGCCGTCCACGCCGCCGACCCGGTTCGCCCACCACACCGCCAGCTCCCGTACGGCGAACATCGTCAGGCGGGGGTAGCGCTGCGGCTTGCGGAAGACGCCGACGGAGTCGCCCCAGTAGGCGGCCTTCTTGTCGATGGTCCGGTAGTCGTGCCAGATGCCCTTCCGCGGCGGGAAGTCGGTGTAGGCCTCGCGGAGTTCGAGCCGGGAGTGGGCGGCGAGCGCGCGGAACCCGTCGGGGTAGTAGCGCCAGCAGTCCTGCGCGTCGTGGACATGGCCGCGCGAGGGGGCGGTGATGAACGCGTGCCCGCCCGGCTTCAGGATCCGGGCGATCTCCAGCATGGAGGCCCAGAAGAACGGGATGTGCTCGAACGCCTGCCCGGAGAGCACGACATCGGCGCTGTTGGAGCGGGCCGGGATGCGGTACGGCTTCGCCATCACCGCGTCCACGTTGGGGCCGTCCTGCACGTCGACACCGAAGTAGTCGATGGAGTGCCCGGCGAGCAGCGCACGGTGGGTGCGGGTCTGCTTGCCGGAGATCCTCGACCCGAGGTCGACGACACGGTAGGGGTCGTTACCGGACGTCGGCCCTTCGACGGGCAGATACTCCTTGATGCAGAGTTCCATCTGCTCGTAGGCGGACCGGTGCATGGACGTCTCCCAACATGGCGGGGTGAGCGAGCTGTCGGGCACAACGACCGCGCGGGGCTGAGGAATCGGCCCGGTGCCGCCGATGTGACCCATTCGGGTGGTGCTCGGCGGGTTCATTCCACGCCGTCGAAGAACCGCCGTACGACGCGTTCCGCCGCGTGCCCGTCGTCGTACGGGCAGAACCGCTCCCGGAACGCGGTGCGCAGCGCGGCCGCCTCCGGGGAGCGCCACCGCCCCGTCCGGAACACGGCGGCCAGCTCGTCCGGGGCGGTGGTGACGGCTCCGGGGGTGTCCCCGGGCCGCCCGGAGAGCAGGTCGAAGCAGGTTCCGCGCACGGCCCGGTAGGCGGCCCAGTCGGGGGCGTGGACGACGATCGGGCGGTCCAGGCAGGCGTAGTCGAAGATCAGGGAGGAGTAGTCGGCGATCAACGCGTCCGCGGCCAGGCACAGTTCCTCGATCCGAGGGTGCCCGGTGACGTCGATGACCCGCCCCGAACCCGTCGCTCCGACCCCGGCGGACCGCCCGTAGAAGTAGTGGGCGCGCACCAACAGCACGTAATCCGAACCCAGTTGCCGCGCCAGCCGCTCCGCGTCGATGTCGGGGACGAAGCCGTCGCGGTAGTCGCGGTGGGTCGGGGCGTAGAGCAGGGCGGTCTGCCCCTCGGCGATGCCCAGCTCGGCGCGGGTCTTCGCGATGTCCTCGGCGGTGGCGGTGAAGTACACGTCGTTGCGCGGGTACCCGAGGTCGAGCCGCTCGTAGGAGGCACCCGCCGGGGCCGGGTAGACGCGGTCCCAGACCTCGGTGGTGTGCGGGTTGGCGGAGAGGCTGAAGTCCCACTGGCCGACATGGGCGAGGATCTTGTCGAAGTCGGTCTTCCGGGCGAGCGCGGGGTACGCGCGCTGGTCGATCCCCATGGTCTTCAGGGGGGTCCCGTGGTGGGTCTGGAGGTAGCGCTGCCCGGGCCGTTTGGTGAAACCGCCGGGAAAGCTGGAGTTGTTGACCAGGTAGGTGGCGGTGGCCATGGCCCGCCAGTAGGGGCGCGACCCCTCGATGACGTACGGCACTCCGGCCGGCATCCGGTCGCGGTGCCGGGAGGAGACGACCCACACGCCCCGGATGTGCGGGGCCAGCTCGCGGGCCTTGGCGTAAATCGCGGCGGGGTTGCAGGCGACGCCCCGGTTCCAGTACGCCCCGTAGACGGCGAGGTTCGGGTCGAGCGGGCGGCGCAGGTCGGCGCGGTAGACGGCCCGCATGGCCTGTCGGCGGACGAACCGCTTCACGGAAGCTCGGGTGGGCATGGCAGCCGAGCGTAGTCGCGGACCCGGGCGGCCGGCGCCCCGTGTTCACCCGTTCGGGTCAGCGCCGGTGACCCCCGGACCCGCCCCCTGTTGACCAGGACATGAAGCCACCACACCTCAGCGTCGTCATCCCCTTCCACAACGTCGAGGCCTACCTCGAGGACTGCCTGCGGTCGGTGGCGGACCAGACTCTCGCAGCGGTCGAGGTGGTCATGGTCGACGACGGTTCGACGGACGAAAGCGCACGGATCGCAGCGGAGTTCGCCGCCGGGGACGACCGGTTCCGGCTGGTGCGGCAGAAGAACGCGGGCCTGAGCGCGGCCCGCAACGCCGGCGTCCGGCACACCACTCCCACCGTCCCCTACCTGGCGTTCGCCGACAGCGACGACGTCGTCGTGCACGACGCGTACGAGCGGATGACGGCCTCGCTGGAGTCGACCGGCTCCGACCTGGTGACCGGCAATGTGTGGCGGCTGACCGGGCAGGGGCGGCAGCAGGCCTGGCAATACCGCTGGCTGACCGCCGCCCGCACCCGTACCCACATCACCCGGGATACGCGCCTGCTGGCCGACCGGGTGGCGTGGAACAAGGTGTTCCGCCGCTCCTTCTGGGACGCGCACGCCTTCGCCTTCCCCGAGGGCAGGCTCTACGAGGACACGCCCGTGATGATCCCCGCGCACTACCTCGCGGGCTCGGTCGACGTCCTCGCCGAACACGTCTACTACTGGCGGGTGCGGGAGGGCTCGATCACCCGGCGGCGCACGGACGTCACGGGCGTACGGGACCGGATCGCCGCGTGCGAGCAGGTCAGCGCGTTCCTGGGCGACCGGGACGCGGCACAGCGGCGGGCGTACGACGCGTCCTGTCTGCGCGACGACTTCGGGTACTTCCTGGACGGTCTGCCGATGGGCGGCGAGGCGTACCGATCGGCGTTCCTGGAGGGCGCCGGGGCCTTCGTCGACCGGGCAGGTGCAGAGGTGCTGGAGGGGCTGCCGGTGGAGCTGCGCATCAAGTGGTCCCTGGTACGGGAGCGGCGCCTGGACGAGCTGCTGGCGGTCCTCGCCTTCGAACGCGCCAACGGAACGGGCACGTTCGCCGTCGAGGGCCTCCCGGGGCGGCGGCGGGCGGTGTACCCCGGCGTGCGCGGGGCGAGCGCCCGGCTCGCACGCACGGACACCCCGGCGGTCGCGCGGCTCTTGGAGGCGCGCTGGGGCACGGACGGGAAACTGCGGCTGCGCGGGTACGCGTATCTGCGCAACCTCCCGGCCGGATCGGCGCGTCAGCGGCTGACGGTGGGCATGATCCGGGCGGAGCGGGGGCGAGCGGTGCGGCCGGTGCCGGTCCGGCCGTTGCCCTCCCCCGAGGCGACGGTGAACTCCGGTCAGGAGCTGCACGGTTACGACGACGCGGGCTTCGAGATGGTCCTCGACCCGGACCGGCTGCCCGCTACGGGAGGCGGCGGCTGGCTGGTCGGCCTGGTGCTCGCCGGGCGCGGAACGGTCCGCCGGGTCGCGGTGCGCGCGCCGGACGCGGGCGCGGACCAGCCGCTGGTGCACGACCTGGGCGACGGCCGGCGAGCGGTGCTCGACTACCGGAGCGGGCGGCTCCGGCTGACGGTGACGCGGCTGCGGGCACTGGCGGAGACGCATCGTGCGGCGGGCCCGGGGGCGGAGGCGGGAACGCTGGACGTCACGGGGCGGTTCTTCGGCGGCGGCCCCTCCCCCACGGCGTTGGTGCTGACGCGCGAGGGAGCGGAGGAGCGGTCCTGCGCGGTGGAGTGCGAGACGGGCGAAGCGGCCGGTACGACGTTCACCGTGCGGGTTCCGCTCGCCGGACTCGCCGCCGTACCGCTCGCTCCGCCGCACACCCCCCGGGAGGTCCGGGCTGCGGAGGGGACGGCGGAGGGGGCGCGGTGGCAGGTCCGGCTCCTGCTGCCCGACGGCGCCCGTGTTCCCCTCCCCGCCGCCCTGGACCTGGCGCCGCCCGCCCGTCCGGACGCGGCGGGGAATCTGGTGCTGGATCCGGCGGGGACGCCGATCGCGGACCGGGTGGAGACCGTGCCCGGCGAGCGGGGAGCCGTACGGGTCTCGGGGACGTACACCGGTGCCCACCCCACCGGTGCCGCCCGGCTCGTCCTGCGCCACGAGACCCTCGGCGAGACGGTCCCGGTCGCCGAGGTCGCCGTGGACCCGGCCCCGGACGGTACGGCGGGCGGCCGGTTCTCCGCGCTGATCGCCCCGCCGCTCCCGGAGGGCCGGTGGGAGGTCCGCCTGGACGACCGCCCCGTACACGTCCTCGGCTCCGCCGCCGCGCGGCTGCCCTGCGGCGGCGTCGGCGAGGACGGGCTGCGCCTGGAGCGGCGGCACGGCGACCGGCTGTCCGTGGTCGCGGGGCCCGGCCTCGCGGCCGCCGAGCGCAGCGCGTACGGCCAACGGCTTCTGCGCGCCGCGCACCACCCCGACCGGCGCACGCCCCGCGCCCTTGCGCTCCGCGACACCGTCCTCTACGCGGGCGGCGACTCTCCGCGCGCCGTTCACGCCGAGCTCGTGCGCCGGGGCACGGACGCCGAGCACCTGTGGGTCACCGGTACCACCCCCGGGCGCACCACCCACGTCCCACCCGGCGCGCGGGCCGTCCCCGTGCACAGCGCCGCCTGGTACGAGGCGCTGGCCCGCTCCCGGCGGATCGTCACGGACGAGCAGTTGCCCGCCTGGTTCGAGCGGCGTCCCGGGCAGACGGTCGTCCAGACCTGGCACGGCACTCCGCTCGGCCGGTTCGGCTCCGGTCTGGCGGACACCCTCTACGCCGACCACCAGCATCTCGCCACCCTGCCGCAGCGGTCGGCCCAGTGGTCGGTACTGGTCTCCCCGAGCCGCTTCGCCACCCCCCTGCTGCGCCGGTCCCTCGGGTACGAGGGCGAGGTGCTGGAGGCCGGGTCGCCCGCCAACGACGTGCTGTTCCCGCCCGTACGGGACAAGGCCGCCGAGGAGGTACGGCGCGGGCTCGGGATCCCGGAGGAGCACCGCGTCGTGCTCTACGCCCCGACCTACCGGGACCACCTGGCCCACCCTCCGTCCGCCGTGTCCGCCGCGTCCGCCGACCGCACGGCCCCCGGCCCGTACCGCTGGGACCCGGCGCTCGACCCGCACGCCCTGGCCCGGGCGCTCGGCCCCGGCCACACGGTGCTGGTGCGCCGCCACCCCCGGGTCACCGGCAGCGTCCCGGCCGGGCCGGGCGTGCTCGACGTCTCGCACCACCCCGGGGCGGCGGGGCCGCTCCTGATCGCCGATGTGCTGGTGACGGACTACGCGGGGCTGATGTTCGACTTCGCGCTGACGGGCCGGCCGATGCTCTTCCACACGTACGACCTGGAGCACTACCGCGACACCGTGCGCGGATTCTGCCTCGACTTCGAGACCCGGGCGCCGGGGCCGCTGCTGGTCACGACGGACGAGGTGGCCCAGGCGCTGCGCGGCACGGGGGCGCTGGCGGCCCGGCACGCCGACGCGTACGAGAGCTTCCGCCGCGACTACTGCGACCTGGACGACGGCGGCGCGGCGGCCCGGGTCGCGGACCGGCTGCTGGCGGACACGCCGTAGGCCCGTCGGGACCGTCGCCCGGAATCCCCCGGACGAGTGGCGGCGGGGAGAGCGGGCCCGCCGCACGGAACCCATGAGGTGTGCCCCTCTTCTCCGCAGCTTCCGCCCCGTCCTCCGCCGACCTCCCGCCTGCCGCGCCCGAAGGCGACGGGACCGACGGGGCTGCCCGGCCGTCCCTGTGGCTGCCGTCGCCGTACCTCGTCCTCGGCGGCCTGCTGTGGGCGGTGCTGTCGGCCGCCGCCTGGCAGGCCCCGCTGTGCTGCGAGGCCGGGCTCCAGGCGGCGGTCGTCGAACGGCTGCGGGTGAACCTGCTGCACCCGGCGTTCCCGATGACCGACCTGCCCGCCGTGGCGAGCGCGCACTACTCCCCGTACGCGCTGCTCCAGGGGCTGGCCGCCCGCGCCTCCGGGCTCTCCGGCCCGTCCGTCGTCGCGCTGGCCGCGTCGGTGAACCTGCTGCTCCTGCTCACCGGGATCGGGCGGCTGACCCGGCTGCTGACCCCGAACCGCTGGGTGCCGGTGCTCGTCCTCGTACCGCTGGCCCTGATCCACTGGGCGGACCCGGCCCGCTGGAGCGCGCCGAGCACGTTCGCGGTCGCGGTCACCCTGCACCTGTGGGCGTGGACCGGTCGCGCGGCCGCACGGACCCCCCGCCCCGGCGATCCGAGGCCCGGCCGGACGCCCCGGTGGCCGGAGGCGGCCGGGATCGGCATCCTGCTCGGGCTCGTCCTGCTGGTCCATCCGCCGACGGCGGTCGGCGCGGCGATCGGGTGCCTCGCCCTGATCGCGGTCCGGACGCGGATCCGGATCCGGCCGACCGTCTGGCGATGGGCGTTCGCCGTGGTGTGCGCGGTGACCGTGGCGGCCCTGTGGCCGTACTACAACGGGCTCACCGCCCCGCGCACCCCCGCCGACGGCCGGACGACAGGTCCTCCGGCGGCCGAGGGGGTACGGGCGGCCGGGGAACCGTACGCCTGGGCGACCGCGTACGTCCCCCCGGGCGAGGTGGTCCTGACGGACAGCCGCCCGGCGATGTATGCGCTGGCCGGGCACGGGGCGTACGTCCTGGCCGACGCGCTGCCGGACGCGGGGCTCGCGACGACGGAGCGGCGGGAGAGGAGCCGGGCGGTGGCCGCCTACCTCGACACGTCGACCCCGCAGACCCGACGGGACGGGATCACCGCCCGGTACGGGGTGCGGTGGCTCCTGCTGACCCGCCACCAGCGGCTGCCCGAGAACGCGACGGTGCTGGCGTTCAGCCCGCGCACGGGCGAGGTGCTGGCGCGGGTGTCGGGAGGCTGACCCACCCGGCCCGCTCTCAGCCGGGGTGCCGGAGGCCCGCCCCTCGGAGGGTCACGTGCCCGCCCGCTCTCAGCCGGGGTGCTTGCGAGCCGGTCCGAGGGCGGGACGCTTGCGGGTCGGTCCTCAGTCGGCGTGCTTGAGGGCGGCAACCGCCGATGCGGCCAGATCGTCCAGATAGCCCTTCGGCAGTTCGCCGCGGACGACGACGAGCCGCCAGTAGAGCGGTCCGACGATGAGGTCGAGCGCCCGGTCCGGATCGCTCCCTTCCGGAAGCTCCCCCCGGGCGACCGCCTCCCGCACCACCACGGCGGCGACGCCCTGCTGCTGGTCCAGGAGGGCGGCCTTGATCGCCTCGGAGATCTCCGGATTGCGGGCGGCCTCGACCAGCAGGTCCGGGATGACCTGCGAGGCGACCGGGTGACGCAGGGCGTAGGCGGCCAGCTCCAGGACTGCGCGCACGTCCCCGTACAGCGAACCGGTGGCCGGGGCGGGCATCCCCTGGGCGGCGACGGCCGCGACCAGGTCGAGGACGAGCGCCAGCTTGGACTTCCAGCGGCGGTAGACGGCGGTCTTGCCGACGCCCGCGCGGCGGGCGATGCCCTCGATGGACATCCGGGCGAACCCCACCGCGGCGAGTTCCTCGAAGACGGCGGCGCGGATGGCGTCCGTCACGTCCTCCCGCAGGACGGCGGCGCCTGCGGGGGCGCGGCGGCGGTTTCCCCGTTCGGTGGTCATGGCCCGCATGATAGTCGGCCACGACGAAACGGTTGCGTTGCGACGTGGAGCGTCCTACTCTCAGCGTTACGACGGTACGGTCCCGTCCCAACGAGGGCGTCCCTACGGGACCGTACCGTTCCCTCCTTCCTTCCGCCGGCGTCGAAAGCGGTCGATCGTTGAGCCAGACAACAGCCCCGCCCCCGGTGACCGCCCCTTCCAAGGGCACTCCGAACACCACGGTCACCACCTACGCGCCCGGTGAGCTGGCGGCCCTGGCCGCACAGCACGGCCTGAAGGTCAGCGGTGCCCGGCCGTCGCTGCCCGCGTACATCCGGCAGCTCTGGGGGCGCCGGCACTTCATCACAGCCTTCGCGACGGCCAAGCTGACGGCCCAGTACAGCCAGGCGAAGCTCGGCCAGATCTGGCAGATCATGACGCCGCTGCTGAACGCGACGGTCTACTACTTCATCTTCGGCGTCCTGATGAACACCAAGCACGGTGTGGAGGACTTCGTCCCGTTCCTGGTCACCGGGGTGTTCATCTGGACCTTCACCAGCAGCTCGATCACCGCCGGCACCCGGGCGATCAGCGGCAACATCGGCCTGGTGCGGGCCCTGCACTTCCCGCGCGCGTCGCTGCCGGTGGCGCTGGCGCTCCAGCAGCTCCAGCAGCTGCTGTTCTCGCTCGGCGCGCTGACCCTGATCCTGCTGGCGTTCGGCCAGTACCCGCGCCCGACCTGGCTGCTGGCCGTCCCGGCGCTGGCGCTCCAGGCGCTGTTCAACACCGGCCTGTCGATGGCCATGGCCCGGCTGACCGCGCGGACCCCGGACATCGCCCAGCTGACGCCGTTCGTCCTGCGCACCTGGATGTACTCGTCCGGCGTGATGTGGAGCCTGGACCACCTGCTGGCCGGCGACCGGGTGCCGCACGCGGTGATGATGGTGCTGGAGTACAACCCCGCGGCGCTCTACATCAACCTCATGCGGTACGCGCTCATCGACAGCTACACGTGGGAGCAGCTTCCGCACCTGGCCTGGGCGGCAGCGGCCGGCTGGGCGGTGCTGTGCGGCGTGGCGGGATTCGTGTACTTCTGGAAGGCCGAGGAGACGTACGGACGTGGCTGACATCGACAGCGCTCCCGGGGACCAGCGCGTCCCGACCGTCGTCGTCGACGACGTCCACATCACGTACACGGTCAACGGCGCGCGTACGGGCAGGGGCAGCGCGACCTCGGCGCTCAGCCGGCTCACCACGCGCCGCTGCACACCCGGCGCACGACAGGTGCACGCCGTGAAGGGGGTCAGCTTCGCCGCGTACAAGGGCGAGGCGATCGGCCTGATCGGCTCCAACGGCTCGGGCAAGTCGACGCTGCTCAAGGCGGTCGCGGGCCTGCTCCCGCCGACCCGGGGCAAGGTCCACACCCAGGGCCAGCCGTCGCTGCTCGGCGTGAACGCGGCGCTGATGGGCGACCTGACGGGCGAGCGCAACGTGGTGCTGGGCGGACTCGCGATGGGCATGACGCGCGAGCAGATCCGCGAACGCTACGACGAGATCGTCGACTTCTCCGGCATCAACGAGAAGGGCGACTTCATCACGCTGCCGATGCGCACGTACTCCTCGGGCATGGGGGCGAGGCTGCGCTTCTCCATCGCGGCGGCCAAGAGTCACGACGTACTCCTGATCGACGAGGCACTGTCCACGGGCGACGCGAAGTTCCAGCGCCGCAGCAAGGACCGCATCAAGGAACTGCGCGCCGAGGCGGGCACGGTGTTCCTGGTCAGCCACAGCAACAAGTCGATCACCGACACGTGCGACCGCGCCCTGTGGCTGGAGGCAGGCACGCTGCGGATGGACGGACCGGCAAAGGCAGTGGTGAAGGCCTACGAGGCCTTCACCACATCAAGCCCGTCCGGCGCCTGAGGTCATCTCTTCCAGCCCACCCGGCCACCGCCAGCCCGCCCGGCGATTGAGGGCATCTTGCCAGCCAGTCCGGCGCTTGAGGACATCTGTTCATCTGTTCATCTGTTCAGCCCGTCCGGCGCTTGAGGACAAAGCCCCACGCCGAGGGGCCGGCACCCCACCGGGTGCCGGCCCCTCAGACGTACAACCCCCTACGCGTGCGTACGCAACAACGTCCGCATCGTCCGCATCGCCACCGACAGATTCGCCAGGTCAAACGCGTCCGACCCCTGGATCTCCTCCAGCGTGGACCGCGACCGGGCCAGAATCGCCGCGTTCTTCTCCTCCCACGCCCGGAACCGCTCCTCCGGCGTGGCGGACCCGTTCCCCACACTCAGCACGTCCGAGGTGAGCGCCGCGTGCGCCGCGTACAGGTCCTCGCGGATGGAGGCGCGGGCCATGGACTGCCAGCGGTCGGCCCGCGGCAGCTCGATGATCCGGTCCATCAGCTGCGTGATCCGCAGCCGGTCCGCGAGGTCGTAGTAGACCTCGGCGACCTCCAGCGGATCCTGCCCCGTACGGTCGGCGATGGCCACGATGTCCAGCGCCGGGAAGGCGGAGGAGAACCCGGCCACCCGGGCCGCCAGCTCGTCCGGCACGCCCGCGGCCGTCAGCTCGTCCAGGATCGAGTGGTACCAGTCCAGGTCGGCGCCCTTGACCAGCTTGGGCAGCTCGTTCCAGACCTGCTCGACCCCGTCCCGGAACAGGTCGATGGTCTCCGCGATGGCGACGGGCTGCGGCCGGTTGCCCAGCAGCCAGCGCGACCCGCGCTCGACCAGCCGCCGCGAGTGCAGCCGGATCCGGGTCTGGACGTCGGCGGCGACCTTGTTGTCGAGCGCCTCGACGGCGTCCCACACCTGCGACAGGCCGAAGATCTCGCGGGCCGTGAACTGGGCCCGCACGATCTCCTCGATCGACGCCCCGGTCTCCTCCCGCAGCCGGTGCAGGAAGGTCGAACCGGCGGTGTTCACCGTGTCGTTGACCAGCACCGTCGTGATGATCTCGCGCCGCAGCGCGTGCCCGTCGACTGCCTCGGGGAACCGCTCGCGCAGCTCGCTCGGGAAGTAGGCGTGCACCAGCTTCTGCAGGTGCGGGTCGTCCGGCAGGACGGTGGAGATCAGCTCGTCCGCCGTCGTGATCTTCGTGTAGGCGATCAGGACGGCCAGCTCCGGCTGGCTCAGCCCCTTCTCGTTGCTGAGCAGCTCCCGGATGTGCCGGTCCGCGGGCAGGAACTCCAGCGCCCGGTCCAGCGCTCCGTCGCGCTCCAGCCGGCGCATGAAGCGCTGCTGGGCGTGGAGCAGCGAGGGTGCCTGGGCGGAGGCGTTGGAGAGGGCGACGTTCTGCGCGTAGTTGTTGCGCAGGACGAGCGAGCCGACCTCGTCGGTCATGTCGGCGAGCAGCTTGTTGCGCTGCTTGACGGTCATGTCGCCTTCCCGGACCAGACCGTTGAGCAGGATCTTGATGTTCACCTCGTGGTCGGAGGTGTCCACACCGGCGCTGTTGTCGATCGCGTCGGTGTTGATCCGGCCGCCGTTGCGGGCGAACTCGATCCGGCCGAGCTGGGTGGCGCCGAGGTTGCCTCCCTCGCCGACGACCTTGGCCCGCAGGTCCTCGCCGTTGACGCGGACAGCGTCGTTGGCCTTGTCGCCGACGTCGGCGTTCGACTCGGAGACGGCCTTGATGTACGTGCCGATGCCGCCGTTCCACATCAGGTCGACGGGGGCCTTGAGGATGGTCTGCATCAGGTCGGCGGGCGTCATCTTGCTCACCGAGGGGTCGATGCCGAGCGCCTCACGGATGTGCGAGTTGAGCGGGATCGACTTGGCGCTGCGCGGGTGGATGCCGCCGCCCGCGGAGAGCAGGTCGGTGTTGTAGTCGGCCCAGGAGCTGCGCGGCAGGTCGAACAGGCGGCGCCTCTCGGCATACGAGGTGGCGGCGTCCGGGTTCGGGTCGATGAAGATGTGCCGGTGGTCGAAGGCGGCGACGAGGCGGATGTGCTCGGAGAGCAGCATGCCGTTGCCGAAGACGTCACCGGACATGTCGCCGACGCCGACTACGGTGAAGTCCTCGGTCTGGGTGTCGTGGCCCAGCTCCCGGAAGTGCCGCTTGACGGACTCCCAGGCGCCCCGGGCGGTGATGCCCATGCCCTTGTGGTCGTAGCCGGCCGAGCCGCCGGAGGCGAACGCGTCGCCGAGCCAGAAGTTGTACGCGACCGCGACCTCGTTGGCGATGTCGGAGAAGCTCGCGGTGCCCTTGTCGGCGGCGACGACGAGGTAGGTGTCGTCCTCGTCGTGGCGGACGACGTCGGTGGGCGGCACGACCTCGCCGGCCACCATGTTGTCGGTGATGTCGAGCAGCGCGGAGATGAATGTGCGGTAGGCGGCGATGCCCTCGGCGAACCAGGCGTCACGGTCCACGGACGGGTCCGGGAGCTGCTTGGCGACGAAGCCGCCCTTGGCGCCGACGGGCACGATGACGGTGTTCTTCACCATCTGCGCCTTGACCAGGCCGAGGATCTCCGTACGGAAGTCCTCGCGCCGGTCCGACCAGCGCAGCCCGCCGCGGGCGACCTTGCCGAAGCGCAGGTGGACGCCCTCCACGCGCGGCGAGTAGACCCAGATCTCGTACGCGGGCCGGGGCGCGGGCAGGTCGGGGATGGCCTGCGGGTCGAACTTCATCGAGACGTAGGAGTGCGGCGTGCCGTCCTCCGTGTGCTGGAAGAAGTTGGTGCGCAGGGTGGCCTTGATGACGGTGAGGAAGGACCGCAGGATCCGGTCCTCGTCGAGCGAGGCGACCTGGTCCAGGGCGCCGTCCAGCTCCTCCAGGAGGCCGTCGGTCAGCTCGGTGCCGGCGCTCTGGCGGCCGGGCGACATGCGGGCCTCGAAGAGCGAGACGAGCAGCCGGGTGGTGTGGACGTTGTTGCGGAGCGTGGACTCCATGTAGTCCTGGCTGAACGTCGAACCGGCCTGCCGCAGGTACTTCGCGTAGGCGCGCAGCACCATGGCCTGGCGCCAGTTCAGCCCGGCGCCGAGGACCAGCGCGTTGAAGCCGTCGTTCTCCGCCTCGCCCTTCCAGACGGCGGCGAAGGCCTCCTGGAAGCGGGTGCGGGCGTCGTCGGCGAGGTAGCCGCCGCTGCCGTTGACCAGGGGCATCCGCAGCCCGAAGTCGTAGACCCAGGCGTGGGTGCGGTCCGCGCAGCGCAGCTCGTACGGTCGTTCGTCGACGACCTCGACGCCGAGCTGCTGAAGGGCCGGGAGGACGGCGGAGAGGGAGACCTGTTCGCCGGTCCGGTAGATCTTGAAGCGGCGCTCGCCGGGGCCCGCGCCGACCGGCTCGTACAGGCTGAGGGCGAAGTCCTTCTCCCCCTCCCGGAGGGTTTCGAGGTGGACCAGGTCGGACACGGCGGCGCGCGGCGAGTGGTCGGCCTTGTAGCCCTCGGGGAACGAGTGGCCGTACTGGCGCTGGAGTTCGGCGCCGCGCTCCTCGCCCAGCTCGGCGGTGAGCGCCTCCTGGAAGCCGTCGGCCCAGGAGCGGGCGGCCTCGACGAGGCGGGCCTCGATGCGGTCGGCGTCGGCGTCGGTGAGGTGCGGCAGCTCGGTGCCGGCCGGGACCCGGATGACGAAGTGCAGCCGGGAGAGGATCGACTCGGTGTTCCAGGCGGTGAAGTCGACGCTGTTGCCGCCGAGTTCCTCCTTCAGGATGTCGATCAGCCGCAGGCGCACGCCGGTGGTGTAGCGGTCGCGCGGGAGGTAGACGATCGCGGAGTAGTAGCGCCCGTACTCGTCCTGGCGCAGGTAGAGCCGCAGCCGGCGGCGCTCCTGAAGGTAGAGGACGGAGGTCACGATGGAGCGCAGCTGGTCGACCGGCGTCTGGAACAGCTCGTCGCGCGGGTAGGTCTCCAGGATCTGGAGCAGGTCGCGCCCGTCGTGGCTGTTGTACGAGAAGCCGGCGCCTTCGACGACCTCGGCGACCTTGCGGCGGATGACGGGCACCCGGCGCACGGACTCGGTGTAGGCGGCGGAGGAGAAGAGACCGAGGAAGCGCCGCTCGCCGACGACGTTGCCCTTGGCGTCGAACTTCTTCACGCCGACGTAGTCGAGGTAGCTGGGGCGGTGCACGGTGGCCCGGCTGTTGGCCTTCGTCAGGACGAGGAGCTTGTGCTCGCGGGCCTTGGCGCGGGCGTCGGCGGGCAGCCGGTCGAAGGACGGGCTGACCGGGTGGGCCTCGTCCTCGCTGTGCTGCGGGTCGGAACGAAGGATGCCGAGCCCGGTGCCGGGCACGGCGGCCAGCGCGTCGCTGTCCTTCAGCTCGTACTCGCGGTAGCCGAGGAAGGTGAAGTGGTCGGCGGCCAGCCAGCGCAGCAGCTCGCGGGCCTCCTCGACCTCCTCGTCGGCGAGGTCGTCCAGCGGCTCGCCCGGCAGGTCGTCGGCGATCCGGAGGGCGGCGTCGCGCATCTTCCCCCAGTCCTCGACGGTCTCCCGCACGTCGGACAGGACGCGCAGCAGGTCGGCGGTGATCTGCTGGAGGTCGGCGCGGTCGGTCTCGCGGTCGATCTCGACGTGGATCCAGGATTCGACGAGAGCGTCGTGCGGCAGCTCGCTCTTCTGACCCTTGGCGTTCTTGGCGCCCTTGATGCTCTTCGGGGTGCCGGGACCGCCGGAGAGGACCTCGATGAGCTTGCCGGTGACATCGCGGCGGACGGTGACCTGCGGGTGGATCACGACGTGGATGCCGCGGTCCTGCCGGGACAGCTCGTTGGTGACGGAGTCCACCAGGAACGGCATGTCGTCGGTGACGACCTCGACGACGGAGTGGCTGCAGGCCCAGCCGTTCTCCTCGACGGTCGGGGTGTGCACCCGGACGTTCGCGGTGCCCTGCGGACGGTTCTCGGCCAGCCGGTAGTGCGAGGCGGCGGCGCCGAAGACGTCGACCGGGTCACGGCCGCTGAGGTCCTCCGGAGCCGTGTGCAGGTAGTAGCGCTGGAGGTAGGCGAGCACCGTGTCCTGACCGGCAGGGGCGCTCCCGTCGGCCCCGGCGGCGGAAACCCGCGCCCGGGGGGCACCTCCCGGGCCGCCGACACCACCGCCCGGACCGTTGTCAGCTACCTTGGCGGCCCCTGCGAGCAGCTCGGCCTTGGCTTCGTCCAGCTTGGTCTGCATGTCCTCTGGCTCCTGTCGCGCGCCGTTGCGTGACGTAGGTGAGAAAAGCGGCGTTCCGCCACGACGCGGGGTTTCCGGTCTGGGTCGACGCTATGCCGCTTCGGGAGTTCCCCGGGACCACATGGGCCATTTTTGACGGCCGGTCCGGAGTCGGGAGATCGCGGATCGCCCGGGTGCTGTGGCACTCCGGGCGGCGGCCGGGGGCTTCGCTGCCCCCGAGGCGTATCGCGCTGATCACCGCACCAGGCTATCGCCCCCGCACCCCACCGCGTCATGGGCTGCTTGTGTACAAAAGAACACCCCGAACTTTGACACTCTGGACAGTGCGCCGCGCCGCCTTGGCGAACCCCTGGAACCGGGGCAATCTGTCCGTACAGCCCTGAATCAGGCCACCGGCTGACCGCGAGCCGACCCGCCGCGGGCCGATCGCCCCCGAGGAGTCCGCCATGCCGCAGAAGATCCTCATCGTCACCGGCGACGCCGCCGAGTCGCTGGAAGTCCTCTATCCGTACCAGCGGCTGCTGGAGGAGGGGTACGAGGTAGACATCGCGGCCCCCGAGCGCAAGACGCTGCGCTTCGTCGTCCACGACTTCGAGCCCGGCTTCGACACGTACACGGAGAAGCCCGGCTACACCTGGCCCGCCGACCTGTCCTTCTCCGAGGTGGACCCCGGCGCCTACATCGCCCTGGTGATCCCCGGCGGCAGGGCCCCCGAGTACCTCCGCAACAACGCCGAGCTGCGGAAGATCGTCGGCGCCTTCTTCTCCGCGGACCGCCCCGTCGCCCAGATCTGCCACGGCCCCCTGATCACCGCCGCCACCGGCAGCCTCAGCGGCCGCAACGTCACGGCGTACCCGGCCCTGGAACCGGACATGCAGAGCGCGGGCGCGACGTTCCAGGACACGGAGGCGGTGGTGGACGGCCCCCTGATCTCCTCCCGAGCCTGGCCGGACCACGCGGCCTGGATGAGGGAGTTCCTGAAGGTGCTCAAATCAAGCCCGTCCGGCGATTGAGCACGCTTTTCAGCCCGTCCGGCGATTGAGGGCCGGGGCCCGGGGCAGCGCCCCGAAACCCGCACCAGGGCACCCCGCACTCCGCGGAGCACCACCCCCTACGCGGCAAACGTCTCCGCCAACGCCACCGCTTCCCCCAGGCTGTCCACCACCGGCACCCCCGCCCCCTCCAGACTGCTCCGGCTGTGCGACCCCCCGGTGTACAGCACCGCCCGCGCCCCCACATGCGCCGCCGCCACCGCGTCGTCCAGCGCGTCCCCGATGACCACCGACCGCTCCGGCGAGATCCCGCCCACCCCGGCCAGCGCCTCGAAGTGCCGCTCCATGTGCAGCGCCTTGCTCCCGCCGGACGGCCCAATGCGCCCCTCGACGCGGACGAACCGGGGCTCGATCCCGTACCCCCGCACCACCGGCACCAGATGCTCGTGCCCGTACATGCTCAGGAGCGACTGGCTGCGCCCGGCCCGCTGCCACTGGTGCAGCAGTTCCTTGGCCCCGGCGGTGAGCCCACAGGCCGCCCGCTGCTCCGTGTAGTACCGGTGGAAGATGCCGTCCATCCGCTCCCACTCGGCCTCCGTGGGCAGCCGGCCCAGGAACCGCTCGTAGAACCGGGGTATGGGGATGGTGTACATCTCCCGGTACTGCTCCAGCGTGATCGGCGCCAGCTCGACCTCCGCGAACGCGGCGTTCGTCGCCTGGATGACGGCATGCGTGTCGTCGAGCAGCGTGCCGTTCCAGTCCCAGACCAGATGAGTGCGTGTCGTCCCGGAAGTCATACAGAAAAAGTACCCGCCGGGTCCGACAACGCCGATCCTCAGCCGATGAGCTGCGGAATCTCCTGGACGCCGAACCAGAGCAGCTCGTGGTCCTCGGCGCCGTCCACGGTGAACTGCGCGTCGTCGTCGCCGAGGTCCGCCGCACCCAGCGCGGCCGCCGCGGCGGCCACGTCCTTCTCCGCGTCGTCGGCGTCCACGTGCACCGCCGCCGCCTTGGCCAGCGGCAGCGCGCCGGCGATCCGCACCTCGCCGAGCGACGACGCGCTCAGCCCGTGGTCGGGGTCGGCGACCGCGGACCCGTCCGGTACGTCGACGGCGACGACGACCCGGCGGCGCACCTCGGCCGGGTTCCCGGCGATCACCCGGAGCGAGGCGGCGGCGGCCCGGTTGAGCGCCGCGTACTCCAGCTCCTCGATGTCGTCGGAGACGTACCACTCGCGCAGCCCGGGGGTCACCGCGTAGGCGGTCAGCGGTCCGGGGCCGACCTCGCCCGCACCGTGCGCCGCTGCGAGACCGGAGAGGGTCAGGGGGACGTACACGCGCATGGCAGGTCGCTTTCGTAGGGGGAAACGTCCTCAGGATACGTGGGAGCGTCCCCTTTCGGGTTTCGGCAACCGGGGTCGTCCGTCCACGGTGGACGCCCCGTCACCCCCGCCGTCGCCCTTGCCCCACAAGGGCCGCGCCACGGATAGGTGAAACCGTCCAGGCCCGCTCGGCGCCCGAAGGCCCCTTGCGTCGCTGACGACCGCACCCGTAGAAGATCCCCAACACAAGTTACCGCCCGGTAGAACCGGGCCCGGTCAACGGGGCGATGATCATGAGCACGGACAGGACGAGGCCCACCGGCCGACGCGACCAGAACGGCCCCCGGTCGGTACCGAGCAGTCCCCGGTCGGTACCTCCGCAGCGGTCCCGCAGGCAGCAGCCCCACCGGCCGCAGCGACCGCACCAGTGGTTCGCCGAGCGTCTGCTCGCGGTCCTCAGCGGCCAGCGCCCGGTGCACTGGATGCTCGGCCACACCATCGGCGAGGCCTACGACCAGCTCGCCGAGCTGGCCCCCAGCACCCCGCTGGGGGCCGCCCGGGGCGCCCGCCCCGTCCTTCGCCACTGCCGCGGGGCCCAGCCCGCCACCGGCGTGGTCGAGGCCTTCGCCAGCATCGCCGCGGGCGACCGGGTGCGGGCGATGGCCTTCCGCCTGGAACAGGGCGCCGACCAGCGCTGGCGCTGCGCCGCCGTGGAGCTGGGCGGCGAACGCCTCACGGCCGGCCACTCCGGCGCGAGGTGACCCGGGAGACGCGGCAGGGGCCGGACACCTCGCGGTGTCCGGCCCCTGCCGGGGTGCAGCCCCTGCTGCTACTTCTTGCGACGGCGACCGCCGCCGCCGGCGCTCTTCTGGGCCTTGCGGCGCTCCGCACGCGTCATGCCGTCGGCAGAACCGGACCGCGTGTCACCGGTGGCGTCGTCGTTCGCGAAGTCGCCCTCGACGACACCGCCCTCGCCGTCCACCGTGGGAGCGGAGAAGTGGAGCCGGTCCGGCCGCTGCGGGGCCTCCAGGCCCTTGGCGCGGATCTGCGGGGCGACAGCGGCGCCCTCCTTCTCCAGCGAGGTGCGCTCGGCGCCGCCCTGCACCGGAACCTCCTCGACCTGCTGCTCCACCTGGACCTCCAGGTTGAACAGGTAGCCGACGGACTCCTCCTTGATGCCCTCCATCATGGCGTTGAACATGTCGAAGCCCTCGCGCTGGTACTCGACCAGCGGGTCCTTCTGGGCCATGGCCCGCAGGCCGATGCCCTCCTGGAGGTAGTCCATCTCGTAGAGGTGCTCGCGCCACTTGCGGTCGAGCACCGAGAGGACGACGCGTCGCTCCAGCTCACGCATGATGTCGGAGCCGAGGGTGTTCTCGCGCTCCTCGTACTGCTCGTGGATGTCGTTCTTGACCGACTCGGCGATGAACTCGGCGGTGACGCCCGCCAGGTCCCCGGCCGCCTCCTCCAGCTCCTCGACGGTGACCTTCACCGGATAGAGCTGCTTGAAGGCGCCCCACAGCCGGTCCAGGTCCCACTCCTCGGCGAAGCCCTCGGCGGTCTCCTGCCGGATGTAGTCGTCGATCGTGTCGTCCATGAAGTGCCGGATCTGGTCCTGGAGGTCCTCGCCCTCCAGGACGCGGCGGCGCTCGCCGTAGATGACCTCGCGCTGCCGGTTGAGCACCTCGTCGTACTTCAGGACGTTCTTGCGCGTCTCGAAGTTCTGCTGCTCGACCTGCGACTGGGCGGAGGCGATGGCGCGGGTGACCATCTTGTTCTCGATCGGGACGTCGTCCGGAACGTTCGCCATCGACATGACGCGCTCGACCATCTGTGCCTTGAACAGGCGCATCAGGTCGTCGCCCAGCGACAGGTAGAAACGGGACTCGCCCGGGTCGCCCTGACGGCCGGAACGGCCGCGCAGCTGGTTGTCGATACGGCGCGACTCGTGGCGCTCGGTGCCGAGAACGTAGAGCCCGCCGAGGTCCTTGACCTCTTCGAACTCCGCCTTCACGGCCTCCTCGGCCTGCTCCAGCGCCGCGGGCAGCGCGGCCGCCCACTCCTCGACGTTCTCCACCGGGTCGAGGCCGCGCTGGCGCAGCTCCGCCTCGGCGAGGTCGTCCGGGTTGCCGCCGAGCTTGATGTCGGTGCCTCGGCCGGCCATGTTCGTCGCGACGGTGACGGCGCCCTTGCGGCCCGCCTGGGCGACGATCGTCGCCTCCCGGTCGTGCTGCTTGGCGTTGAGGACCTCATGCTGCACGCCGCGCTTGGAGAGCTGCTGCGAGAGGTACTCGGACTTCTCGACCGAGGTGGTGCCGACAAGGATCGGCTGGCCCTTCTCGTGCTTCTCGGCGATGTCGTCGACGACCGCTGCGAACTTGGCGACCTCGGTGCGGTAGATCAGGTCCGACTGGTCGGCGCGGACCATCGGCCGGTTCGTCGGGATCGGGACCACGCCGAGCTTGTAGATCTGGTGGAACTCGGCGGCCTCGGTCATCGCCGTACCGGTCATGCCGGAGAGCTTGTCGTAGAGGCGGAAGAAGTTCTGCAGGGTGATCGTGGCGAGGGTCTGGTTCTCGTCCTTGATGTCCACCCCTTCCTTCGCCTCGATCGCCTGGTGCATGCCCTCGTTGTAGCGGCGGCCGGCGAGGATACGGCCGGTGTGCTCGTCGACGATCATGACTTCGCCGTCGATGACGACGTAGTCCTTGTCCTTCTTGAACAGTTCCTTCGCCTTGATGGCGTTGTTCAGATAACCGACGAGCGGGGTGTTCACCGACTCGTAGAGGTTGTCGATGCCGAGCCAGTCCTCGACCTTGGCGACACCGGACTCATGGATGGCCACGGTCCGCTTCTTCTCGTCGACCTCGTAGTCGCCGGTCTCCTCGATGCCCTTGAGCTGGTTGCCCGCCTCGCCCTTGGTGAGACGCGTGACCAGCTTGGCGAAGTCGCCGTACCACTTGGTGGCCTGGTCGGCCGGGCCGGAGATGATCAGCGGCGTACGGGCCTCGTCTACGAGGATCGAGTCGACCTCGTCGACCACGGCGAAGTTGTGGCCGCGCTGGACGAGCTCGTCCTTGGACCACGCCATGTTGTCGCGCAGGTAGTCGAAGCCGAACTCGTTGTTCGTGCCGTACGTGATGTCGCAGCCGTACTGCTCACGTCGCTGGGCCGGCGTCATGTTGGAGACGATGCAGCCGACGGTCAGGCCGAGGAACTTGTGGACCCGGCCCATCATCTCGGAGTCACGCTCGGCGAGGTAGTCGTTGACCGTGATCAGGTGCACGCCCTTGCCGGAGAGCGCGTTCAGATACGTGGGCAGGGTGCCGACGAGGGTCTTGCCCTCACCGGTCTTCATCTCGGCCACGTAACCGAGGTGCAGGGCGGCTCCGCCCATCATCTGGACGTCGTAGTGGCGCTGTCCGAGGACGCGCTTTGCGGCCTCACGGACCGTGGCGAACGCTTCGGGAAGCAGGTCGTCCAGGCTCTCGCCGTCCGCGTACCGTTCCTTGTACTCGTCGGTGAGCGCCCGCAGCTCGGCGTCGGAGAGGTTGACGAAGTCCTCTTCGATGGAGCTGACCTGGTCCGCGATGCGGTGCAGTTTGCGCAGGATCTTGCCTTCGCCTGCACGCATGAGCTTGTTGAAGACGGACACTGAGGCTGGTCTCCTTGCCGGTCGGGCCTGGCACTGGGTCGTGTAATGGACTCTGGCGCGGGCACGGCAGGTGGGCCCCACCGCAACGGCCATCGTAAGCGAGGACACCACCGCGTCGGGAGGGCTGCCGTCGCGTGGACCTCGCCGCACCCTTATAGGACAACGGTCCAGACGCACGGAAGGTGCCGGGAAGCCCGAAAAGTGCTCGCATCACGGCTTCGGGCTCACGAGAATCGGCCCATGGAGCCGATCACCCTCACCACGGAGCGCCTGCTCCTGCGGCCCTTCGGCCCGCAGGACACCTACCGGGTGCACGCCGCCTGTCAGGACCCGGACATCCAGCGCTGGACGGTGATCCCCTCCCCGTACCGCCTCACCGACGCGGAACTGTTCACCACGAAGCTCGCCCCGGCGGGCTGGCAGGACGACTCCGCCTACGGCTTCGCTCTGGTCCTGCGGGAGACCGGGACGCTCGTCGGGGCGCTCGGCATCGACCGCCGCAGCCGGCCGGGAACGTACGAGGTGGGCTACTGGTCCACCAAGGAGCACCGCGGCCGCGGTTACGTCACCGAGGCGGTGCTCGGCTCCGCCCGCTGGGCCTTCGCGTCGCTGGGGGCGGACCGGCTGGAGTGGCGGGCCGAGATCGGCAACCTGGCCTCCCGGGCCGTCGCCCTGCGGGCGGGGTTCCGGCTGGAGGGCGAACAGCGGTCCGGGCTGCTCAACAAGGGGGTGCGGCGCGACGCCTGGACGGCGGCCCTGCTCCCGTCCGACCTGGGCCTCGCGGGCACGCACCCTTACGTCCCCGAGCGGCACGCCCCCCGGACCGGCGGAGCCCCGGACTCCGGACGCTGGCCCCTGGGGAGCCCGTGATCCGCGTACGGCATCGGGGGCCGGGCTGTCAGTGGCGCCGTCTAGGGTTCGACGTATGACGCCTGTGCCTCCTCCCGCAGTCGAACTCTCCGCCGACCAGGCCCGCCGCATCGCCCTGCGCGCCCAGGGCTTCCTGGGGGCACCGGACCGCCGGGGAGGGGTGCCGGGGGTGCTGCGCCACCTCGGCGCGGTCCAGCTGGACACGATCTCGGTGCTGGCCCGCTCGCACGAGCTGATTCCCTACGCCCGGCTCGGCTCGGTGGGCCGCCGGACGGTGGAGGACGCCTACTGGTCGGGCGGCCGGACCTTCGAGTACTGGTCACACGCCGCGTGCATCCTGCCCGTCGAGGAGTGGCCGCACTTCGCGTTCCGCCGCCGCGCCTACCGCTCCCGCCCGCACTGGGGCCACGATCTGCCCGACGGTGTGTACGACACCGTGATCAAGCAGCTGCGCGACGAGGGCCCGTTGACGGCGACCGAGCTGGGCGGCGCGAAGAACGGCGGCGAGTGGTGGGACTGGTCGGCGTCCAAGGTCGCCGTCGAGCGGGCCCTGATGTACGGCGAGGTGGTGTGCACCGAGCGGCGCGGCTGGAAGCGGGTCTACGACCTGGCCGAGCGGGCCATTCCGGACGCCCTGCTGCACGACGAGCTGAGCGACGCCGAGTGCCGGCGGCGGCTGGTCGCACTGGCGGGCAGATCCCTGGGCGTCGGCACCCGCAGCGACATCGCGGACTACCACCGGCTGAAGGGCGAGGAGTTCGACGCCGTGGTGGGGGACTCGGGCCTGGTCCCGGTCGTGGTGGAGGGCTGGGCGAAGCCGGCCTGGGCAGACCCGGAGGCCCTGGCCAAGGAGCCACGCGGCCGCCACCGCACGACGCTGTTGTCGCCGTTCGACTCCCTGATCTGGGAGCGGGCGCGCACCGAGCGGATCTTCGACTTCACCCACCGGCTGGAGGCCTACGTGCCCAAGCAGAAGCGGATCCACGGCTATTTCGCGATGCCGTTGCTGGCGGGCGGGAAGCTCCAGGGCCGGGTCGACCCGGCGCGCGAGGGCACCACGCTGGTCGCCAAGCAGGCCTCGCTGGCAGGCCCGAAGGCGGTGGCCCCGATGGCCGAGGCCCTGGTGGAGGCGGCGGCCTGGGTGGGGTGCACGGACATCCGGGTGGACCGGGTGGACGCCCCGGAGCTGCGCGAGCCGCTCAGGACGGAGATCGGCCAGGCGCTCCAGCGCGCCTACCGCTGACCGTCTTCCGCCGCTCCCGGCCGGGACCGGTGGCCGGAGCCGCCCGCTACCTGATCTCCAGGATCTTCTCGCGCATGGCATAGACCACGGCTTCCATCCGGGAGTGCAGCTGCAGTTTCTCCAGGATATTGCGGACGTGGTTCTTCACCGTGTTCTCGGAAATGAACAACTCCTTGGCGATATCCCGGTTGTTCATGCCGGTCGCCACGAGTTTCAGCACTTCCAGCTCGCGTTCGGTGAGCCGGGGCGCCGGAACGAGCCGCCGCTCGTCGGTGCGCTGGATCATCGACTTGAACTCGGTGAGCAGCTTGGAGGCCATGGAGGGGCTGATCTGGGACTGCCCGTCGGCGACCGCGCGAATGGCCGTGGCGACCTCGTCGGTGGAGATCTCCTTGAGGAGATATCCGGTCGCGCCCGCCTTGATCGCCTCGTAGAGGTCGGCCTCCTCGTCGCTGATCGTCAGCATGATGATCTTCGCGCTGGGGGCCACCTCCTTGATGGCGGTGCAGGCCTCGATGCCGCCGCGTTTCGGCATCCGGACATCCATCAGAACGATGTCGGGCAGCAGGTCGGCGGCCTTGTCGACCGCCTCGGAGCCGTCCCCGGCCTCGCCGATGACCTGGATGTCCTCCTCCTGCGCGAGGACGATCTCCAGACCCCTGCGGAAGAGCGCGTGGTCATCGACCACGAGGACCCTGATGGGCTCCTTGCGTGAAGCGCCGTCCGCGTCCGTGCCGGCATACGCACCGGTGTCGTCGTCGGAGTCATTCGCATCGCGCACGGGCCCGAAGGTGTCCGCCATCGTTCCTCCCCCTGAAGGCCACGGCCTGAAGTGTCGGTCGTTCGCCAACGGCACTTCACAGAACACCGATTGGCTCGGGCCGCCATGATTCCATGCCCGGACCCCGGCACGGTGGTCCTGCGCCCGTGCACGGGCGCCCCCGCCGGCGCGAAAACGCCTCGGGGGCACCCGGACGATGTGGCCTCAGCCGCCGAGCGCACCGCCCGCGCCGCCTGCTTCGTCCGCGGCGAGCGGGTCGGTCCTCAGGTGGATGACGCCGTAGTCGTAGGCGTGTCGCCGGTAGACGACGCTGGGCTCCTTCGTCTCGGAGTCGACGAACAAGTAGAAGTCGTGGCCGACCAGTTCCATCTCGTAGAGCGCCTGGTCGAGCGACATCGGTGCGGCGGTGTGGGTCTTCTCGCGCATCACGAGCGGCCCTTCGCCCTGTACTTCGAGCGAGCCGATCTTCGTGGTGGGGACGGGCGCCGGCGACTGGTCGCCGACCAGCTCACCGTCCTCGTCGAACGAAGCGACGCCGGGGACCACGTCCCCGACCTCGGCAGCCGACAGACGGCCGTTGCCTCGGCGGCTGTAGCGCTTGTCGTGCTGCTTGCGCAGCCGGGCCTCCAGCTTTCCGGTGGCCAGATCAAGCGCTGCGTAGGGGTCGCCCGCCGCCGCTTCCGCCCGGATGACCGGCCCACGCGAGTGGAGTGTGATCTCCACCCGGTCGGAGCGGTCGGCCTGACGGGGATTCGGCTCCTTGGACACCTCGACGTCGACGCTGATCACCTTGCCGTCGAACTTCTGGATCTTGTCCAGCTTCAGCTTCTCGGCCACGTGCTTGCGGAACCGCTCGGGCACCTCGGTCTTGCGGCCCTTGACGACGATGTCCACGCAGAACTCCGTTCCCGGATCGCCCCGCTCAGCGGCGGGGCATTTCCCTTTTGCACCAGGCCCCGGAGATCACCAGGGCCTCGGACTCGGTGGCTTTCGCCTCCTCCTCCCCCGTCGGAGGGGTCGCAACCCCACCGACTTTGCGTGCCTCTCTTACCGGTGAGTTACCTGCCCGCAACCTGGTGGTGCATTCATCGAGATCCGGCCTTCACCGTTCCTCACAACCGAACATAGCCTGCGCACCAGGGTCTCGGCACCCGCTACTGGCACGTACCTCCAATCAGGGGGTATTGCCCTCTCATTACCTGCAACGATGCAGGTTCTCGGTCAGTTCCGGTTTGTTTCGAAGGCGGAGGGAGACGCTGCGACGACCGCTGCCCTGCACGCTCCGTGCAGGGCTGGCTCCCCACCGCTGCCGTAGGCCTCGCCGACGGCCCGTGCCGCCTCCGCCAGCGTCGATCCCGTCGTCAACAGATCGTCGACCAGGATCACCCGGCCGTGACGGAGGAGGCCGCGCCGCAGGAGCCGCCCTCCCCCCGCTGTGAGCTCCAGTGCGCCGGCCAGATTCGCCCGCCGCTGCCGCGCCCCGAGCCCCGCCTGGTCCGCGACCGCCCGCCGCTGCCGGAGCAGCGGAAGCACCTGGGCCGGCAGGCCCACGCGCCGCAGGTCCCGCGCGGCCGCGACGGCGATCCTGCGCACCGGGTCATGGCCGCGCGCCGCGGTCGAGGAGCGCGCGGAGGGTACGGGAACCAGCAGCAGGAGTCCTGCGAGCCGTGAGCCTCCCGCATCGCCCGGTCGCCCCGCCCCGGCCCGTACGCAACCCGCCAGGGCCCGTCCGAGTGCCCCGGCCAACCCGAGTGCCCCGCGCTCCTTGTGGGCCAGCAGAACCGCTCGTACGGCGTTCTCGTACGGCGCGGCCGCATACACCGCCGGAAGCCCCGGTGGCAGGGGCGAGGGCCGGACCCGGCGGGCGGTGCCGCCGTGCAGCGCGGCACCGCAGGCCGCGCACAGCTCGGTGCGCGGTCTGCCGCAGCCGGCGCAGGCCACCGGCAGCAGCAGACCGGACAGCTCCTGCCACGCGTTCCGCATGACGCCACTGTGTCGGGCCCGCCGAGACCGGGCCACCCCTGTGGAAAACCCTGGGGACCGGACGGAGCCGCCCGGGGCACCGGATCAGCCGGGGTAGACCAACGACGTGCCCTGCTTGAGCACGGTCTGCCAGTTGTCCCCCGGCGAGAGCTTCACTATGCCGTCGCCGACGGTCTCCGCCATCAGCGGGAGCAGCTCGTCGTCCGCCGCGGCGACCGACTGGACCTGGTTCACCCCGGGGAGCGCCCCCGATGCGGACGTGGAACCGTCCGCCTGCACGTACCGCACCTGCTGGACGCCGCCTTCCTCCTTGCCGACCACCACCAGACGGCTGCGTCCCGACCAGGAGATGGCCGACACATCCGTGAGCTGCGGTGCGGCCTGGCGCAGGTCCTCGACCGAGATCTCGGGTGCCACGGAGGATCCCCGGCGCTCGACCCGGCCGATGTTGAGCGTCGTGCGGCCGTCCTTCGTCAGCAGCAGAGCGATCCGCACCCCGTCCGCGGACATCCGCAGCTCCTCGATCCGGGCGCCGTCGAGGCCCGGTACCCGGACCTCCTGCGGCTCGCCCGTGCCCCCGGCCAGCCTCAGCAGCCTGGGGCCTGCCGGATCACGGTCGGCGACCCACAGGTCGCCGCGGCCGTCCCAGCTCGGCGGCGACAGCCGGTCGGCGGCCTTCTCCGCGGCGCTGGTGACAAGGGGCTCGGCCAGCTCGCCCTCCGTCTCCAGGGAGGACACGTAGAGGTTCTGCCCCTGGGAGGAGATCGCGGCGGCCCGCTCTTCGTCCCGGGCCACCCCGACGGCGCCCATCGGGACGGTGCCCGCGCCGAGGGGGCCGGTCACGGGCTCGGGAGTTCCGGTGCCCTCGGTGGAGCCGGGGATCCGCTCCACCTGGCCCTTGTCGTTGATGAAGTACTGGCTGTCGGCCCCCTCGGAGCCGTGGTCGGCGGAGAACCCCGGCGCGTCGTCGGCGTCCAGTGCGCAGAGCCGGCCCTCGCCGCCCTCCAGCTCCACCCGCTCGACCCGGGCCGAGGTCAGGTCCCGGAGCGTGAACAGCACTTGGGCGGCCATCATCCGGCAGGCGCTCCGGCCCGCCCTGTCGGCCTTCTGGTTGAGCGGCACCTTCAGGACGTTCTGATCGTCCGGCGCCAGCGCGGTGACGCCCTTGCGCAGAGCGGTCCCCGTCGGGAACCGGGAGTCGACCACGGGCCGCAGCCAGTTCGTCGGCCCGGCGAGCAGCGTCCTGACGGTCTGTGTGGCGGTGTCCATGCGCGTGACCGGATCCGTGCGGTTGCGTACGTAGACGGGGTCCGCGACGAGCGTCGACCGGCCGTTCGTGCGCCCGGTGGCGTAGTAGTACTTGTTCACGGAGCGGTAGAGCCGCTTGAAGTCGGACTGCCCGAGGACCAGGCCGTCCGGCACGACGTCGATGCGCCACTCCTTCTTCCCCTCCGCCACCTGTTCCAGCACCAGGTGCAGGGTCTGGGAGTAGGCGGTGGGCGCGAGCGGCTGGTAGGAGCTCTGGGCGTCGACCGCCGCGACCTTCTCGCCGGTCAGCGTGTAGGTCGTCTCCCGGTCCCGGGTGGCCCGGTTGTCCTCGTCGTGGAGCAGGGGGCCGCTGCGGTTGGGTGCCTGAGCCAGAACCGTGGTGCTTCCGCTCGGCTGCCAGGTACGCCGGGCATCGGCGCTCAGGTACTTCCGCGTGGTCGCGAACGCGGGATCATCGCTGGTCATCGACTCGAGGAAGCCGTCGACGATCTCGCTGGGCGACGCGCCTTCCCGGGGCGCCACCGCGTACACCTGCACCTGGGAGTCCCCGGGCTGAGAGGCGTCGACCGGCTTGACGTCCCCGGTCACCGGCATCGAGCCGCATCCGGCCAGCACGACGATGCCGCAGCCCAGCAGCGCGGACGTCCGCACCGCCCGTCCGTGGCCGCCCGGACGGCGGTCAGTACCCACGAGTGGTGTCCTCCTGGTCGGAATTCGGTACGCCGGTGCCCACGCGTCCACCGGGACGTTCCTGGGCCTGGCGCGCCACGACACGTGCTCCGTTGCCGGGCAGCGCGGCGGGGTGCGCCGACGGGGAAGCGCCGCTGCGGACGGCGGGGCCGCGACCGGGCACGGGCAGCGGCGCACGCTCGCCCGCCCCCGGCTGGTGCGGCACGGACATCAGCCGGTGGTCGTCCGACGTACCCGACCCGGTCTCGTCGCGCTCCCGGTTCTCCCGGTTGCGCCGCGAGTCCTCGGGCTCCAGCGGTATCGGCGAACCGCGTAGGGGCTCGTCCGCCGTCCGCGGCAGGGTCAGCCGGAACTGGGAACCGCCGCCCGGCTCGCCCCAGGCCTGGAGCCAGCCACCGTGCAGCCGGGCGTCCTCCACGGCGATCGACAGGCCGAGACCCGTACCGCCGGTCGTCCGGGCCCGCGCCGGGTCGGCACGCCAGAACCGGTTGAAGACCCGGGTCGCCTCGCCGGGCTTGAGCCCGACCCCGTAGTCCCGGACGGCCACGGCGACCGCCCCCTGTGCCACGCCCATCCGCACCACGACGTCCCGGCCCTCGCCGTGCTCGACGGCGTTGACCACGAGGTTGCGCAGGACGCGTTCGACGCGGCGGGCATCGGCCTCGGCGATCACCGGCTGGTCGTCGCCGACGACCAGGATCCGGGTGCCCTTGCGCTCGGCGAGCGGCTCGGCTCCGCCGATCACGCGGTGCACCACGGTCCGCAGGTCTATCGGCTCGGCCTCCAGGGCCGCGGCGCCCGCGTCGAAGCGGCTGATCTCCAGCAGATCGGCGAGGAGCGACTCGAACCGGTCGAGCTGGTCGCCCAGCAGCTCGGCGGAGCGCGCGGTGACGGGGTCGAAGTCGGCACGCGCCTCGTGGATGACGTCGGCGGCCATCCGCACGGTCGTGAGGGGGGTCCGCAGCTCGTGCGAGACGTCGGAGACGAAGCGCCGCTGCATCCGGGAGAGCTCCTCCAGCTGCTGGATCTTCAGCTGGAGGTTCTGGGCCATCTTGTTGAACGCCTCGCCGAGCCGGGCGATGTCGTCCTCGCCGGTGACCTTCATCCGTTCCTGGAGCTTGCCCGCGGAGAGCCGCTCGGCGATGCCGGCCGCCATCCGCACGGGTGTGACGACCTGCCGCACCACGAACCAGGCGATGGCCCCCAGCAGCACGACGACGAACAGCCCGGCGGTCGCCAGGGTCGTCTTGACCAGCGTCAGAGACTTCTCCTCCTGCGTGAGCGGGAAGAGGTAGTAGAGCTCGTAGGGCTGCTGATCGATGTCGTAGAGCCGCTTGCCGACGACGAGCCCCGGCTGCGACTCGTTGCCGTACGAGTACTGGATCAGGGAGTACGTCTGGAAGGCGCCCTGCCCCTTGCTCACGTTCTGACGGAGGCGCTCGGGCACGCTGGACGCCTCGACGCTGCCGGAACCGCGTGCGGCACGGCTGCCCGCACCCTCGGTCACCGAGTCCGCGCTGAGCGCCACCACGTTGAAGGCGTTCTTGCCGCCGCTGGCGAGCTGGTCGACGAGCTCGGTGCGCCAAGAGGTGCTGCCGGTCATACCGTCGGCGCCCTCGCTCCCCTGCCCGCCCGGGGCGAGGGGCGCGTTCGCCTTCTCCTGGGCCGCGGCGAAACCGCCGGCGGCCTGGGTCTGGGCGGCCTTGCCCTTGGCGTCGAGCAGTCCGTTGCGCACCTGCCCGATGACGACGAACCCGAGCAGCAGCACGACCCCGATCGACATCAGGAGGGTGCCCGCGACGACGCGGAGCTGCAGGTTGCGCCGCCACAACCGGACAGCCGGCAGCAACGGGCGGCGCACCCACCGCATCAGCAACCGCGGTACGGGCCCGCCGGGCGTCCGGTCCTCGAACAACCGGCCGCCCTGCAGGAAACGGCTCATACGTGACGCCTTCCGTCCCGGGCCGGCAGCCCGCTCCGTACGGACTCCCGGCTCCCCGGGCCCCGGAGCAGCACTGCCTCGGGCCATCTCAGCTCGGTCCGGCCTTGTAGCCGACGCCTCGGACCGTCACCACGATCTCCGGCCGTTCCGGGTCCTTCTCGACCTTGGAACGCAGACGCTGGACATGCACATTCACCAGGCGGGTGTCGGCCGCGTGGCGGTAACCCCACACCTGCTCCAGCAGGACCTCACGGGTGAAGACCTGCCACGGCTTGCGGGCGAGCGCGACCAGCAGGTCGAACTCCAGCGGAGTCAGGGCGATCGACTGCCCCTCCCGCTTCACGGAGTGGCCGGCCACGTCGATGACCAGGTCACCGATGGTCAACTGCTCCGGCGCGGGCTCTTCGGACCGCCGCAGACGGGCCCTGATCCGGGCAACCAACTCCTTAGGTTTGAACGGCTTGACGATGTAGTCGTCGGCCCCTGATTCCAGGCCGACCACGACATCGACGGTGTCGCTCTTGGCAGTGAGCATGACGATCGGCACACCGGACTCGGCCCTGATCAGCCTGCACACCTCGATGCCGTCCCTTCCGGGCAGCATGAGGTCGAGCAGCACCAGGTCCGGCTTGGCCTCACGAAATGCGGCCAGTGCCTTGTCGCCGTCCGCTACGAACGACGGCTCGAAACCTTCTCCACGCAGCACAATCCCGAGCATCTCGGCCAGTGCGGTGTCGTCGTCGACGACAAGGACGCGTCCCTTCATAATCGACATCATCCCATTAGCTAATCGTTACCTGCGATGACCTGGCACACAGCTCTGCCAGTCCGACCCCCGTGACCGGGGAAATGGCGCCCTCTTCGGTGACGATCGCCGTGATCAGTTCCGGCGGTGTGACGTCGAAGGCCGGGTTGTACGCCGGGGCCCCGAGGGGTGCGATGACGATCCCGCCCCCGCCGTCGGGCGATAGATCCTGCGGCGATGTGAGCTCCGTCACTTCTTTCCCGGAACGCTGCTCGACGATGATCGATGTGCCGTCCGGGGTCTCCAGATCCACGGTCGTCGTCGGGGCCACCACGATGAAGGGCACGTGGTGGTACTTCGCGAGCACGGCCAGCGGATAGCTGCCCACCTTGTTGGCCACCGAGCCGTCCGCGGCGATGCGGTCCGCCCCGATGAGTACGGCATCGACCTCCCCCGCCGCGAGCAGGGACCCCGCCGCATTGTCCGTGAGCAGGCTGTACGCCAGTCCGTTGCGCGCCGCCTCGTACGCGGTCAGCCGGGCTCCCTGGAGCAGCGGCCGCGTCTCGTCCACCCACAGCCGTCGCAGCCGCCCCTGCCGGTGCACCCGCAACGCCACCGCGAAGGCCGTCCCCTCGCCCCCGGAGACCAGCGCCCCGGTGTTGCAGTGGGTCAGCAGCTGGTACGCACGGCCCGGCAGCAGCTCCTCCAGCAGCGCCTCGCCGTACTCGGCCATACGCCTGCTGGCCTGGGCGTCCTCCCGGTGCAGCGCCCGCGCCTCGGCCAGCGCCGCCGCGGCGGCCGCCTCGTCCCCCTCCCCCTTCCCAGCAGCCTCCCAGTAGGCGGCCGCCACCCGCCGTACCCCGTAACCGAGGTTCACCGCGGTGGGCCGCGCTCCCTCCAGCAGTCCGGTCGCCTCCGCGACATCGAAGCCCCGCGCCGCCGCGAGCGCCACCCCGTAGCCCCCGGCTATCCCGAGCAGCGGAGCCCCTCGCACCGCCAAGGTCTGGATCGCCCGCACCAGAGCGGGCACATCGGTGCACACCAGCTCGACCTCCTCGGCGGGCAGCCGCGTCTGGTCGAGAAGCACCAGCACGGGACCTTCCGGAGGCTCGTCCCAGCGGAGTACGGAAAGCGCGGGAGGCTCGAAGCCCACCGGTGATTGCGCGTCCTGTTCAGCCATCTGTCCAGTCTGCCCGGTGAGCCACCCGCATATGAAGGCCCGGAGGAGACGGAGCGGCTGGACCGCCCCGAACCGACGCGTGGCACGATGGCTGCCAACCTGCCGCCCCGATGAGCGGTCAGGACGGTGAAGGAGCGAGAATGAACGACTCTCCGGGCTGGGCGTCGCCCGGATCTGCCCCCTCCGACGGCAAGGAGACGGCGATCCCCCGCCCCTCCGACCCGCAGGACGGAAGCGGCCCGACGGGACAGTGGTCCAGCGAGCAGCCGCCCCCCGGGCAGTGGTCCCCACCGAGCAACCCCGGCAGCGGCCCCGGAGCACGGCCGCCCGCACCCGGCTGGGGCGGCGGCCCGCAGCGACAGGGCTGGGCAGGACCGCCACCGGCAGCGAAGCCCGGCGTCATCCCGCTGCGCCCCCTGAGCCTCGGCGAGATCCTCGACGGCTCCGTGTCCGCCCTGCGCGCGCACTGGCGTACCGCACTCGGCTTCAGCCTCGCGGTCTCGGTGGTCACCCAGACCGCCGTCATCCTCATGCAGCGCTATCTGCTGCCGGAACCGACCTCCGTCGACCCGAACGCCACCGGCTCCGAGGCCCTCCGCCAGGCCGCCGATTCGGCCCGCTCGACACTGATCTCCCTGGCCCCGGCCTCCCTCGTCTCGATGATCGCCACGCTCTTCACCGCATCGGTCGTCACCGTGGTCATCAGCCGCTCGGTACTGGGCCGCCCCACCACGCTCTCCGACTCCTGGGCCGATGCCCGCCCCCGCGTCCTCCCCCTGCTCGGGCTGACCGTGCTGGTCTCCCTGATCATGGCCGCCATCATGGCCGTGGGCGTCGGCCCCGGCCTGTTGCTGGGTTCCGAGGCCGGAGCGGCACTCGCCTTCCTCGGCTTCGCCGCCGCCTGTGTCGTGATGCTCTGGCTGAACGTCAGCTTCGCCCTCGCCGCCCCCGCACTGATGCTGGAACGGCAGAGCATCGTGGCCGCGCTGCGCAGGTCGGCGAAGCTGGTCCGCGGCGCTTGGTGGCGCACCTTCGGGATCCTCGCCCTGACCTATCTGCTGACCTTCCTGCTGACGTTCCTCGTCTCCATCCCGTTCAGCATCATCGCGGTGATCGCCGACGGAACCGAAGTCAGCGACCTCTTCAGCAGCACCGCCCCCTCCTTCGGCTGGCCCTTCCTGATTGTCACCGGCATCGGCGAAGTGATCGTCTCGACGCTGATCTACCCCTTCGTCGCCGGCGTGATGGCCCTCCTCTACATGGACCAGCGCATCCGCCGCGAAGCCCTGGACCTCGACCTCGCACGGGCCGCGGGCTTGCCCGGCTACGGCGTCGACACCCCCAGGAGCTGATGCGGTGTCGGGGGCGGGGGGCATCACCACAGCACGACAGGACACCGCAGCGGGCGACATACCCGTGGACACGCCACGTCTCCCCGCACGGGAGGCGGCCGAGAGCGAACTCTCCAAGCCGATGTACCACGAGAACGACCCGAACTTCCTCCAGCGCGCCCTGAACCAGTTCTGGGACTGGATCGCCGGAGTGTTCGACGCCGCCGCGGGCGCCGCCCCCGGCGGCCCTGCCGGACTCGTCGTCCTGGTCGTCGTCGTCATCGGCCTTGCCGCCGCCCTCTGGTGGCGGCTCGGCACCCCGCAACGCTCCTCCCGGAGCGCAGACGCCCTCTTCGACAGCGACGGCCCCCGCAGCGCGGCCCAGCACCGCGCGGCCGCCGAAGCCCACGCCGCGGCCCTGCGCTGGAACGCAGCCGTCCAAGAACGCATGCGCGCCATCGTCCGGTCCCTGGAGGAGCGTGCCCTGCTCGACCCCCGCCCCGGCCGCACCGCGGACGAAGCCGCAGCCGAAGCGGGCCGCGCCCTGCCCGAGCACACCGCCCGGCTGCGCGCCGCCGCCCGGAGCTTCGACGACGTGACATACGGGGGCCGCACCGCGGACCAGCCGACATACCTGTCCCTGCGCACCCTCGACCTCGAACTCGACGAGGCACAGCCGCTGCTGCCCGGAACCTCCCGAGGAGCCACCGGATGACCGCGGCGACCACCACTTCCCCCACCTCGACGGCGCCCACCCCGGGGCAGGTCTGGACCCGTGCCCGAGGCATCCTGGCCGTCGTCCTCATCCTCGTCGTCGCCGGCATCACATTCGCCGCCGTACGCTCCGGAACGAACCACGGACAGCTCGACCCCCGCTCCGCGGACCCCAGGGGCAGCCGCGCCGTGGCAGAACTCCTCAAGGCACGCGGCGTGTCCGTCACCGTAGCCACCACTCTCGACGAGGCCGCCGCCGCGACCGGCCACGACACCACGCTCCTCGTCGCCGGCCCCAACCTTCTGACCCGGTCGCAGCAGCTCCGACTGGACTCTGCGGCCTCCGCCTCCGCAGGACGGACCCTGCTGGTCGCCCCGGGGCCGGGGCCCACGGCCCGACTCGCCCCCGGCGTACGCGCCGAACCGCACCACGCCGTCGGCGCTCTCGCCCCGGCCTGCGAACTCCCCGCCGCTCGGCTGGCCGGCGCGGCGGACATGGGCGGCACCCGCTACACGACGCAGGACCCCACCGCCGTCACCTGCTACCCGAGCGCAGGCCTTCCCAGTCTGGTCGTCCTCCCTACCGGGTCGGGAGGCGACACCGTCGTCCTCGGCTCCCCCGACTTCCTCCACAACGAGCGTCTCGACAAGCAGGGCAACGCCTCGCTCGCCCTGCAACTCCTCGGTTCCCGGCCTCATCTCGTCTGGTACCTCCCCTCTCTCACCGATCCATCCGCGACAACCGATGACGACGACTCCGGCGACGGGACAGAGGAACAGTCGGAGGGCGGGGCCAGGGACGAAGCGGCCGACGAGAGCAGCTTCCTCGACCTCGTCCCCTCCGGCTGGCTGTGGGGAACGCTTCAACTCGCCCTCGCCGCAGTCCTCGCCGCCGTCTGGCGAGCCCGCCGACTCGGCCCCCTGGTGACAGAACGACTGCCGGTAGCCATCCGCGCATCCGAATCCGCCGAAGGCCGCTCTCTCCTCTACCGCAAGGCCAGCGCCCGCGACCGGGCCGCCGGCGCCCTCCGAGCCGCCACCCGCACACGCATCGCACCCCTCGCGGGTGTGCCCGCCCGTGACGCGCACACCCCCGACCTCCTCCTCCCCGCCGTGTCCGCACGGATCACCGCCGCGGACCGCGACCTCGGCACCTTGCTCTTCGGCACGGCTCCCTCCACCGACGCCGCCCTGGTACTCCTCGCCGATCAACTCGACGCCCTCGAAAGAGAGGTACGCACTTCATGAGCGCCCCGACCCCCGAGCCGGCTGAGCCAACGGTGCCCGCAACGGCTCCCGTGAGGCCTGTGGAACCGGAGCCGTCCGACAGCGCCCGCGCTTCCTTGGAGGCTCTGCGCTCCGAGATCGCCAAGGCCGTCGTCGGCCAGGACCCCGCCGTGACCGGACTCGTCGTCGCGCTGCTCTGCCGAGGCCATGTACTCCTCGAAGGCGTGCCCGGAGTGGCCAAGACCCTGTTGGTCCGGGCACTCGCTGCTTCCCTCGAACTCGACACGAAGCGCGTCCAGTTCACTCCCGACCTGATGCCCAGCGACGTCACGGGTTCACTGGTCTATGACGCACGCACTGCGGAGTTCTCCTTCCAGCCAGGCCCCGTCTTCACCAACCTGCTGATCGCCGACGAGATCAACCGCACCCCGCCCAAGACCCAGTCCTCCCTCCTCGAGGCGATGGAGGAACGACAGGTCACCGTCGATGGAACGCCGCGGCTCCTGCCCGACCCCTTCCTCGTCGCCGCGACCCAGAACCCCGTCGAGTACGAAGGCACCTATCCCCTCCCCGAAGCCCAACTGGACCGGTTCCTGCTCAAACTGACGGTTCCGCTCCCCTCGCGGCAGGACGAGATCGACGTCCTCTCCCGTCACGCCGACGGCTTCAACCCGCGCGATCTGAAGGCCGCCGGTATACGGCCCGTTGCCGGTCCCGCCGATCTGGAAGCAGCTCGCGAAGCCGTGGCGAAGACGACCGTCTCTGCCGAGATAGCCGGCTACGTCGTGGATATCTGCCGTGCCACACGCGATTCCCCCTCCCTCGCCCTCGGCGTCTCCCCCCGAGGCACCACCGCACTGCTGTCGACCGCCCGCGCCTGGGCCTGGCTGACCGGCCGGGACTATGTCATCCCGGACGATGTGAAGGCTCTGGCGCTCCCCACACTCCGTCATCGCATCCACCTGCGGCCCGAGGCCGAAATGGAAGGAGTCACCCCCGACTCCGTCATCGCCTCAGTGCTCGCCCACGTCCCCGTACCCCGATGAGGCGGTGACCATGGCCCTCACCGGACGTACCGCGCTGCTGGCCGCCTTGGGGTCACTCCCCGTAGGCATCCTTGCTCCCAGTTGGACCGGGATGCTGGCAGTCAACGCACCGCTCTCACTGGCAATTCTGTGCGACTACGCCCTGGCCGCGCCAGTGCGCACGCTGCGATTCACCCGATCCGGTGATACATCTGTTCGACTCGGTGACGTGGCAGAAGTACAACTGACCGTGACCAACACCTCGCGCAGACGTCTGCGCGCCCAACTGCGGGATGCCTGGCCCCCCAGCAGCTGGGTTCCGGGCACCGAACGCCGCGCTTCCCGTCACACGCTGACGATCCCCGCCGGGGAACGGCGGCGCCTGGTCACGGTTCTGCGCCCGACCCGTCGCGGCGAACGCCAGGCTGAACGCATCACGGTCCGCTCGTTCGGCCCGCTCGGCCTCGCCGCGCGCCAGGGCCAGCACCGGGCCCCGTGGACCGTACGGGTCCTGCCGCCGTTCACCAGCCGCAAGCATCTGCCCTCCCGCCTCGCCCGGCTCCGGGAACTGGACGGCCGCACCAGTGTTCTGACACGCGGTGAGGGCACGGAGTTCGACAGTCTGCGGGCCTACGTGCCCGGGGACGACACCCGCTCCATCGACTGGCGGGCCACCGCGCGCCAGTCCGCGGTAGCGGTCCGGACGTGGCGCCCCGAGCGTGACCGGCACATCCTGATCGTCCTCGACACCGGACGCACATCAGCAGGACGGGTGGGTGACGTTCCCCGCCTGGACGCCTCGATGGACGCCACACTCCTTCTCACCGCACTCGCCATGCGGGCGGGCGACCGCGTGAGCCTCCTCGCCTACGACCGCCAGGTCCGAGCCCGCGTCCAAGGACGAACGGCGTCGGGCAATGTCCTGGCCACCGTCATGAACACCCTTGCCGCGCTGGAGCCCGAGCTCATCGAGACGGACGCTCGCGGCCTGAGCAGTGCCGCCCTGACCGACGCGCCTCGCGGTTCGCTGATCGTTCTCCTCACGACGTTGGAGGCCGCCCCCATCGAGGAAGGGCTTCTCCCGATGCTGCCTCAGCTCACCCAGCGCCACACCGTTCTCCTGGCCGCGGTCTCCGACCCTCGGATCGAGGAAATGGCCGACGCCCGGGGGACAGTGGACTCGGTGTACGACGCGGCAGCCGCCGGGCAGGCCCAGGCCGACCGTCGGCGAACGGCCGACAGACTCCGGCGCCACGGCGTCGTCGTCGTGGACGCCACTCCGGACAACCTCGCTCCCGCGCTTGCCGATACGTACTTGGCCTTGAAAGCCGCAGGTCGTCTCTGAGGGACCTGCGGAGACGGCCGGCCGTGGGCCGCTCGCCGTCGATCGTGCCCGGCCCGGAACGCAGAAAAGCCCCGCACCAAAATGGTGCGGGGCTTTCCCGGAAAAATTGTTCGGCGGCGTCCTACTCTCCCACAGGGTCCCCCCTGCAG
>NTHE01000062.1 GCA_002551355.1 Streptomyces sp. man185 | reverse complement strand
AGATGTGTATAAGAGACAGCCCCAGCGGCTGCGCGCCGCCGGATCGGCGCTGCGCCTGGCGGACGTACCCCCGGCGGAACGCCCCGCCGGCGCCGGCCGGGTGGACCGCGCGCTGGAGCAGGCCGGCCGGTCGGTGCGCCGACTCCTCGACCAGCTGGCCACCCTCGCCGAAGCCCCGCCCTCGTTCCCCGATCCCGAGTCCGCCGCGCTCCTGGGCCGGGTCGCGGAGCTGTGCACCGGATGCGCCCGGGTCCTGCGCACCGGCAGCCGTCCCCCGCGCGCCGGCGCGTTGGAGGAAGCGATGCGGGGCTTCCAGGCCGACCGGGTGCGGCTGGCCTCCGGGCCACCCGGCGAGCGGCCCCCCGTCGACGTGCTGCGCCATCAGTCGCGGGTGCTGGCGCTCGCCGCATCGGCACGGACGGCGGAGATCACCGTCGACATCGCCATGCACGGCCGGCCCACCGAGCCGGCCGCCCCGCGCGAACAGTTCTGGTACGCCGAGCTGTCCACGCCGAGGCTGTGGGCCCGGCGCGTCCTCGGCAACGTGACGTTCCGGTCGGTGCTGTTCCAGAACGCCGTACGGACGGCGCTCGGACTCGCCGCGGCCCGCGCGGTGGCCGGTTCCCTCGACCTGGCCCACGGGTTCTGGGTGCTGCTGGCCGTTCTGACCCTCGGGCGGACGACCACCGGGGCGACCTGGCAGGCGGTCCGCCGAGCGGTGGCGGGCAACGTGGCGGGCGCGCTGGTGGCCGGGGCGCTCGTGATCGGGCTCGGCCGGCACACCGACGTGTACGCAGCGCTGCTCGCCCCTGTCATGCTGGCGGCCTTCGCCCTGGGACCGCTGCTGGGCATCGCGTACGCGCAGGCGCTGTTCACGCTCGTCGTCGCCACCGCGTTCGCCCAGATCGAGCCGGTCACCTGGCGGCTGTCGGAAGCGCGGATGATCGACGTCGTCACCGGCAGCACGATCGGTCTGCTGTGCGGGCTCCTGGCCTGGCCGGCCGGGGCGCGGCGGGAGGTCCACCGGGCCATGGCCGGGCTGCTGAGATCGTGTGCACCCCTGGTGCCGGAGACGGCACAGGCGCTGCTCGCGCCGTCCGGCGGCTCGCGGGCCGAGCTGCGGACGCTGCCGGGCGTCCACCGGCTGCGCCTCGCCGAGGCGGCGTACGCCCAGTTCCGCGCCGAGCCCCCGGCCACCGGGGAAGCGGACCGCGCCGACTGGCACGCCGTGCTCATCGCGGCCAACCACATCCTCCTGGGGGCGCACTGGCTGCCGCGCTTCGGTCTGCGCCCGGCGTCCGGTGCGACGGACGCTTCCGCGGCCTGGGCCTCCGCCACCGCGGCGGGCCTGGTGGCGGAGACCGACCGAATCGCCTCCCTGCTGACCTCCCAGCGGCCCCGGCCGGCACCCGGGAGCGGCCCGGACCGCGATCCGCCGACGCCCCTGTCCGTGGACCTGGAGGTGTGGATGACGAGCCTCGCCCATCAGCTCGCCCGCATCGAGTCCTCGCTGACGCCGACGTCCGGCACAGGCCCGCGGGACGCCCGTCCGGGTTGAGGGAGCCGAGGCCGCCGGCCCTCATCCCGCCGGGTCGAAGAGCACCCCGGGGTTGAGGATCCCGGCCGGGTCGAGGGTCCGCTTGGCGGCGCGCAGCACCTCCGCGAACGGCTCCGGGCGCTGCCGGTCGTACCCGGGCCGGTGATCGCGCCCCACCGCGTGGTGATGGGTGACGGTCGCCCGGTGCTCGCCCAGCGTCCGCATCGCCGCCGCCTTGATCTCGTCCCACATCGCGACCTCCGACCCGCGCCGGCCCGGGGCGATCACCGTGAAGTAGGGCGCGGGACCGTCCGGATAGACGTGCGTGAAACGGCAGTTGATCAGACCCTCCGCACCGGTCGCGGCGCGGACGGCGGCCCCCAGGTCCCGCCGCACCGCCTCGTACAGCTCCGGGAACCGGTCCCAGGTGCAGGCCGTCTCGAACGTCTCGCTGATCACGCTCATCCTGGCCAGCCCGTCCCGGACGTACGGCATCCGCAGGAACGCCGAACGCCAGGCGCCGACGGCCGAGCCGCCCGAAGCGGGGGATCCGCCGGCGGGGGAGGAGCCCCCGTGGTCGCGGGCCAGGGCGACGAGTTCGGCGAGCCGGCCCCCCACCGGGTGGTGCGCCGACTCCACCCCCAGCACCAGGATGCTCCTGCCCTCGCTCGCCACCCCCGCCAGCGCCGCCTCGCCCGGATCGAGCAGACGGCAGTTGGCCGGGTGGAGGCCCGACTGTGCGATGGCCCGGACGGCGTCCACCGCGGCGGGGAAGCGGTCGAACAGCACCGAGGCCGACGCCTTGTGGACGGGGCGGTCCTGGAGCCGCATCCACGCCTCCGTGATGATCCCGAGGGTGCCCTCCGAACCGAGGAAGAGCCGGTCCGGGGACGGCCCGGCCCCCGATCCCGGCAGGCGCAGCGACTCGCTCACCCCTGCGGGCGTCACCACGCGCAGGGAGGCGGTCAGGTCGTCGATGTGCGTGTGGAGGGTGGCGTAGTGCCCGCCCGCCCGGGTGGCGAGCCACCCGCCGAGGGTCGAGAACTCGAAGCTCTGCGGAAAGTGGCGCAATGTCAGCCCGTGCGGCCTCAACTGCGCCTCCAGGATGGGCCCGAGGGCCCCCGCCTGGATCCGGGCGGCCCGGCTGACCCGGTCGGTCTCCAGTACCCGGTCCATCCCCGAGAGGTCCATCGAGACAACGCCAGCATGGGCCCCGGCGCGGTACTCGACCCCGCCGACGACCGAACTGCCCGCCCCGTAAGGGATCACGGCGACGCCCGCCCCGGCCGCCCAGTCGAGGAGGTCCACCACGTCCCGCTCCTTCCGGGGGAAGGCGACGAGATCCGGAGCTGCCGCCAGGTCGCCGTTCAGCGCGCGGACGACGTCGCGGAAGGCCTTGCCGTAGGTGTGGCCCGCGCGGTCGGCCGGGTCGCCGGAGACGAGGTGCGCGAGCGTGCGCGGCGCGCTCACGCGGACGGGCGGCAGCTCCAGCGAGGCGATGGAAGGGACGGGCAGTGCGGTTTCGGCGGCCCCGGGAACCAGCGTCGCGAGCGCGGCGCACTCGGCGTCCGGCAGCGCCTGGGCGGGGTCGCCCCAGCCCCACCAGGACCGGGTGGGGGCGGCGTCGTCGGCCCTGGGCGAGGGGGAGGTGCGGTCCGCCATGAGCGTATGGCCTTCCAGTAATTTACCTCGGGGTAATTTACTGCACGGTATAGTCCAGGCATGACCACGGCAAGAGGCTCGTCACCCGCCACTCCGCCCCCGCCACCCGCCGCCCCGTCCGCCCCCGGCGCCGGGACGAAGGGGGTCCCCCGCGCGCGGCGCGAGGCACAGATCCTCGCCGCCGCCGTGGAGGAGTTCGGCCGGCACGGACACGCCTCGGCGTCGATGGCCTCGATCGCCCGGCGCGTGGGGGTGACCAAGCCGATGCTGTACACCTACTTCGGCTCCAAGGACGGGCTCTACCTCGCCTGCCTGGAGCACATCGCCCCCCGGCTCGTCTCCGCGATCGAGGAGGCGATGACGCCGGATCCGCCCGGCGTCATCGACTCATCGAGCGTTCCCCCGCGCGTCCTGGCAGCCGTCTTCGGCGTACTGGAGGAGCAGCGGGAAGCCTGGTTCGTCCTGTACGACCGGACCCTGAGGCCCGGCTCCGACCTGCACGCCGCCGCACACGCCCACCGCGCGGCCATCGACCGCCTCGCCGCGTCCGGCACGGCGGACGTCCTGCGAGCACAGGGCAACGAGGACCCTGGGGACGCCGACGCGCTGAAGCACGTGTGGACCGGCACCGTCGGCGCGCTCGTCGGCTGGTGGATCTCCCACCCGGAGCAGTCCGCGACGGAGATGGCCGCACGCTGCGCCCGGCTCCTGACCGCGATCCGCGCCCCGCACTGAACCGGCCCCGCCTGCCTCCCGCCGGCGTACGGGCCGACTCCCGGCGGAGGATGCCGCGCCCCGCCCCGCTCCGTACCGTCCGAAGCCCCGGGCGAAGTCCGCCCGCGGATGTCGGGAGGTTGTGGTGATGAGAGCTCTGCTAAGGGCGGCCGCCTGGGCCGTGGCCCTGCTGCTGCTTGTCCCCGGTACAGCGGCGGCAACGGCCCCGCACGGGGGCGGGCCCCCGGGGATCCGGGTGACGGGGGAGCGGTGGATCGGTGACCGGCTCCTCGAACTGACCGTGCGCTCGACGGCTTTGGGCGGACCCGCCAAGGTCCGCCTGCTCACGCCGGACGGCTGGGAGGAGCGCGGGCGCGGTGAGCGGTGGCCGGTGCTGTACCTGCTGGCCGGCGGCCACGGCGACCCCGAGGCATGGATGGAGGACTACGCGGTGGACCGGCTTCCGCAGCTGCGCGACGTACTCGTGGTGATGCCGTCGATGCCGCTGTTCGGTTTCTACAGCGACTGGTGGAACCACGGCGAAGGCGGCGCGCCGCGGGTGGAGAGCTTCCACCTCGACGAGGTGCGCCCGCTGCTGGAACGTTCCTATGGCGCGGGTGACCGGCGGGTCGCGGCGGGGGAGTCCCAGGGCGGCTTCGGCGCGCTCGCGTACGCGGCCCGGCGCCCCGGCCTGTTCCGTGCGGCGGCGAGCTTCAGCGGCTACGTCCATCCGCTCCAGCACCCCCGCGCGGTTCAGGCGGGGCTGGACTACCTCGGCATCGACCGGCTGGCGCTGTGGGGCGACCCGGTGGCCCAGCGGCGGATCTGGCGGGACCACGACCCGTTCTACCGTCCGGAGCGGCTGCGCGGCGTCGAGGTCCATCTGTCCAGCGGCGACGGCCGGGCGGGCGTACTGGATCCGCCGGGCACGGAGCCGGACCCGCACGTGCCGGGCCTGGAGGACCCCGCCGATCCCTTCCCGAAGGACGTCCTCTCCCCGACCGAGGCCATCATGGCGGCGGAGAACCGGGCGATGGCCGCCCGGCTGCGGGCCCACGGGGTACCGGTCACCACGCACTTCTACGGGGGAACCCACTCACCGCCGTACTGGGAGCGGGAGCTGCGCAGCGCGCTGCCGGCGCTGCTGCGCAGCCTCGGGCGGTGAGGGGACGGAGAAGGAGCCCCTACGACGGGGCGGGCGAACCCTCGGGCAGCTCCGCGGGCTCCGGCTCCCGCGGCTCCTCCACGAGCTGCTCGCGGAGGTAGTTCCAGATCACCGCGATCACCGCCGCCACCGGCACGGCGAGCAGGCTCCCCACCACCCCCGCCAGGCTGCCGCCCAGCGTCACCGCGAGCAGCACGACCGCCGCGTGCAGGCCGAGGCCCCGGCTCTGGATCATGGGCTGGAACACGTTGCCCTCCAGCTGCTGCACCACGACGATGATCCCCAGCACGAGCAGGGCGTCCATGGGCCCGTTCGAGACCAGGGCGATGACCACCGCCACGAATCCGGCGAACAGCGCCCCCACGATCGGCACGAACGCGCAGACGAAGGTCAGCACCGCCAGCGGCAGCACCAGCGGCACTTCCAGGATCCACAGGCCGAGGCCGATGAAGACCGCGTCCAGCAGACCGACGAACGCCTGGGACCGGACGAACGCGCCCAGGGTGTTCCAACTGCGGGCGGCCACCTCGGGGATGTCGGTGGCGAACCGGCCGGGAAGCTGACGGGTGAGCCACGGGAGGAAGCGCGGGCCGTCCTTGAGGAAGAAGAACATCAGGAAAAGTGCCAGAACCGCCGTGACCACCCCGTTGACCACCGTGCTCACCCCGGTGACGGCGGTGGTGACCACGCTGCCGACACTGTCCTGGAGCCGGGAGGTCGCGGTGTCGAGGGCTCCGGTGATCTGGTCGTCGCCGATGTTCAGCGGCGGACCGGCCGCCCACTCGCGCAGCTTGTCGATGCCTGCGACCACCCGGTCGGCCAGCTCACCGGACTGGTCCGCGACCGGCACCGCGATCAGGGCCACGATGCCCGCCCCCACGAGCAGGGCGAACACGGTCACCACCGACGCGGCCAGCGCGGGCCACCACCCGTGCCGGCGCAGGAAGCGGGCGAGCGGCCAGGTCAGCGTGGTGAGGAACAGGCCGACTATCAGCGGCCATACGACCGACCACATCCGGCCCAGCACCCACAGCGCGACCGCCGCCGCCACGAGGACCAGCAGCACCTCTGCGGAGACCCGTGCCGACGTGCGGAGAGCAGCCGCGGTCTTTGTCGAACTCAATGGCGAAGACATGGCGTCACCCTATGGGTTCGGCAACCGTGTTCCGGCCAATCCCCCGGCCCGCCCGGGCCGATCGCCACGAAGGCGGGCCGCCGGACCCCTCAGCGCAACGCCGTCGGCAACTCCTCCCGATGGACGATGCCCAGGCGCTGCGTGGCCCGGGTGAGTGCCACGTACAGATCGCTCCTCCCGAACCGGGCGGGCTCCACCACCAGCACATGGTCGAACTCGAGCCCCTTGGCCTGACGCGGATCCAGCAGCACCACCGTCCGCGTGAGGTCGGGGGCCTCACCCGCCGCGACCCCGTCCAGTGGCGCTGCGATCTCCTCGTGCAGCGCACGCGGCGCGATCACGGCAAGGCGTCCCTCCCGGGGCGTCAGCTCCACGACGGCCTCGGCCACCGCCCCCGCCAGATCCTCCCCGGCGTCCCGCTTCCACGGCTTCTCGCCGGTCGACCGCACCGAGACGGGGGCGGTGAACGAGGGGTCCTTCTCCCTCAGCACCCCGGCGGCCAGCTCCATGATCTCGGCGGGCGTACGGTAGTTGACCTCCAGCGTGACGTGCTCGAAACGGTCGCCCACGTACGGGGAGAGGATCTTCTCCCAGGACCCGACGCCCGCCTCCTCGGAGGTCTGGGCCGGGTCGCCGACCAGGGTCAGCGAGCGGGTCGGCGCCCTGCGCATCAGCAGCCGCCACGCCATCGGCGACAGCTCCTGCGCCTCGTCGACGATGATGTGCCCGAACGCCCACGTGCGGTCGGCGGCGGCCCGCTCGGCGGCCGTGCGGTGGTCCGCCTCCTCGTGCCGCTCCGCCATCCGCTCGGCGTCGATGATGTCGTGCGCGGCGAGCACCTCGGACTCCTCGTCCTCGAACTCGTAGCTCTCCGAACCGCGCGACAGCTCCAGCACGCCCTGTGCATAGCCGACCCGCTCCTGACGGGCTGCCTCAGCGGCAGCCCTCTCCGCGCTGTCGTCGACGCCGAGCAGCTCGGCCGCCTCGTCCAGCAGCGGTACGTCGGCGGGGGTCCACGCCCCGGCCACGGGCGGGCGCCGGATCGCGTCGGCCTCCTCGTCCGGTACGTACACCGGGTCGGCCAGATAGCCGGCGAGGAAGCCCTCGGGGGTCAGCGGCGGCCACAGCTCGTCCACCGCCGCGTGCACCTCCTTGCTCAGCGCGACGTCCCGGCCGAGCTGGGCCACGTCGTCGGGACCGAGGAAGTTGGGCCCGCCGTAGGGGTCCGCGCCGATCCGCTCGACGAGCTGCGCGGTGAGGGCGTCGATGACCCGGAAGACGAAGTGGGGGCGGGCGAGGTTGTGCGGCAGGCGCGTCTCCCGGGCCGCCTGCCGGGCCTCGTAGGCGATCTCCCAGTCCAGGATCAGGTCCCCGCCGTCCTCGTGCGGGATCACCACGGCCGCCCCGGGCTCCGGCAGCCGCTGCCGGTCGCGTACGGCCAGGGCGAGGGCCTCGGCCATCAGCTCGCCGCCCTTGACGGCGGCAGCGCGCGGGGTGTCCGTGCCGGTGGCGTGCACACCGGGGAACAACTCGGCCTGGGTCGCGAGCAGCACCCCGGTCTCGCCGAGCGCGGGCAGCACCTCCGCGATGTAGCGCAGGAACGCCGGATTGGGCCCCACGATGAGCACGGCGCGCTTGGCCAGCAGCTCGCGGTGCTCGTAGAGCAGGAACGCGGCCCGGTGCAGCGCGACGGCCGTCTTGCCGGTGCCGGGGCCTCCCTCGACGACGAGGACGCCGCGGTGCGGGGCCCGGATGATGCCGTCCTGCTCGGCCTGGATGGTCCGCACGATGTCGCCCATGCGTCCGGTGCGCGCGGAATTGAGCGCCGCCAGCAGCACGGCGTCGCCGTTCGGATCCTCGAAACCGGTGCGGTCGCGGTCGCCGAGATCGAGGATCTCGTCATGGAGCTCGGTGACAGTCCGGCCCTCGGTGGTGATGTGGCGACGCCGGCGCAGCCCCATCGGCATGTGCCCGGTGGCGAGATAGAAAGGACGCGCAACCGGCGCACGCCAGTCGATCAGAACAGGCGTGTGGTCGGTGTCGTCCTCACGGATCCCGATACGGCCGATATGGTGCGCGAGCCCGTCGGAGCGGTCGATGCGGCCGAAACACAGTGAGCCGTCCACCGCGTTGAGCGCGGCGAGCAGCCCCGAACGCTCCGCGACGAGGATGTCGCGCTCCAGCCGCGCCTGCTGGCCCGTCCCGACCGGCGTCAACGCGTGCTCGACACCATCGGCCGCCACCCCGCGCAGTGCGTCGACCCGGGCATGGAGCCGATCGATGAATTCCTGCTCTTCCCGCAATTCGTCGCTTTCCCGGTTTGACAAAACGGCTCCCCGCCAGATATATTCGTACTCATAAGGCCCCCGAGTGGGGCCTTTCTGCATGAGTGCAGAACAATCCAATATACGCGTGATAATCCCCGGACCGCAATGACGGTCCGGGGATTATCCATTGCGTGGTGCGGGAGCGGGACGAGGCCCATCGCGCAGCCGGGCCCGCGCAGGGCTCCTCGGCGTGCGCTCCCGGGAACCTCGGCCGACACTGATGGCGGACAACGGATTCGGCACCGTCGCCACGCCAGGCGGACGAACGGCCTGCCCGACCGGCCGTCGCGCCAGTGCCGACGGCGCCGCGTCCCACTCGACCGGAGAGAGCCATGAGCACACAGTTCGAAGCCACGGTCGACATCGACCGGCCCATCGAGGAAGTCTTCGCCTACCTCGCGGACGGCGAGCACGACCCCGAGTTCAGCCCACGGGTCCAGCGCATCGAGAAATCGCCGAACGGCCCGACCCGCGTCGGCACCGTCTTCCACAGCACGGTCAAGGACGCTGGCATGACGTCCCGGCGCGACTTCGAGATCAGCGAGCTGGTCGCCCCGACCCGTATCCGCTGGCAGGAGCAGTCCAAGAACCTCATCACCGCGGCCGAGGGCGGCTACGACCTGGAACGCACGCCGGACGGCGGCACGCACGTGAGGCTCTTCAACGTCCTCGAAGGCCACGGAGTCGGCAAACTGCTGGTCGGCTTCGCGGGAAGCGCGGCACGCAAGGACGCGCCGGCGTTCGGGCAGCGCATCAAGGAAGCGGTCGAGGCGCCTTGAGCCGGCGTCAGTCCGGCAGGGGGACGCGGATCACGGGGTCGAACGGGTGCTTGTTGAAGCCGCTGCGCACATTGCGACAGCTCGGCGCCTCGCACATGAAGAACTCGTCGACGCTCCGGCGACCCGTCCGGCTTCGCAGCCAGGTCTTCTCGCCGGCGGTGAGGGAACGGTGCTGTTCATCGGAATCACACGTGTAGCAGTACATGGCGCGGGCCGGCACGAGACCTCCTGAAGCGGGCGAACAGGCAGAAGGCGAAGCATATGGGGGCGCGCCGGGCAGGAACAGGGCGCGGCGCGCACTGTCCCGTCGGTGTCGGCGCACTCCCCGGTGCGCCGGCGCGTCTTCACGCTCCGCGCCGAGAACGCGCGCCGCGGCGGCTCCCCGTACGGAGGCCGCCGCGGTCCCGGCCGCCCGCGTCAGCGGGTCAGGGTGAACGCCTGGGCGGGGGAGCCGGAGCAGGGCTGCTGCGAGAGCCTGGCCCCGTTGGCCGTCGAGGAGTTGTCGACGCTGAGGCACTTGCCGCTGTGCCGGGCGACGAAGCGGTACCGCCCGCCGGCCAGGGCTTCCGGCCGCCATTGCTGGTTGATGCCGCCCGCGTACGACCACAGGTGCACCTTGGCGCCGTCGGCGGTCGCTCCGGAACCGCCGTCGACGTCCCAGGCCTTCGCGTTGTGCCGGTTCACCACCTGGTAGTGGCCGGCGTCGGTGGGCCTGAACTGCCAGCCCTGGTTGGCCCCGGTCCCGCAGGCCCACTGCTGGAGCGCGGTGCCGTCGGCGGTGCCCCAGTCGGCGGCGTCGAGGCAGGCCCCACTGTTGCCGTTGCGTACCTGGTACCACGCCGCGGGGTCGATGGAGCCCGCGGGCGGGTCGGTCGTTCCGCCGCTCCCGTCCCAGGTGAAGGTCGCGACGGCACCGGCGGGCAGGGTGTACGCGAGCGACCTGCCGTTGTCGGTCAGGGAGAACCGCTCCGCTGCGGAAGCGGTGTTGACGACCACGGCCGCGCGGGAGCCGTCGCTGTTCTGGAAGGCGACGTTCTGCACGCCTCCGGCGCCCTGGCTGGTGGAGCCGATCCGGACCGCCCCCGCCTTGACGAACTTGGAGACGTGGCCCAGGACGTAGAACTCGGCGTTGCGGGTGACCTGGCCGCCGTTGATCTCGACGATGCCGTTGCAGCGGTTGGTGCAGTGCCCCTGGTGGGGGCCGCCGTTCTGATCGAGGGCGAGGTTCCAGTTGATGACCGTCTCGCCGCCGTTGCGCATGTTCTGCACGACGAGGTTCTCGGCGTGCCACCTGAGCGTGTCGCCGAACGTCGTTGCCGGGTTCGCGCTGTCGGTGCCGGAGCACTCCGTGAAGAAGACCCGCTTACCGGCGTCGGCGATCTGCTTCTGCGCCGCGGGAGCTCCGCCGTAGCAGTGGAACGCGGCGCCGATGATCCGCTGGATGTCACCCGTCCGGGCGAACACGTCGAGCGGGTAGTTCGGGTGGTCCCAGTTGTGGTCGTAGGCAAGGATGTTGGTCGGCAGGTTCGCGGCGGTGAGCGCCTGGTCCAGGACCCGCAGGAAGTCCGCCTGCTGGGCCGAGGTCATGCTCATCGACGGGTAACTGGTCGCGAACTCCGGCTCGTTCTGCGCGGTGAGATCCGTGAGGGCGATGCCTTCCTGCCCGTACGCCCTGATCGCCTTGACCAGATAGTCGGCGTAGGCCCGGTAGTGCTCGGTGCGCAGACTCCCACCGTTGAGCGAGTCGTTGGTCTTCATCCACGCCGGGGGCGACCAGGGCGAGCCCATGAAGCGGATGGCCGGGTTGATCGCGGTGGCCTGCTTCAGGACCGGGATGATCTGACTCCGGTCCCGGTCGATGGAGAACCCGCCCCGGGTGTCCTCGTACGTGTACGCGTTCCCGTTCGCGTCGAAGTCGGTGCTCCCCAGGGGTTGGCGCAGGTAGTTGAGCCCGATGCCGTCGCCCTCCGTGGAGAAGAGCGACTTCAGCAGCGAGGTGCGCTGCGCCTGGGGGAGGCCCTGGATGAGATGGGCGGAGGCGCCCGTCACCGACGCCCCCGCGCCGGTGAACTTCTGCCCCTTGGCGGCGGCGTCGATACGGATGTCGACCGCCTGCGGGGTCCCGTCGAAGGGGAGGCTCCCGTCCGGGGTGAGCTTCTTGGAGCCGTCGGGCATGGTGACCCACACCCGGGCGACCGGGTCGGCCGCCCGGGCGGTGGCGACGGCGCCGTTGACACCGAGTGCGGCGACGGTCACGACGAGCGCGGCGCCTGCCGCGCGCGCTCTGAAACGCAGGGGAGTGGAGCTTGGCATGGTTGCGGCTCTCCTTGGGTTCGTACCTGCTCAACGACGACACCCCGGCGGACGGAGGGCGCGGCGGACGCCTCGCTCCGGGCGTGCCGGTCACAAGAGGGCGGGACAACGGCATGAAAGCACACCCACTAAGCGGTTAGTAAGTAGTCTGCTCCGGGGTTCTTCCCCGCTGCCCGAAGGATCTTCACCGCCCTCCGGCAGGCTTAAGCTGAACCGGTGAGCAACCAGTCAGTGGGCAGAGTGGGCAGAGTGGGCGGACCGGCGCGTGGCCCTGCCAAGCCCCGCACGCCGCGCAGCCCGGAAGCCCGGCAGCGACAGCAGGACATTCTGGCCATCGCCATGGACACCTTCGCCGCCCGTGGCTACAACAACGCCTCGCTCGCCGAGATCGCGGACCGGGTCGGCCTCACGCAGGCGGGTGTGCTGCACTACTTCCGCTCCAAGGCCCTCCTCCTCACCAGCGTGCTCGAACTGCGCGACCAGCGGGACATCGAGCACCTCGGCCCGGACCGCCCCCAGGGGCTGGACTTCCTGCGCCACCTGGTGAACACCGCGCTGCTCAATGCGGAACGGGAAGGCATCGTTCGGCTGTACGCGGTGCTCTCGGCGGAGTCCGTCACCGACGACCATCCCGCCCAGGACTACTTCCGCGACCGCTACCACGGGCTGCGCGTCTTCGTCGCCGACGCCCTGCGCGAGGCCTGCGAACTGCCCGCCGACCGGGCGGGCCCGGCCGACAACGCGGCCAACGCCATCATCGCGGTCATGGACGGCCTACAGGTCCAGTGGCTCCTTTCCCCGGAATCCGTGGACATGGCCGCCTCGACCGATCTCGTGGTCACCTCTCTGCTGGCGACCCTCGCCCCCGAACGGTTCGGCCCGCACGCCGTCGGCTGACCGCCTCGCTGTGCCCCGAGGGCCGCACCCGCTCGTCCCGTTCCCGCGGATCGCCGGGTGGGCGGGACGGGCGGCTACGCGGGGCCGACGGACGCCGACGCCTCACCGACGGGCCCGCGCCGCGCACCGCCGTGACCGGCCGTCATCTCCACCTGCGCGTCCAGGGCCGCCAGGAGCCAGTCGTGCGCGGACCCCGGGGTCGGCTCGGGACGGCCGCCGGGAGCGCTGATGACCTCGGCCGTCAGGTCCCAGTACCGGTCGAGGCGCGGATCGCCCGCGAGCCGGCCGGCCAGCACACATCGGAAGGCGGGCGTGTCCCGCGCGCCGTAGGTGCTCGCGTACGCGTGCACGAATCCGTCCAGCGCCTCGCCGGGAGAAGGCCCCGCCCCGCGGCGCATTTCCGCTCCCGCCAGGTCGTACGCCTCGGCCAGGCCCGCGTACAGCACGGCCGACGCGCGGGCTCCCGCGACGCCGTGCGCCCGGGGCTGGCAGGCGCCGGCGCCGGTCCCGGCATCGCACGGGCCGGTCACGAAGGCGTGCAGCCGGGCGAAGGCGAGGACCTGGGCCGGCCGGGGGTCGTCGGGAGGGTGCGTCACCGCCGCCTCCAGGAACGCGGTGACGGACCGGGCGGGCATCCGGGGCGGCAGCCACGCACGCCAGAACCGGGCCAGCGAGGCGGTGCTCGGCGGGGCGGCGACGGCCCCGACCAGCCGTAGCCGGCCGGGCCGTTCGGCCGGCGGGCACTCCTGCACCAGCCTGAGCGCGGCCTCCCGCCAGCGCAGCGCGGCGAGCTCGGAGCCGAGGACCCGCAGCCGGTCGGCCACGGCATCCTCCAACGCGCCACCCGCCCCGTCCCCGTCCCGCTCGTCCTGCTCGTCGAGGATGCGGCGCACTTCGGGAACCGACAGGTCGAGGCCGCGCAGCGAGCGGATCATGCCCAGCCGCTCCACGGCGTCCGGGGTGTACCTGCGGTGCCCGCCGGCGCTGCGGGCCGCCTCCGGAAGCAGCCCGTGGTCCGAGTAGAAGCGGACGGTCTTGACGCTGACGCCCATGTGCTCGGCCAGTTCACCGATGGTGCACAGACCGTCGTGCGACGAGAACACTTGAACCTCCACCAGGGGGAGTTCCTACGGTACCGGCGAGCGCTGCCGGGAGATCGGGCCGGTGCGCGGGAGACAGCGTGACGAGGAGGGACCATGACCGTATTCATCCTGGTGGCCGGGGCGTTCACCGGACCGCACGTGTGGCGGGACACCGCCGCGCGGCTGACGGCGGAAGGCGCCGAGGTGCACAGCGTGGCGCTCACCGGACTCGGCAGGACGTCCGCCGACGCCGACGAGGCCGTCGACCTGGAGACCCATGTCGCGGACGTGCTCGCGGTGATCGACTCCGTGGTCGCGGAGTCCGGCGATGAGATCGTGCTCGTCGGCCACGACTACGGCATCCACCCGGTGCTCGGCGCGGCCGATCGCCGGGCACGGTCGATCGCCCGGATCGTTCATCTGGACGCCGGGATGCCGCGGGACGGCGTACCCGCCCTGGCCGCCGTGCCCGACCAGCGTCTGCGCGAGGAGATGGCGGAGCGCGCCGCCGGAAGCGGGGACCGGGGGACGGGTGGTGAACTGCCGCCCCCGGCCAGGGACGCGTGGGACCGCTGGGGGAGCACCGCCGGTCTCTCCGAGGCGGCGCTCGACGGCCTCACCGCGCTCGCGGCGCCGCAGCCGCTGGGCACCCTGCTCCAGCCGCTGCGGCTCACCGGCGCCGTGGCCGCGGTGCCCGTGACGGGGATCCTGTGCACCGGCAACGGACCGGGCGTCGAGATGCTCCAGATCATGGTGGACGTCGGCGACCCCGGGCTGCGGGCTCTGGCCGACGCCCGGGTGGCCTTCTTCGAACTGCCCACCGGACACTGGCCGATGCTGTCCTGCCCCGCCGAGCTGGCCGAGACCCTGATCGGTGCCGCGTCCGGCGGGGGACACCGGCTGACCCCCGTCGACGACGCCCACCCGCCCGCCCATCTGCGGCCGTTCCTCCTCGACGTGCCCGAACGGCCCCGGGAGCGGGCCGGGAACACTGACCTGTATCTGCCCGACGGCCCGGGTCCGCACCCGGCCGTGGTGTTCGTGCACGGCGGCCCGGTTCCCGCCGAGGCACGGCCCACGCCCCGGGACTGGCCGACCCTGAGGGGATACGCCCGCCAGGTCGCCGGGGAGGGAGTCGCGGCCGTGACGCTCGACCACCGCCTGCGCGCCGTGACCGACTACGAGCGGGCCGCCGCGGACGTGGCCGACGCGGTGGAGCGGGTGCGCGCCGACCCGCGGGTCGACGCGGACCGGGTCGCCCTGTGGTTCTTCTCGGGAGGGGGCCCGATCGCGGCCGACTGGCTGGCGAATCCCCCGGCGTGGCTGCGCTGCGTGGCCGCGAACTACCCGATTCTCGCGCCGCTGCCGGGCTGGGGACTGACCGGTCCCCGCTTCCACCCGGTCCGGGCGGTCTCCCGCGCCGGTCGCCTTCCCATCGTGCTGGTCCGGGCGGGCCGCGAGAGTGCCGAGATCGCCGCGACCGTCGAGGAGTTCGTGACCGAGGCCGACCGCTGCGGGGCCGACCTGGAGATCATCGACGTACCGGAGGGCCGTCACGGCTTCGAGACGCTCGATGCGAGCGACGAGGCGCGCGAGGCCGTGCACCGCGCGGTGGGCGCGGTGCTGGGCCGTCTGACGGGGTGACCGTCGGGGGCCGCGGCTCCGAGCCGTGGCCCACCGCCACCTCACGTCAGGACGTCCCTGCGGTCGGCTACTCGATGACCAGCTGGACGTCGATGTTGCCCCGGGTGGCCTTGGAGTACGGGCAGTAGGCGTGGGTGGCCTCGACCAGCTTCTGCCCGGCCTCGCCGGCGAGGGAGTCCGGCAGCTCCACGCGCATGACGACCGCGAGCCCGAAGCCGTCGCCGTCCTTGCCGATGGAGACCTCGGCGGTCACGGAGGCGTCCTTGGTGTCGACCTTCAGCTCGCGGCCGACCGCGGCCATCGCGCTGGCGAAACAGGCCGCGTAGCCGGCGGCGAAGAGCTGCTCGGGGTTGGTGCCCTTGCCGTTGCCGCCGAGGGCCGGGGGCATGGCGAGGGGCAGGTCGATCTGACCGTCCGAGCTGACGGCACGGCCCTCGCGGCCGTTCGCGGTGGCGGCGGCGGTGTACAACGCGTCCATGGGATGACCCTTCTCCGGAGCCCCGACCCGGCTGGTCGTGGCCACGGACATAAAGATTGCACACAACTCAGTTGTGCACAACTCAATGGCGTTGCGGCGGTACGCTGGTGCCATGACCACTGCTCCGAGCGCCTCGCCCGACCTCTCCGCCGTCCCCGACGCGGAACTGCTGCGACTGGACCACCAGGTGTGCTTCTCGCTGCACGCCGCCTCGCGGGCGTTCGGCGGCTACTACCGGCAGGCGCTGAAGGACCTCGGCCTCACCTACTCGCAGTACCTGGTCATGCTGGTCCTCTGGGAGCAGGGCCCGCAGTCGGTCAAGGCCATCGGGGGCCGTCTCCACCTGGACTCGGGGACCCTGTCGCCCCTGCTGAAGCGGCTGGAGAGCGCGGGACTGGTCCGGCGCGAACGCAGCCGCGAGGACGAACGCTCCGTGGTGATCGACCTGACCGACGAGGGCGCGGGGCTGCGCGAACGCGCCCTGTCCGTCCCCCGTGGCGTGCTCGCCGCCACCGGCCTGTCGCTGGAGGAGGTCCTCGGGCTGCAGGAGACCCTCGGCCGCCTCACGAGTGCGCTGGGGGAGGCTGCTGACGCCGGCTGAGCCGGGGCACGCCGGTTCTCAGCCGTCGTTCTCGCTGCTGCCCTCGTGAGCCAGGGCGTCGGCGATCCGATCGGCGACGGCCCGCCGCATCCCGGGGTCGAGCCGTTCCGAGGTCAGGGAGTCGTACAGCCAGAGGCCGTCGGCCGCGAGGCGGACGATGAACCGGTCCAGCGCGGCCTGATCGTCGGCCGCCGATGGCGGGGGCGGCGCCCACCGTTCCGTCACGGCGCTCCAGACGGCCGCGTGCGCCGCGTTCGTCGATCCTTCGAGCATGAGCAGAAGCTCGGCCCGTGTGGCGCTCTGGATGGCGACCCGGGTGTAGGCGGCCAGCCGTTCGTCCCGGGTCGCCTCGGCCGCGGGCTTCCCCGCCGCCGTGACCAGGTCGGCTTCCCACGCGTCGGCCAGATGCTGATGGATCGCCTGGACGAGGTCGTCGCGCGAGGCGAAGTGGTACAGGAGGCCGCCCTTGGTCAGTCCGGCCTCCGCGGCGACGGAGTCGAAGGTGACGCTCTTGACGCCTTCACGCTGCACGACCCGGGTGGCGGCTTCGAGGATCTGGGTACGTTTGCTGGTTCGCATGGTCGGCTCCCGTGCCGTCGGGTCAGTGGTGTGCGGGGCCGGACAGCGCCGAGCCGGGGCCGTGCCGGCGCAGCAGGAGGCCGGTCACCAAGGCGCCGATCGCGAGGGCGCCGGCGACCACGATCATCACGGCGAAGTACGCACCGTCGAACGCTTCGGACGCGGCGGCGACCAGCGCCGCATCGGCCCCTGCCCCCTCGCCGGCCAGTGCGAGCGCGCTGTCGAGGCTATCGCGCGCCCGGTCGGACACCCCGGCGGGGAGGTCGATGGTCGCGGAGTAGACGGCGGTGAGCAGGCTGCCGAGGAGAGCGACCGCGATCAGGCCGCCGAACTCGTAGGAGACCTCCTCGACGGACGAGGCCATGCCCGCTCTGCGGGCCGGGACATTGCCCATGATCGCGCTGGAGGCGACGGACATCGCCGCGCCGAGGCCGCTGCCGGTGATGATCAGCCCGGTGACGAGGAGACCCATGCTGGTGGCGAAGTTCATCAGGACCAGCACGGTGCCGACGCCCCCGAGGGCGAGCCCTCCGGTGATGAGGGGCAGCAGGCCGACCCGGTGGAGGATCGCACCCCCGAGCATCGCCGTGGGGAACGCGCCGACGGCCACGGCCGCGACGAGGAACCCGGCCCGCAACGGGGTGAAGCCCTCCACGAGCTGGAAGCGCTGGGTGGTGACGAGCTGGATGCCGGCGATGGCGAACAGGGCGAACCCGGCGGCCAGCACCCCCGCGAGGAAGGCCCGGTTACGGAAGATCGCGAAGTCCAGCAGGGGGTAGGGCAGTCGGCGCTGGCGTCGGGCGAACGCCCACCCGCCAGCCGCGGCCGCGAGGACGGCGGCGGCGATGACCGCCGGGGCGGGGTCGGTCTTCGCCGTCTCCTTGATGGCCATGACAAGGCCGACCAGGGCGACGAGCGCCAGCAGCGAGGAGGTCAGGTCCCATTGCTTGGACGGGTCCGGGTCGTTCGGGGGAGCGAGGGCCAGCGTGGCGATCACCGCGGCGACGACGACGGGGATGTTGATGATGAAGACCGATCCCCACCAGAAGTGCTGCAACAGGATCCCGCTGATGATCGGGCCCAGGGCGCTGCCCACCACCGCCATGGTCCCCCAGATCGCGATGGCGATGTTGCGTTCGCGCTCGTCGTCGAAGGTGACGCGGATCAGGGCCAGCGTGGCGGGCATCATCGCGGCCGCCCCGACGGCGAGGAAGGCCCGTGCGGCGATCAGGGCCTCCGGGCTGGTGGAGAACGCCGCGACGAGCGAGGCCGCACCGAAGACCACGAGGCCGATCAGGAACATCCGCCGGTGCCCCACCCGGTCACCGAGCGTGCCACTGCCCAGCAGCAGGCCGGCCATCACGACCGGATAGGCGTTGATGATCCAGAGCCCCTGGGAGCTGCTCGCGCCGAGATCCTCCACCAGCGTCGGCAGCGCCGCGTACAGGATGGAGTTGTCCAACGTGATCAACAGGAGCCCCGCGCTCACCACGGCCAGGAGCAGCCAGCGTCGCCTCGTGCTGATGATCATCCCTTTGCGCCTCACTGTGAGAACCGCCCCGATCGCCATAACTGTACCTTACGGAAGGTATAGTTATGGCATAACCGACAGGTGAAACTGTCCTTGACGCGATGCGACATAAATAGTTGCCGCCCATATCTACGACAGTTAAAGTTGTCGCATGGATGATGTGAAGGCGATCCCGACCCCTGATCCGAGCGATGAGCACTTCTGGGCCACGGTCCTGACGCCGGTGGACCCGGCCTGGCGCGAGCCCGGCGACGACGACTCGTTCGCCATGGACGAGCAGGTGCTCGACGCGGTCCGGGCGCTGGCCGAACGGATCTCGACGCGCGCCCTCGCCTACCGCACCGCCGGCAAGCCCTTCGACGCCGCACTCATGGCCGCGCCCGATGTGCAGCTGGCGATGCTGCGGTCGCTCTACGAAGCCAAACGGTCCGTCGACCGGCTGGCCGAGAGCGCGGCCACCGTCGCCGGACGCGGCGGATCCAGCTATGCGCAGCTGGGTGCGGCCTGGGGCGGCATCAAGCGCCAGTCGGCCCGCCTCAAGTGGCCCCACGCGGTGCCCAAGAAGTCCGCCAGCGAGTCCATCCCGCTCCACTACGCGGGCGGCGACGCCGTCATTCACCACGATCCGGGCGCCGACGCCTGGTGGTACACCGCCACGGGCGCTGACCTTCAGGAGGACGAGTCGCAGGCCGTCCACGGCACGTCCGCCGAGGCCATCGCGCGGGCGACCGAGTTTCTGCTGACGCACGACCGGCCGGCGCGGGACCGAACCAGGTGACCGCATGACCGCATGACAACGCGTCTGCGGGTCTGTGTGACCGGACGGAATCAGCTGTCGGCAGCGCCGTCGGCCCCGTGGCGGAAGTCCCAGGCCTCGATGTCGCGGTAGTGGATCGGCCCCGGGCCGCGGCCGATATTGCTGCCGACCAGATGGAGACGCCCGGCCTCCCAGCTCCGGCCGGCGAACGCGCCGAGTCCCGCCGCGGCCTCCACCGTGGCGGCATGGTCGCCCCGGCGGGAGCGAGCGAGGGTCAGGTGGGGTCGGAGCGGCCGGTCCGGGAAGGGAACACCGCACTCCCTGACGAGGGCGCGTACGTCGGTGGCGAGGCGGTGCAGCCCTTCGAGGTCCCCCGTGACCCCGGTCCACAACACCCGCTCGTCGAAGTGCCCGCCGCCGCGCAGCTCGAGCCGCAGGGGCCGCCGGCGCGCCGCGAGCCCGGCGAGCGGAGCCATCAGGGGCGGGACGGCGGTGACCGGCAGCTCACCGAGGAACGCCAGGGTGATGTGCCAGTCCTCGATACGGTTCCACCGCATGCGGGGGTAGGCGTCGTAGGCCGGGTGCAGCGCCCGTGCCAGCTCTTCCTTCGCCTCGTCGGGCGGGGCGAGCGCCAGGAACACGCGGGTCGTCGCGGCCCGGACGCGTTCGTCCGCAGGGGGGCCGGTCACGGCTTCGAGCGGTTCGTTCACCTGCCGTACCGTACGTGCTGCCCCACACCCCGGGAAACTCGGCCGAGGGCGGTCACCGTCACAAGCGCCTCAGGAGCTCAGCCGAGGACCCGCCGCCACGCTCGGCCCCGCCGTCGTCCGGAACCGGGCCCGGTAATGGGTGGGGGAGACGCCCAGCGTCTGCTGGAACGCCCGGCGCATCGTCTCGGCCGATCCGAAGCCCGCCCCGTCGGCCACCGCCTCGACGGGATCGGTGCCCGAGGCCGGCAGCGCCCGGGCGGCCTCCAGGCGTACGGATTCGACGTACTGGGCGGGCGTGAGCCCGGTCTCGCCGCGGAACAGCCGGCTCAGATGCCGGGCCGAGACCGTGCCGAGCCGGGCGAGCATGGCCGGGGGAGTGCGCGCCGCCCGGATCTGCGCTCACCGCGTCCACGGCCGCCCGTACGGCGGGATGCGCGGGCCCGTCGCGTACGAACAGCGGGTCGGACTCGACCGTCACCGCGGGATGGGCGGCGGCCAGTTCGCCGACCAGCCGCCAGGACCACGAAGATGCCCGCCTGAACCCCGAAGACCACCAGAAGGGTGACCGAGCCCCCGGCCGGTCCGCGCTCGCCGAACAGCCGGACGTCCAGGAGTGCGGCATCCCCGCGGCGCAGCTCCCAGGCGACGAAGCCGATGGCCGGCGATCCCCCCGACGGCCAGGTCGGGCTGGGCGACGTTGAGCCCCGAGACCGAGGCGATCACGGCCATCGGCGTGAGGCACACGGTGATCAGGATCGTGCGGCGCCGGCGCGCGTCGGGCACGCCCTCGCCGGACGGGCCCGGGACGTCGTCCGGATCGACACTCACCGGACCGGGCTGGTTCGAACGCATGGATTCCTCTTCCGTGCGAGCCCCGCCTCTTCCGGGGCCGAACACGAACGACGCTGAGCGCGACTTGCTTCAATGGCATACGATCATGCGTATGACGCAAGAAGATGGTGAGCTGGACAGCCTGGTGCGCAAACGCATCCGCGCCCTGCGCGTGGCCCAGGGCTGGTCCCTGGAGGAGCTGGCCGCCCGTGCGAAGGTCAGCCAGTCCACGCTCAGCCGCATCGAGAACGGCCGCCGCCGCCTGGCCCTGGACCAGCTGGTCACCCTCGCCCGCGCCCTGGACACCTCACTCGACCAGCTGGTCGAGACCGCCTCCGACGACATCGTCTCCAACCCGATGATCGACGGAGCCCACGGTCAGATGCGGTGGCCCATCAAGGCCGAACCCGGCATGACGGTCATCCGTCAGCGCATGACCGACCCGCCGCCCGACAACCCCGCGCGCCTGCGTGCGCACCCGGGCCGCGAGTGGCTCGTCGTGCTCTCCGGCACCGCGATCCTGCTCCTGGGCAACCGGCGCCTGCGGATCGAGACGAACCAGGCGGCGGAGTTCCCCACGATGCTCCCGCACGCCATCGGCGCCGAGGGTGGGCCGTGCGAGCTGCTGGGCATCTTCGACCGGGACGCCCGCCGCGGCCACCAGCGCGGAGAGGGAGTGGAGGAGGCCCGCCGATCATCATGATCGGCGGGCCTCCTCCATCGGTCCGCGCGGCTCCCGCGCGTTCAGCGGCTCACGCGGGGTCGACGCGGGAGACGGCGCCACCGCTGCCGAGCACGTACAGCTCGCCGTCACCGCCCTCCACGAAGGAGATGACCTCGCCGCCGCTGACGCCGAGGTCGCCCACGCCGGTCACCTCGCCGCCCTCCAGCTGGAGCGTGCGCAGAGTGCCGTCGCAGTAGTCGCTGAACACATAGCTCCCCTGAAGGTCCGGGAGCGCCTCGCCGCGGTAGACGAATCCGCCGGTCACCGAGCAGCCGAGGCCCGTACGGTCGTACTCGTACACCGGCGGGACATGGTTCGCGGGCTCCGTGCCGCCCCGGAAGGGATGCGTGCCCTCCATGGAGGACCAGCCGTAGTTCTCGCCGCCCTCGCTGTCCGCCGGGGCCCAGTCGATCTCCTCCCAGTCGCTCTGGCCGACATCGCCGATCAGCAGGTCGCCCGTGCCCGCGTCGAAGGAGAACCGCCACGGATTGCGCAGCCCGTACGCCCAGATCTCGTCCTTCGCGTTGGCGTCGGCCACGAACGGGTTGTCCGCCGGGATCGCGTACGGCTCGCCGCCGCTCGGGTCGATCCGCAGCAGCTTGCCGAGCAGGGTGTCGAGCTTCTGCCCGTTGCCGTGCGGGTCGCCGCCCGAGCCGCCGTCCCCGAAGGCGATGTACAGGTAGCCGTCGGGGCCGAACTTGATGTCCCCGCCGTTGTGGTTCGCGTACGGCTGCGTCTGGGTGAGGACCGTACGCCGTGAATCCGGCTGGAGTTGACCGTCCTCCACCGCGAACTCGTCGATCGTGCTGGTGCCTTCGAGGTCGGTGAACGAGATGTAGAAGTGCGCGAACGTCTTGTCGAACGCGACGCCCAGCAGGCCGCGTTCGCCATCGGTGGTGGTCTCGTCGGATATGTCGAGGACGGGTGCGCCGAGCCCCGAACCGTCCAGGACCCGTACGGTGCCCGCGCGTTCGGCGATCCACAGCGTGTCATCGGGTCCGGCCGTCCCGGCGGACGGCCCCTGGGCCCTGGCCACTTCGGTCAGGGAGGCGTTCACCGGCTTGACCGGGATGGTGGCGGGCTCGTCGGCCGACGCCGTGGCCAAGGCCAGGGACGTGACGAGGCAGAGCGTGCCGATGATCGCCGAGCTTCTGGTGCGAAATTTCACCGTGGCCTCCTGGAGGCGGCGAATGGGGGAGATCACCCGGCTGCTCGAGCGGAGTTGAGTGGGGGGCACGAGCCGGCAGGCAACCTGGGTGGGGGAAGGGTGTGTCACCGGCTACAGGTGAGGATAGGGGGACGGACGCGACTTGGACTAGACCAGCGTCCTGGCATCTTCTTCCGCGGGGCCTGAATGCGCCCCCGCTCCCCCCCGGACGTCGGGGGAGGAGCGGGCGCGAGCGTGCCGAAGCCGACGGGAACGGCCCTGACGCCGGCCGCGGCCGCGGTCAGGGACCCGGGTCAGCGCACGTCGACCCGGTCGCCGGAGCTGAGCGTGCCCAGAAGGGACGACGTGGCCTTGAACTCCGCCTTCCAGGTGCCGTCCTTCTTGGCGGTGAACCCCTTGGAGAACGCGCCGCGGCTGTTGGTGCGCAGGGTCGCCCGCTTGCTCCACTTGCTGGAGCCGTCGGCCTTGAACAGGATGATCACGGACTGGCCGGAGGTGTTCTTCCAGGTGCCGTCCAGGCTGCGCAGCGTGCCCTTGATCGTGATGGTGCGCCCCTTGCGGACCGGCTCCGGGGAGGCGTTGAAGCCGGAGACCGCGGTGCGCAGCTTGACGTCCACGTTGTCCGAGGAGCTCACGGCCGCAGCCCGGTCGGCGGTTCCCGCGTAACGGGCGCGCCAGGTGCCGTCCTTGACGGCGGTGACCGATGCCGTGGCCACGCCCTTCTTGTCGGTGGTGACCGAGGCGGCCCGGCTCCAGGTCTTGGCGCCCTTCGCCCGGAACTCGACCACCACGGGCTCCGTGGCCAGCGGACGCCAGACGTCGTCCGTGGCGCCGACGGTCTGGAGCGTGCCGACGACCTTCAGCTTGCTCCCCTTGCCGACCGGCTCGGGGGAGGCGTTGAAGGAGACGACCCGGGCGGGCACGGCGGACACCGTGAGCGCGGCGGCCGACGTGGCCGTCTCACCGGACGCGTTGACGAAGACGGCGCGGTAGCGGGAGGCGTTCAGCGCGGCGGACGCCTTCACCGACAGGGCGGTGGAGGTGGCCCCGGGGACGGTGCTCCAGGTCGCGCCCTTGTCGGTGCTGCGCTCCCAGCGGACCGAGTCGGCGCCGCTCGCGGTGGCGGTGAAGACGGCGTCGGCGCCCGAGCGGGCCGTACGCGACGTGGGGTGCTGGGTCACGGTGGCCGGCGGGACCTCGACGCCGAACGTGAGCGGCTGGGCCACGTCCTGGGCGCGGGACGGCATCCAGGTGGGGTCGGCGCTGTCGTGCGAGTTGAAGCTCGTGACGAAGCAGGCAGCGGTCCGGCAGTCGACGGCGGGGGCCCCGGAGGGGGTGAACGTCTCGGTGAGCTTCACCGTGACGCTGAAGGTGCCGTCCGTGCCGACCTGGCGGACGTACACCGCGTTGCCGAAGACACTGGGGTACGTGGTGCCGGGCATGGCGATGGACTGGGCCAGGTACACCCCGCGCCCGGGCTGGTAGCCCTTGCCGCTGACGGTGACCTGGGTCTCCGCGCCCAGCCCGGTGACCTGGCTGACCGTCAGCGTGGGGACGCTGACGCCGCCGCTGACGGCGAGCGGGTCCAGCGCCGTGCCGGCCGGGTACATCGGCCGGTCCTGGAAGGCGAAGATCGCCGCACCCTCGTCGGTGAGCGACGCCGTGATGCCCGACCAGTCGAGGGTGTCCCCGTCGAGGGCGCCGGCGGCCGCCGTGAGAGAGGCGAACGGCACGTCGGGCGTGGTGACCGGTTCCTCGCCGGCGACGAGGTCGGTCGTCACGTCCATGTGGAGCGTGCCCTGGCCGTTCTTGAGGACGACACGGGGGTTCGCCAGGGTGATCGCGGTGATCCCGTGGCTGGGGATCGCGTAGGTCACCGAGCCGCCGAAGCGCACATCGGCGGAGCGCCCCGCCGGGTCGACCGAGCCGTGCTTCACGGGATAGTCGACCTTTCCGCCGGCGTCCGCGATCGCGCCGCCGCCCGCAGTCACCGAGCCATTGAACATCCCGACGTAACGGACCCAGGACTCCTTGAAGCCCCAGGAGGACCGGCCGGTCACCAGGATCGGGGCGGCTGCCGACGTCGTACCACCGGCCTCGGCCCGCGCGGCGGCGTGGACTGCGGGGGCGGCGGAGGCGGGAGCGGCGAGGACGCCTGCGCCCACGGAGACGATGGTCAGGGCGGCGAGTGCGGCCAGGCGGCCGTGGCGGGGCGTGGACATGCGCTGCATGTCTCCTTCGGGGGAGGGGGACGACGCGCGTAGGTACGGAGCCGTGCCCGGGAGGCGTACGAAAGAAGGGGGGATACCGGCTTCTCGGCGTGTGGGGACCCGAAGACGACAGTCGTATATTAGGTGAGGCTTACCTAATTGTCATCACGGTGTGAGGGTCTGCCCCGCCTGTACGGGGCACCGGGAGGAACCCCGCGTCCCGTGGTTTCCGCCAGTACGGCAGTGTGCCGGGCGCGCGCGAGACTGGGCGCCGGAGCCGCCCGAAGAGCCTGGAAGCGGGCTGGAGAAGCCATGCTTCCCGGCCCTGGTCGGGGATGTGCGCGGCAGGCCGGTCCTCGGCCTGGCCTCCGAGCCGTACGCCGGACCGGCCCACCCCTTCCAGAACGGTGGAGGCGGTCGAGCCCTCAGCGCCGAAGACCGGCGTTGAGCCGCGCGGCCCGGCGGGTCAGATGGTCGCGTTCGGCGAGCGTGGGGGCCCTGTGGGCGGCTTCCGCGTACAGCCGGGCCGCCGTCGGCAGGTCGCCGTCGCGCTCGTGGAGATACGCCGCCACCGCCGTATGACGGGGCAACGCGTCGCTCAGTGCGGAGAGTTCGGCCAGCCCGGCGCGCGGACCGTCGGCCTCGCCGACCGCCACCGCCCGGTTGAGCCGGACGACCGGGCTGTCCGTCAGGCCCACGAGCTCGTCGTACCACTCGACGATCTGCACCCAGTCGGTCTCCTCGGCGGCCCGCGCGTCGGCGTGGAGCGCCGCGATGGCCGCCTGGGCCTGGAACTCGCCCAGCCGGTCCCGGGCCAGAGCCGCCTGCAGGACCCCGACCCCCTCGGAGATCATCGCGGTGTCCCAGCGGCCCCGGTCCTGCTCGGCGAGCGGCACCAGGCTCCCGTCCGGCGCGGTCCGGGACGCGCGCCGGGCATGGTGGAGCAGCATCAGGGCGAGCAGCCCCGCCACCTCCGGGTGGTCGATCGCCGCCGCGAGCTGACGGGTCAGCCGGATCGCCTCGGCGGCGAGGTCGACGTCCCCGGAATAGCCCTCGTTGAAGACCAGATACAGCACGCGCAGAACGGTGGCGACATCGCCGGGCTGTTCGAACCTGACGCCGGAGACGGTGCGCTTCGCGCGGCTGATGCGCTGCGCCATCGTCGCCTCGGGCACCAGATAGGCCTGCGCGATCTGACGGGTCGTGAGCCCGCCGACGGCCCGGAGGGTCAGCGCGACGGCGGACGACGGCGTCAGCTTCGGATGGGCGCACAGGAAATACAGCTGGAGCGTGTCGTCCACCGAGGACGCCGGCCCGGGTGCGGGCTCCTCGTCGACGAGGTCCTCGCGCCGCCGCCGGGCGGCCTCCGACCGCGTCGCGTCCAGGAACCGCCGCCACGCGACCGTGACCAGCCAGCCCTTCGGATCCCGCGGCTGGTCGCCCGGCCATACGCGGACCGCCTCGACCAGGGCGTCCTGCACGGCGTCCTCGGCCGCCGCGAAGTCTGCTCCGCGGCGGACGAGGACGGCGAGCACGCCCGGCGTGAGGCTCCGCAGGAGGAGCTCGTTCATCGAGGTGTCACTCCGTGACGGTGGGCGGCGCGGTCAGGAACGGGCGCACCTCCAGCCACTCGTGGATCGGCTTCCCGCCCGCCCCTGGAGCGGCGGACAGCTCCCCGGCCAGCTCGACGGCCCGGTCGTGGCTGTCGACGTCGATGATCATCCAGCCGGCGATGAGGTCCTTGGTCTCGGCGAACGGCCCGTCGGTGACCGGCGGGCGGCCCTCACCGTCGTACCGGACCCACGAACCCTCGGGAGCGAGCGCCGAGCCGTCGACGAACTCCCCGGTCTTCTCCAGCCGGTCCGCGAAGTCCCGCATGTACCGCACGTGCGCCGAGATCTCCTCGGGCGTCCACCGGTCCATCGGTACGTCGTTCACCGCGACGGGGGCTCCGCGGTAGTGCTTGAGCAGCAGGTACTTGGCCATGGTGTCACTCCTCGGTGCTGTGCGGCCCATTGTGGCCGCTCTCACTACGGGGACGGAGCCGGATACGGGTTCTCGACATCGTCGCCCGAGAACTTCGCGACTTCTTCCGGCGGCCGCCAACGAGCCCCCGGTCACTGCTCGCGCAGCCCCCACGGGGACCCGTACGCGACGAGCAGATCGAGGAACGGGCGCGGGGGCAGGGCCTCGGCGCCCAGCACTCCCGTGCCGCTCCATGCGCCGTTCGCCAGGAGTTCCAGGGCGATCACCGGATTGATCGCCGTCTGCCAGACCACGGCCTGGGAGCCGTACTCAGCCATCGACCACTGGTTGTCGACGACGTGGTAGAGGTACACCTCGCGGGGCGCGCCGTCCTTCGTGCCCTTCACCCAGGTGCCGGCACAGGTCTTGCCCCGCATCAGCTCGCCGAGGGAGGCCGGATCGGGCAGGCAGGCCGCGACCACGTCACGGGGGGACACGGCGCCACCGGGCACGGTCACCTTGTCCGTGCGGTCGAGGCCGAGCCGGTGCAGGGTCTTGAGGGTCTCGATGAACTCGTCGCCCAGCCCGTACTTGAAGGTGACGCGCCGGGACTCCACCCAGCGCGGGATGAGCAGGACCTCCTCGTGCTCGACGTTGACGCACTCGACGGGACCGATGCCCTCGGGGAAGTCGAAGACCTCCGGCTCGCTGAACGGGGCCGTGGTGAACCAGCCCCGGTCCTTCTCCCAGACCACCGGGGGGTTCAGGCACTCCTCGATGGTGGTCCAGATCGAGAACGACGGGGCGAAGTCATAGCCCTCGACGCTGAGATTCGCGCCGTCCCGGACGCCGATCTCCTCGATCTCGTCGAACAGTTCGTCCGCCGCGTAACGGGCGAAGACGTCGGAGAGCCCCGGCTCGACACCCACCCCGACGAGTGCGAGCCGGCCTGCCTCCTCCCACGCCGCGGCCCGCTCGAACTGCCCGTCGCCGAGCTTGACCCCGCACTCCTCGTACGGGCGCTCCGGATGCGGGGAGGACAGGGACATGGCCATGTCCAGATAGTCGACGCCGGCGGCCAGCGCCGCGTCGAACAACGGCATCACGAACCGGGGGTCGGTGGCGTTCACGAGGATGTCGCACCGCTGCTCGGCGATCAGGGCGGTGACCGCCGCCCGATCCGAGGCGTCGACACGCAGCGCGGTGAACCTGTCCCCGTCCGCACCGAGCGCGGCCACGGCGGCCTCGGCCCGGGAGAGGTCGTAGTCGGTGACGACCATGTGGTCGAAGAAGGAGCGGCGGGCGGCGATCCTGGTGATCGCCGTACCCACGCCACCTGCGCCGACGAGCAGTACGCGCATGGCGGATATGCCTTTCGTCGATGAGCTGGGCCGTACTGGCCGGTGCCCTTGGATTCGTCCATGAAAGGGCCGCCCTTGAGCAACGTCAACGATGTTGGCGTAAGGTGCGGGTCCCGACGTACCCGCGCCCGGGCCGGAACGGAAGAGGAGGCTCCGATGGCGAAGGAAGTGGTTCCGGAGGAAGGACGGCGGCGCAGGCGGCCGACCCGGCAGGGCGTGGTCGTCACCCAGCGCCTGATCGTGGAGACGGCGCTGCGCATGCTCCACGAACACGGCAGGGACGGACTGACCGTGCGACGCCTGGGCGTGGCGCTCGGAGCCGACCCGAGCACGCTCTACCGCTACTTCCGCGGCATCGACGACCTGACCCTGGCCATCGCCGACGAACTGATCGGACGCGCGATGCGGGGCTGGCGGCCCGCGGGACAGTGGCGGAAGGACCTGCGCGAGGTCGGCCTGCGTATCCACACCGCCTACCTGGCCCACCCGGAGGCCGCGGTGCTGACCGCCAGCCGGGTCAGCGGCCGTGCCAACGAGATCGCCGGGGACGAGGCGGTCCTCGGCATCCTGCGGTCGACCGGACTGCCCGACCCGGACGTCGTACGCATCTACCAGGCGTTCGTCGACCAGGCACTCGCGTTCGCCGCACTGGACGCCGCGAGCCTCGCCCTGCCCGAAGCGGCACGGACCGCCGACGAGCAGGTCTGGCGCGCCACCTATGCCCGGCTGCCCGCGAGCACCCACCCCAACATCGCCGCCCTCGCGCCGCTGCTGGTCGCGAGGATGAACGACAGCGCCTACCCCACGGCACTGGAGATGCTGCTCGACAGCGCGGAGGCGAGCGTCCGGCGCGTGCGGCGCGGGAGTGACCCGGGCGACGCCTGACGCCCCGGTCACCCTCCGCCCCCTCCGTCCCCTCCGCCGGGGCCGCACCGGCTCGTGTGGCGGCCCAGGATGCCACCGAGCAGACTGGCCGCAGACGGAGACGACGACAGCCCCGGAGGTCTGGACGATGGGTGAGTACGCGGACCTGCCCGGAGTCAGGACCTGGTACGAGACCGAGGGGGCCGGCGATCCGCTGGTCCTGCTGCACGGCGGCTTCTGCACCAACGACACGTGGGGCGCCCAGCGCGCCGACCTCGCCGCCGCCTACCGCGTGCACCTGCCGGAACGGCGCGCCCACGGGCACACGGCCGACGTCGCGGGACCGCTGACGTACCAGGGCATGGCCGACGACACCGTGGCCTTCCTGGAGACGGTCGTCCAGGGACCGGCACACCTGGTGGGCTGGAGCGACGGGGGAGTGGTGGCGTTGCTCGTCGCCATGGGCCGGCCCGACCTCGTCCGCAAGGTCGTCGCCATCGGGGCCAACTTCCGCCCGGGCCCCGAGTGCTTCACCGACCCGTCGATGCTCGACACGATGACGCCCACCGGGCCCGACCTGGCCTTCTTCCGGGAGCTGTACGAGCCCGTGGCACCGGACGGACCGGACCACTGGCCGGTGGTGGCCGCGAAGGTGATCGACATGTGGCGCACCCAGCCGACGCTGACGACCGAGGACCTGGCCCGCGTCCAGGCCCCCACCCTCGTCATGGTCGGCGATGACGACCTGATGACGCTGGAGCACACCACCGCCCTGTACCGCGCGATCCCGGACGCCGAACTGGCCGTCGTTCCCGGGGCTTCCCACCTGGTTCCTCTGGAAAAGGCTGCTCTGGTCAATCGGTTGATCCTCGACCACCTCGCGCAGGAGGCGGCGGAGACGATGATGCCCATCCGGCGGGCGAAGGCCGGAACCGACCGCTGAACGCCGGCACCCCGAGCCGGTCATGCGAACCGCAGGAGCCCCTCCTCGGCCCCACGGGCCCCGGCCACGGTCTGCGCCTCGGCCTCCAGGGCCCTGCGCACCGCGGCGGACAACGCCCCGAACCCCGTAACCGTCACCTCCGCGCGCCGACCCGAGGCCCGAACACGCCATGTGCCGACGATCTCCGAACCCGCGAGCACGGCTCCCGGCCCGCCGACGGCCCGCCACAGCTCCTTCTGCCGGGCCCTCTCGGGCAGCAGCAGCGAGCGGTCCCGCGCCTGGAGGTAGGGATCGCCCGGAGGGAGCAGCCGTACGGCATCGGTGCGCGGCGCCCCGCGCAGCGCGTCCGCCTCGGACTCCGGGAGCCAGGCCGGCACACCGTCCACCGCGACCTCGACGAGCCCGTCCGGCCACGCCGACCGGATCGCGGTCGGCCGTGTCCCGAGGGACGCGGCCACCTCGGCGCGGCCGGCCGGACCGAGGAAGCGCAGACAGGCGCCGATGAGGTCCCCCGTCCCCGCCGCCGCGTCCGGCACCGGGAACGGGGAGCCGAGCGGCGAGAGAACCGTCTTCCCCCGGTCCGTGCCTACCCGCACCGACCCGAAGAGCCCCGCCTGCTGGAACAGCAGACCGGAGATGTGCCGCGCCCCGCACGCGGCGCACCAGAACGTCAGCGACTCCGGCACGGCCGCGCTCACCGCCGTACTTGCCGCGCCCTTCCCCATCGGCTCGACGACCGTCCGGCGAAAGGCCTCGGCCGTGACGCGGTAGGCCGCCAGCCCGAGCTTCGCCCCCTCCTTGATCACCGAGGTGCTGATCCGGGCGGTGGCGTCGGCGTCGTCGAGCGGCCACAGGGCCCGGGCCAGCGTCGCCAGCTCCGCGCGCCGGTGCAGATGCGGCGCGCCGCGCAGGGACCAGACGCGCTCAAGGCCGGCGGAGGAGGCGCCCCTCGCGGCGAGCGCCACCGGGGCGGAGCCGTACGGAGTGTCCTGGACGCCCAGGGCCAGGACCTCGGGCGCGGAGGAGGCGCGGTCGAACCCGTGGGCCGCCACGCGGTAGCGCAGGACCTGCTCGCGGCTCACATCGATCCGGGCGGTGCCGTTCAACCGCTGCCTCCTCACCACGGGGTTCCGACGCTACCCCCGGCGCCGCCCCGTCCGCCGCCCCCGGGGCCGGCCGCGGGGCGCGGACAGGACAGGCGGCCGGCGGCGCGGTCGGCCGGAGAAGCGGAGATCAGCAGAGGGCAAGATACCCGCATTTATGCTGACGCAATGCGATCTGCTCCCTGGTGGGCCTTGGTCTCCTCCGGATGTGCCCCCTTCCTGCTGGTCGGCTCCTGGATGATTGCTCAGCAGCGCCAAGAACCGGCGTACGACCCCGCGTCGCAGACCCTGAGCGTGCTGGCCTCCTACGGCGCAACCAGTTACTGGCTGATGACGGGGACGCTTCTCGTGCTGGGAACGAGTTACGTGTTGACGGCGCACGTGCTCCGGCAGGCGGCGCTCGCGGGGCGGGTGGCCCTGGCAGGCGGCGGACTCTCCGCACTGGCCCTGACCTTGGTGCCGGTCCCGAACAGCGGCGGGGCGCTGGAGCACGGGGCGGTGGCCACCATGGGCCTTGTGCTGCTGGCCGCATGGCCGCCTCTGGCCGCCGTCCGGGGCCGCGGACCGGCGCCGTGGGGGCTGAGACTCGATGTGTCGCTCGCCGCGAGCGCGTTGATGTTCGCGAGCGCTCTGTGGTTCCTGGCGGAGCTGCAGAGCGGCAGAGCCCCCGGTGTCGCCGAGCGCGTCGTGACGTTCCTGCAGGCCCTGTGGCCGTTCCTGGTGGTCCTCTCCTGCCGGAGAAGCGTGGCCTGACCGGCTTCGGGACGAAGCCCGAGCGGGGTGACGCGAGGCGCTAGGCGACCACGGGGCGCCGGAGCCAGGCGTCGAGGACCGTGTAGTCGCCGTCCCTCAGGCCTTGCCGGGGATCCACCCGGTGGAGCAGCGCGGGGCCCGCGTGGTGGGCGGAGACCCAGGCCCGATCCGTGTCGGTGATCTCGTCGTCGACCCAGACGAAGCGGCGGCCGGCGGCCCATGCGGTGAGGCCGCGGGTCTTCCAGTGCAGCCCGCTCCTCACGTCCTCTTCCTCCTCCTCGTAACCGGCCGCGCAGCCGGCCTCGGAGGACTCCGGCAGTCCGACGACGGGCAACGGCGGCAGGCCGATACGAGGCGCGATCCAGGTGTTCGCGTCCTCCATCCACGTCGTCGCCCAGACGAGCTCGCAGGACAGGGCCGCGAGCCGGGGCCCGTGCTGCGGATTGATCCTGGTCAGGAGCGGATTCTCCCCCGCGCCCGGGGCCTCGGAGCCGGTCTCGTAGACCGGGTACGGGGCAGGCGCGCCGAAGGGAATGAGCGGACCGTCGACGTCGAGGAACAGCAGCGGACGCTGCGTGGAACGAGTCATATGAGCACGATAGCGACGGCCCCCGCCGGACCCCGACCCAGGACGGGACCGGAAGGAAGCGAAAGCACCGTCGCACGGTTCCGGGGCGACAGCCGGCCGCTGCCACCCCGGAACCAGTACGTCGGGCGGGCCCTAGGTCAGCGGCTCGACCCACACATTGCGGAAGCGGATCTTGCTTCCGTGGTCCTGGAGCTTGATCGCCCCGGCAGTCGGGCCCTCGGCCGCTCCGCCGCCGGTCGCGCCGTCGATCGCCACGTCGTCGTGGACGGTGACGCCGTTCCACACCACGGTGACCCGGGCGTCCTCCGTCTTCGCGCCCGAGGCGTCGAAGCGGGCGGCGCGGAAGGTGATGTCGTACGTCTGCCAGGTCTCCGGGGCCGTGGCCGCGTTCACGTCCGGGGCCTTCTTGGTGTAGATCGCACCGGCCTCGTTGTCGGCGGGCGTGGTGTCACCGAACGAGTCCAGGATCTGCACCTCGTACCGATCCTGCAGGTACACACCGCTGTTGGCGCGGTCCTGGCCGGTCACGTCCGGCGGGAGGTTCGGCAGCCGGAACTCCACGTGCGCGCGGAAGTCCCTGAAGCCCTGCTTGGTCCGCAGGTCCCCGCCGGCGACCTCCATCTCCCCGCCGCTCACCGGCCATTCGGGCGTGCGACCGTCCGGATGCTGCCAGGCCGCCTGGTCCGTGCCGTCGAAGAGCTGGACGCGGGCGCCCTTCGGATGGACGGTGATCATGTCCAGGTTGACATGACCGGTGTCACCGCTGTCGTAGGAGTACGTGATCGTGTTGCGGCCCTCGCGCAGCTCCAGCTCTTCGGTCCCCGTCGACCAGGTCTTCCAGTCGGTGGTGGAGAGCAGCTCGGTCTGGCGGACCTTCTCGCCGTTGACGTGGACGCTCACCGTCTTGGTGCCGGGCGCCGGATCCGGCCCGTTGGAGTAGCGCAGGCCCACGTCGTGCGGGCCCGCCTTCCCGGCCTCCACGTCGAACGTGACCGCCGCGCCCTCCTCGCCGAAGTTGTCGACGAAACCACCGCCGGAGTAGCCCGCGTGCTCGGTGTCGAAGCCCGCGCCCCCGGTGAGGGTGGCCTCCTCCGCCTCGTACTGGGTGGCCGGGGGCTGGTCGCCGGGCAGCGAGTTGAGGGTGTACCAGGCTTCCGTGTTCCACAGGTCCGTGCCGTCGGCGGAGCTGAAGGGGCGCGGCGAGCGGATGTGGACCACACGGTTCGCCTTGAGCCCGGGAATGGTCAGCGTGACCTTCTTGCGGTCCTGCGAGAGGGCGGCCCCGCTGACATCGAGGGACTCCTCGTCGATCTTCGGGCCGCCGTAGGCCGGAGTCGGGGCGTACGTCCACTGCTCGACCCGGTAGCTCTCGGCGAGCTTCGCCGCCGTCTCCTCGGAGAGCGGCTCGGTGTACTCCAGTTCAAAACCGCCCGGCTTCGCGCGCACGGCCAGCATGTCGAAGGCCTTCTCACCGCTCGGGGAGAGCTTCTGGAGCCCGTAGGTCAGCTTGCCCTCCTGGCCCCAGTTGCCGCCGGCGCCGAGGCCGCCGGCGTAGATCGCGCCGTCGGGGCCCATGCTGATCCGGTTGACGCCCGCCTCCAGGCCCTGGGTGAAGCGGAAGACCGCCCCCTGGTACTCGCCGTCGACCTTCTCCAGATACGCGCGCTGGATGCCGCCGTACGTCACGTCCCCGAACAGCATCTGCCCGGCGAACCGGCCCTCGGTCAACTGCAGAGGTGTGCTGGGGGAGTTGGCTATCTCGTTCTGCGGCAGCCACAGCACCGGCTTGGTGACCGGCTTCGTGTCGAAGGGGCCCGACGGATTGGTGTAGTGGTTGAAGAAGCGGTCCTGCTTGATGTGGAGCAGCTTCGAGGACGGCAGCCAGCCGCCCTGGTTGTCGAGGACGAACATGTCACCCTCGGGACCCCAGCCGATGCCGTTGGGCGTACGCAGGCCCCCGGCGATGTAGTCGACCTTTCCGGTCTCCCTGTTCACCTTGATCGTGGACCCACGATTCGGTGCGGGCTGCGGATCGGTCGTCGCTCCGCCCAGGTCGATCGCCACGGACAGGTTCAGGTAGAAGTAACCGTCCCGGTAGAGCAGGCCGAAGGCGAACTCGTGGAAGTTCCCGCCGTACGGCCAGGTCGCCACCGTCCGCCGTTCATCGGTCACGTCGTCGCCGTCGGCGTCGGTCAGCTCGGTGAGTTCGTGCTTCTGGGACACGTACAGCTTGCCGTCGACCGCCTTGATGCCCATCGGCTCCTTGAGCCCGTCGGCCACCTTCTTGGCGGTCACCTTCCCCGGATCGGTCTCGCCCTGGACGTTGTCGAGGAGGTAGACCTCGCCGGTCGTGTTGTCCGTGCCGCCCCAGGTGGTCACGGCGAGCCGGCCGTCGGGCAGCCAGTCCATCGCGGTGACCTGCGGTTCGAAGCCCGCAGGGCGCAGATCGGTGAGCGCGTAGTCCGGATGCGTCTCGGTCAGGGGCAATCCGTCGCCGGGGGAGTCGAGGGCGCCCTCGCACTCCTTGCGGCCCGGTGCCGTCACCCGTACGACGTCGGCGGCGGTGCTCAGCACGGAGTTCGGCACGACGGCGAAGTCCCCGGCGCCGGGCGGCTTCCACTCCAGGGTGACCTGCTGGCCGCCGGTGCGGTCGAAGTGGTCGATGCGCAGCGCATGGTGACCTTGTGTCAGCTCGACTGAACCGTCCTTGGGCTCCGCGCCGTGCAGCCAGTCGTGATCGATGACGGTGGACTCGTTGATCCGCAGCCGCGAACCGTCGTCGCTGGTCAGCCGGAAGGCGTACACACCGTCCTCGGGAACGGTGAGGTTGGCGGTGACCTCGGAGACGAAGTGGTCACCGAAGCCGAAGTCGTCCGTCGAGCTCCAGTCGATGGCGGGCATCAACTTGTCGACGTTCGGAGTCTGTCCGGTCTTGATGTCGCACAACTCGTCGAGGGGAACCTGCACGTCGAAGACGCGCAGGGTGACGCCCGGCTCCTGCGGAGGGAGTTCGTCCTGCGGTCTCGGCACCGGTGCGGCGGCGGCGGGCGAGGCCGAGAAGGCGCCGACGACAAAGGCGGAGACCAGCAGACCGATGAGATGTCTGCGGCAACGGTGGAGCGGCCGTGGATGCATTCTTCCTCCTGGCCCCCCGCAGCGAGGGGCACGTCGCGGCGGTGGGTGGGGCCACCCGGCGCCCGGGGGTGAACGTTCGGCTCGTGCGGTCGAGCAGCCCTTGGTCCGGACAGGGGCTCCGGTGGCTGCGCCGAGAACAGTAGGAGGCTTCTACCGGCGGCGTCCATACTTCGTCACCACAGTGTTCAAAGTTCGCAGGTGTTGATTCAAAGTAACCAAACCCCGTGTGGCACAAGGCATCTGGCTGACCATCAGCAACGCCCAGGAACGACCATGGGCCGGACCCGCGGCATGCGGGTCCGGCCCATGAGGCCCTGGAGCGGGACGGGTGAGTGCTACTGGCCCTCGCGGCCCGCGGCGGAAGCGAATCCCAGCCAGGTGTGGCGGTTGCCCCACCAGCACCAGCCGACCTTGGGGGCGTCGCGCCGCTCCTGACCGTCTCGCCCGGTGCCGTTGCTGATCCAGATCGCCGGGGTGCGCGCGTCCAGTGTGCCGTTCGCTTTGCGCAGCCGGGATCCGATGGTCATGAAGCAGCGGTTCCGTTCGAGCACTGCAGGTTGCTGCAGCACCCAGTGGATGCCCTCGGTGAGCACCAAGGGTGTGCGGCCCTCACCGCCGAGGGCGGGCAGCGCCTCCTCCGGGCTCCAATTGGCCATGTGGTCGCCGCGATCGAGCCCGGCGACGAAATAGAGAGGCGCGTCGGGAAGTTCGACGCCGCTGGGGGCGAAGCTGTCGACGTCGGGCATGTCGATGACGACGAAGCCGGGCTTGCCGTCACGCAGCAGCAGAGGCGCGAGGGCGGAGGCAGGGGCGCGGTCCGGGTGGACGACGAGCAGCACGCCGTCGCTGCTGCCCTTCCGGGCGAAGGCGCGGATGTCCTCGGGGGAGATTCCCGCGACCTCGTGCACGCCGAGCTCGATCAGGCGCTCCGCCTGTGCGGCGGGCGACGGGAGTGGATGCACGGCGTCGGTGGCAGAAGTGTCGGGCAAGGCGAGTCCCCCGGATTCACGGATTGCGGCAGTGGGCCTGAGGTCGAACGAGGAGGACCGCCCACGTGTTCCCGGCGCGACTGCCGTCTTCCCGAGCCACGGGAAAACAAATGGCAAGGAGAGCTCTCCTTGCCACTCTCAACTTATAGCCCACCTGGGGGCTTGCGGCAAGACCCGGGTGGTGGCTCAGAATCGTCCCTCGACGTCACCAGCTGCGGAATCACAAGCTCAGGAAGACAGCGAGGAATGCGTACGTGCCCGACAACATTTCCGACTCCGACTTCGACTCCGACCCGGGGCGGGGTACCGGTATGTCCTCTGGCCCCCGCGGCGCGACGGGACACGGCCGCCCGGGAGGTTTCGCAACGACGGACGAGTACACGGTGGACCTTCGAGAGGCCGACGAGACGTGGGCGGAGACCGTCGGCGGCAAGGGCGCGCATCTGGGCGCACTGTCGCGGATCGACGGCATCGGCGTGCCGGCCGGCTTCTGCGTGACGACGGACGCCTTCCGGCGGGCCATGGCGGACGTGCCGTCGATCGGCGAACGGCTCGACGAGCTGTCGCGCTCGACGCAGGACGACCGGGAGACGATCCGCACGCTCAGCGCGCGGATCCGCCGCACCGTCGAGGAGACCCCCGTCCCCGGCGACGTCGCGGCGGCGGTCACCCGCGCGCTGGCGCGGTTCGGTGAGCAGGCCGCGTACGCCGTCCGGTCCAGCGCGACGGCGGAGGACCTGCCGACAGCCTCCTTCGCCGGCCAGCAGGACACGTACCTGAACATCATCGGGCCGGCCGCGGTCCTGCGGCACATCAGCCGGTGCTGGGCGTCGATGTTCACCGAGCGGGCCGTGATCTACCGACAGCGCAACGGCATCGACCACCGTGCGGTCCATATGGGCGTGGTCGTGCAGCAGATGGTGTTCCCGCACGCTGCCGGCGTCCTGTTCACGGCGGACCCCGTCACGGGCAACCGGAAGGTGGCCACCGTGGACGCCGGCTTCGGCCTCGGCGAGGCTCTGGTCTCCGGGCTGGTGAACCCGGACGTCTTCAGGGTGCGTAACGGCGAGGTCGTCGCCAGGACGATCGCCGCGAAGGAGCGAGCCGTCCTCGCGGTGCCGACCGGCGGTACGCATGACGTGGCGGTCGACCCGCGGGAACGGGAGCGGCCCGCGCTGACGGACGCGCAGGCCGTCCGGCTGGTGGAGCTCGGCCGGCGGATCGAAGCGCACTTCGGCCGCCCGCAGGACATCGAATGGTGCCTGGTCGACGATGGCTTCCGGATCGTGCAGAGCCGGCCGGTCACGACGCTGTTCCCCGTGCCCGTCCCGGAGAGCGGCATCGAGGAGAACCACGTCTACGTCTCCGTCGGCCACCAGCAGATGATGACCGACCCGATGAAACCCCTCGGGTTCTCCATGTGGCAGCTGACGGCCATGGTGCCGATGGTCGAGGCGGGCGGGAGGCTGTTCGTCGATGTCACCCGGCGGCTGGCCTCGCGCACGAGCCGCGACGGCCTGCTGGACGTCATGGGGAAGGGGGATCCGCTGGTCAGGGACGCCCTGGAGACCGTCCTCGCACGCGAAGGCTTCGTCCCCTCTCTCCCGGACCCGGCTCCAGGCGGGCCGCCGTCCGCCGGTGCGCCCGACCCGATCGCGACGGACCCGGCCGTCCTCACCGAGCTCGTCGAGCGCAGCCGCGCGTCCGTCGCCGCCCTGGAGCGTGACATCCGGACGAGAACAGGGCCTGCGCTGTTCGCCTTCCTGCTGGAGGAGGCCTTCGAGGAGCACAAGCGGATCCTGGGCGATCCGCTGAGCATGCGGGCGATCATGGCGGGGATGGATGCCACGTGGTGGCTCAACGAGACGTTGGGGGAGTGGCTGGGCGAGAAGAACGCGGCGGACACGCTGACGCTGTCCGCTCCCGACAACGTCACGTCTCAGATGGGCCTGGCGCTGCTCGACGTCGCGGACGTGATCCGGCCGAGGCCGGAGGTGCTGGCCTTCCTGCGGGACGTCGAGCCCGGCCGGGACGCGACGTTCCTGGAGGACCTGGCGAGGGTCCCGGGCGGTGGGGAAGCGCGCGACGCCATCGAGGCCTACCTCGACCGGTACGGGATGCGCTGCGTCGGCGAGATCGACATCACCAGGCCACGATGGCGCGAGCGTCCCACCACGCTCGTGCCGGTGATCCTCGACAACGTGCGGAACTTCGGGCCGGGCGCGGCCGGGCGGCGCTTCGAGGAGGGACGACGCAAGGCGCGGCAGAAGGAACAGGACGTGCTGTCACGGTTGCGGACCCTGCCGGACGGGGACCGGAAGGCCGACGAGGCCCGGCGGATGATCGACCGCGTCAGAACCTTCATCGGATACCGGGAGTACCCCAAGTACGACATCATCAGCCGCTACTTCGTCTACAAGCAGGCCCTGCTGTCGGAGGCCGAGCGGCTCGTGGAGACAGGCGTCCTTCCGGAGAAGGAGGACGCCTTCTACCTGACGTTCCGGGAATTCCACGAGGCCGTGTGCGCGAACCGGGTGGACGAGCGGCTCATCCGGCAGCGCAAGGAGACGTTCCGTTCGTACCAAGCACTTCCGACACCCCGGGTCCTCACCTCGGACGGTGAGGCGTACGCCGGCGCGTACCGACGCGACGACGTGCCTGCCGGCGCGCTGACCGGCCTGCCGGTCAGCGCCGGGACCGTCGAGGGAAAGGCCCGCGTCGTCCTCGACATGGCGGAGGCCGACCTGGAAGCGGGCGACATCCTGGTCACGACCTTCACGGACCCCAGCTGGTCGCCGCTGTTCGTCGGCATCGCGGGACTGGTGACCGAGGTCGGCGGCCTGATGACCCATGGTGCAGTGATCGCCAGGGAGTACGGCCTGCCCGCCGTCGTGGGCGTTGAACGGGCCACCCGGCGGATCCGGAACGGACAGCGGATCCGCGTGCACGGAACCGACGGATACGTGGAGGTCCTGGACTGAGCGGCAACGTCCCCGCCGCCGGACCCGGCGCACGTCCCGCGCCCACCCATCACCGGGATTGGCTGAGGACCGCCAATCGTCAGGGAGGAATGCCGGGACGCGTAAACGATTCAGAACAAGCCGACTTCAGTGCCCGATCCATCCCGGAATGGGACTGAGGGAAACCCTTCTCTCCTCTTGGCGACTGTTTCAGGGCCGGCGAAACGAGGCCGAGAACCAACCCCGCGAGTCGGTGTCGTCGGTTTCCGAATGTATGAACAGTCGAGGTCGGGCAGAGAAGCCCAGGACGAAACGGGGGGCCCGGAGCAGGACGGATCAAGGGCGAGGGCGCTGACCGGAACCCCCATCGATTTCATTGCTTCTACGTACTCGGACAGGGAGATCATGACGAAGATCAAGGGTGCACGAGTTCTCGTCACGGGTGGGCAGAGGGGGCTCGGGCGGGCGTTCGCTCAGGAATTCCTCGACGCGGGGGCGGCCACGGTCTACGTCACCGCACGCCGGCCGGCAGCCGAGAATGACCCGCGCCTCGTGCCACTGCCGCTGGAAGTCACCGACGACACGTCCGTCGCCCGTCTCGTGGAGTCGGTGCCTGACCTGGACATCGTGATCAACAACGCGGGTGGAGTCGTCATCGGCAGTCTTCTGGAGAACGACATCACCGAGGTGGCGGCCCTGTTCGACATCAACGTCCTCGGACCGCTGCGGATAGCTCAGGCCTTCGCCCCGACCCTCGCACGCAACGGAGGGGGCGCCCTGGTCAACGTACATTCCGTGGTCTCCTGGGCCGCGGGCGCAGGTGCCTACGGTGTGAGCAAGGCCGCTCTGTGGTCGATGACCAACTCGCTGCGCCTCGATCTGCGGCAGCAGGGGACCCAGGTGGTCGGAGTCCACCTCGGCTACACGGACACCGACATGGTCAGGGCACTCGATGTGCCGAAGAACGATCCGCGCGAGGTCGCCCGCCAGGTGGTGACCGCTCTGAGCGAGGGCAAGGACGAAGTCCTGGTCGATGAGGCATCGGCCTTCTACAAGGAGGCCCTGTCCGGCCCTGTCGAGGGCCTTGCCCTCCAGGGCTAGGGCCTGACCATGCCCGTCGTCGCCCGCAGGGCGGCCGCGCGGCGTCAGGTGCGTGCTCTCGGCGTGCCGGCCGCAGGCCCTCGTACTGGACGTACTTGGGTCTGGGGCCAGTGCGTGCATGGCGTCGTGAGGCAGACGGGAACGGTCGGACAGGCCCTGGCCGAGGCCAAGCCGGAGCCGCACGCGCTCCACCGGACCTGAACCACCGGCGACAGCGGACCCCCTTGTCCGTCGGCCCCAAGCGGCCCGCCCGCCATCTTCGTGGCGGGCGGGCACGATGGACGTACTGCTGTCTACTTCAGACCGTTGCTGATGGCGCTCACGAGTTCGCCGTTGACGGTGTCGCCATTGAACTCCCAGAAGAACGCGCCGCCGAGACCCTGGTTCTTGACCCACGTCATCTTGGAGCCGACGGTGGCAGGGGTGTCATAGCTCCACCAGTCGGTGCCACAGTGGGCGTACGCCGTTCCGGCGATCGTCCCGGTGGCCGGGCAGGTGTTCTTGAGGACCTTGTAGTACTGGTTGCCCGGCTCGACGCCGGCCGCCGGGCCGGTGGCGCTGCCGCCGGGGGCGGACTGGGTGACGCCGGTCCAGCCGCGGCCGTAGAAGCCGATGCCGAGCAGCAGCTTGGAGGCCGGGACACCCTTGGCCTTCAGCTTGGCGATCGCGTCCGCCGAATTGAAGCCCTGTGCGGGGATGCCGGAGTACGAGGTCAGCGGCGAGTGCGGGGCCGTCGGACCCTGCGCTGCCCAGGCGCCGAAGTAGTCGTACGTCATGACGTCGTACCAGTTGATGTACTGTGCCGCGCCGCCGTAGTCCGCCGCGTCGAGCTTGCCCCCGTTGGAACCGTCGGCGGTGATGGCCGCGGTGAGCAGGTTGTTCGGGCCGAACTTGGCGCGCATGGCCTGCATCATGTTCTTGATCGAGGCCGGGCCGCTGGTGTCACAGGTCAGGCCGCAGGCGTTGGGGTACTCCCAGTCAAGGTCGATGCCGTCGAAGACGTCGGCCCAGCGCGGGTCCTCGACGAGGTCGTAGCAGGACTGCGCGAAAGCGGTCGGGTTCTGGACGGCCTGGCCGAAGCCGCCGGACCAGGTCCAGCCACCGAAGGACCACAGCACCTTGATGTGCGGATACTGTGCCTTCAGCTTGCGCAGCTGGTTGAAGTGACCGCGCAGCGGCTGGTCCCAGGCGTCTGCCTTGCCGTCGACCGACTGGTCGGCGGAATAGGACTTCTCGTAGTCCTCGTAGGCGTCACCGACGGTGCACTTGCCGTTCTGCACGTTGCCGAAGGCGTAGTTGATGTGTGTGATCTTCGGCGCGGAGCCCGACGTCACCAGGTTCTTGACCGTGTAGGGGCCCCAGTTGGTGAAGTAGCCCAGATTGATCTTGCCGCTGCCGCCGGGGTTCTCGCCGCCACCGCCGCCGGTGGTGCGGACAGCGGCGGGGGCGGAGGCCGGGCCCGTCTGGTCGGCGGTGTCGCGGGCGACCACGGTGTAGCTGTAGTCGGTGCCGGCGGTCAGTCCGGTGTTGGTGTACGTGGTACCGGTGACCGTGGCGACCTTGGCGTTGTCGCGCAGGACGTCGTAGTTCTTGATGCCCTTGTCGTCCGTCGCGGCGGACCAGCTCAGCTTGACCGATGTGTTGGTGATGTCGCTCGCGGTGGGCTTGCCGGGAGCGGAGGGCGCGTTGTCACCGGGATTGGTGGAGCCGCCGTCGCACGAGGCGCCGTTGAGCTTACAGCCGGTGGGCGCACCGGAGCCGACGCCGTTGAAGCCGAAGGAGACGGATGCACCGGGGGCCAGGGTGCCGTTCCAGCCGAGGTTCTTGGCGGTCCAATGGCTGGCCGAGTTGGTGACGGTCGCGTCCCAGGCGGAGGTGACCTTGGTGCCCGCCGGGAAGTCCCACTCGACGGTCCAGGAGGTGAGCGTGGTGGTGCCGGTGTTCTTCACCGTCCACTTGCCCTCGAAGCCGGAGCCCCAATCGGAGGCCTTGGCGTACGTCGCGGTGGCCGAGGCGGCGGCTTCCGCGGGCGAGGCGAGACCGACCGTGGCGGCCAACGGGAGGAGCAGCGCGGCAGCGCCTGAGATGGCCTTGGACCGCCAGTTCGAGATGATGCTCTGCGGCGATCTCGTGCGGCGCCATCGTGCTTCAGTGCTCAAGGATGCTCCTCGGGTGAGGTTCGGAGGGCAGGGGAGTCCCTGGCCCGTAGACCCTGCGCGGCCCTGAGAGCGTTGTGTCTGTCCTCGGCACGCCCGCAGTGTTGCCGTGACCCTAAGAAGGCCTAGACCAATCGTCAAGAGGTCTGGACCAAAAGGCTGTTGTGGTCGGAGGTCGGCAGCCGGTCGGGTAGGGCCGATGTGTCTGCCGACTCCTGCCCGACTCGGGGTATTGCCCCGACCTGGCGGTCGGTTCCGCCCCGCCCGGGAAGTGCGGATCCGCCGCGGAGCGTTCCTCGATCAGCGTGATCTCGGTGTGAGGCCCTCAAGACCGCCGCCCGGGGCGGCGTGGGCAGTGCGGTCCACCGCAGCCGGGTCCAGATGCCCGGAGGGTTGCCCGAAGGACCGCCCGGGCCACTCGGGAGACTCCGGAGAGCTGGATCGTCGCGGCCGCCCACCCGTCCCCGGAGATGGGCGGCCAGGCGTCCGCCGCCGCCCGTACCGGAGTCGTCGAGGCGGGAGCGGGGGCCGGAGGCCGGACACGCAGGCCGGTGCGGCTTCCTCCGGGGCCAAGGGCGGCAACGCCCGGGCAGCAGACGGCAACGCCATCCGCTCTTGACGGCCGGGGTGGGGACCGGCCCCGGCCAGGTTCTACCAGGCGCTTGAGGCGGCCGGGCTGTCGTGGAGGGGGATCTGGACACGAATCCGCTTGCCGACCGGTTCGCGGTGGACGGCGAAGCTCTGGCAGACCATGAGGACGAGTTCGAGGCCGTGCCGGCCAATGCGGGTGGGGTCGGCGGAGGAGGCCGCGGGCAGCACGGCTCCGGAATCCCACATCGCGATGTCCAGCAGGGAACCGTCGGTTTCGAGGTCCAGCAGGCAGGGTCCGGGCGCGTACTTGCAGACGTTCGTGGCCAGTTCGCTGACGACCAGTTGCGCGATCTCCACCGCCCGGGCGGAGACGCTCAGGCCGTGCCGCGACTGTGCGGCGTCCAGAAAGTCTCTGACGAAGGCGCGGGCATGGGCGATCTCGCCGGAAGCCATGTCGTACCCGGCGCTGCCGCGCACCGTGTCCGTGGGAGCCCCCTCGCTTCGTTCCAACCCGGTCATCATCAACGGCTCCATGAAATTTCCCCCGTCCACATGCGTCGCGGCCCGCCGCGACCTGGTAGCCCCTCCCGCCTACCCAGCCACACGGATTTCAGACAAGCCGGGATTGCGGGGGTCGGGTCAGGCGGTCCGTGCGGCTTCGACAGTGGGGTGGACCTGCAGAAACGTGTCGGCGCCCACGACGCCCAGCAGGCGGGCGACGGTGGGGGAGGGGGCGGCGATGCGCAGGTCGGTGCGCTGGTGGGTGGCCAGGATCAGCCGCAGGAACATCGAGTCGGCGAACGTGATGCCGCTGGCGTCCAGGACGAGTCCGGGGCTCACAGCGATAGCCGTCTCGATCTGTGCCTCGAGAGGCGAGAGGTTGTCGAGATCGAACTCCCCGCGGGGAGCGATCACCGGCAGTGCCGTGGTGCTGGACGGTCTGGGCTCGGGGGTCGTCATGGAGAGATTATTACGCCTGGCCGGGGTGCCGGATCCAGGAGGGCGGCCTCTTCCCCCGCTGGGTGCGTTCTCGTGGAATCGATGGCACGCCGCACGGACGGTTGCGCGGGCCTGCCGGCCCGCGCGGACCTCGGCGGGGCCGCGGCCCCAAGGGTTCGCCGATGCCAATTTCCGGACGCGGGTGCCGCCGAGGGCTGGGCGCGCAGACGCATCGAAGTCAACCCGGCCGGCCAGCCTGTCGGCGTGGGCGACGCGCCTGATTCACTGTCCCGGAGAGGCGGCATAGGCTCGCACCCATGCTGAGACTCGGATTTCCTGTCCTCGGTGTCACTGATGTTCCTCGTGCGGTGGCCTTCTGGACCGAAGCGTTGAACCTGGTCGTCACGTCGGAGTGGCAGAGCGAAACATGGCGAACCCTCAACCATCGTGACGGCTCCGGCCGAGCTCTCGCCCTGATGCGCAGCACATCCCCGGCCGAGCCACGCCCACGCCTGCACCTCGACCTGTTCGTGGACTCGGCCGAGGAACAGCACCGGGAGGTCCAGCGGCTGGTCGGGCTCGGCGCGCGGACCGTCGACTGGGCCCTGTACCCGCCCGACCCCGACTTCGTCGTCGTCGCCGACCCGGACGGCAACGTCTTCTGCGTTGTCGACCTCAGCCATGTGCCCAGCGAGGGCGACGCGTCGGCTTCCTGACGCAGCCCTCGGCCTCGCGACATGGACGGCGGTGACTGGTCCTGCCTGGCACGCCCGCTGCTGCGTGGGGTTGTTGGCGTACGCCCGGTACGAGGGATGCCCTCCGTCGCGCGACGTAGGTCCGCGGCCCGATGCGGCGGGGCGCCGCACGCCATAACCTCCCCGCATGACGGCAGTTGACTCTCATCCCGGCGGCCCCCGTAGCCCGGAGCAGCGCAAGCGCGAGGCGCTTGAATGGCTCGTGCGGGACAACGACGTGTGGGTCGCGACGGCAGATGCGACCGGCGAGCCCTGCATGGTTCCGCTGGCCTTTTGGTGGGACGGCGAGGCGGTGTGGCTGTCCACTCGCGACACCAACCCGACAGGGCGCAACCTGTGCTCCTCGGGCCGGGTCCGGCTCAGCTGCGGCCACAGCCGGGATGTGGTCCTGATCCACGGCACTGCGCGCATGCTGACCCGCGAGGAGCTTCCGACCGAGGTCGGCGACGCCTTCGCCGCCAAGGACGGCTGGGACCCTCGCAAGGACCACCCCTCGTACGTCTTCTTCCGGGTCGCCCCGCAGGTGCTGCAGGCGTGGGGAACGGTCGCCGAGATGACCGGACGGACCCTGATGCGCGACGGGAAGTGGCTGGTCTAGGCGGTCCTCGATCGGGATCCTTCAAGTTGCGTACGGTTCCACAGCCTGGAGAGGTCACCGATCGAGGAGGGCTGGCCGGAGGCTCAGTGCGTAGCGGACCGTGGGAAGTGTGACGCCGCCGGTGGAGTCGCAGGTGGCAGTTCCGTCGGGTAGCCGGCCGGCATGGTCGTAGAAGCGGCGTGCACGGGTGTGGGCCTCCAGGACCCACAGCCTCGCGGACCACCTGTACCCGGCTTCCCGCAGGACAGCTGCGGTCGCGGCCATCAAGTGGCGGCCGACGCCGGTGCCCAAGACGCTGGGCAGGACATACAGAGTCGAAAGTTCGGTGGTGACGGATGACTCGCGGGACGGCCCGAACTCCGCGAAACCCGTCACGCCCGCTTCTTCCCCCGCGATGAGCGCACCGGCTCTCGGCCATCGAGCTGATCGCAGGGTTTCGTCCCAACCAACGGGTCATGGCGCCAGGCCACCCTGGTCCATCTCCGCGGCGTCGTGGCCACGGCGAGGAACGAGGGCTGTTGAGGGGCGGTCTGCGGGGTACGAGAGGGCGACGTTGTACTCGTAGAAGGAACGGTGGTCGCTCATGTCCTCCTCTCTGGTCGAAACCGTCGATGTCAAGGCCCCGGTGGCGGTCACCTGGGCGCTGTGGTGCGATGTCACGCAGTGGCCGAGGTTCCTCAGCCACGTCCAGCGTGTGGACCCGATCGACGAGCGGCGATTCGCCTGGCAGCTCTCTCTGCCCGGGGCGGACAGGAACTTCGTCGCGGAACTCACCGAGGTCGTGACAGAGGACCGCATCGCGTGGAAGACGACCGAGGGCGTCCACCACGCGGGAGTGGTCACGTTCCACCGGATCGACGAAGCCACGAGTCGTATCGCTCTGCAGATCGAGTACGACCCCCAAGGGTTCGTCGAGCACCTCGGCGCCCTGACGAACCTCGATTCCGCGCTGGCCAACTACGACCTGGGGGAGTTCCAGAAGCTGGCCGAGCTGACGGCCGCCTCCGGAGGCGTGCGGGACGCCTGAGATCCGACGGGCGAGGGGGACTGCGCGGCAGCCCCGGCCGGAGGCGTAGCAGGGTTCTGGTGGCGCACTGAGCGCGGCAGACCAATCCTCGTACCCGTCGTCCCTGGCCGACGGAAAGCGAGCAGATCCGTCATAGGGGTCCTGCTGCTCCGCGCGGCCCGTACCGGTGATCATGGCCACTTCGCCGGTACGGGCCGCATGCGCGTACCCATGCCGACGATCACTTCCTTGCCGCAGGCGGTCCTCAGCTTCCGCTTTCGCGCTGCCGGCACGGCCCCGCGACACGTGCGTGCTGCAGTAGGTGTTGCGGGGCCGTGTCCGGAAATATGGCGCGGTGGCTGTGGAGGGTGTCAGCAGCTCAGGTTGGAACCTGGTGTGGTGCCCAGAATCTGGGTGAACTGCTGGAACTTCGAGATGCGGCTCTGTACCTGGGCGGGATTACCGCCGTTGCATTCGATGCTGCCGTTGATGGCGCGGATCGTGTGACCGAAGCCCTGGTTGTTGACGATCGCGTTGTGCGCGGTCATCCACCCCGGGCCGTTCTGGGTGTTCCAGTACCAGAGGGCGGTCTTCCAGGAGACGGAGGCGTTGTTCTGGACGAGCCAGGGGTTGTTCAGCAGGTCGATGCCGAGCGCGTCGCCCGCGGCCTTGTAGTTGAAGTTCCAGCTGAGCTGGATGGGGCCCTTGCCGTAGTAGGCGGCCTGTCCGGCCGGGCAGCCGTAGGACTGGCTCCAGTCGCAGTAGTGCGGGTAGTTGGCAGTGTTCTGCTCGACGATGTGGACGAGTCCACCGGTCTCGTGGCTGACGTTGGCCAGGAAGGCCGCCGCTTCTCGGCGCTTGACCTCGGTGCTGCCCGTGTTGGCGAAGGCCGGATAGGCGCTCAGCGCGGAGACCAGGCCGCTGTAGGTGTAGAAGGCGTTCCTGTTCGGGAACATCTGGTTGAACTGCGCCTGGCTGACGGGGAAGCCCGTGGTGGGCGGGTTGCCGCCGCCGCAGTTGTAGGGGTCCCAATACCACGTGCTGATCGTCGGGTCGTAGCCCGGATTGTCGTGTTCGGCGATGTAGTAGCTGCCGTTGAAGCGGACGACGGTGCCTGCCGTGTACCAGGCGCCCGCCTGCCAGTTGCCTGCCGTGTCGCACGGGCCGGTGGCGGCCTTCGCGGGGGCAGCCGAGGCCGCCGGAGCGAAGGCCACGGCAAGGCCCGTCACCAGCAGCAGGGTCATGAGCGTTCTCACGATGCGATGTCTGAGCACGCGATCACTCCAATACGCGCGACGGTCGCCCGGACTGAGGTGCGCAGCATCTGGTCACGACCGTGATGGGGGTGTGAGCACACTGAAACGGTTTGGCATGATCCAGTCAAGGTATAGACCAATAACTGTGTCAGTGGCATCCCGTACGGAGAGACAATCCATCTCGAACCCATCGCGACTGGCACGGCTCGATCCAGCGGTCCGAAGTCCGCGCGAGCCTGGAGATCGGCGACGAGATGAGCGACTCCGCGACCTCGGCCGGACGCGGGGGATCTTGAGGCCACGAGCAGCTCATGGCAGGCTCATGCCGCATGATCGACGAATTCGCGAAGGACAACCTGCACAGGAGACTGCGGCGGGACCGCGTGGCGCTGCTCTGGAAACTCGACGGCTTGTCCGAATACGACGCCCGCCGGCCGTTGACAGCGACGGGGACCAACCTCCTCGGCCTGGTCAAACACGTGGCCAGTGTCGAGGCCAGATACTTCGGCGAGGTTTTCGACCGCCCTTCGCCGGAGCCGCTGCCCCGGTGGCAGGACCACGACGGCAGCGATCTGTGGGCGACCGCGGATGAGACACGCGATCAGATCATCGGGTTCTACCGGTGCACGTGGCAACACTCGGATGCGACGATCGACGAGCTTCCCCTCGACGCCCCCGGCCACGTGCCGTGGTGGCCGGAGCCCAGTTCCAACACAAACCTGCTCGCCATCATGGTCCACGTCCTCGGCGAGACCATCCGGCACGCCGGGCACGCTGACATCCTGCGCGAGGGCCTGGATGGCCGGACCGGGCTGCGCGCCGAACACGAGCAGCGGATCGATGAGGAGGCGCGCGCTGTCTACTGCGCGAAGATCGAGCAGGCCGCCAGATCGGCCGCACCGATCAGGACTTAGTACTCCAGCAGCGGTTCGTGTCCTGAGCTGCGTTTTCGGTAGTGGCAGTGGCGGGCGATGGCCTGGTGGCGTCTTCTCCAGGTGGACCAGTTCAGTGCG
>NTHE01000061.1 GCA_002551355.1 Streptomyces sp. man185 | reverse complement strand
GGCGGAGGCGGCGAGTTGCTTGCACGCGCCCGCCGCGCCGCCCTGCGGGGCGTGCGTGCCGGGCGCCCGCGCGGCAGCCGGCAGTTCGGGGGCTCAGGGCGCCAGGAGGGGCAGTCCGGCGGTACGCCACAGGTCGCGGAAGCCGTCCTTCGCCCCGCGCACGCTTGCGGCCCGTACCCCTCCCGGCTGCCGGGCCTCGTCCGCCCCCTCGTCCGCCGTACGCCACACCCGTACGGTCTCCCCGCTTCCGGCGGGGCAGTCCAGAGGCCCCCAGCCCGGTTCGCCGTGGGTCGCGAACTCGGCCCAGGCACCTGCCATCCGCCGGGAGAGCTCCTCGTCGGCCGCGCCGGGCGGACCGCCGACGAGGAAGTGGAGGCTCTCCTCGTGGAGGTTGCCGAAGGCGAACGGGATGTCCGCGCAGTGCCAGGCACGCGCCCGCTGCCCCGCCGGGTCCCGGCGGCGGTCGAAGCGGGCGAGGAAGGCCCGGCCGCCCGCCCGGGCATGGGCCTCGGCGAGGCGACAGCTGTACTCGGCGAAGAGGAGGCCGGAGTAGAGGGTCAGGTAGACGTCGAGCACCGGCGCGTCCGGAAGGCGTTCGCGGTGGCCCTCGACCAGCGAGGCAGGGAGTCCGAAGTCGGCGGCGAAGCACGTCAGTTGATCTTCCGTTGTAATCTTCGCGCTGCTGCCGACCGCGTCCAGGAGCCAGTATTCCTCCGTGGTGTGGCAGACCAGCAGCTCCACCGCGCCGCCCGCTCCGGCCGCCAGTGCCTCCAGCGGGTCGGCGGTCAGCAGAACGCCGTCGGCGACCGGGCCGTAGATCGCCGGGTCGTAGTGGCGCTGCCCCGAGGCGGGGTCCTGTGCGTACCGTTCGCAGACCCGGTCCGCGGCGGCCACGAGGGCCTGGGGCGGGGCGGCGAGCAGCCCGGCGCGGGTGGCGGGCACGCCGGCCGCCGCTGCCACCTCGGCCGTGGTGCGGGCCGCCTGCTCCACCGTGGCGCAGGAGTTGACGGCACTGTGCAGGACGGCCCGGCGGAACAGGCCGCGCGCCCGGTCGGCCACCGTCAGGCAGGCGACCGAGGTCGCCCCCGACGACTGCCCGGCCAGGGTGACCCGGTCGGGCGAGCCTCCGAACGCGGAGATGTTGTCGCGGACCCACTCCAGGGCGGCGATCTGGTCGAGCAGGCCCCGGTTGTCCGGGAAGGCCGCACCGCCGTCGGCGTCGGGGACGTGGCCGAACCCTTCGAAGCCGAGGCGGCTGTTGAGGGTGACGACGACGAGCCCCAGGCCCGCCAGTGCGGTGCCGTCGAAGTCGGGCTGGGCCGAGGACCCGAAGACGTACGCGCCGCCGTGGATCCAGACCAGTACCGGCAGGCCGCCCGGTCCGTCGGCGGGCGTCCAGATGTTCAGCGTGAGGATGTCCTCGTCACCGGGCGACCATGTCGGCGCGCCCGGGAGTTCGGCCGACTGCGGAGCGACCGGCCCGAAGGCGGCGCAGTCCCGTATGCCGTCCCAGGGTTCCACCGGCCGCGGCTCCCGGAACCGGTGGGCGCCGAACGGCGGTGCCGCGTAAGGGAGTCCGCGTACGGAGACGATTCCGCGGTCCCGGGCGGCGCGCCGCCCCCGTACCCGACCGCTCTTCGTCCTGAAGATGTCCACGGCGCCCGCTCCCCCGCTGCTGCCCCGTCCGGCGTTCGGCGCGGCCGGGCCAGCATCCCAGCACACGCGCCGCCAACGCCAACGCATTGATCTTGGTCCGCACGCCTGCACGCCTGCACGCCTGCACGCCCAAGGGCCTACGGGCTCCGGGCCTACGCGCCGATCAGCTCACGCACGGTGGCCATGTCGCTGAACGGCAGCAGTTCGCCCCGGACGCTCTGGTGCGGTTCGCTGCCCTTGCCCGCGATGAGCACGATGTCGTCCGGCCCCGCCTCCGCCAGCGCGGCGGCGATGGCCGGACGGCGGTCGGTGAGCCGCTCGAACGGCGTCCCGGTCGAAGCGATGCCCTCCGCGATCTGGTCGAGGATGACCTCGGGGTCCTCGAAACGCGGGTTGTCGGAGGTGAGCACGCACAGGTCGGAGTGGGTGCCCGCGATCGCGCCCATCTCGGCGCGCTTGGTGGTGTCTCGGTCACCGCCGCAGCCGAAGACGGTGATGACCCGGCCCCGGGCGAAGCCCCGGATCGTGGTGAGGACCTTGCTGAGGGAGTCCGGCGAGTGGGCGTAGTCCACGATCACCGAGGTGCCCTCGGGGGTCCGGAGGCGTTCGAAGCGGCCGGGGATCTGCGGCATCCGCTCCAGAGCGTCGACCAGCCCGGCCAGACCGTGGCCCAGGAGGTGGCACGCGGCCACCGTGGCCAGCGCGTTGGAGACCGAGAACCGGCCCGGCGCGGGGATCGCCGCCGGATACTTGCGACCGTCGTGGTGCAGCGTGAACCGGGTGCCCGAGGCGTCCACGACGAGATCGCTCGCGCGGTAGTCCGCGTCGCCGTCCAGCGCGTACGTGGTCACCGCGCCGGGCATCAGCTGCCGGATCCCGGCGCCCACCGGGTCGTCGGCGTTGACCACGGCGCGTCGGCACAGGCCCTGGAAGAGGCGGAGTTTGGCGTCGCGGTAGTTCTCCATGGTGCCGTGGTCGTCGAGGTGGTCCTGGGTCAGGTTGGTGAAGACGCCGACGTCGATGAACGTACGGTCCAGGCGGTGCGTCAGCAGCCCCATCGAGGTGGCCTCCAGGACGACGCTGCCGCAGGCCCGGTCGCGCATGTGTCCCAGCAGGTACTGGAGATCGGGCGATTCGGGGGTGGTGAGCACCGAGGGCGGCATCGGGATGAGCTCGTCCCCGATCCGGCTGCCCGCGGTGCCGATCACTCCGACCCGGGCCTGCTCGGCGAGGCGCAGCACCGACTCGGTCATGTACGAGACGGACGTCTTGCCGTTGGTCCCGGTGATGGCGACCAGGTCCATCGCCCGGCCCGGTTCGCCGAAGTAGCGCGAGGCCACCACGGCGGCAGCCCTGCGGACGTCGGGGACGCGTACGGCGCACACGTCGCCCAGCGCCGGGGGCAGGGGTGGCGCCTGTTCGTCGACGAGCACGGCGACCGCACCGCGTGCGACGGCCGGGGCGACGGCGTCCGGACCGCCGGCGGCATGGCCGGGCACCGCGGCGAAGACGGAGCCGGGGGTGACCCGGTCCGCGTCGAACGTCGCGCCGGCGGTGACGTCCGTGCGGTCGGGGGTTCCCCGCAGCACGTGGTGGTCCTGCCCGGCCATGAGGTCGCTCAGCTTCACGATGATCCCTTCGAGTGTGGCGCGGCCAAGTGGTGCGGCCGTCGCCGGGAAACGGCACGGGCGGATGCGCCGTGGGCCGCGTGGTGCTGTGGAGCCGATCGTGGAACGCGCGCGTCCGGCGAACGCCGGAGGCGACGGTGGGCTCCGGCGCTCGGCGCGGCGGAGAAGTGGTGTCGGTGAGGGGGCGGGCCGGGCGGTCACGCCTGGGGCCGGGAACGCCGGATGTGGCTGTCGGGAACGGTCGCGAAGACCGCTAGCCGTGGCCGTGCAGTGCGGTACGGCCCGTTCCGGGCGCCGCGTCGGCGGGCGCCGGGGGCACGGCCGCGCGGGCGGCGACCGGGGGCAGCGCGGAGGAGGCCCGGTGCGGGCACTCACTCGGCTCGGCGCTGCGTCCCATGGGCCGAGTGTACGGGGGATGGGAAGGGCCCCGGTCCGCGCCGGCCGGGGCGGACACCGGGGCCGGGCCGGGCCCCGTCAGGACGTGCTGTCGACGAGCCGGACGGTGCCGAGGATCTTCCGCACGGTCGGCTCGGGCACCTCGTCGTCGACTCCCCTTACGCCGACGAACGTCCAGGAGACCGTCTCACCCGCCGGGCTCTCGAAGGCGAACGCGGTCGCCTTGCCGTCGTAGGCGCAGCGGCCCCGACGTTCCGTCGACCCCGGTCGAGGTGGCCGTCGCCACGCGCCCGGTGATGCCGGACTTCGTGATGAACGGCTTCGCCGCCCCGGTGGTGACCTTCTCCTTCGACGGCTGGGCGTAGGTGCCGTAGACCCACAGGCGGGCGTTCTCCCGGGCCGCTTCGGCGGTGCTGCGGGCGGCTGGCTCACCCCGGGAGCCCGCGGAGGCGAGCGGGGTGTCCTCCTGGGTGCCGTTGCCGTCGTCGTCGGACCGGCACCACTTCTCCTTGAGGATGGCCGGGGCGGAGAACCCGACGAGCGGGGTCTCCGCCGGGTCGCTGTTCTCCGCGACGTAAGTCACCCAGCCGGACGACTTGAGCGCCCAGTCCTCCGGCACGTCGAAGGCGACGCCGCGCTTGGGGTTGATCACCGTCTTCCAGCCGGGCACGAGGGGCGCGGTCCCGTCCTTCGCCCCGCCGCGGGGCTCGCCCGGGGACGCGGACGGGGAGACGACGTCCGCTCCGGTGGATCCGGCGTCCGGCTTTCCGTCGTCTCCGTCGCCGCCGAGCATCAGGAACCCGGTGATCCCGGCGGCGAGGACGACGGCGGTGGCCGCGACGACGGCGACGACCGAGCTCCGGCGGCCGCCGCGGGACGGGGGCGGGCCGGGGCGCACGCTCCAGGGAGCAGAGGCCGCGGTGGGCTGCCCGGTCGGCTCGGTAGGCGCGTTCCAGGGCGCGCGGCCCCCGGGAGCGGGCGGCTGTCCCGCGTACGGCGGCCATGGCCCCTGCTGCTGGTGATCGCCGCCGGGCGACTGCTGTCCGTACCCCATGGAGGATCACCCTGTGCGGGGCGTTCGACGATGCGAACGGCCCGGCGCCCCAAGAGTCTCCGCGCGCCGGGGAACGCGGCGCGACCTGCGTACGGACCGCTTCGCGCCGCCCCCGCCGGGTACCAGAACCCGATCTTCCCTTTGCGGCCGGAGCGGGACCGGAGTGGAATTGCGTACAGGGGACAGTGGTATTCGGCACTCCCGGAGGAAAGGACGCGCCATGAGCGACACCGACTGGGGGGACGACGTCTACCAGCCCCAGGAACCCGAGGCTTCCGACCCCGCCGAGCAGCTCGGGGCCGAGGACACGCTCATGGACCCGTCCGGCACCGGCGACCCGCTGGACGAGGGCTACGCTCCGCCGGACCGCCCGTGGGTGGTCGAGGGACTCGGCACCACGGCCCCGGAGCAGCACACCGGCGAGTCCCTCGAAACCCGCCTGAGCAGGGAAGTCCCCGAGCCGGACGGTTCCCTCGGCGACGGTGTGGGCGACCTGGCGGGCGGCGACGGCGAGCCCTGGGACAACGAGGTCGGCATCGCCCGCGCCGGGCGGCTGACCCAGCAGGCGGAAGGGACCGTCCCGGCGACCCTCACCGCCAGCGACGTGGGCATCGACGGGGCGGCGGCGTCGGCCGAGGAGGCAGCGATGCACGTGATCCCGGAGCCGGGGGACGACGACGCGCTCCTGGAGCCGGGGCCGCCCCCCGGCGCTCCCGGGTCCGGCCCCGCCACCGGCGGCACGACCGCTTCACCCGCGCCCTGAGCGGACCGTCGGCGAGCGTCCACCCCTGAACGCGGATGTCCCCGGGCCCGTACTCCGTGGCCGAAGCGCAGCACTCGTATGGCGGACCCGCCTCACGTACCGGAACCGTCCCACGCACCGGACCCACCCCACACACCGTCGCACTCGGATCACAGGAGCACACAGATGAGCGGCACTGCTCAGATCGGTGTCACCGGACTCGCGGTCATGGGCCGCAATCTCGCCCGGAACTTCGCCCGCAACGGCTACACCGTCGCCCTGCACAACCGCACCACGTCCCGTACGGATGCCCTGGTCGAGGAGTTCGGCGACGAGGGCACGTTCGTCGCCGCGCACACGCCCGAGGAGTTCGTCGCCGCGCTGGAGCGCCCCCGGCGCCTGGTGATCATGGTGAAGGCGGGCGACCCCACCGACGCGGTGATCCAGGAGTTCGCGCCGCTGCTGGAGGAGGGCGACGTCATCATCGACGGCGGGAACGCCCACTTCGAGGACACCCGCCGCCGCGAGAAGGAGCTGCGCGAGCGCGGGATCCACTTCGTCGGGGTGGGCATCTCCGGCGGCGAGGAGGGCGCGCTGAACGGGCCCAGCATCATGCCGGGCGGCTCGGCCGAGTCCTACGCGTCGCTCGGCCCGATGCTGGAGAAGATCGCCGCGCGGGCCGGGGACGGCACGCCGTGCACCGCCCACATCGGTCCCGACGGCGCGGGCCACTTCGTGAAGATGGTCCACAACGGCATCGAGTACGCGGACATGCAGCTGATCGCTGAGGCGTACGACCTGTTGCGCGCCGTCGCCGGGTACTCCCCCGCGCAGATCGCCGACGTCTTCCGTACGTGGAACACCGGGCGGCTGGATTCTTACCTCATCGAGATCACGGCGGAGGTCCTCGCCCACACGGACGCGGCGACCGACAAGCCGTTCGTCGACGTCGTGCAGGACCGGGCGGAGCAGAAGGGCACCGGGCGCTGGACCGTGCAGATCGCGCTGGATCTCGGCGTCCCGGTATCGGGGATCGCCGAGGCGGTCTTCGCCCGGTCGCTCTCCGGCCACGCCGATCTGCGGGAGGCTGCGCGCGGCCTGCCGGGGCCCACTCCGACGCCGCTCGACGGGGCGGCGGCCGCGGCGTTCGCGGACCGGGTGGAACGGGCCCTGTACGCCTCCAAGATCGTCTCGTACACGCAGGGCTTCCACCAGATCAGGGCAGGCAGCGAGGCCTACGACTGGGACATCGATCTCGGCTCCGTGGCAGCGATCTGGCGAGCGGGCTGCATCATCCGGGCGGCGTTCCTGGACCGCATCCGCGCCGCCTACGACAACCGGCCGGACCTGGTCAGCCTGCTCTCCGACAAGGAGTTCGGGCAGGAGATCGGCGCGGCGCAGGACGACTGGCGGGCGGTGGTGGCCGAGGCCGTGCGCCAGGGCGTGCCGACCCCGGGCTTCGCCGCCGCGCTCTCGTACTACGACGGCCTGCGCGCGGACCGGCTGCCCGCGGCGCTCACCCAGGGCCAGCGGGACTTCTTCGGGGCGCACACCTATCGGCGTACGGACCGGGAGGGTTCGTTCCACACGCTCTGGGGCGGCGACCGGTCCGAGGTCGAAGCGGGCTGACCCGGTCCGAGGTCGAGGCGGGCACCCGGCCGAGGTCGAAGCGGGCCGACCCGGTCGGGGAGCGCCCGTCCGGGTGCTCCCCCGGCCGGGCGCTCCCGGCGTGCGGGCGTGTGCGGGGCGTGGGTTAGTGGCTGCGAGCCCTGCTCACTCTCGTCACTCTCGTCCGTTCACCGTCGTAGTGGAGTGCGCCCATGCCCGACGCCGTCCCCGATCCCGTCTCCGTACAGCCCGTCGTGGCACCGTTGACCAACGCGGCGCTGATCCTGGTCGGCACGATCGAGCCGGGCGGCGAGAGCGCGGTACGGGACGTGCTGCCGGATCTGGCGTCGGTGGCCCGGTCGCTCGGCTTCCGGTTCCCGGACGCCGATCTCGCCTGTGTGGCGGGGTTCGGCTCCAGCGCCTGGGACCGGCTGTTCGCCGGGCCCCGACCCGCTCACCTCCACCCGTTCCCGGAGCTGCGGGGGCCGCTGCACCACGCGCCGGCGACCCCTGGCGACGTGCTGCTGCACATCCGGGCCGAGCGGATGGACGTCTGTTACGCGTGGGCGGCCCAGTTGCTCGACAAGCTCGGCGGGGCCCTGCGGATCGTGGACGAGACGCACGGCTTCCGCTACCTCGACCACCGGGACCTGCTCGGCTTCGTGGACGGTACGGAGAACCCGGTCGGCGACGACGCCCGCGCGGCGGCGCTCGTCGGCGCGGACGACGACCCGGACTTCGAGGGCGGCAGCTACGTCGTCGTACAGAAGTACCTGCACGACCTGACGTCCTGGAACGCGCTCTCCGTCGAGGAGCAGGAACGGGTCATCGGCCGCACCAAACTCGACGACATCGAGTTCCCCGACGAGGACAAGGCCGCGGACTCCCACCTGGCGCTCAACACCATCACCGACCCGGACGGCACCGAACGCGACATCCTGCGGGCGAACATGCCCTTCGGGAGCTTCGGGAAAGGCGAGTTCGGTACGTACTTCATCGGGTACGCCGCCGATCCCGACGTGACGGAGCGGATGCTCCGCAACATGTTCCTCGGCGATCCGCCCGGGACGCACGACCGCATCCTCGACTTCTCCACCGCGGTCACCGGCTCGCTCTTCTTCGCCCCCCGCGCCGACTTCCTCGACGCCCCGCCGCCCCCGCCCGCTCCGGGGACCGGCCGCAACCGGTCTCCGCACCGGTCCGGCAGGAACCGGCCCCCGCTTCCGACCAGCAGGAACCGGCTGCCGCCTCGGTCCGGCAGGAGCCGGTCCCGGCCGGTCCCGACCACGGTTCGCTGCGCATCGGCAGCCTGCAAGAAAGTGCCCAGTGATGAACAATCTGCACCGCGAACTCGCACCGGTCACCCCGTCCGCCTGGGCCGAGATCGAAGAGGAGGCCCGGCGCACCTTCCGCCGCCATGTCGCCGGCCGCAGGGTCGTCGACGTGTCCGATCCGGACGGTCCGACGCTGGCCGCCGTGGGCGACGGCCACCTGCGCGACATCGATCCGCCCACCCCGGACGTGGTGGCGCGGGCCCGCACGTCGATGCCGGTCGTCGAGTGGCGGGTGCCGTTCACGGTGACTCGCCAGGCCGTGGACGACGTGGAGCGCGGCTCCGCCGACAGCGACTGGCAGCCCGTCAAGGACGCGGCACGCACCTGTGCGTTCGCCGAGGACATGGCGATCATCGACGGATACGGCGCGGCCGGGATCACCGGTCTGCGGGACGGTTCCTCGCACGAGCCGCTGCCGCTGCCCGCCGACGCGCGGGACTATCCGGTGGCGGTCAGCCAGGCGGTGACACGGCTGCGGCTGGCCGGTGTCGACGGACCGTATCGGCTGCTGCTCGGCGCGGACGCGTTCACCGAGGCGGCCGAGACCTCGGACCACGGATATCCGGTCAAGACGCATCTGAGCCGACTGGTGGACGACGAGATCCTCTGGGCTCCCGCCGTCAAGGGCGGGGTGCTGCTGTCCACCCGGGGCGGAGACTTCGAACTCTGCCTGGGCCAGGACCTGTCGATCGGCTACGCGGCCCACGACGCCACCACGGTCCAGCTCTACTTCCACCAGGCCTTCACCTTCCGGATGCTGACGCCGGAGGCCGTGGTCGGCCTGATCGCCTGACACCGTCGGGGGCGCTCACCCGCGCGCGAGGCGGGCGACCGAACGCCTCCCCGTTCCGCCGAAGACCCGGGGGCAGACATCAGGGACTCTGGCCGTATGACGCAGACGACTACTTCCGCCACTTCAGCAGACGACGGGGGCGGCCCGGCACCGCCGGCCTCCCCCTCCACCGCGCCCCCCTCCACCGCGCCCCCCGCCGCCCGCTACGACGCCGTCATCCGGGCGGCCGTCGGACAGGGGCTGCTGGGCGAGAGCGGGCCGGTCGCCGGGTTCATCGACACGGAGGGGGTGCGCGCCTCCGTCGGGTCCCTGTTCGACGCCTTCGCCGCCACGCCCGGGGTGCTGCACACCTTCGCCGCCAAGGCATGCTCCCTCGTCCCCGTGCTGCGCCTGCTGGCCGACTGCAGGATGGGGTGCGAGGTGGCCAGCCCCGGTGAACTGCGCCTCGCTCTGGAGGCCGGGTTCCCCGCGTCCCGTATCGTCCTGGACTCCCCCGCCAAGACCCGCGAGGAGATCCGGCTGGCGCTCGCCCTCGGCGTGGCCGTCAACGCCGACAGCCTCGACGAACTGCGCCGCATCGACGCCCTCCGGAACCCCGGCACCGCCTCGGTACTCGGGCTGCGGGTCAATCCTCAGGTGGGCGGTGGCTCGATCGGGCCGATGAGCACGGCGACGGACACGTCGAAGTTCGGGGTGGCCCTGCGCGACCCGGGGGCCCGCGAGGCGATCGTGGCGGCCTTCCGGGACCGGCCGTGGCTGACCCGGCTGCACGCCCATGTGGGCTCCCAGGGCTGCCCGTTGGAGCTGATCGCGGCCGGGGTGGCACGGACTCACGAACTGGCGGAGGAGATCAACGCCACGCTGGGCGTCCGGCAGATCACCAGTCTGGACATCGGCGGCGGACTGCCGGTCAACTTCGCCGACGAGACCGTGCACCCCACGTACGCGGACTACGTGGCGGCCCTGGCGGCGGCCGCTCCCGGCCTGTTCTCCGGGCGCTACGCCCTGGTCACGGAGTTCGGCCGGTCGCTGCTGGCGAAGAACGGGTTCATCGGGGCCCGGGTGGAGTACACCAAGGACGCCGGAGGCCGCCGGATCGCGCTCACCCACGCGGGAGCGCAGACCGCCACCCGCACCGTCCTGATGCCCGGCGCCTGGCCGCTGCGGATCGGGGCGTTCGGCCCGGACGGCGCTCCCAAGGACGGACCGGTGGTGGCGCAGGACATCGCGGGACCGTGCTGCTTCGCGGGGGACGTGGTGGCGTACGGCAATGAGCTGCCGGAGCTGGCCGAGGATGATCTGGTGGTGCTGTACGACACGGGGGCGTACTACTTCTCCACTCCGTGGGCGTACAACAGCCTGCCCCGTCCGGCGGTGTACGGATTCCGGCTGGTGGCGGGCCAGGACGAGGACCCGGGGCACGAGGGGGCGGTGATGTTCGCGACGGTGCGGGACGCGCAGTCGATGGACGCCATCGCGGCGGAGAGCGGGCTCGCGCATGTGGACGCGCTGATCGAGCGGGGTGACTGACCGGGCGGTGAGACCGGAGCAGACCGGCCCGCCCCGGTCTCACCGGGGCGGGCCGTAGGCGCCGGACGACAACCGTCGCCCGGGCGCTCCCCCCTCTGCCCGAACGGGCGAACAGGGCCCGGTACCCGGTCTGAACCGGACCGGGCCTCCGGTCACGTCCCGGCGGGCTGCGGCTCCGGTTCCGGTACGGGGTCCGGGCCGGGGGCCGGCGGCTGCGGGATCGGGTCCGGCGCGGGCCCGGGCGGCACCGGTGCGGGACCCGGCGGCACGGGGGGCGGGCTCGGCACCGGAGTGGGCGGGCCCGGTACGGGCGGAGGGGTCGGCGAGGGCGGTACGGGGTCGGGGTACGGGTGGGTCATCGCGATCCTCCACAACGGCACGAAAAGGACAGATGGAGCTTTCCTCCACCGTCTCCCGGTGCGGCTGCCCGCGCCTGCCGAGTCCACACATACGCCAGGCCACAGCGACAGACTGCCGGGGCGTACCGGACCGCCCGGAGTGGGCAGGACGTGGGGAAGGACACGGGCAGGACTCCGCCGAGGTGCGCGGACCCGCGCGGATCCGCGACCGCCACAGGCCGATGCGAAAGGTGCTCCCATGCCCCTGCCGAGCGTTCTCGCCGTTCACGCCCATCCGGACGACGCCCGCTCGGAGGACGCGTGGATCACCACGACCGTCGATGTCGGCCCCTGGCTTCCGCAGAAGCCGACTGCGATCTTCGCGCACCGCAGCGAGGTGTGACGAGGAGCGGCGCCGGGCCGGATCGCCGCCCTGGCTCCGGCAGTTCAGCGCGAGGTGCTGGGCACCGAGTGGCCCATCCGCCAGGACCTCACACCCCGGAGCGGGTCGGCCACGGAGCTGACCGCGTGAGGTCCGGGCGGTGCGTGGGCGGCGCCCGCAGACCCGCTGCGGCCGCCACCGGCCCCGCCGCCGCCGTACCCGCTGCCCCGGCTGCCCCGGCGGTCAGAACAGCTCGGGGTGGTTCCTGAGCTGCCGTTGGGCCTCCTGGACGAGCTCGCCCGACGCCTCGGGCGCCTCGTCGGGGTGGCGTTGGGCCCACTTCGCCGCGTACGGGCACAGCGGCACGACGGGGACCCCCTCGCGGGCGGCCATGGCGTAGAACTCCCGCACGAGCGCCCCCGCGATGCCCTTGCCCTCGTGTTCGGGCCGGACCACGGTGTGGACGGCCACGAGTGCGCCGGGAGCCGGGTCCATGACGAAGTACGCGATGGTCCCGGTCGCTTCACCGCCCTCGTACGCCACGAGGCTGCCGTGCTCCCGGTCGTCCCTGATCTCTACAGCGGCGCTCTCCGCCATGGCTCCTGCTTTCCCGTTCGTGGACGTGGCCGATGCCCGTCCGGCACCGAGGACGACGCTCTCAGCCGCCCGCGACGACGGCCTGCGGGCTCCGCTCCGTACGGGTCCCGGGAACCGGCGCCGAGGCGTCTGCGCCGAGCGCCACGATCCGGTTGTCCGCGTCCACGTGCACGACCCGCGGCACGAGGGCACGGGCCTCCGCATCGTCGACCTGTGCGTAGCTGATCAGGATGACCAGGTCACCGGGGTGCACGAGGTGTGCGGCCGCGCCGTTGATCCCGATGACACCGGAGCCGCGCTCGCCCTCGATGACGTACGTCTCCAGGCGGGCGCCGTTGTCGATGTCAACGATATGGACCAGCTCGCCGGGCAGCAGGTCGGCGGCCTCCATCAGGGCGGCGTCGATCGTCACGGAACCGACGTAGTGCAGGTCGGCCTGGGTGACGGTGGCCCGGTGGATCTTGGACTTGAACAGAGTGCGCAGCACTTTGGACTCCTCGAAGACGGCTCCCTGCCTGCTTTCTGCAGGTCAAGGGCGGTCTCGACTGTACACCGGAACGCGCCGAACGATGTTTGTGAGGAACGTCGCTCCGGTCGAGTGAGACGGCCTCATACCTGGACTTTCCCTTCACACCGGCGCCCGTTCGGACGACAGCCCCGGAACGCGTGGGGCCTCATGCTGACCGGATGCCGACTTGCCTGATGATCCATCAGACCTGCGGCAGGTCCCTCTGCGCACACGGATGAAGTGCGCCCACGCACCGCCGACCTCTCCTGGCAACATCGGACAGCCGTGGTCCTCCGGCGCAGCCTGCTTCCTCCGGCGGCGACGAGCAGCACGGCCGCCGAGACGGCCGGCGTGTACCTGCCCGCCGACGGGGCGGACAGCGTCGGCGGTGACTGGTACGAGGCCTTCGACCTGTCCTCCCTGCGGGTGGGGCTGGTAGTCGGCGACATCGTGAGACACGGACATACGGCAGCCGCCACGACGGCGCGCCTGCGGACAGCTGTGCAGACCCTCGCCGATCTGGATCTGCCACCCGGCGAACTGCTGACCCGGCTCGACGACCTGGTGCGGCGGATACAGCGGGAGGCACCTGATCCCGACAGCGTGGGCGGCTCCTGTCTGTTCGCCGCATACGACCGGGTCGCCCGTGCACGGCACCTGGGCTCCGCCGGCCACCCGCCGCCCGCGCTGATCACACCCGAGGGCGACGTCGGCTTCGTACCCGTCACGCCGGGACCGCTGCTCGGGGTCGGCAGCAACGCCTTCGAGGTCGTGCGTGTGACGCTGGCGCCAGGAAGCACTCCGGTGTTGCACACGGACGGTCTGCTCGGGAGGGACGTGGTACGGGGGCGACGGGCCACCTGAAGGCCGCTCTGGTCGAACTCGCCCCGGCCGAAGGCTCCCTGCAACCGCTCGGGCGTGCACTGGTGGCACGGACGCCGCACGCGGAGCACCCGTGCGGAACGCACGTGCCGTTGTCGGCACGAGGAGCGGGTAGGTGCGGCCACGCCGCGCGGCCCCGGCCACACTCCCGGAGCTCGTCGGCGGGGCGGGCAGCCGGGCGGAGCACCGCGTCGGCCGACACCTGACGTACATGGAGGCTTGCCTTCCGAGTGATGTTTACGTGAACATAGCCAGTAGCAAGCTGGGCACACACCGCACGACAGCGCATCCCACCTCCAGCACAGGAGCACCCGTACATGTCCCTTCTTCAGATCGACGACGGCGGCTTCACCCTTGATGGCGAACCGTTCCGGCTTCTGTCCGGCGGGCTGCACTACTTCCGTGTGCACCCCGACCAGTGGGCGGACCGGCTGCGCAAGGCGCGGCTCATGGGGCTCAACGCCGTCGAGACCTATGTGCCCTGGAACCTCCATCAACCACGTCCGGAGGCGTTCACGACGGAGGACGGCCTGGACATAGCCGCCTTCCTCGATCTCGCCGCCGCCGAGGGGCTGTACGTCCTGCTGCGGCCCGGCCCGTACATCTGCGCCGAGTGGGAAGGCGGCGGACTGCCGTCCTGGCTGCTCACGGACCCGGACATTCGTCTGCGGACTCGCGACCCGCGGTTCCTCGCGGCCGTCGACGACTACTTCACCCAGCTGCTGACCCCGTTGCGGCGCCACCTCGCCACCCAGGGCGGCCCGGTCGTCGCCGTGCAGGTGGAGAACGAGTACGGGGCGTACGGCGATGACACTGCCTACCTCGAGCACCTTGCGGACTCTCTGCGCCGCTGTGGCGTGGACGTGCCGCTGTTCACCTGTGACCAGCCCGCCGACGTGGCCAGAGGGAGACTGCCCGGCGTGCTCGCCACGGCCAACTTCGGCAGCCGCTCGGTCAAGAACCTGGCCGCCCTGCGCGCCGAACAGCCGACGGGGCCGCTGGTGTGCACCGAGTTCTGGATCGGCTGGTTCGACCGCTGGGGCAGTCATCACGTGATCCGGGAGCCCGACCGGGCGGCGCAGGAGTTGGATGAACTGCTGGCCGCCGGGGCCTCGGTCAACTTCTACATGTTCCACGGCGGAACGAACTTCGGGTTCACCAACGGCGCCAACGAGAAGTTCACCTACCGGCCCACGGTGACCTCGTACGACTACGATGCCCCGCTCGACGAGGCCGGCGACCCGACAGAGAAGTTCAATGCCTTCCGTGACGTGATCGCCAAGTACGCGCCGGTCCCCTCCGAGCCGGTCCCCCCACGCGGCCCCAAGCTCGATCTCGGGGCCGTGGCCCTCACTGAGAGCGCCGGCCTCCTGGCATGCGCCGAGACGCTCGGCACCGCTGTCGATTCTGCGCGGCCGCTCACCATGGAGCAGCTCGGGCAGGACTTCGGCTTCGTGCTGTACGGTGCGGTCCTGCCCGCCGCGGGACCGGCCCTGCTGGAGGTGGAGCAGGTGCGGGACCGCGCCCAGGTCTTCATCGATGGGCTGCCCGCCGGCGTGCTGGAGCGGGAGAACCACGAACACGCCCTGCCCATCAGCGTGCCGCGACCGGGTAGCACCCTGAGCGTGCTGGTGGAGAACCAGGGGCGGGTCAACTACGGGCCCGGGATCCATGACCGCAAGGGTCTGCTCGGCGAGATTCTGCTGGACGGCGTGCCGCTCGCCGCATGGACCAGCCGCCCGCTGCCGCTGACGGACCTTGCCGCGCTGCCCTTCGCGGCGGGTGCCGCCACGCCCGTCGGACCGGCGTTCCACCGTGGGTCCTTCGACGTCGAGTCACCGGCGGACACCTTCCTCCACCTCGACGGCTGGACGAAGGGCAGTGTGTGGATCAACGGATTCGCCCTCGGCCGCTACTGGTCGCGCGGCCCTCAGCGGTCCTTGTACGTCCCAGCACCGGTGCTGCGTGCCGGAGCCAACGAGATCGTCGTACTGGAGCTGCACGCGGGTCACCGCGCCCGGACCGTCGACTTCCGCGAGACCGCCGACCTCGGGCCCACCGAGGAGTAGCCGCGGAATACGGGGGGGGCCGAGCTCCGGCCGTGAGGTCGGAGCCCGGGTCTCCGGCGTCAGCCCTGGCGGAGCTGCTGGCTCGCGTCGCCGTCGCAGGAGCGCTGGACGACGGACGCGCCGCCGGCGGTGGAAGCGCCGCTCACGGACAGGCACTTGGCGCTGTGCCGGGCGGTCAGCGTGATGTGCCCGTCGCCGGTGCCGCGCACCGCCCACTCCTGGTTGCGGCCGCCGTTGCAGGAGTACTGGAAGACCTCCGCGCCGTCAGCCGTGGACAGACCGCCCACGTCGAGGCACTTGCCGCTGTGGCGGGCGACGACGTTGGCGTAGCCGCTTCCGGCGCGGCGCAGCGACCATTGCTGGTTCTGGTCGGCGTTGCAGCCGTACTGGACGATGGTCGTGCCGTCGCCCGACGAGCCGCCGCTGACGTCGAGGCACTGGGAACTGTGCCGGAAGGAGAGGGCGTCCCAGGTGTCCGGTGCGGCGGTCGAGAAGGTCCAGGACTGGTTACCGCCGGTGGTCGGCCGGTAGACGCCGACGGCGGCTCCGTCGGCGGTCGAGGCGCCGGTGACGTCCAGGAGCAGACCGCTCGCGCTGTTGATCAGCGTGCTGTGGCCGTCGCCGGTGGTCGAGCGGATCCACTGCTGTGCGGTGGACGACGCGGGCGACGCGAGACCGAGCGTGCCGCCCTCGACCGAAAGCGCCGTGCCGGTCTTCACGTTGGTGATCCGGTAGGCCGCGGTGTTGCCCCAGTCCGAAGCGGACACCTTGGTGATGTTCCACTGCTGCGCGGTGTCCGCCGGGGAGGATTCGCGCTGCACGACGGCGTTTTCGCCGTTGGCGAGGGCGAGGGCCTTGCCGCTGTTGTCGTTGAGCAGCTGGCGTGCGGTGCCGGTGGGGGCCGTGGTGGCCGCCGTGTTCACGCCGTTGACCGTCGGCAGGACGAAGGTGGTGACGGAGCCGGGACTGACGGTGGCCTTGAGCGTGCGGCCGCCGACGGCCACGTCGGCGAGGCGCTGAAGGTTCCTCGTGCCGTCGGTGGCCCACCGCTCCACGGCGCCGTCGGCCGCAGTCTGGAACCCGTCGAGGTTCAAGGTGACTTCACGCTCGGAGCCGGACGGGTTGGTGTGGACGACGACCACGCCGCCGTCCGGACGGAGCGCCGCGGTGGTGTTCGGGTCATCGGTGTTGACGATCCGTGCGCCGGGGCGGATGAAGCGGCTGTAGTTGCCCATGGCCCAGTACTTCTTGTTCTTGCGCAGCGGCTCGCTCGCCACGTCCTCGGGCGTGAAGTCGGCTTGAATCAAACCCCAGTTAGAGTTCTCTCGGCCCGGAGCCATGTTCTCGTAGTCCTCGATGGCCTGCCACAGGACCCAGGCGCGTGGCTCCAGCTCGCGCAGGTCGTCGTTGATGCGCTGGGCCAGATCGAGCGCCGGACTCATGTCGGTGAAGTTCTGCCCGATGCTGCCGCCGAGGTCGACCTCGGACATCCACAGCGGCGTGGTCTCGCCCTTGGCGATGTCACGGACTCCGGTGCGGCCCCCCGTGCCGTAGGTGTGGGTGTTGATCTGGCCCACCGCGTCGCGGACGACCGGAGCGTACGACTCCCAGTTGGCCCGCGCCTTGCCAGGGTTGGTCTCGTCCATGGCCGCGATCGAGGTCGTGATGCCTTTGGCGTCGAGCGCGGCCCGCATGGTGGAGATCATGCGAGCCTGGGACGCCTGGTCCCAGTGCGAGCCCTCCTGGCGGCCGCCGGCCTTCCAGTAGTCGGTGTCGGGCTCGTTGACCGGGGAGAGGGTGTCGAAGGTGACGCCGGAGGCGGTCTGGGCCCGCTGGAGTGCGCCCGCGAGGTAGGCGGCGAACCGCTCGTACTGGTCGGAGCGCAGGTTGTCCTCCCAGGCGTTCCAGTTGCCGGAAACCAGACCGCTGTTGGTCATGAAGTACGGCGCGGAATTGGAGAAGGCCTCGAAGGTGTTCGCACCGCGCGCCTTGGCGGCGCTGAGCCACCAGCGCTGGTCGGCGTCGGCGTCGGCCTTCCAGTGGTCGGCCCGGTTGGGGTCCCACCAGTCCGGGGACTCCGGTCCGGGCCGGTTCCACCAGCCGGGGACGGCTCCGCCGGCCCGCATGTAGGGCGTGGTCTCAGGGCTGTCGCCGCCGCCTATGTTGTAGCGGGCAATGGTGAAGCCGAGACCGTCGGCGCCGTAGAGAGCGTCGGCCAGAGCATCGCGCTGGGCGTCGGGCCAGCCGCCGGTGACATGGGCGAACCAGGCGAGTGCGGTGCCCCAGCCCTGGAAGGACGGGTGCTGATAGCTGGGGTCCAGGCGGACGGTCAGCGAGGCGGCCGCTGTCTCGGCGGCACTGGCCGGGGACGCGGCGGGCCCGACGCCGGTGAGGGCGGTCGCGGCGATGGCGGTGGTGACGCCGAGCGCGGCGAGGCTCCTCGGCAGACGGGAAGGTCCGTACCGGAGCCGTGGGAAAGCCGATCGGTTGCGGGTGGGAAACACGTCCTGCTCCTTGTGGGGCGGGGTGGGGATGGACGGTGGAATCGGGTTGTCGCCTCTGCGCCTCCCGGCCGGCGGCCGGGAGGCGCAGAGGACATGGGGCGGCCCGGGACGGTGGCCACTTCGAACCGGTCCGGACAGGAGCGGTTACGCCGGCCGCGGCCCTGTCCCTGGCTTGGGCGGACGCCCCGAGGAGCGGCGCCCGGCGTCGGCCGTTGCGCGGCGTGCAACGGCCAGGTGGTCCGACCGGTCAGGCGGTCAGGGGGCCCAGCGCTGCCACTTCTGGTTGTCGCCGCTGTTGCAGGTCCACTGCTGGAGTGCGGCGCCGTTCCAACCGCCCCATTCGGCAACGTCGAGGCACTTGCCGCTGTGCCGTGCGACAAGGTGCACGTACGCGGAGGTGTCGGATGCCTGGACCTTCCACTGCTGGGACGTCGAGCCGTCGCAGGCGCTCTGCGCGGCGCGGGCGCCGTTCGCGGTGGAGGCGCCGCTCACGGCCAGGCACTTGCCGCTGTGCCGGGCCATGATCTGGACGTGGTCGTTGCTGAGCTTCTTGATCCAGAAGTGCTGGTTGATCTCACCGCCGCAGCCCCACTGGACCAGCTCGGCCGCGTCCGCGACGCGGAAGTCCGCGACGTCGGCGCACTTCCCGCTGTGGCGTGCCGTCAGGGACTCCCAGGTCACGTCCATGCCGGTCACGGTCCCGGCGACGGTGTCGATGGTGAGCTGCGGGGAGTAGCTCATGGCCATGGTGGTGCTGGTCGGGAAGGTCAGCGGCGCCCAGACGTACGCGGAGTCCTCGACCATGCCGCCCATCGAGTTGCCCCAACGGTCGCCCATGTACAGGTAGCTGGTGCCCTTCGTCCCCTGGATCGTCAAGACGTAGGCGGTCTGGCTGCGGTACGTGGTGGAGTCACCGATGTCCTTCAAATCGCTCCACGACCCGGTGATGCTGTCGGCGGTGGCGTACTTCTGCTGATTGGGGGACCAACCGGTGGAGCCGGAGGTGAGCAGGAAGTACACGCCGTCGCGCTTGAACATGGCCGGGGCTTCACGCCACTGGCCCGCCCAGAGCTTGTTCACCAGGTCCTCGGGGGCGGTGAAGTCGGCGTTGAGCCGGTAGACATGCAGATCGGCGTTCTCGTTGGCGGCGGAGATCATGTAGCCGGTGCCGTCGGTGTCGACGAAGGTCGTGATGTCGCGGGACATGTGGCCGAGCGGGCGGAGGCTGCCCTGCCAGGTGTAGTCGCCGTCCACGGTGGACGACACCGCGACGGCGGCTCGGGCCTCGCTGTAGTCGGTGGCGCTGCCCTCCTTGTGCATCCACATCACGAACTTGCCGGTGGCCTCGTTGTAGATGACCTTGGGCCGTTCGATGTTCGCGCCCGCCAGCTCGGGGTGGGTGGCCTCGGTCAGCACGTGGTTGCGGAACTCCCACGTCTTCAGGTCGGTGGAGCGGTACGCCGATACGTAGCGAAAGCTGTTGTCGGGGTGCCGGTCCTCACCGAACCAGTAGTAGTACGAGTCCACCTTGACGACGCCGCCGCCGTGCGCGTGCACGGGTTCGCCGTTCGGGTCGGTGAACTGCGTCCCGTTGTCGATGGTCAGCGGTGCTGCCTGGGCGGCGCCCACGGCTGTGAGCAGGGAGAGGAGAAGGGCGGCCAGGGCGGAGAAGATTGCCGCCGTCCCAGAAGTCTTGAGTCGCATAGCGCGATACCTCGTGCTGTTCGTCGGGTTGGGCACACCGCGCGGGAGCGCGGCAGACAACCGCAACCGGGGTCCGGAGCGGTGGAGCTCGTGAAGGAGCGGTCGGCCGTTCGGGACCGCCTCGATCACCGAGCAGCACGTTATGTTTACGTAAACACGACGTTGCCGGAAGTTTGGAAGCGCGGCGGGTTCATGTCAAGGAGTCGGACACGCGTTCAAGGTTTTTGACCCGTGATCGTGTTTGCGTCAACATGGCGTATGGGGCCGCCGTTCGTGTGCCCCGCGAAGCTCGGGCAAGGGACGGTTCGCAGGTGACAGAGAAGGAGGCACGGGCACCGCGCCGCCGAGCACCCCGGAAGTGGCCCTCCATGGCGGAGGTCGCGGCAAGGGCGGGCGTGTCCTCCCAGACCGTGTCACGCGTGGCCAACAACCACGACAACGTGGACGAGAACACTCGCGCGAAGGTGCTGGCCGCGATGCAGGACCTCGGCTACCGGCCCAACGCGGCCGCTCGCGCGCTGGTCACCGGTAAGTTCGGGGCGCTCGGCGTGGTCAGCTTCGATGTCGGCGCGCACGGCAATGCGCGGACGCTGGCGGCGATCGCGGACGCGGCGCGTCAGGCGGGGTTCTCAGTGAACTTCATGGGCATCCGGGCGCAGACGGAGGCGGCCGTGCGGCAGGCCTTTCAGCACCTCATGCTCCAGTCCGTCGACGGCATCGTGCTGATCGAGTCGCAGATGCTCGACACCCCTTCACTGCACCTGCCGCCGACCATGCCGGTGGTCGTCGCGGACGGCGACACCGGCCACCAGTACCCGAACGTCGACTTCGACCAGGCCCGCGGCACCCAGAGCGTGGTCCGCCACCTGCTGGAGCTCGGCCACCGGACTGTCCATCACGTCGCCGGACCTCGGGACTCCTTCGCGGCCCGGCGGCGCGCCGACGCGTGGGAGCGCACTCTCGTCGCGGCCGGCGCTCCCGTGCACCCGCCCCTGTACGGGGACTGGACGGCGGAGTCCGGCTATCTGACCGGAAGGACGTTGGCGCAGGCCCCCGACGTGACGGCCGTCTTCGCGGCCAACGACCAGATGGCGCTGGGGATCCTCCGCGCGATGCACGAGACGGGGCGGGCGGTTCCCGGCGAAGTCAGCGTGGCGGGCTTCGACGACGTGCCCGAAGCCCGGTTCTTCCAGCCGCCGCTGACCACTGTGCACCAGGACTTCGACGTGGTCGGCCGACAATGTGTCACCCTGCTTCTGGAGCAGATCGAACGCCGAGAACACGGCCCTCGCAGGCTCGCCGTGGAACCCACCCTTGTGGTGCGCGCGAGCACCGCCCGCCCGCCCGCCTGACGGTCGCCGACGCGCTCAGACACCAGCCTGTCGGCCGCCCACCCAGACGGCGCCGGCGACCCCGGGCCGATGCAGAGGGTTCCGGAGGGGGATTCGACCACCGGGGCACCCGGCAGCATTCTGCTGCGCACTCCGGCCCCTGACAGCCAGCCGTGCCCCGCCGTACGCTTCGCTCCGCGTTTTCGGCGGTTTCCCGGCCGACGGGCCGCCATCCGGCGCACACAGGCGCTTCCCCGCCACCGGCGCCCGAGCCGGACACTTACCGCTCCCGCCTGTTCAGGCAGGCGGAACCAGGGCGCACCATGAACGTCCAACCCACTCCCACCTGCAGTTTCTCCCTTCGCGCCAGGAATCGACCCCAGCCGCCGACGCGGCGGCCCGAACGTCTCCGCAAGCCCTGCGGCGCTGTACGCGACGGCTTCCCGCCCGGCCATCGCACCCTCGGTCATCACCTGGATCCCGCTTGTTCGCCACCGCGTCATGCTTGACGCCCATCTGGCGGAAGTGTCACCATCACGTCGCCGATGATTACGTAAACATTTCTATCGGACCAGTCTTCTTTCGGCCCTCCGGCCCCCGAGGCCTTCGCCTCCGCGCACTGTTCCCGACCGGTCGGTCACCGACGCAAGGAACCACCAATGACGCTCCTGTCGACGTCCGCACAGGCAGTCCCACCGCCCAGGCCACGACGGCGCCGCCCACTCGGAAGGCATGGCCTCGTCGGGTGGGGGTTCGCCGCCCCGTTCGTCGTGGTGTTCGGGCTCGTCTTCCTGGCACCCATCGGATACGCCGGGTATCTCAGCCTGTTCCAGGACCGTCTGATCGGCGGCAGGTCGTTCGTGGGCGTGGACAACTACCGGCAGGCCCTGACCGATCCGCAGTTCTGGGAGGGGCTGACGAGAGTCGGGCTGTTCCTGCTGGTGCAGGTGCCGATCATGCTGGGCATCGCGCTGCTGGTGGCCCTCGCCATCGACAGCGGGCGGCTCTACGGCACGTCCTTCTTCCGCATCTCGGTCTTCCTGCCGTACGCCGTCCCTGCTGTTGTCGCCAGCCTCATGTGGGGCTACATCTACGGCACTCGGTTCGGCCTGGTCGGCAACATCAACGACGCCTTCGGCGTCTCCCTGCCGAACCCGCTCTCTCCCTCACTCGTACTCGCATCCATCGGCAACATCGTGACCTGGGAGTTCGTGGGCTACAACATGCTGATCTTCTACTCGGCCCTCAAGGTCGTGCCACGCTCGCTCTACGAGGCGGCGGCCATCGACGGGGCCGGCGAATGGCGGATCATCGCCTCGGTCAAGCTTCCCGCGATCCGCAGCGCCCTCGTCATCGCCACCATCTTCTCGATCATCGGCAGCTTCCAGCTGTTCAACGAGCCCAGCATCCTGCAGAAGCTCGCGCCGAACGCGATCACGAACGACCTGACCCCGAACCTGTACACGTACTCGCTGTCCTTCTCGGGCCAGCAGCACAACTACGCCGCCACGGTGGCACTCGTGATGGGCGTCATCACAGCGATCATCGCCTACACCGTCCAGCTGCGCGGCATGCGGAAGGGCTGACCGATGACCACCTCCCCCGCCACCGCCGCGGCTGAACCCGCTTCGTCCCCCGACGCGCACTTCGCGCGGCCGTCGGCAGCCGGCGCCGACGGCTCGGCGCCGAAGCGCAAAGGGCGACCGCACACCCCGCTGAATCCGCGGCGCAGCATTCCGCTGACCCTCGTCACCGGTCTCGTCCTCCTCTACACGCTGCTTCCGCTGGTATGGCTCGTCGTCAACGCCACCAAGGACCAGAAGGGCCTGTTCAGCTCTTTCGGCCTGTGGTTCGCCGACGACTTCAGCTTCTGGGACAACATCTCCCGCACGCTCACCTACGACGACGGCGTCTTCGTCCGCTGGCTGCTCAACACGATGCTGTACGTCGCGGTGGGCGCGGGCGGCGCCACCGTCCTGGCCGTCCTCGGTGGCTACGCCCTGGCGAAGTACGAGTTCCCCGGCCGCCGCGCAGTCTTCGCGGTCGTCATCGGGGCTGTGGCCGTACCGGGCACCGCCCTGGCCGTCCCGACCTTCCTCATGTTCAGCAACATGGGGCTCACCAACACTCCTTGGGCGGTGATCATCCCCTCCCTCATCTCCCCCTTCGGGCTCTACCTGATGTGGGTGTTCGCCGCCGAGGCGGTGCCCAGGGATCTGCTGGAGGCCGCCCGCATCGACGGCTCCGGCGAGCTGCGCACCTTCTTCCGGATCGCGCTGCCGCTGCTCATGCCCGGCACGGTCACGGTGCTGCTCTTCTCCATGGTCGCGACCTGGAACAACTACTTCCTGCCGCTGATCATGATCAAGGATCCGGACTGGTATCCGCTGACCCTCGGGCTGAACGCCTGGAACGCTCAGGCCCAGACCGCCGGCGGCGAGGCCGTCTTCGACCTGATCATCACCGGCTCCGTGCTCACGATCGTGCCGATCGTGGCCGTCTTCCTCCTTCTCCAGCGGTACTGGCAGTCCGGCCTGGCCGCGGGAAGCGTCAAGGAATAACCGGCGCCTGCCCTCCGCCCATCCCGCCCACTCGCACCACCGACCAGGAGCACATCCCATGACAACGCACCTCACGCGCAGACTGTTCGGCGCCCTCGCCGTGGTCTCCACGCTCGCGCTGGCCGCGACCGCCTGCGGCACCTCCGGTGGCGACGCCGATGCCGAGAGCAGCCCGAAAGACGTCAAGGCCGCGCTGGCCAAGGGCGGAAAGGTGACCGTGTGGGCCTGGGAACCCACCCTCAAGAAGGTGGCCGAGGACTTCGAGAAGAAGTACCCCAAGGTCGACATCGAGCTGGTCAACGCGGGCACCGGCGACAAGCAGTACACCGCCCTGCAGAACGCGATCAGCGCCGGTTCCGGCGCCCCGGACGTGGCACAGATCGAGTACTACGCTCTCGGCCAGTTCTCGATAGCGCGCTCGGTGGAGGACCTCGCGTCCTACGGCGCGTCCTCCCTGGGCAGAACCTTCACACCCGGCCCGTGGAGCGCGGTCACAGAGGACAAGGCCGTCCATGCCCTGCCGATGGACTCCGGTCCGATGGCGCTGTTCTACAACAAGAAGGTCTTCGACAAGCACGGCGTCGAAGTCCCCACAACCTGGGACGAGTACGTCGAGGCCGCTCGCACACTGCGGAAGAAGGATCCGAAGATCCACATCACCAACGACACCGGCGACGCCGGCGCCACCACCAGCCTCATCTGGCAGGCCGGCGGGCGCCCCTACCAGAGCTCGGGAACTCAGGTTCTTGTCGACCTCGCCGACGCCGGCTCCAAGAAGTACACGGAGACCTGGCAGAAACTGCTCGACGAGAAGCTGGTCGCCCCGATCAGCTCGTGGAGCAATGAGTGGTATCAAGGGCTGGCGGACGGCTCCATCGCCACCCTGCCCATCGGCGCGTGGATGCCGGCCAACTTCGCCTCCGGCGTCGCAGCTGCGTCCGGCGACTGGCGCGTGGCCCCACTCCCGCAGTGGACGAAGGGCGACAAGGTCAGCGCCGAGAACGGCGGCAGCTCCCTGGCCATGCCGGACGGCGCCGGGAACAAAGCACTCGCCTACGCGTTCATGGAATACGCGACGACCGGCGTCGGCGCGGCCACCCGGGTCACCCAGGGCGCGTTCCCGGCCACCCAGGCCGACCTGGAGTCCAAGGCGTTCCTGGAGAAGCCGTTCCCGTACTTCGGCGGGCAGCAGGCCAACGCCATCTTCGCCGAGTCCGCCGACAACGTCGGGGCCGGCTGGGAGTACCTGCCCTATCAGGTGTACGCCAACTCGGTCTTCAACGACACCGTCGGCAAGGCGTACGTCTCCTCGATGTCGCTGGCGGACGGCCTGAAGGCCTGGCAGGACAAGAGCGTCAAGTACGGCAAGGACCAGGGCTTCACGGTCTCCGAGTAGGCACACCCCACCGCGCGGGTATCACCCGCCTCGCTGTGCGATCTTGTTCGACCCCCCGGTAGACCCCGCGTGACCCTCACAAGGCGTCACTTACGGGGTGAACCGGGGGGATTTTGTGGTTCATTGACCCGAGCGCCCAACCGGTCAGGGTGCACCGCAGGATCCTCCCCTTGCCGCTGGCCAGCACCCACCGCCCGTCGGTGGCGACCCCCGCCTGGCCCGCGCCGCGTGACCCGAGGTCCCACAGGCGCCTTCCGGTGGCGAGCTCCCACAGTCGTACCGGTTCACGCGCCCCTCCGCACAGCCCGAGCCGCCCGTCCGGAGAGATCGCCACCGTGCCCGCCGAGAACGATCCCCACAGCGTACGGACCGCTCTCGCTCCACGGAGTCCTTCCGGCGGCGAAGCGCGTACCCTCCGGTCGACCCCGTCGCGGTTGTCGTCCTCGCCCATCGTCCGTCCCCACCCCTCACGTCCGGTCGAACAACCGCCCCACATCGGCATCGGCACGAGCGTGAGATTCACTGACGTTGCCACCGCGGACACCGGTCGAGCACGGACGGTGCGAGTGGAATCCGGGGCTCGGGCTCAGAAGTAGCGAAGCAGCGCGTCGTAGAACGTGTCGCTCGCGTCGACCGTTGGTGGACTGTAGTCCTTGGCCCGCCCGTAGTTGACGAAATCGGCGGGGACCTCCAGTGGCTGCTGAGCGAGGTACTCGATCGAATCCTGACGCCACACCCACACACCGTCGGAGTTCAACGACGACCCGCCGGGGATCCAACGGCCCTCTTCGAAGAGGTGTTTCACCGACTCCATCACAGCGAAACCGGCCGGTGCGTTGTTCAGGTACCCGATGATCTCCGCGTGGTCGGGCAGTGTCTACCGAGTGACGGCGTCGGCGATCGACGGCAGGTCACCGTGCTGGTCACGGTACATCTCCCGGTACATTCCGGCAGGTTCGAGGATCATTGCGTCACATCCTGAATCAGCGTGCCCGCAGCGTCCCACTTCCGCCGGGCACATAGTCTGCCGGTGTCGTCGTAGACGTCGAACTGTTTGATCGTGCCGTCGGGGTGCCACTCACGCCACTCGCCGACCGCCCTGTTCTGTGCGGCCACGCCAGCCGATCGAGGCGCGCCGTCGGCGTAGAAGCCCTGGGACGGGCCGTGTTCCATGCCGTCGGCATAGGTCGTCCGGCTCATGATCCGGCCGCCGTCATACTGCTCGACCATCTCACCCGTGAACAACACGCCGCGGTAGTACATCAGGCCGTCCGGGCCGGTCGCGTCGGCCTCCGGATCGTCCATGTCGATCTGCGGGGTGGTCATCGATACCTGCTTCCCTTCTCGGCTCGGACTTGGGTGAAGGCGTTCGTGGCCACGAACACGATCGCCGCCAGCACTTGGCACGCTGGAGCACTGACCGGCCCGCCCGCCGAGCCGGCTCGCCTTGGATCTCCCGTCGACGATGGTTCTATGTGGACCTGGTGCGCAGGTCCGCCAGCGCGCACTCGAAGAACGCGGCCAGGGAGGGGAACGCACCGGTGACGAGATATCCGTAGTCCCCCCACTCCCCGATCGTGTCATTACCGGTGTCGATGAAGAAGCCGTACGACCAGTCGTCCGCGGCGAAGGGGATCCATCGTGGGTTCCACCACGACCGGCAGGAATTTACGTCCCCGGGGGCCGGCATCATTCGCTGGTAGACATGGGGGATCAGCGCAGTGGACAGGGGGTGGTAGCCGTCCAGGAGGAAGCATCCGTCGCGTACGAGGGCTCGGTCCAGACGGCCGTCGGCGACTTGCACGCCGTTGTTGAGTATCAGCCAGGTACGGAGCGCCGCCGGAAAGGGAACACCAATCGCCTGCTCTGCTGCCACGATCTCTTCGGCAGCGGCAGAGGGACGTAATGCTGCGGCGCTCGCGGGGGCATTGTCGTGCAGCCACTGCACCAGGAGGTTCCATATGTGGTGGATCTCCCTGTCTTCAGTGGTGGTCACCGATGGTCTCCGAGCCGAAGGGGGCAATCTCATGGGGATACTACGGGGCCGGGCCACGGGCGTGCAGAACATTAACTTGCCCTCATGCAAGATCAAGAAGGCAAGTCAATGAGCGGTGGGCATCGTGAAGTTGCAGGTCAAGTGTGCTGGTGTGGGGGCACCTTGGCGGGCTCGCGCTGGTCGGCGGCCGGTGTCCACGATGAAGATCGTCTGTCAGGGCGGTCGGGGCGGTTCTCGGGTTCTGCTGCGCTTGCCGTGAGGGTCCGCCTACGAACCGTCGCTGTGCGGATGCGCCGTCAGACTGCGGGGAGGGAGCGGGGATGTCCGAGTTGGAGCGGATCACGGCTTGTCGGAGCGAGCTGGACATGCGCGCCGGGGAGCTGGGCAAGCGGCTCGGGGACGTCGAAGCGGAGCGGGAGGAGTTGGTGGTCGCCGAGCGGGTGCTGCACCGGCTGGCCGAGCAGGGCCGTGGCCGTCTGGCAGGGGTCTCCGCGGTGCGGCCCGGACGGACCTCGGAGATCACCGCCTGCCGGCACGACCACCACCTCACCGCCCATCTCCGCGCAGCCGGGCTCGACGCCATCGCCGACCTGGGCTTCGTCGGCCTGGACGACAGCGGTCCGGACGCCGAACCGGCGGTGATCACCGGCTACAAGGCCGCCCGCAACCGACCCCTGACCCGCAGCCAGAAACTTTCCACCAAAGCGCTGGCCGCCGTCCGGGCACCGGTCGAGCACGGCTTCGCGCACCTCAAGAACCGGCGCGGGCTCGGCAAGGTCCGCACCGACCCGAAGTGGGCGACCTCCCTGGTACGGGCCCTGCTGGTCCTGACGAACGTCGAGGTCTCCCGGTGACCGATGATCTTCACCGAAGTCACCCGCCCACCACCAGCGCGGGCACCCCAGACCCCGCGCACACCAGCCCACCTGAGCTGCGGCTTTCACGATGCACAGTACTCAGTGAGTCGGAGGGCGTCGTCGATCTCGCTGAGCTTCGCGGAGGACAGGACGGCCGCACGCTCTATCAGGTCCTCCCGGGACACCGTGGTCAGCCACGTGCACGGGGTGAAGCCTGGACGCGGGAAAGCGAGCCGCAACACGCCTTCGAACGGCAGTCCTTCACCGGCGCCGACCGTCACTTCGATGCCCAGACCGCTGACGTCGACGCCCGCCGGAGCGACGACCTGCATCACCCGGATCCCGGACGTGTCGTCTCCCGACAGCAGTACGACCAACCTCCGCTCGTCGAACTGGACCCACCAGACTTCGCCACGTTGCACAAGTCCTCCAGACACATGACGGCAGGCAGACGCTGCGCGACCCCGAGGCGCTGTGGACAGGGGTTGGGCCACCGTTGATCATCGGTGTGTGAAGACGGAAGATCGTGCGATGGCCGCAGGTCACAGCGTAGACCCTGCCCGCCGACGGGAGGCGTTCGAGGACCTGACAGCCCGGATCGCAGGCCGGTTCGCACGGGTCGAACCCCGACGTCGGGTCGGGCAGTTGGTGCTCGGGCTGCGGTCGGACCTGCCGCGCGAAAGCTGCTGGACCAACGCAGAGTGGGCAAGATCGTGCCCGCCCTCGCAACCGGCGACGCCGTCGGCACTCCCTACCGCGAGCCCGGCGACACCTTCCCCTACGGAGCACTTCCCAACGCCGCGGCCGTCAACCCGGCCGACTCGCTCCACCCCGACGGCGGCGTAACGCGAGTCCGACACGAGGGCCGGCAGCGGGCGGATCGGCTCGATCCGGTCGCCCTGAGACCAGTCCACCACCCGGCAGGTGCAGGTCCGGGAGAATGCAGTCGCCCGGCTGGTGGCCAGTTCGGTGCGGGCTTCGGCCAGGGTGGTGCGGGTGGTCTCAGCTCGAAGCGCAGCGCTGTGCCGTGGCGGAGTTCCACGAGCAGAGCATCGCCCAGGTCGTCCTCGATGAGGAGGATGCGGTAGTGGGGCGGGCCCGAGGACGCGTCAGGTGTGTGCCACGGCTGCGGTCACAGCGCCGGCTCCGCGTTCGCGCGAGTGGCCTCCGGAAGCGCGCCCGGGGCGGGACTCTGCGGCGGTTCGGGAGCCAGGGTGAACGTCATACGGGTCCCGTTGCGGTAGTCCGGGTCGACGGTGATGGTGCCGCCGTGGAATTCGACGATCTTCTTGCACATCGCCAGGCCGATGCCGCTGCCGCTGTAGGTGTCCTTGGTGTGCAGCCGCTGGAAGATGACGAAGATCTTCTCGGCGTACTCGGGAGGGATACCGATGCCGTTGTCGGTGACGGTGAACCGCCACAGCCCGGACTCTCTGGCCACGGTGATGTGAATCCTCGGAATCTCGCCCGGGCGGCGGAACTTGACGGCGTTGCCGATCAGGTTCTGCCAGAGCATGACCATCTGGCTGGGATCGGCGACCAGGTTGGGCAGAGGGTCGTGCGTGACCGTCGCCCCGGTCTCCTCGACGGCCACGCTGAGCGCCGACAGTGCCTCCTCCAGCACCGTGTCCAGGTCGATGCTCTGTTGTGCGTTGTGAACCCTGCCCACGCGGGAGAAGTTGAGCAGGTCGCTGATGAGGGTCTGCATGCGGTTCGCCCCGTCGACGGCGAAGTCGATGTACTGGTCCGCTCGTTCGTCGAGCTGACCTCCGTACCGCCGCCGCAGGAGCTGGGTGAAGCTGGACACCTTGCGCAGCGGTTCCTGGAGGTCGTGGGACGCTACGTAGGCGAACTGTTCCAGTTCGGCGTTGGAGCGCTGGAGGTCCGCGGCCTGCGCGTCCAGCCGCAGCCGCGCCTCCTCGGTGAAGGCCAGTTCCCGTACGAGGCGTCGGCGCATGAAATCGATCTCAGCGCTCAGACGCCGCAGGTCGGCCGGGCCGGTCGGGGTGATGGGATGGCCGAAGTCACCCGCCGCGATGGTGCGGGCGTCGGCGCCCAGACGCTCCAGGGGCCGGTTGATGCCGCGGCGCAGCCCTTCGAAGACAAGAGTGGCGAGAGCGATCATGAGCAGTGCGATGGTGCCGAACACCCAGTTCCGCAGGGTCACCGTGGACTGCAGGTCCGCTCTGGCCTGAACGCGGTCCGCTCGCAGTCTCTCCTGCTGACTCTCCAGGGCGACGCGAATGTCGTCGAAGGCGGCCTTGCCCTCGGCCACTTGTTCTGCGGTCGGCGTGCGGGGCGAGCCGGGCGGTGCGGCGGCGATCGGCCGGGCGGTCCTCTCCTGCCACCTGTCCACAGCGTCCCGTACCGCCTCCAGGTCATTCAGCCGGGCGGTGTCGCCGCGGAGCAGCTCCTCGAGCGACCGGGTATGCGCCTTCTGGTCCGCGAGCCCCTGCCGGTAGGGACCCAGGAAGTCCGGCATGCCGGTCAGGCCGTACCCGCGGATACCGGTCTCCTGGTTGACCAGGGCCGTTTCCAGACGGAACGCGGTGGACAGGGAGGGGGACCGTACGTCCGTGAGGTTGTTGCTGATCGACTGGGTCCGCCCCATCACCAAGGCTCCCGCCACCCCGAGCAGGGTCAGGACCACCAGGGACGCGGCCACTCCCACGCGAAGCCAGCGCCGGGTCGTCCATGTGGACAGTCTCCGCGGGCACGGTTGCCGTTCGTCGCCGGTCATCCTGGGAGCTCCTCGCTGTAGCAGCCGCCTGCGGTCGGCTGCGGCCAGCACACTCTAGACCCCCCGACAACGGATGTTGTCGCCGGGCCGTTCGGGGGCCTACAGTGCCGGGTATGCCAGGCAAGAACTTCGCATTGCGGACCACCCCCCAGGAGACAGCCGCCATCGCGGACGCGAGGATCAGCGATCTCGCGGAGCGCCTTGCCCACCAGTTGCGGGAGGCCCCGGCATCTCCCGCATCCGGCGACCCGGCGTATCCGCTGACCCTGCTCCACGTACTGGACCAGTTGCAGCAGGCCGCTGAAAGGCTTCAGCGGCAAGCGGCAACGGACGCCGCCCGCGCGGGTGCCGGCTACCCGCAGATCGGCGCCGCATGCGACATGACCCGCCAAGGCGCCCGGCGCCGCTGGCCTGGGCTCTTCCACCACTCGAACGAAAAACCCACGGAGCACCCGACGATGACCACTCCCACCCGCCCCTTCGACGTTCTGCTCGTCGAGGACGACATCGCCGACGCCATGCTCATCGAAGAAGCCCTCTCCGAGCGTGGGACCCGCAACCTGGTCCAGGTCACCGACGGAGTCGCCGCTCTGGAGCACCTTCGTGCGCCCGACTCGGTCCGGCCCGACCTCATCGTCCTCGACCTGAACATGCCCCGCATGAACGGCCACGACCTGCTGAAGGTCCTGAAGACCGATGACAACCTGCAGAGCATCCCCGTCGTCGTCCTCACCACGTCGACCGCCCCGGACGACGTCACCGGCGCGTACACCAGCCACGCCAACGCCTACGTGACCAAGCCCGTCAACCTGGACGCCTTCGAGCAGGCCGTCCGGAGCATCGACGCCTTCTACCTCGACACCGCAACCCGGCCGCGCCCGTAGCCGACCGGATTCCTGCCGCAGTGGCCGGCCTGGCCCGTCACCACCAGCCGCAGGGACCGGCGTAGCGAAGTTCCCGGGCGGGCGGCTAGACGGCGCGCCCGGGGACTCCGGCCGGGCCCGCAGAAGGACCGGCTTCGGCGCACCCACTGCCGGAGAGATCCGCGGGTTGATCTCGATGGACCCGTCCTCCCGGATACTCGACCCCGCTCACGACCGGCCGGCCCGGGGCAAATCTTGTCGTGATCAGACCAATGACCGTGAAGATCGACGCACAGGGGCTGGTGCCCGGTCAGCCGCACGCCCGCACATCCACGGCTCCACCGACGGCCACGACTTCCGTTGCCCGGACAAGAGCGCCGACAAGGACGGCGACGGCATCGTCACCACCGCCGAGGGCCTGCCGCAGTACGGGAACATCACCATCTCCCTGACCACCAAGGGCGACACGTCCAAGGACAGCGGCCTCGCGGTGGACCGGATGCCTGTCGCGGACAAGGACGGCAAGCTGACGTACTCCCGCACGATCACCGTCTCCCAGGACGTGCCAGACCACCTCAAGGACCTGCACGTCGTGCAGCACGGCATCGACCGGAACGACGACGGGAAGTACGACTTCGGCGCGGGCAGGAGCGAGCTCGACCCGAAGCTGCCCCAGGAGGCCACCGCCCCGGCCAACTGCGGCATGGTCAACGGCGCGGCTGTCGGCTCCATGCCGGCGGGCGGCGTCGAGACCGGCGGCGGCACCACGGAGGGCGTCGAGTCGCCGGGCCTCCTCGCCGCGGGCGGCGCGGCCGTTCTGGCGGTCGGCGGACTGTTCGCCGTACGCCGCCGCGCGCGGACCTCGGTCGTCCGTCACGAGAGCTGACGTCCGACCCGGCACCGGGACTACTCGACAGGACGGGCGATGGAGACGCCGAAGGATCCGGCGAAGGCCGGCTGGTACCGCCCCGGCACCTCCCCCGGCGCGATCGGACCCTCGGTGATCGCCGGACACGTCACCCGGGACGGAGTACCGGCCGTGTTCTTCGAACTCACCGAACTCGACCCCCGCGATCGCATCGACGTCCGACGCGCAGACGGCCGCACCGCCGAGTTCACCGTCGACCGGATCGCCGTCTACCCGAAGAACGAGTTCCCCACGGCCGAGGTCTACCGCAACCTCGACCACGCGGGCCTCCGCCTGATCACCTGCGGCGGCGACTACTCCCAGGCCGGCCGCCGGTACGCCGACAATGTCGTCGTCTACGCCCGTCTGACCGGACAGGGCGCCTGATGGCCGTCCCTCCTGTCGAGGGGTGAGACACCGGCCTCCGCCTTCACCATGCCGACGTCACGGCCGTGGAGGGTGAGGCCGGGCCTGACGCCGGTCGGGCAGCACCGGGCCGTGCGATCACGACGGCTGCGACCCGCGGTTCAGGCGTCGTGCGGCGAGGTAGCCGCCGGCCAGGATGGCCCCGGCGGCCAGGGTGAGGCCGATGCCCACGCTGAGACCGGACGGGCCGGACGCTCCGCCGATTCCTGCCCGGGTGCCCTGACTCGGAAGGGCCGGAACGACGGGGGCCGCCTGCCGAGAGGCGGTGGTACTCGGGTTCACCGGCGCCACGGCGGTACCGCTCGGGCTCACCGGGGGCACGGCAGTGATGCTCGGGCTCACCGGGGGCACGGCAGTGGTGCTCGGGCTCACCGGCGGCACCGTGCCCGCGCCGCTGCGGTTGGGCAGTACTTCGCAGGCGATGCCGTCGTCGGGGCCCCGGTCCTCGTCGAGCCGGTTCGGGTCGCTCGAGTCCCGGTTGAATTCCGCCTGGGCGTCCTCCTGGAAGCGGAAGTCCACGCAGTCGAGATCCTGAGCATGAGCGACGCCGGACAACGGGGCGACGGAGACGATCGCCAGGGCTATGCCGGCGACGACGCTGCGACTGTTCATCGGAAGACCTCCTCAGTGGCCTGTGAAAGCTCCTTCACGCTAGGAGCGTCCGCCGTACAGGGCGCGTGACGCTAGGCCGAATGAGTATCACCGTGTGTGACTCGCACCCTGTTTCCCCTGGTGGCGGGGGCAGGGCGTGAGCCAGAACCCGACTTCCGTGGCGTCGGTCCGGGGGTCGTCGTCGCGGTCGGCAGCCAGTACGGCCGTCAGCTCCAGACCGTAAGAACCGCTGGACCAGCCGTTGACCGGTTCGAGCAACGCCACCGCGCCTGCGAGCGCCGGACGCATGGCCTTGTCGGCGACCGCGTCGCCCGCGCGACGGATCGGCTCCGTGACGGCATCCGGCATCACGTCCGTAACCCGTCGCACGGCGCTTCCCGCGACCTCACCGGTGCGACCGAGGGCCGCGCCCCCAGTCCGGCAGGCCGCGAGCAGGTACACGCGGCCGGCTGAGCAGCTCAGCCGGCCGCGCCCACCGCCGTCCTCACCAGTTCCCGCACCTGGCGCACGATGTCCGCGCGGTTGCGCTCGAAGTCCGGGTCGGTGACCGCGCCCGTCTGCGGGTTCGTGTTGTCCGCGCCGAACTGGAGAATCGGGGTGTGCAGATGGCCGCCAGGCAGCTTCGGCAGCCCCAACCGGTCGCGCAGCAGGGTCACCCGGTAGGCGATCTCGTTGGAGAGGTAGTCGCCGCCGCCTCCGGCCCGCGACGCCGAGCCGGGTGTCGGACCGTCGGGCCTGGTCACGGGCTGGGTGCCGCCCGCCGGGATCTCGGTGACCTCGGTGTTGTCGTACACCGGGAAGCGGCCGGTCTCCGCTTCGGTGAGCTGCCGGTACGGGAGGGTGGTGGACGTCCACTGCGGCTGCGTGCCGGGGTCGGTGACGGGGACGGGTCCGGTGCTCGCCGCGTTCTCGTTGTCGGGGAAGCCGCCGCGCCAGGCGCCGTTGGTGCGCTCCACGTCGAAGCGGCCCTGACGGCCCTGGCTGATGGTGGTGAACAGGTCAACGTGCGGCAGCTGCCGGGCGAGGGCCCGCTCGACGGTCCCCTCCGCGAAGTCCGCCCAGCGCACCGGGAAGACGACCGTCTCGATCCGGGCCGGCCCGTCGGCGGTCCGGACCAGGGTGCCGTCCAGGGCGAGCGCGCTCGCGCCCGAGGGGTTGCCGATCCGGACGTCCCTGTCCAGGGTGAACGGGTCGAAGCCGGTGACGAGGACCCGCTTCGCCCGGTGGCCCGGGTGGTGGATGTCGCCCTGGCCGCGCGAGGCGGTCTCCAAGGCGGTGTGCAGAGCCTTGCGCTGCTCGTCGTCGAGCTCGAACCGGGGCGTCCACGAGCGCAGTTCGCGGCTGAGCGCGAGCCGGGCCCAGTACAGCGGGCGGTCGTCGCCGCGGCTCAGGTCGCCGGTGGCGGGTCCACGTCCCTGAGCGCGGGCCACAGCGCGCTTCCACAGCTCCGAGGCGTGGCGGGTCACCGTGCGTTCCGCCTGCGCGTAGCTGCGGGAATCCTGCAGGGCACGCTCGAAGCGCGGGGCGAAGGCGTCGAATCCGCTGCGCCGCAGGATCTCCTGCGGGGCGGCCCGGTCGAGGCGCTGCTCCTCCACGGTCGCCGCCGTGGGGGTACGGGCGGTGTCCGCGGGGGCCGCGGTGGCGGGCGGGGTGGGGCCGGCCAGGACGAGCAGGAGCGCCATGCCGCCGAGACCGAGCCGGGCCGTTGCGGGGAGTTGGGGGGTCACACGGGTCCCTTTCGTATCACCGGGTGGTCCCGCAGTATCGCCGCACCGCCCCGGGCGATGCCAGAGGGCGGGGGCTGTGCGATCCGCTCCTTCCCGGGCTCCGAACGGCCTGTACGCTGCGATCATGCAGCCGTCCGCCCCCTCTTCCCCGTCGGGGTCCGCGCGGCCGGGTCCGGTCGCGGACCCCGCCCGGCGCGGGCTCCTGACGGAGCGCATCGCCCGCGAGCTGGAGCACGACATCCGCTCCGGCGAGATCGCCGTCGGGACGAAGCTCCCCTCCGAGCGGGAGCTCGCCGCCCAGTTCGGCGCCAGCAGGAACGTCGTGCGTGAGGTGCTGCGGCGGCTGGAGGCCCAGCACCTGATCGAAGTGGCGCCGGGGCGTGGTTCCTTCGTCCGCGAGCAGTCCTCGGGGCAGGCCCGGGGGTACGACGCGCTGTACCGGGCCGGCCGGCCCACCGTCCGGCAGCTGATCGAGGCGCGGATCCCGCTGGAGGTCGAGATGGTCCGGCTGGCGACCGAGCGGGCCACGGACGAGGACATCGCGGCGATGCGGACCGCCCGGGACGCCCTGGAGTCGGCGACCGACGTCGTCGTCAAGGCCCAGGCGGACATGGACTTCCACGACGCCATCGCCGTGGCCAGCAAGAACCCGGTGCTGAGGATCATGCTGTCCTCGATCAGCGGGATGATGTTCGAGATGATGCTCCGCTCGAACTCCGACCCGTCGATCGGCGAGCCCGGCGTGCCGCACCACCCGGAGATCTTCGAGGCGGTCGAGGCGCGGGACGTGGACCTCGCGTGCGCACGGATGCGGGAGCATCTGATGCTGGGCCTGCGGACGTACGGGGCCGATCTCGACGTCCAGGTCGACACGATGGCGCGCAACCACATCGAGACGCTGCTGGACCAGGCCGAGGGCCGCCGGACGCCTCCGGGGCGGTAGCCCCCGCGGAAACCGGGCCTCGGGCGGAATGTGTCCGTCCGAGGCCTTCCCCCTCTCGGCCGCATTGCGTCGGAACCGATCCGTCCGGTCCGTGGAATCTTCGCTTCAGGGTCTGGTCGGGGAGGTTTCCCTGCTGTTACGGTCCCGCGTAGACCAACTGGTCCTACCAGTTGGACCAGGCCGACCGACCCGGTCCCGCCGGGGCCGGCAGGGACCCGCCCGCGACACGTACGTACCGCAGAGAAACGAGGACGAGGATGTCCACGAGCAGCCAGCCCCTGAGCCGGCGCGCCTTCGGCAGGCTCGCCGCAGGGGCCGCGGTGGCCACCGGGGCGGGCGCGCTGAGCGCCTGTTCGGGCGGGGGCGGCAAGCCCTCGGCCGACGCACCCTTGCGGATCATGGCGATCAACCACGTCTGGTCCCAGGCGATCAAGCGCCGCACCGCGGAGTTCGAGGGGCGGATCGGGCGGCGGGTCTCCATGACGCTGCTCACCGCCGACCAGCTCGCCAGCAGCTACAACGTCAAGCTCAACGCGTCGGGCACCGATGTGGACGTGATGATGGTCCGCGCGCTCCAGGAGCAGTTGCTCTTCGGCCACAACGGCTGGCTCGCCGACCTCAGCGACCGGGTCGCGGACGACGCCCGGTTCGCCTGGGACGACTTCCAGGAGGCCCCGCGCCAGGCGTCGGTCACGGCCGGCAAGGTGCTGAGCGTCCCGGTGGTGACCGAGCGCCCCGCCCTCTACTACCGCAAGGACCTCGTGGAGGACCTGGGCGGCCCGCCGCGCACCCTGGAGGCCCTGATGGAGGGCGCCCGGGAGCTGACCCGGCGGAAGGACGGCTTCTACGGGTACGTCGGCCGGGGCCAGCGCAGCGGCGCGGTCTCCCAGTGGTCGAGCTTCCTCTACTCGTACGGCGGGGACTTCGTCGTGGACGGGAAGTCCGGGATCGGCAGCGCCGAGGCCGTCGCCGCCTACGAGTACTACGGCCGCCTGCTGGCCAGCTCCGGACCGCCCGGGTCCACCAACATGAGCCTCGAACAGGCCATGCCCATCTTCGCGCAGGGCAAGGCCGCCTTCTTCGTCGACGCCGACGCGATCTACAGCAGCTTCCTCGACCCGAAGGTGTCGCGGGTGCGCGAGAGGGTCGGCTTCGCCCCCTTCCCCGCCGGGCCGGCCGGGGCGAAGCCGCACAACATCCCGTCCTGGAGCCTCGGCATCAACACCTTCTCCCGACTGCGCGACGACGCCTGGGAGTTCATCCGGTGGGCGGCCGGTCCCGAGATGTCGGCCGCGCTCCAGTCGGAGGGCATACCGGGGGCCCGCTCCTCGGTGTGGTCCGACCCGAAGACGCTCTCCGCCTTCCCGCCGGAGCTGGCCGAGGCCATGCGGCTCAACGCGGAGCGCGGCGTGGGCTACGACCGGCCGCGCGTCCTCCAGGTCGGCCGGGCCCGGGACATCGTCGGCCGCCCGCTGGTCGCGGGCATCCTCGGCCAGTCCGTCCGGCCGGCCGTGCGCGACGCGGACGCGGAGTTCGCCGATTTCCTCGTACGCGACAACCGCCACAAGGAGTCCTGATGCCCGCCATGGAGACCACAGAGGCCGGCGGGGTCGCGACGGCCGACCGGGGCGCCGCCACCCGCACGCAGGGCCCGAAGCCGCCCCGGGCCGGGCGGCGACAGCGGACCTTCGAGCAGGCCAACCGGCGGCTCAAGTGGGCGATGCTCGCCCCGGCCGTGCTCTTCGTCGGCCTGATGATCGTCTTTCCGCTGGTCTTCACGCTCAACCTCAGCCTCACCGACGCCTTCGGTGCGGTGAACGCCGACAGCGCCCACGTCGGGCTGCGCAACTTCACCGACGCGCTGGGCGACACCCGCCGGTTCTGGCCCGCCGCCCGCCGCACCCTGGTCTTCACGGTCGGCGCGGTGGTGCTGGAGACGGTGCTCGGGCTCGCCCTGGCGATGCTGATGCGCAAGCCGTTCCGGGGGATGCGCTGGGTGCGGACCGTGCTCATCATTCCGCTGCTCGCCACGCCGGTCGCGATCGGCATCCTGTGGCTGCTGATCCTCGACCCCACCAACGGCATAGCCAACCACCTCCTCGAAGCGGTCGGCGTGCCCCGGCAGGAGTTCCTGGGATCGGTCGGGCAGTCGCTGCCGACGCTGATGCTGATCGACGTGTGGCAGTGGACGCCGATGATGACGCTGCTGCTCCTCGCGGGGCTGACCACGCTGCCCGAGGAGCCGGAAGAAGCCGCCCTGGTGGACGGGGCGAACGCCTGGCAGCGCTTCCGGTACGTCGTCCTGCCGATGCTGGGGCCGACGCTCGCCACCGCGCTGGTGCTGCGCGCCGTCGACGCGCTCAAGACCTTCGACATCCTCTACGCCACCAAGGGCGCGGGCGGCGGTTCGGACTTCGAGGTGGAGACCCTCAACGTCTACGCCTACGGGCTCACCTTCGACTACCAGGAGTACGGCCTGGCCGCCGCCGTCCTGGTCCTGTTCACGCTGTTCATCATCGGTGTCGTGGTGCTGCTGCGCCGCCGGGGCGGAAGGAAGAACGCATGAGTGCCACTCTCTCCCCCGCGCGGACCCGGCGCGGCCGGCGTTACGGTTCCTGGCTGCGGGGCATCGCCATCACGCTCGTGACGATGGTCTTCGCCCTGCCGGTGGTGTGGATGTTCGCCGCCGCATTCAAGACCAATGTGCAGGTCACCGATCCCTCGGTCGGGCTGTGGTTCACGCCCACGCTGGACAACTTCCGCGCAGTCGTCGAGGCCGGGCAGATCGTGCGGTCGATGGGCAACTCCCTGCTGGTCGGGGTGATTTCGACGCTGCTCTCCGCGGTGATCGCGGTGCCGGCCGCCTGGGCGGTGGGGCGGTTCTCCATGCACCGCACCGGCTCCGTGATCCTCGTCGCGCGCATCGTCCCGGCGATCTCGCTGCTGGTCCCCTGGTACTACCTGTTCGCGCGGATGGGCCTGGTCGGCTCCTACACGGTGCTGATCCTCAGCCATATGTTCGTCTCGGTCCCGCTGATCATGTGGATCATGATCAGCTTCTTCGCCGGACTGCCGGTCGAGCTGGAGGAGGCCGCTCGCACCGACGGACTGAGCGCCTTCGGCGCGTTCTGGCGGATCTCGCTGCCGCTGGCCGCCCCCGGCACCGCGACCGCCTCGCTGCTGGCCTTCGTCTTCAGCTGGAACAACTTCATGTTCGCGCTGGTCTTCTCCGACGACCGGACCCAGACCGTGCCGGTCACCCTGTTCAACTTCATCTCCTACGCGAGCACGGACTGGGGCGGTCTGATGGCCGCCGCATCCCTCATCACCGTGCCTGTCGTCCTGGCCGCCGTCATCGGCCAGAAGTACCTGGTGGCCGGGTTGACCTCCGGCGCCTCCAAGGGCTGAGCCCCACTCCCCCGTCCTCCGACCCCCACCTGCGGAAAGAGCACACACGCATGAAGATCGTCGACGCGAAGGTCGTCGTCACCAGCCCCGGCCGCAACTTCGTCACCCTGAAGCTGACGACCGACGAAGGGCTCACCGGCCTCGGCGACGCGACCCTCAACGGGCGGGAGCTGGCCGTCGTCAGCTATCTCACCGACCATGTCGCCCCGCTGCTGATCGGGCTCGACCCGCATCGCATCGAGGACACCTGGCAGTCGCTGTACCGGGGCGCGTACTGGCGGCGCGGCCCGGTGACGATGGCGGCCATCGCCGCCGTCGACGTGGCGCTGTGGGACATCAAGGCGAAGGCCGCCGGGCTGCCGCTGTACCAACTGCTGGGTGGCGCGAGCCGGGAGCGGATCGGAACGTACGGTCACGCGAACGGCCGGGACATACCCGAGCTGCTCGACTCCGTACGGGCCCGGCTCGCCGAGGGCTACCCCGCCGTCCGCATCCAGTCCGGCATCCCCGGGCTCAAGGCGGTGTACGGGGTGTCGGACACCGACGACACCGGTGCGCCGGTCCTCCACCAGCAGGCCCGCCCCCTGGTGGAGGACTGGGACACGGCGGCGTATCTGCGCCACGTCCCGGCCGTCTTCGAGGCGGTGCGCGCGGAGTTCGGGGCCGAACTGCCGCTGCTCCACGACTCCCACCACCGTCTCACCCCCATCCAGGCCGCCCGGCTCGGCAAGGACCTGGAGCCCTACCGGCCGTTCTGGCTGGAGGACTGCACCCCGGCCGAGAACCAGGAGGCGCTGCGCCTGGTCCGCCGGTCCACGACCACACCGTTGGCCGTGGGCGAGGTGTTCAACACGGTGTACGACTACCAGGGCCTGATCACCGAGCAGTTGATCGACTACGTGCGCTCGGCGGTGACCCACTTCGGCGGCGTCACCCCGCTGCGCAAGCTCTTCGACTTCGCCGCGCAGTACCAGATCAAGAGCGCCGTCCACGGCCCCGAGGACATCTCCCCGGTCGGGATGGCCGCCGCCGTCCATCTGGACCTGGCCGTGCACAACTTCGGCATCCAGGAGTACTCCGGCCACACCCCGCTCACCGACGAGGTGTTCCGGCACGCGTACACCTTCACCGACGGCCATCTGCACCCGGGCGAGGCGCCCGGCATCGGGGTGGAGCTGGACGAGGAGCTGGCCGCCGCCCACCCGTACGCGCCCGCGTATCTGCCGGTCAACCGGCTCCACGACGGGACCGTGCACGACTGGTGACCCCCGGTCCGGGGTCCGGCTCCGGCCGGGCCCCGCGCCACGGGCCGGGTGCCCACACCACACGGGCCGTCTGCGCACACGGCCGAAACAAGTCTCGCGCGATCCCTTGACCCCTGCGGAACGGAGGTTCACAGTACTCACTAATGCGCATTAGTAATACGCATTAGTGATCCGGAGGAGCACCGTGGAAGAACCCAGGAAGCGGTCCCGGCCGGGCCGGGCGCCCGCCCCCGCGGGCCGTACGTCCCGCCCGCGTCAGGCCGAGGTAGCCCGGCTGGCCGGGGTCTCGCAGGCCACCGTCTCGCTGGTGCTGGGGGCCCGGAAGCAGGGCGCCACGATCTCCGAGGAGACCCGGAAGAAGGTCCTCGACGCCGTACGCGCCCTGGGCTATGTGCCGGATCCGGCCGCCAGCCGTCTCGCCGCCGCGCGGAACAACCTGCTCGGGGTCTTCAGCTTCACGTCCACCTTCCCCACCGACGTACAGCACTCGTACTACCCGTTCCTGGTCGGCGTCGAGCAGGAGGCCGCGGCACGCGGCTACGACCTGGTGCTGTTCACCGGCTCCAGCACGGGCGGCGCGGGGGCCGCCGGGCCGAACGCCCTCAACCGGGTGCGGCTCGCCGACGGCTGTCTCTTCCTGGGACGCCACGCCCCCGCCGCCGAACTGCTGCGGCTGGTCGCCGACGGCTTCCCCGTGGTCCATCTGGGCCGCCGGGACGAGCTGGAGGGGCTGGCCTGGGTCGGCGCGGACTACATCAGCGCGAGCCAGGAGGTCGTCGCGCATCTCGCCGCCCTCGGGCACCGGCGCATCGTGCTCGTCCGGGAGGACGACGACGCTCCCGCCTCCACCGACCGTGAGCACGGTTTCCTCAAGGGCCTGGAGGAGGCGGGGCTGCCCGGTGGTCCCGCAGCCGTCTTCCGCTCCGCCGACCCCGAGCGCGATCTGACCGCCGAGCGGCTGCGCGGCTGGCTCGATGAGGGCGTGACCGCGTTCGTCGCCGAGGAGACCGACACCGGCGACGCCTGGCGGGCCCTCCACGGCGCAGCGCACTTCGTCGGCATCGACTGCCCCCGCGACGCCTCGCTCGCCCTCCTCGGCAGCCCTCCGCCGGATCTGGCGGACGGGCCCGTCCCCACCGGTTTCGACATCCCCCGGCCCCAACTGGGCGCGGCCGCCGTGCGGATGCTCGCCGCGCTGGTCGCCGGGGAGGAGGCGGCGGAGCCCCTGGTGGCCTGCACCTTCCGGCCCGGCTCGACGGCCGGCCCGGCCCCCGCACACCTCTGAACACCTCCGACCGTTCTCGAACCGGCCCCGGGAGAGGGCCGTCAACGCACCACGTACACCCAGCACTTCAAGGAGAACCGTGACATCCGAACCCGACATCCTCATCGTGGGCGCCGGACTCGGCGGCGTGGCCGCCGCCCTCGCCGCCTGCCGGGCGGGGCGCAGCGTCGTCCTCACCGAGGAGACGGACTGGATCGGCGGCCAGCTCACCTCGCAGGCGGTCCCGCCGGACGAGCACCCGTGGGTCGAGGAGTTCGGCACGACCGCCTCGTACCGCACCCTGCGCGACTCCATCCGGGACTACTACCGCCAGTGGTACCCGATGCGTTCCGAGGCCCTGGCGCTGCGCAACCTCAACCCGGGCGCGGGCCGCGTCAGCAAGCTGTGCCACGAGCCGCGGGTGGCGCTCGCGGTCATGGAGGCCATGATCGCGCCGTACCGCTCCTCGGGTCTGCTGACCCTGCTCACCGAGCACCGGCCGGTGGCCGCCGAGGCGGGCGGCGACGACACCGTACGGTCCGTGACCCTGGACGACCTGCGCGGCGGCAACCGCCGTACGATCAGTGCCCGTTACGTCATCGACGCCACCGAGACCGGCGAACTGCTCGAACTCGCGGGCGTGGAGCATGTCATCGGCGCCGAGGCGCGGAGCGAGTTCGACGAGCCGCACGCGCCCGAGGAGGCCCAGCCCCTCAACCAGCAGGGGATCACGGTCTGTTTCGCGCTCTCGCACCACGAGGGCGAGGACCACACCATCGAGCGCCCGGCCGACTACGACTTCTGGCGCACCTACCGGCCGGATTTCTGGCCGGGTCCGCTGCTCGGCTTCCTCGCTCCCGATCCGCGCAGCCTGGAGGCGGTCCCGCGCACCTTCGTGCCCAACCCGGAGCTGGACCCGCTGGACGTCAACGCCGACCAGTCGGCCGACGCGGGCGACAAGGAGCTGTTCGGCTTCCGCCGGATCCTGGCCCGCAAGCTGCACCGGCCGGGCGCGTTCGACTCCGACATCACGCTGGTCAACTGGCCTCTCAACGACTACTGGCTGAAGCCGCTGATCGGCGGGGGCCAGGAGACCTCGTCCGCCGCGCTCGCCGAGGCCCGCCAGTTGTCGCTCTCCGTCCTGTACTGGCTCCAGACCGAGGCCCCGCGTGCCGACGGCGGCACGGGCTTCCCCGGTCTGCGGCTGCGCCCGGACGTCACCGGCACCCCGGACGGTCTGGCCAAGGCCCCCTACGTACGGGAGTCACGCCGGATCAAGGCCGTCACCACGGTCACCGAGCACGACGTCTCGATCGACATCGTCGGCCCGTACGGCGGCACCCGCTACCGGGACTCGGTGGGCGTCGGCAACTACCGCATCGATCTGCACCCTTCGACCGGCGGCGACAACTACGTCGACATCGGTTCGGTGCCGTTCGAGATCCCGCTCGGCGCGCTCGTCCCGCGCCGCGTCCGCAACCTGCTGCCGGCCGGCAAGAACATCGGCACGACGCACATCACCAACGGCTGCTACCGGCTCCACCCGGTGGAATGGAACATCGGCGAGGTCGCCGGCGCCCTGGCCGCGCACTGTGTCGCCGAGAGCGTCGAACCGCACCGGGTCCAGGCCGAGGACAAGCGGTTCGAGGCGTTCGCCGCGCTGCTGGAGCGGGACGGCGTGCAGCGCCACTGGCCGGACGTACGCGGCTACTGACCCCGTCCGCGCGCGACGGGCGACCGACAGCGCGAACGACGCATCACCAACTGCTACACCACACGACATTTGCTTCACCGCACCACGCACAACCCGCTTCACCGCACGGCCCCAGGGGTGAGCGCGGAGCGCCGGGCGGGCGCAGCTCCACCTGTACCCGCCCGGCCCAGGCCCCGGACTTCTTCCGAACGTCCGGACCTGCCGCCCTCGCCCCGCCACCCGCACAAGGAGGTGCCCAGCCATGAACACCCACCGCATCCGCGTCGGCATCGACGTGGGCGGAACCTTTACCGACGCCGTGGCCGTAGACGCCACGACCCTGAACCTGCTGGGGCAGGTGAAGGTGCCGACGAGCCACCATCACGAGGACGGCGTCGCCCACGGCATCGTCGAGGCTCTCGACCGTCTGCTGGAGCAGACCGGCCACACGCCCGAGGACGTGACGTTCCTCGCCCACGGCACCACACAGGCTACCAACGCCCTGCTGGAGGGCGACGTCGCCACCGTCGGACTGATCGGCATCGGCGCAGGTCCCGGTGGAACACTCACCCGTCGGCTGGCCGCGTTCCGCAAACTGGAGCTGACCCCGGGCAAGCGGCTGCCGCTCGCCTACGGGCATGTGGCCGACCCGGAGGACGCTCCTGCCGTGCGCGCCGCGCTCGACGCGGTCGTGCGGGAGGGCGCCGAAGTCGTCGTCGCCAGCCAGCCGTTCAGCGTCGACCGGCCCGAGGGCGAGGACGCGGTCGCGGCCGCCGCCCGGGAGCGGGGACTGCCGACGACCGCCGCGCACGACATCACCTCGCTGTACGGGCTCCACAAGCGGACCCGTACCGCCGTGGTGAACGCGGCGATCCTGCCGCGGATGCTCGCCACCGCCGATCTGGTCGACGCCTCGATCACCAAGGCGGGCGTGACCGCGCCGCTGATGGTGATGCGCTGCGACGGCGGGGTGATGTCGCTGGACGAGATGCGGCGCAGACCGCTGCTGACCGTGCTGTCCGGTCCTGCGGCGGGCGTCGCCGGGGCGCTGATGCAGGAACGCATCAGCGAGGGCCTGTTCCTGGAGACCGGCGGGACGTCCACCGACATCAGCGTGGTGCGGCGCGGCAAGGTCGCCGTCCGGCACGCCACGATGCTCGGCCGCACGTCGTACCTCTCGGCGCTCGACGTACGGACCGTGGGCGTCGGCGGCGGTTCGATGGTCCGGGTCGACGGCGGCAAGGTCGTCGGCGTCGGGCCCCGCAGCGCGCACATCGCGGGGCTGCCGTACGCCTGCTTCGCGAGCCCGGAGGACCTGGAGGGCGCGACCCTCGCCGCGATCCGGCCGATGGCGGGCGACCCGTCCGACTACGCGGTGCTGGACGCCGCCGGGGGCCGTTTCGCGATCACCATGACGTGTGCGGCGAACGCGCTCGGCCGGGTGCCGGAGGGGGACTTCGCCCGCTGCGACCCGGCCGTTGCGAAGGCCGCGATCGCCCCGCTGGCCGCCGCGCTCGGCGCCGATGTCGCCACGGCCGCGACGAAGCTCCTGGATGCGGGCACCGACCAGGTGAAGTCCGTGGTCGAGATGATGATGCGCGACTACCGGCTCGACAAGGACACCGCGCTGCTCGTCGGCGGGGGCGGCGGCGCGGCCTCCGTGACCCCGCATCTGGCCGCCGTCACCGGCCAGGAGGGCAGGATAGCCCAGCACAACGAGGTGATCAGCCCCATAGGCGTGGCCCTCGCCCTCATCCGGGAACAGGTCGAGCGGATCATCCCGGGGGCCGGTCAGGAGCAGATCCTCGCCGTACGGGCTGAGGCGGAGGCCGCCGTCATCGCCCAGGGGGCCGCCGCCGACGGGGTGGAGGTCGAAGTCACGGTCGACCCGCAGACCAGCACCGTACGGGCCGTGGCGACCGGAGCCACCGAACTGCGCACCCAGGACCGCGCCCACCGGGCCGACGAGGAGGACCGGCTGCGCGCCGCCGCGATGAGTCTCCGGGCCGATCCGGCCTCGGTGCGGGTCCTCGCGGGCACCCCCGCCCACACCGTGTACGGCACCGAGGTGCACCGCCGCTTCCGGGCGGACCGGCACCCGGTGCGGGTCGTCGACGCGGACGGCGTCGTCCGGCTCCACGCGCCGGACGCCCGGGTGGAGACGACCACCGTGGGCCAGGCGCCGGAAGTCCTGGCAGGGCTGGTGAAGGAGGCCACCTCGTACGGGGACGGCGGCGTCCGCGCCCCGGCGCTGCGGCTCCTGCTCGGGTCCCGGATCGCCGATCTGTCCGGGGTGATCGACCCGGATCCGCTGCTGGCGCTCGCCCGCAGCGAACTGCGCGCCCGCGCCGCCGACGAACCGGTCGTCGCCGTGGTGGAGGTACGCACATGAGCGCCGCGCTGCTGGACCGGGCGGCGCGGGCGGCCGTCAGGGAGCTGGAGGCCGAGGACGACGTCGCGTTCGGCGTACGGCTGCTCGCCAACACCCCGACGCACGAGGGACGCGACCCGGAACTGCTGCGCCACTGGGCCCGTACGGCCGACGCGTTCGGCGCATCACTGCCGCCCGTGGCCGCGACGGCGCGGGTCGTGGAGAGCGACGGGGGTCTCGCGAAGGGGCTGCTTGCCCGCTACACCTCGCGGCCGGTGCCGACCGTCGAGCTGTTCACCGACACGCTGGCGCTCGCCGAGGAGCTGATCGACCTGCTCGGCTGGCGGGAGTGGTATCCGGCCGGTTCGGTGCGGGCCGCGGCGATCGCGCACGAGGCGGTGCACGAGCGGCTGCATCACGGTCCGGCGAAGAAGTCGCTGAAGCTGGCCCTGAACCATGTGGTGCTGCGCGCCGGCCGCCACACCCTGTACGGCCATGTCGCGGGCGCCGACGAGATCGCCGCCCATGCCCACGCCCGCACGGTCTGCGGCCTGGGCCGCAGCCCCCTCCTGCTGACGGCCGCCCTGGCCGCCGCGGCCGAGCCGCAGCACGGGTCCGCACCCGGATCCCCGCACGGAAGAGAGAAGTAACGCCATGGGCGTCGTCATCCTTCTTGTCATGGCGGCCGGTGTCGCCGCGATGCTCACCCGCAAACTGCCCACCGCCTTCGCTCTGGTCATCCTGGCCGTCGTCATCGCCTTCGTCGCGGGCGCCCCGCTGACCGGCGAGAACAGCGTCCTGGACACGGTGATCCAGGAGGGCGCCCCGGCCCTCGCTGCCACGATGATCGCCATCCTGCTCGGCTCCTGGCTGGGCAAGCTCCTGGACGAGACCGGGATCGCGGGCACCCTGGTGCGCAAGATCGTCGAGTTCGGCGGGGACCGGCCGGTGGTGGTCGCCCTCGGCGTCCTCGCCGTCTCCACCCTGGTCGGCACGGTCACCGGCTCGGCCCCCGCGGCGATGCTCGCCGGGATCATCGGCATCCCCGCCATGATCGCCGTGGGCATCCCCAAGGTCACCGCCGCCGGGACGATCCTGATGGGCATCGCCGCCGGCATGCCGTTCGAGCTGCCCATCTGGCAGTTCTTCTCCACCGCGCTGGAGCTGCCCGTCGAGACCGTGCGCGGCTTCATGATCAAGCTGTTCCCCTTCGCACTGGCCGCCGCCGTCCTGTTCGTCGTCATCGAGACGCGCAGGCGGGGCGTCGAGCACGCCTGGTCGCTCAAGTCGGCCTCGGCCAAGCCCGTCTCGCGCCGCAAGCAGTTGGGCGACGCGCCGTGGTACGCCCTGCTCACCCCGGTCGTCCCGCTGGTCCTGGCACTCGGCTTCGAGGTGGCGATCCTGCCGTCGATGCTGGCGGGCGTCCTGTTCGCGCTGGTCACGACCACCCGGCCGCGCGAGATGAACAAGCGGCTGCTGCGCACGCTGTACGGCTCGTTCGAGGTCGCGGCGGCCCCGATCGTGCTGTTCATCGCCATCGGCATCCTGCTCGCCGCGGTGAAGCTGCCCGGCGCGGTGGAGTCGCTGGAGCCGCTGGTCAAGGCGGTCAGCCCGCAGAACCCGGTGCTGTTCGTCCTCGTCTTCACGCTGCTCGTGCCGCTCTGCCTGTACCGGGGCCCGCTGAACGTCTACGGCCTCGGCGCGGGCATCGCCGGGGTCCTCATCGCCGCCGGCATCTACCCGGCCGTGGCGGTTCTGGGCCTGGCCACCTCGTACAACCAGGTCTTCGGGGTGTCGGACCCCACCAGCACGCAGACCGTGTGGAGCGCGCAGTACGCGGGGGTGACACCGCAGCAGGTGATGCTGCGGACCCTGCCGTACGTCTGGGCCGTGGCGCTCGGCGGGTTCTGCGTCACCGCCGCCGGCTATCTGTGATCGCTCATCTCTTCGGGATCGCTCATCTCTTCGGGACGGAGAACGACATGACACAGCACGAAAGCACCACCCCGGCCGAGTCGGGGGCCTTCCGGCCGAGCCGCCGGATCTTCCTGCGCGGCGCGGTGGCGGGCACGGCGGCGACCGCCGGCCTGATCGCCACCGGCGCGGGGGCGGCCGCCGCCGCGGCCCCGGGCGGCTTCCCCGACTACCGCTATCTCAAGCCGCTGCTGACGCCCTCCCAGCTGAAGTACAACCCGACGGGCGAGATCATCTTCCCGTGCATCCGGGGCGTCTACGACCGGCTGGCCAACCCGCTCGGCCGCTACTACCTCTACTATGCGCCGCACGACGCGCCCGGCGGCATCTGCCTGGCGTACGGCGACAAACTGGAGGGCCCGTTCACGGAGTACACGGCGAACCCGCTGGTCTCCAACAACTGGCAGCCGCACTACAAGGTCAGCCATGTCTCCTCGCCGCACGTCCTGTGGAACGAGGACGTCAAGGAGCTGTGGCTGTACTTCCACGGCGAGAACCACACGACCCGGCTCGCCCGCTCCAAGGACGGCATCACCTTCACGTACGACCGGACCGTGCTCACCAAGGACATGCTCCCGGCGGGCACCACCGAGGCGTCCTACGCCCGGGTGTTCCGGCACGACCTGCCCGCGCGTGATGCTCGGTACGTCATGCTGTTCATGATCAACAACCAGTCCGACCGCCGCGACGTGGGCTGGGGCTGGTCGAAGGACGGCCGTAGCTGGACCTTCGCCCAGCAGCCGCTGATCCGCCACGCGGACGTCGGCGCGAACAACATCAGCGGCGGGCACCTGCTGGCCCGGGGCGGCAGCACGTACGTCGTCTACCACACCGGCAAGGAGAGCGGCGGGAACATCCTGATCACCGAGGTCGGCAACGACTTCTCCCGCCGCAACCACCTCGGCGTCTTCTACGATTCGGGCAGCGCCGCCCCGGAGAACGGCCGCGCTGCCGCGCCGAGCTTCGGCACGGACCGGGGTGTGCCGTACATGGTCTACGAGGCCGGCGAGCGGCTCGGGGGCTCGATCGCCGTCGCCCGCGGCTGACGGCGGGACCGGTGTGCGCCGGGCGGGTACCGGCGCCCACCGGCCGTACGGCGCCGGCCGACGCGCCCGGCCGCCCGGCG
>NTHE01000060.1 GCA_002551355.1 Streptomyces sp. man185 | reverse complement strand
CCCCCGGCAGGCCGGCGACGGGCAGGGCGCGCGCCCCGCACCGGCCCTGGACGGCGCGGACCGGGGCCGGCTGCTGGCCGGCGACCACCACGCGCCGCACGACGTGCTCGGCGCCCACCCGATCCCCGGCGGGGTGCTGGTGCGGGCGCTGCGGCCGTTCGCCCGGGCCGTCACCGTGCTGGCGACCGGCCTGCGGGCCGAGCTGCACGACGACGGCGACGGCTTCTTCTCCGGTGTGCTGCCGGTGCCGGAGGCCCCCGCGTACCGGCTGGAAGTGGCGTACGACGACAACACCATCGAGGTGGAGGACCCGTACCGCTTCTGGCCCGCGATCGGCGATCTTGACCTGCACCTGATCGGCGAGGGCCGGCACGAGGAGCTGTGGCGGGCGCTGGGCGCGGAGCCGATGGAGCACCAGGGGGTGGCCGGGACCCGGTTCACCCTGTGGGCGCCGAACGCGCGCGGGGTGCGGATCACCGGTGACTTCAACTACTGGGACGGCACGGGCTTCCCGATGCGTTCACTCGGCTCGACCGGGGTGTGGGAGCTGTTCCTGCCGGGGGTCGGCGAGGGCGCGCTGTACAAGTACGACATCTGCCGCCCGGACGGTTCGCACACGGTGCGGGCCGACCCGATGGCCCGGCGCACCGAGGTCCCGCCCGCGACCGCGTCGATCGTCACCGCCAAGCACTACGAGTGGGGGGACGCGGACTGGATGGCGCACCGGGGAGACCGGCCGGTGCACGAGGCCCCGTTCTCGGTCTACGAGGTCCATCTCGCTTCCTGGCGACCGGGACTGACGTACCGCCAGCTCGCCGAACAGCTGCCCGCGTACGTCAAGGACCTCGGCTTCACGCACGTCGAGCTGATGCCGGTCTCCGAGCACCCCTTCGGCGGCTCCTGGGGCTATCAGGTCACCGGGTTCTACGCGCCGACCTCACGACTGGGCACCCCGGACGACTTCCGCTTCCTGGTCGATGCCCTGCACCGGGCGGGCATCGGCGTCATCATGGACTGGGTTCCGGCCCACTTCCCGCGCGACGACTGGGCGTTGGCCGAGTTCGACGGGCGCCCGCTGTACGAGCACGCCGACCCGCGGCGCGCGGCACACCCGGACTGGGGCACGCTGGAGTTCGACTACGGCCGCACCGAGGTCCGCAACTTCCTCGTCGCCAACGCCACGTACTGGTGCGAGGAGTTCCACATCGACGGGCTGCGGGTCGACGCGGTGGCCTCGATGCTCTACCTCGACTACTCCCGCGAGGACGGCCAGTGGTCGCCCAACGACCAGGGCGGACGGGAGAACTGGGACGCGGTCGCCTTCCTCCAGGAGATGAACGCGACCGTCTACCGGCGCAACCCCGGCGTCGTCACCATCGCCGAGGAGTCCACCGCCTGGGACGGCGTCACCCGCCCCACCGACAGTGGCGGCCTGGGCTTCGGGCTGAAGTGGAACATGGGCTGGATGCACGACTCGCTCCAGTACGTGGCGAAGGAGCCGATCCACCGCAAGTACCACCACGACGAGATGACGTTCTCGATGGTGTACGCGTACAGCGAGAACTACGTGCTGCCGATCTCGCACGACGAGGTGGTGCACGGCAAGCGGGCGCTGGTGGCGAAGATGCCCGGCGACTGGTGGCAGCAGCGCGCCAACCACCGCGCCTACCTAGGCTTCATGTGGGCCCACCCCGGCAAGCAACTCCTTTTCATGGGGCAGGAGTTCGCCCAGGGCGCGGAGTGGTCCGAGGGGCACGGCCCGGACTGGTGGCTGCTGGACCCGTCCTACGAGGCGTCCGGCGACCACCGCGGGGTGCGGACCCTGGTGGGCGACCTGAACGCGGTGTACGGAGCGGTGCCCGCGCTGTGGCAGCGCGACACCGTGCCGGAGGGTTTCAGCTGGGTGGACGGCGGGGCGGCCGAGGACAACGTGTTCGCGTTCCTGCGGTACGACGCGGACGGCTCCCCGCTGCTCGCGGTCTCGCACTTCTCCCCGGCGGTCCGGAGCGAGTACCGCCTCGGGGTGCCGGAGACCGGGACGGAGGGCTGGGTGGAGGTCCTCAACACCGACGCGGCCCGGTACGGCGGTGGCGACGTGCGCAACGAGGAGCCCCTGAAGGCGGAGGCCGTGCCCGCGCACGGGCGGTCCTCCAGCATCTCGCTGACGCTGCCGCCGCTGGCGACCGTGTGGTTCCGTCCGGCGTAGCCCGTACGGGCCCGTGAACGGCCGGGGCCGGTACCGCGTCCACGCGACGCGGTACCGGCCCCTCCCCCGTTCCAGGCCGGTCAGCGATCGGCGGCGATCACCTCGACGAGGCTCGACCAGGACCCGGGGCCGCGCCCCTGGGCGATCGCCCGGTCGGTGAGCGACTTGAGCCCGGCCAGCTGCGAGACGTCCAGGCCCCTGTCCTTCGCGGTGTGCAGGATGTGGTTGACGCTCGCCGCCATCATGCCGAGGTTCGCGCCGTCGGCGGTGTACGCACCGGAGCCGGCCTCCGCCGCGGTGTACTCCACGATCGGCGGCAGGATGCCGGTGATCGAGGTGAGGTACGGGGCGAGCGAGGCGGGCTCGATGCCCTCCGCTCGGGCCAGGGCGAAGGCGTGGACCAGGCCGCCCATGGCTCCGTAGAAGAAGTCGAGCATCGCCATGTCGTAGGCGGCGGCCTGCCCGTGGTCCTCGCCGAGGAAATGAGCCTGCTCGCCGAGCGCCTTGAGCACCGGTGCGTACGTCTCGTAGGCGGCCCGGTCTCCGGAGTGGAGGACCAGGCCCTGGTCGGTGCCGATCACGTCGACCGGGACCATGATCGCCCCGTCGAGGTAGGACAGGGCGTGCTTCTCGGCCCAGGCGGCGGCCTGCCGGGAACGGGCCGGGGTGTCCGAGGTGAGGTTGACCAGGACCCGTCCCGCCAGGGCGCCGGCCAGCGGCTCCAGGACAGCGTCGGAGGCGTCGTAGTCGACGAGACAGACCACGACGAGCCCGCTCGCCCGCACGGCCTCCTCGGCGGACGCGGCCCGCACCGCGCCCAGCGCGACGACGTCCTCGCCCTTCTCGGGCGAGCGGTTCCAGACGGTGGTGGGGTGGCCGGCGGCCACGAAGGCGCGGGCCAGGGAGCGGCCCATGTCGCCGAGGCCGAGGACGGTGACGGGGGTGGGGGCGGGTGCGGTGGTCGTGTTCGCTTGCGTCATGGGGACCATGCTGGGCGGACCGACGGGGCCTGCCCAGAACCCACTTGACTGTCAGATACGCACTTTCGGGAAAGCGTGCAGGTCAGCGACGTCGGCCGGGTGGAAACCGCTAGGGCCTGTCGTCAAACTGCCGTCGTCGCCCGAAGGGCGGAAGTCTGACGACAGGCCCTGGGGCCCCACCCGGTGGTGTCGGTCCGGTCGTCAGTTGCCCCGGGCCGCCGACCGTCGGCGCACGGCCCACAGGATGCCGCCGCCCGCGGCCACCGCCGCGGCCGCCATGCCGACGATCGGGGCGGTGGAGTCCGAGCCGGTCGCCGCGAGGTTGCCGCCGGTCTGCGGGGTGGCGCCGCCGGTCGTCGAGCCGCCCGAGTCCGCGGAGCCGCCGGAGGCGCCGGCCGTCCCGCCGGTGCTGCTCGTGGAGCCGGTGGAGCCGGAGCCCCCGGTGGACGAGGAGCCGCCCGTACCGCCGGAGGAACCGGCAGAGCCCGAGGAGCCTGCGGTGTCCGATTCCTTGCCGGTGTCGATCACGATCTGCGCGGTGTCGTTCTCGGCGTTCCGGTCGAAGGGGCGCTCCTGGCCGCTGAAGGAGACCTCGCCGGTGGTGCGGCCGGCCGCCTTGTCGATGCGCAGGACGAAGGGGTAGCTCTCGCCGCCGTCCACGTCGACCCAGGACTGCGAGGTCCCGCAGCGGTAGTGGGTCTTGGTGACCGCGTCGCAGAAGCCGTGCGGCTTGACGACGGAGGTGCCCTTCGGGATGTGGATGTCGACGGTGGTGACGCTCTCGTCGCGGGCGCCCTGGACGCGGGCGGGGCCCTTGTTGTCGAACTTCACCGTCGCGGTGACCTTCTCGCCGACCTCGCCCTTCAGCTCGGCGCCGGTCAGGGCGAAGTCGGCGATGTTGGCGGCGGTGACGTCGGCCTCGGCGACCGGCTCGGGGTGGTTCTCGCGGTCCGCGTCGGTGGCCGGGCCCTTCTCGACCAGGGTGAGCGGGTCGCCGGTGCCGGGCTCCGGCTCGGTGGAGCCGCCGTCGCCCGGGGCGGGCTCGTCGACGCCGATCGTGACCCGCAGGCCGTCGCGGAACGCGGAGTCGAGCGCCTTGACGGAGACGGGCTTCGCCGTGCCGTAGACGACGCCCGGCTTCAGCGGCTGCTCGACCTTGCAGGAGGCGACGTTCGACTCGGGCATCTCGTCGTAGGAGGGGGTCGTGTAGTACGTGCAGTTCTTGTGCGTCTCGTCAGCCTTCAGACCCGGCGACACGGCGTACGTCACCCAGACCGCGGGCACCTCCGCCGTCCCCTTGTTGAGGAAGGTGAGCGGGGTGGAGAACGAGCTTCCGGGCTGAACCCCCTTGACCGGCCCGATCGTTCCGACGCCGAGATCCGGCTCCGGGTCGGCGGCGAGCGCCGGCGCGGCGCCCAGCGCAACCAGCACTGCGGCGGCCACGGCGGCGGTCCCGCCGCGCAGGGTACGGCTGCGGGAAGGGGGGATGCGCATGGAAGTCCTTCGATCGTGGGGCTGATGGGGCGGGGAGCAACGACTGCGGTCCTTCACCTCTCAAGACCGGTGCCGGACGACGACGGTTGTGCCGGCCGGGGCGGTCGTGACAGAACACGGACACGAGGCATCGGTACCGGCCACGGCCACACGTGCACCCGTACCGGCCGGGGACTCAAGGACACCCGTACCGGGGGATACGGGTGTCCTTGGGTGGGGGATGCCGCAGTGGCTGTGGGGGGCGTGACGTGGTGGCGCGGGTCAGACCTTGGCGGGCTGCTCGGCGGCGGCGCTGTCCCGCTGCTCGGGGACCTCGTCGGAGGGGGTCGAGCCGTGCCCGTCGTCCACCAGGGTCTTCTCGTCGAACGGGATCCGGCCGGCCAGCACCTCGCCCACCCGGTCCTTGTCGATCTCCTTGGTCCAGTGGCCGACCAGCACCGTGGCGACCGCGTTGCCCGCGAAGTTGGTCAGGGCGCGGGCCTCGCTCATGAAGCGGTCGATGCCGACGATCAGGCCGACGCCGTCGACGAGTTCGGGGCGGTGCGACTGGAGGCCGCCGGCCAGGGTCGCCAGGCCCGCGCCGGTCACGCCGGCCGCGCCCTTCGAGGCGATGACCATGAAGACCAGCAGCGAGATCTGCTCACCCGCGCTCAGCGGGTCGCCCATCGCGTTGGCGATGAACAGCGAGGACATCGTGAGGTAGATCGCGGTGCCGTCGAGGTTGAAGGAGTAGCCGGTCGGCACGGTGATGCCGACGACGGGCTTGCTGACGCCCATGTGCTCCATCTTCGCGATCAGCCGCGGCAGCGCCGACTCGGAGGAGGAGGTGGAGAGGATGAGCAGGAACTCGCGGCCCAGGTACTTCAGCAGCGCGAACAGGTTCACCCCGGCGACCAGGCGCAGGATCGCGCCGAGTACCACGAAGACGAACAGCGCGCAGGTGACGTAGAAGCCGATCATGATGATGGCCAGGGACTTCAGGGCGTCGAGGCCGGTCTCGCCGACCACCGCGGCGATCGCGCCGAACGCGCCGACCGGGGCGGCCCACATGATCATGGCGAGGATGCGGAAGACGAGGCGCTGGATGTGGGTGATGCCGCGGATGATCGGCTCACCGGACTTGCCCATCGCCTGGAGCGCGAAGCCCGCGAGGAGCGCGACGAGGAGGGTCTGGAGGACTTCGCCCTCGGTGAAGGCGGAGACGATCGTGGTCGGGATGATGCCGAGCAGGAAGTCCGCGGTGGACTCGCCCGCGCCACCTGCCTGCTCCGCGCCCGCCTCACGGGCGGCCTCGGTGATGTGGAGGGTGGAGCCGGGCTCCAGGAAGTTGCCGACCAGCAGGCCGATGGCGAGGGCCACGGTCGACATGACCAGGAAGTAGCCCAGTGCCAGCCCGCCGACCGCGCCGACCTTGGCGGCCTTGCGGACCGAGCCGACGCCCAGGACGATCGTGCAGAAGATGATCGGCGAGATCATCATCTTGATCAGGTTCACGAAGCCGGCGCCGATGGGCTTCAGCTCGACGGCCACCCCGGGGGCCGCGAAGCCCACCAGGATGCCGAGCGCCACGGCGGCGATCACGGCGATGTACAGGTAGTGGGTGCGGTCCCGTTGTTTGGCTGCCACAGCCATGGTGGGGCTCCTCGGCTCGGTCAAGACGTGCACCCCCGTCCCTGGGGGCTTCGGTGACTATCCACCGGCCTGTGACCCCGGTCACCCTTGCGTTCATATCGTTCACAGTCGCTTTCCGGCCATCCGGGGAAGGTCCGGCCGGGCCAGGCAGACTGTGGGGTATGCGCCTCCCCCGTACCCGCCCCCGCAGCCTGGCGGGCCAGCTCTTCGCCATGCAGGTCGTGCTCATCGCCGCCGTGGTGGCCGGGTGCGCCGTGTTCGCGTACGTCTCCGGCAGCGCGCAGGCCGAGGAGACGGCCGCCCGCCAGGTGCGGGTGGCGGCCCTCGCGGTGGCCGATTCCCCCTCCGTACGGGAGGCCATCCGCACCCCGGACCCCTCCGCCGTACTCCAGCCGTACGCGGAGCGGGTGCGCGAGGACACCGGGATCGCCTTCGTCACGATCATGGACACCGAGCGAGTGCGCTGGACGCACCCGGACACGAGACAGATCGGGGACACCTTCCTCGGCAACACCGCGAAGGCGCTGCGCGGGCAGACCTTCACCGAGACGTACACCGGCACGCTGGGCCCCTCGATACGGGTGGTGACCCCGATCCGCGACGGCGGGAGGATCGTCGGGCTGGTCAGCGCGGGCATCACCGTGGACCGGGTCTCCTCGCAGGTACGGGACCAGCTCGGCGCGCTCGCGCTGGCGGCGGGCGGGGCGCTGGCCATCGGCGGGATCGGCACGTACGTGATCAACGCCCGGCTGCGGCGCCACACCCACGGGATGAACGCGGCCGAGCTGAGCCGGCTGCACGACTACCACCAGGCCACCCTGCACGCGGTGCGCGAGGGACTGCTGATGCTGGACGGGCGGCGGCGGATCGCGCTGATCAACGACGCCGGGCGGGAGCTGCTGGGTCTGGAGCCGGATACGGAGGCGGTCGGCCGCACGGTCGACGAGCTGGCCATGCCCGCACCGCTGACCGGGGCGCTGCTGGCGTCGGAGGCACGGGTGGACGAGCTGCACCTGACGGCGGACCGGGTGATCGTGGTCAACACCCGCCCGGTGGTGGGCGGTGAGCGGCGGGGCACGGTGGTGACCCTGCGGGACCACACCGAGCTGCAGGCGCTCTCCGGGGAGCTGGACTCCGAGCGCGGTTTCACGCAGGCGCTGCGCTCGCAGGCCCATGAGGCTGCGAACCGGCTGCACACGGTGGTGTCGCTGATCGAGCTGGGCCGGGTGGAGGAGGCGGTGGACTTCGCGACGGCCGAGCTGGAGCTGGCGCAGGTGCTGACCGACCGGGTGGTGGGGGCCGTGGAGGAACCGGTGCTGGCCGCGCTGCTGCTCGGCAAGGCGGCCCAGGCGAACGAGCGGGGCGTGGAGCTGGTGCTGGCGCAGGACAGCCTGATCGACGACGGGGCGCTGCCGCCCTCGCTTGCTCAGCGGGACCTGGTGACGATCCTGGGCAATCTGATCGACAACGCGGTGGACGCGGCCTCGGAGAGCCCCGAGGACGACGCCGGGGCGGTGCCCGCGCCCCGTACGGCCGGGGGTCCGGCGGGGCGGGCCCGGGTGACGGTGACCGCGCTCGCGGACGAGCGGGAGCTGCTGCTGCGGGTGGCGGACACCGGGGCGGGCATCGGTCCGGAGGCGGCGGACGAGGTGTTCCGGCGCGGCTGGTCGACGCACGGGGCGGGACGCGGGCTCGGCCTGGCGCTGGTGCGGCAGGCGGCGCACCGCAACGGGGGCACGGTGGAGCTGGACGCGGGTCCGGACGGCGGCGCGCGTTTCACCGTACGGCTGCCGCTCCCCGACCGGACGAACGGTTCGCCGTCCGCGTCCGTGTCCGCATCCGAGTCCGAGGAGGTCACGGCATGATCCGGGTACTGGTGGTGGAGGACGATCCGGTGGCTGCCGACGCGCACCAGATGTACGTGGAGCGGGTGGAGGGCTTCACCGTGACGGCGGTGGCGCACACCCGGGCCGCGGCGGTGCGGGCGCTGGAGCGGACCCCGGTGGACCTGCTGCTGCTCGACCTCTATCTGCCCGACGGGCACGGGCTCGGGCTGCTGCGCTCGCTGCGGGCCTCCGGGCACGGGGCCGATGTGATCGCGGTGACCTCGGCACGGGATCTCACGGTGGTGCGGGAGGGGGTGTCGCTCGGCGTCGTGCAGTACGTGCTGAAGCCGTTCACGTACCCCACGCTGCGGGACCGGCTGGTGCGGTACGCGGAGTTCCGGGGTGCCGCCGGGGAGGCGAGCGGTCAGGAGGAGGTGGACCGGGCGCTGGGCGCGCTGCGGGTCGCGCATCCGGCCGCGCTCCCCAAGGGGCTCAGCGGCCCGACGCTGGAGACGGTGACCCGGGTGCTGAAGGAGGCGTCGGAAGGGGTGACGGCCGCCGCCGCCGGGGAGCGTCTGGGCATCTCCCGGATCACGGCCCGGCGGTATCTGGAGCATCTGGTGAGCGTCGGCAGCGCGGCGAGGCGTCCGCATTATGGGCAGGTCGGCCGACCTGAATTGCACTACAGCTGGCTGTCCGCCGGGCGCTGACCGGTCGGCGGGCTCGGGCCGACAAGCGCTTGCCGGTCGGTTTTGCGGCACCGGCGGGCCTTTCCGAGGGCGGAAAAGAAAGCGCTGGTGGGGCAGGGTTCGCGTACCGCCCGCCCGGTTCGTGGCTGGAGGTTCCTACGAAGCGTGTTCTTTGGGGAACGTACCGTAGCCAGGGCGGAAATGGACTTCTACGGTGGGCCCGTGCACCCCACCCCGCCATTCAACGCCCCCGCCGCGCGCCGTCTCCGCGAGGCTCTGGGGATGGCTCCCGGCCATGTCGCCTACGGGCTCGCCGCCCAGTACGGACTCCGGATCAGCGCAGAGACCGTCATCGCCTGGGAGCGCGGCCTCGCGACCCCCGGGGAACGCGAGCTGACCGCCCTCGCCGGCGTCCTGTGGTGCGCACCCGGCGAATTGCTGGCCGCCGCCGCGACCCTGCGCGAGCACCGGATGACCCGGGACCTGGCCGTGGACGACCTGGCCCGGCAGCTGGGGATGACCGGCGCCTCGTACCTGCGGATGGAGGAGTCGGGGCGCTGGCGGGGCAACGAGAAGCAGTCGGCGGCGCTGTGCCGGGCGCTGAACCTGACGGCGGCGCAGTTCCTGACGGCGACGGGCCGCGACGAGGAGCTGGCGGAGCTGCTGAGCAGCGCGGTCACCACGCGCTGGCAGGCGTACGTCCGGCCGGTGGCCAAGGTCGTCCCGCTGGACCGGGCGCTGATCCAGGACGTGCTGGAACAGCTGCACACCGACTACCAGGCCCTGATGGTCTCCACCCTGAGCTGGAGCAGCACGGGCCAGGAACGCTCCGGGTCGACGGGCGACGCGGGCCGGGCGTTTCTGGCCCGTGTGGTGGAGCAGTTCTGGCGGACCGCCGGGGTGTGAGACCCCGCACGGGCCGCCCGTGCGGTTCCGGCTTCTCCCGAAGGCCCCGGGAGGTCCTAGAAGACCGACTCGGCCTCGTACATCCGCTCGGTGGGCACCCGCTTCAGCTGGGTGACGGCGTCGGCGAGCGGGACCATGGCGATGTCGTTGCCGCGCAGGGCGGTCATCCGGCCGAAGTCGCCGCGGTGGACGGCCTCCACCGCGTTCCAGCCGAAGCGGGTGGCGAGCACCCGGTCATACGCGGTGGGCGTGCCGCCGCGCTGGACATGGCCGAGAATGACCGGCCGGGCCTCCTTGCCGAGCCGGGTCTCCAGCTCGACGGCCAGGCGGTTGCCGATGCCCTGGAAGCGTTCGTGGCCGTACTGGTCGATCGCTCCCTTGGCGTACGGCATGGAGCCCTCGGCCGGGTGCGCACCCTCGGCCACGCAGATGACGGCGAACTTCTTGCCGCGCGCGAACCGTTCCTCGACCATCTTGACCAGGTCGTCGACCTGGAAGGGCCGCTCGGGCAGGCAGATGCCGTGCGCGCCGCCGGCCATCCCGGACTCCAGCGCGATCCAGCCCGCGTGCCGGCCCATGACCTCGACGACCATGACGCGCTGGTGGGACTCGGCGGTGGTCTTCAGACGGTCTATGGCCTCGGTCGCGACGCCCACCGCCGTGTCGAACCCGAAGGTCCGGTCGGTGGCGGAGATGTCGTTGTCGATGGTCTTCGGGACGCCGACGACCGGCATGCCCGCGTCGGAGAGCATGCGGGCAGCGGTGAGCGTGCCCTCGCCGCCGATCGGGATCAGCGCGTCGATGCCGTAACGGCGGGCCAGCTCCTCGCAGTTCTCGGCGGCCTCGCGCAGCCGGTCGCGCTCCAGGCGGGCCGAGCCGAGGATGGTGCCGCCGCGGGCGAGGATCCCGCTGACCGCGTTGAGGTCGAGGGGGCGGAAGTGGCCGTCGAGCAGCCCCTTGAAGCCGTCCTCGAAGCCGATCACCTCGTCGCCGTGGCCCACGACGGCCCGGTGGACGACCGACCGGATCACGGCGTTCAGGCCGGGGCAGTCGCCACCCGCGGTGAGAATTCCGATGCGCATCGAGGTGTGTCTCCTGCTCCTAGTAACCGCGCTTTCCGGGGGCCGGCCCGGGGCCGGTCCCGTGCCCTGAACCACCACGATTCTCCCACGCCGCGCACGGACCCGGCGCTTACGGCCGGGCCGGGGGCGCCCGTGGGCAGGAGGATTCCGAAGGGCGGGACCCACGCCCGCGGGCTGCCGGGACCTCCGGCGGGCGGTATAGCGGGCCCCGCAGGTATCGTCAAGAGGCAATGCACGCCAATGCCGCACCCGGCGGAACACCGGGCGGGCACGGGGGCAGCACCGCACGTCCGGACGCCCCGCGGGTCGCGGCACCGAACATGGACGGGAGAGCACGCGTGGCGCGGAGCGTGTACGTGACCGGGATCGACCGGGGGGACGGCCGCCAGGTCGTCGAGCTGGGAGTCATGGAGCTTCTGACGCGTCAGGTGGACCGGGTCGGGGTCTTCCGCCCGCTGGTCCATGACGGACCCGACCGGCTCTACGAGCTGCTGCGGGCCCGCTACCGGCTCGCCCAGAGCCCGGCAACCGTCTACGGCCTGGACTACCACGAGGCCTCCGCCGTGCAGGCGGAGAAGGGCACCGACGAACTGGTCTCGCGGCTCGTCGAGCGGTTCCACCAGGTGGCCAGGGAGTACGAGGCGGTCCTCGTCCTCGGCAGTGACTTCGCCGCCACCCAGCTCCCCGACGAGCTGGCGCTGAACGCCCGGCTGGCCAACGAGTTCGGGGCCTCGGTGATCGCGGTGGTCGGCGGCAAGGGCCAGACCGCGGAGTCCGTCCGCGCCGAGACCCGCAACGCCTACCGCGCCTACGCGGGCCTGGGCTGCGACGTGCTGGCCATGGTGGTGAACCGGGTCGCCGCCGAGGACCGCGCGGCGATCGCGGAGCGGCTCGCGGCCCGGCTGCCCGTCCCCGTCTCCGTGCTGCCGGACGATCCGGCGCTCTCGGCCCCGACGGTCGCCCAGATCACCGCGGCGCTGGACGGCACGGTGCTGCTCGGCGACGACTCGGGGCTCGCGCGCGACGCCCTGGACTTCGTGTTCGGCGGGGCGATGCTGCCGAACCTGCTGAACGCGCTGACGCCCGGCTGCCTGGTGGTCACCCCCGGGGACCGCGCGGACCTGGTGGTGGGCTCGCTGGCCGCGCACAGCGCGGGCACCCCGCCCATCGCGGGCGTGCTGCTGACCCTGGACGAGCGCCCCGGCGAGGAGATACTCACGCTGGCCGCCCGGCTCGCGCCGGGGACCCCGGTCGTGTCGGTGGCCGGCGGATCCTTCCCCACCGCCACCGAACTCTTCACTCTCGAAGGCAAGTTGAACGCGGCGACCCCGCGCAAGGCGGAGACCGCCCTCGGCCTGTTCGAGCGCCATGTCGACACCGGCGCCCTGCTGGAGCGGATCTCGGTGGCCCGCAGCGGCCGGGTCACGCCGATGATGTTCGAGCACGAGCTGCTGGAGCAGGCCCGGTCCGACCGCAAGCGCGTGGTGCTGCCGGAGGGCGCCGAGGAGCGGGTGCTGCGCGCCGCCGACGTGCTGCTGCGCCGGGACGTCTGCGACCTCACCCTGCTGGGCGATGTGGACGTGATCCGCAAGAAGGCCGCCGACCTCGGCATCGACCTCGCCGAGACCCAGCTGATCGACCCGCACACCTCGGAGCTGCGCCAGACCTTCGCCGAGCGGTACGCCGAACTGCGCGCGCACCGCGGGGTGACGGTGGAGCTGGCGTACGACGTGGTGGCGGACGTGAACTACTTCGGCACGCTGATGGTGCAGGAGGGCCTGGCCGACGGGATGGTGTCCGGGTCGGTGCACTCCACGGCCGCCACGATCCGGCCCGCCTTCGAGATCATCAAGACCAAGCCCGACGCGTCGATCGTCTCGTCCGTCTTCTTCATGTGCCTGGCCGACAAGGTCCTCGTGTACGGCGACTGCGCCGTCAACCCGGACCCGAACGCCGAGCAGCTCGCGGACATCGCGGTGCAGTCGGCGGTGACGGCGGCCCGCTTCGGCGTGGAGCCGCGGGTGGCGATGCTGTCGTACTCCACCGGGACCTCCGGCTCCGGCGCGGACGTCGACAAGGTGCGCGAGGCCACCGAGCGGGTCCGGGCGGAACGGCCCGAGCTGCGGGTGGAGGGGCCGATCCAGTACGACGCGGCGGTCGAGCCGACCGTCGCGGCGACGAAGCTGCCGGACTCCGAGGTGGCGGGCCAGGCGACCGTGCTGATCTTCCCGGACCTGAACACCGGCAACAACACCTACAAGGCCGTGCAGCGCTCGGCGGGCGCGGTGGCGGTCGGCCCGGTCCTCCAGGGTCTGCGCAAGCCCGTCAACGACCTCTCGCGCGGCGCGCTCGTCCAGGACATCGTCAACACGGTGGCGATCACGGCGATCCAGGCGCAGAGCGAGGAGCGCCCCGCATGACCTCGCCCCTCCCCTCCGACCACGAAAGCACGGCAGCCCCTGTGGAACCGCACCGCGTCCTCGTCCTCAACTCCGGCTCCTCGTCGGTGAAGTACCAGCTCCTCGACATGCGCGACCGCTCCCGGCTCGCCTCGGGTCTGGTCGAGCGGATCGGCGAGGAGACCTCGCGCCTTGCGCACACGCCGCTGACCGGCGGCGGCGCCGAGCCCCGGGAGCGTACGGGCCGGATCGCGGACCACGACGAGGCGCTCAAGGCGGCGGCCGAGGAGCTGGCGGCCGACGGCCTGGGCCTCGACTCCCCCGAACTCGCCGCGATCGGGCACCGGGTGGTGCACGGCGGGCTGCGGTTCAGCGAGCCGACCGTGATCACCGACGAGGTGCTGCAGGAGATCGAGCGGCTCATCCCGGTCGCCCCGCTGCACAACCCGGCGAACATCACCGGCATCCGCACCGCGCGGGCGCTGCGGCCGGACCTGCCGCAGGTCGCGGTGTTCGACACGGCGTTCCACACGACGATGCCGGAGGCGGCCGCGCGGTACGCGATCGACGTGGAGACCGCCGACGCGCACCGGATCCGCCGCTACGGCTTCCACGGCACCTCGCACGCGTACGTCTCACGGAAGACGGCCGAGCTGCTGGGCAAGGCCCCCGAGGAGGTGAACGTGATCGTGCTGCACCTGGGCAACGGGGCGTCCGCCTCGGCGGTCGCGGGCGGGCGGTGCGTGGAGACCTCGATGGGGCTGACACCCTTGGAAGGGCTCGTGATGGGTACCCGCTCCGGGGACGTCGATCCGGCGGTGGTCTTCCACCTGAAGCGGGTGGCGGGCATGTCGACCGACGAGATCGACGTCCTGCTGAACAAGAAGAGCGGGCTGGTCGGCCTGTGCGGCGACAACGACATGCGGGTGATCCGCCGCCGGATCGACGAGGGCGACGAGCGGGCGGCGCTGGCGTTCGACATCTACATCCACCGGCTCAAGAAGTACATCGGCGCCTATACGGCGGTGCTCGGCCGGGTGGACGCGGTGGCGTTCACGGCGGGGGTCGGGGAGAACGCGGCGCCGGTGCGGGAAGCTGCCGTCGCGGGCCTGGAGGAGCTGGGCATGGCGGTGGACGCCTCGCTCAACTCCGTACGGTCCGGGGAGCCGCGGCTGATCTCGCCGGAGTACGCCCGGGTGGCGGTCGCCGTGGTGCCGACGGACGAGGAGCTGGAGATCGCCGAGCAGACCTTCGCGCTCGTCGCCCCGCCGGACGCCGTGCTGGACCCCGTGCAGGTCGACAACTGAGCACCCCCGCGCCCCTTTGTATCTTCCACCAGACGGAATATTCCGCAGCGAAACAAACCGATAGGATCCGCCTCATGCGCCGTTCCAAAATCGTCTGTACCCTCGGTCCCGCCGTCGACTCGCATGAGCAGCTCGTCGCTCTGATCGAGGCCGGCATGAGCGTGGCCCGTTTCAACTTCAGTCACGGCTCCCACGAGGAACACCAGGGCCGTTACGACCGTGTCCGCAAGGCGGCCGCCGAGTCCGGCCGCGCGGTGGGCGTGCTCGCCGACCTCCAGGGCCCGAAGATCCGGCTGGCGAAGTTCGCCGAGGGCCCGGTCGAGCTGGTCCGCGGGGACGAGTTCACCATCACCTCCGAGGACGTCCCCGGCGACAAGTCGATCTGCGGCACGACCTACAAGGGTCTGCCCGGCGACGTCACCAAGGGCGACCCGATCCTGATCAACGACGGCAACGTCGAGCTGAAGGTCGTCGCGGTCGAGGGCCCCCGGGTGAAGACCATCGTCATCGAGGGCGGGGTCATCTCCGACCACAAGGGCATCAACCTGCCCGGTGCGGCGGTCAACGTCCCGGCCCTGTCCGAGAAGGACGTCGAGGACCTGCGCTTCGCGCTGCGGATGGGCTGCGACCTGGTCGCCCTCTCCTTCGTCCGGGACGCCGACGACGTCAAGGACGTCCACAAGGTGATGGACGAGGAGGGCCGCCGGGTCCCCGTCATCGCCAAGGTGGAGAAGCCGCAGGCGGTCGAGCACATGGAGGGCATCGTCGCGGCGTTCGACGGGGTGATGGTGGCCCGCGGCGACCTGGCCGTCGAGTACCCCCTGGAGAAGGTCCCGATGGTGCAGAAGCGCCTGGTGGAGCTGTGCCGGCGCAACGCCAAGCCGGTGATCGTGGCGACCCAGATGATGGAGTCGATGATCACCAACTCGCGACCGACCCGCGCCGAGGCGTCCGACGTCGCCAACGCGATCCTGGACGGCGCGGACGCGGTCATGCTGTCCGCCGAGTCCTCGGTGGGCGCGTACCCGATCGAGACGGTCAAGACGATGTCGAAGATCGTCTGCGCCGCCGAGGAGGAGCTGCTCTCCAAGGGCCTCCAGCCGCTGGTCCCCGGCAAGAAGCCCCGTACGCAGGGCGGTTCGGTGGCCCGCGCGGCCTGCGAGATCGCGGACTTCCTGGACGGCAAGGCCCTCGTCGCCTTCACCAAGTCCGGCGACACCGCCCGCCGCCTCTCCCGCTACCGCACGGCCCAGCCGATCCTGGCCTTCACCACGGAGGAGGCCACGCGCAACCAGCTCGCCCTGAGCTGGGGCGTCGAGTCCCATGTCGTCCCGCACGTGGACAACACCGACGCGATGGTCGACCTCGTCGACGCGGAGCTGCTCAAGCTGAACCGCTACAGCGACGGCGACACGATGGTCATCACCGCCGGTTCGCCCCCCGGTGTCCCCGGCACCACCAACATGGTCCGGGTGCACCACCTGGGCGGCGGCGAGCGGGACTGACCCGCGGCGCCCCTCCCGTAGCGACGACCGTGGCCCGCACCCCCCTCCTGACGGGGGGGTGCGGGCCACGGTCGTGTGCGGCTCCCGGACGGGATCGGGGGCGCCGGCTGCTAGCCGTCGGCGCCGTCCAGGTAGTTGTTCAGTCCGGGAACGGTGAGCGTGCCGCCGAACTGGCCGGCCTGGGTCACCTTCACCTTGGTGAAGAAGGCGAAGGGGACGTTCAGCGGCGGCGGGGTCTGAGGGCTGAAGGTGATCGGGATGAGGCCGAAGAGGTTGCCCTTCAGCTCCTCCGTGTACATCGTCACCTCGCCGTCGCGGATCGTCGACGTGGAGCCGGGCCGCGACTTCACATGCCCCGTCGTACCCGCCGGACCGACCGTCAGCTGGTGCAGGTCCTTGATGTCGATGGAGCTGGCGGTGAACTTCAGCACCTTCTTGATGCTGCCGTCCGCCTTCTTCACCTCGACGATGCCGTGGTAGTCCAGGCCGTTGAGGGTGAGCAGCGTCGACTCCAGGGTCCACGGGTCGGACGGGAGCAGCGGGATGCCGGGCTCCAGTTCGGCCGCGGCGAGCGCGTCCGCATCGCGCTCGGGGCACGGGAAGCGGGGCTTCGCGCCGTCCGGGATGTCCTCGTCCTTCTTGGGGTCGAGTCCCTTGACGTCCTCGCCGAGTTCCTCGACGTCCTTGCCGGCCTTCTCCGCCGCCTCGCGGATGGCGTCGGCCGTCTTGTCGGACGTCTCCTTCGCCTTGTCCGCCGCACCCTCGGCCGGGTCCTTCGGCTCTTCGGACGGCTTCGGGGCCTTCGTCGTGGGGCTGGGGGACGGGCTCGCGGACTCGTCGTCCCTGTCCGCCGCCTTGTCGTCCCCGGCCTCGTCCTCGCCCTTGTCCTCGTCTTCGTCCTTGTTCGGCCCGTCGAAGAGGTCCTTGAGGGCGTCGCCGAGTCCGAGCGGGTCGAGCGGGTTCTTCGACTTGGTGGGCGTCGGGGTCGCGGAGGGCTTCTCCTCCGCGGACTGCGCCGACTTGTCCGCGCCCTCGTCGGGCTTCGCGTCGGCCGAAGGGGCCTTGTCCTCACCGGCGTCGGTGGCCGAACCGCTCGCCGAGGGCTTCGGGGTCGCGGTGCCGCCGGGCTTCGCATCCTTGCCGGCCTCGTCCTTCGCCGTGGCCGACGGGGACGGGGTGGCCTCGGGCGACTCGGACTCGCTCGGCTCGTCGGACCGGGTGACGCAGGGGCCCGGCGCGAACGGGATGTCGGCGCGGTCGTCCGCCAGGGCCAGCTTGGGCGTCAGCCCCATGCCCACGAAGACCGCCGTCGGCATCGCCGCGAGCGCCAGCGCCTTCTTGCCGCTCGGCAGGTGGAGCTTGGTCAGCAGCGACTTCCGGGGGGCCGCGTGACGGGGGCCCTTGCGCTCGCGGAGTTCGTCGCCGGGGTAGGCGTTCGTCCGCTGTCCGTCGTCACCCCGCACGATGCCTCCCGCCCTCGGCGCCGGCTGCCGGATCCACTCCGGCGCCCTGCTGCTGGGGCACGGCCGCCGCGCCCTGGAGCTCGCCCTCGGGGCGCTCCTCGTACGGCAGATCCTTCGCGGAAGCGGCCTGTTCGGCGCTCTTCGGGTCGCCCGGTGCCCAGGAAACGGACAGGGCTCCGCCAATGAGGGAGAGCAGGAACCCGACGATGAAGCCACCGATGTTGGCGACGGGTATGGAGATCAGCGCGAGCAGAATGGCCGCGACGCCCGCGAACACCCGCACGATGCTGTGGAACCACATCGTCAGGCCGAGCGTGATCAGCAGGACCCCGATGATCAGGGATCCGGCGCCGGCCGTGGTGGACATGGCCAGCGTCACGTTGCCGAGGTGCATGTTGGCGTACGGGAAGTAGGCGATGGGAACGCCACCGGCCATGGTGAACAGTCCGGCCCAGAACGGCCGGTTACCCCGCCAGGCGCGGAAGCGTCGCCGATAGACGCGGATGTGGTGCTCGTTCTGCCCTGTGGACTCGGGGCTCATGGAAAACAGCTCCCTGGAACCGGTACTGCTGTGAGAGGAGAAGAAGGTGGGCGGCCGGACGCTTCTGGAACGCCGGCCGCCCGGCGGGTGCTAGTAGCACTCCTTGGCGCCGGAGACGAGCTTCAGCGACAGGTCGGGGAGCTTGAACGTCCCCGCCGTCGTCGCCCACGCCTTCTGCTTGACGTCCGTCAGCACAGCCTTCTCCGCACGCTGGGAGAAGCCGTTCGGGTTGGCCTGGGTTCCCGGCTGGATACCGGGCTTGGTCTCGTCCTTCGGCAGCGAGCCCGCCGCCACACCGATGTCGATGTTCCGGAACTCGGCGTCCGCGCCCAGTTCCGAGACATCCAGGTAAAGGTCCTTGGCGTAGACCTTCTCCTCGCCGGTACCGGCCGTCAGCTGAAGGGTGACGTTGCCCAGACCGAACGGCAGGTTGGGGGTCACCACCGACTGGCACATGTCCGTGATGTAGGCCTTGCTGAAGCCGGACACCGCGACAGGCGCGTGCTGCGGCTTGCCGTCCAGCGTCTTGCCCGACGCCACGCTGCCGTACTGGACGAAGTCCCAGCCCTCCAGCTCCTTGGCCTCGACCTTGAACTCCTGGCCGGAGACGCTGAACGACGCCGCCAGCGCACCCTGTGCCAGGCCTATGCCCACCGCGGCCGTCGCGGCGACGCTCGGCACCATGACCAGAGCGAACCGCTTCCATCTCGTCCCACCGCGAACCTGGGAACTCATACTTGCTCCTTCTTCTCGGACGTACATCTCCGGCCGGGCGTCGTGCCCGTCCTGGGATGGGAGAAGTGCTACGTCCTCGGGAAGGAGAGCGCCCGTATCGGAGACGTGTCCCGCATCCGATCCACCGGCGTTCACCCCCGAGCGACAACCACTGGCCGCGCGTTCAGCACAGCCGGTCGGACAGGCCCCGCCTGTGAGCGGGAACCCCCCTGTCCACGGCCGGCGCCACTGCCGCCGGCCCACCCGGTGGGGACCCAACAGACCCTCGGACACCGGCTGGAGGCCGGGCTGAAGGTATTGGACCGAGCGTGGCCGATCGTGGTCCATTCACGGCCCCGACACAAGGGGGATCGTTACTGGCTAGTAACGGCCCGATAACCGCAGGGCGACAGGGCGGCATCACCCGGCGACGCAGGGTGGAACGAAAGGGACATCGGAATAGCGGGAAACTTCCCGGAAACAGGACAGAACAGCTCAGCCGCCTTACTGCGAGTAACAGCTTGCATCTTTGTCAAGTTTTGGTAAAGCAAAGGCCTTTGGCCGCCTTCTTTGGCGTCGAGACGGCAAAACGGCCGCTCCGCCGGGGGGCGGTGCGGCCGTCTTGTCACATCGGAACAACCGGGCTCGTCCGGAGCGGACGGCGGGCCGGCCTCAGAACAGGACGCGGGCCAGCGCGGTGCGCGCGGCGGTGACCCTGGGGTCCTCCGGACCGATCACCTCGAACAGTTCCAGCAGCCGCAGCCGGGCGGCGTCCCGGTCGTCGCCGGCCGTGCGGCGGACCGCCTCGACGAGCCGCCCGAAGGCGTCCTCGACATGACCGCCGACCAGGTCCAGATCGGCGGCGGCGATCTGGGCGTCCACATCGCCCGGATTCTCCGCGGCCTCCTTGCGGACCGCCTGCGGGTCCATGCTCTGAACACGGCCGAGCAGCTCCGCCTGGGCCAGGCCCAGCTTGGCCTCCGGGTTGCCCGGGTCGTCGGCGAGCACGTTCTTGTACGCCTGGACCGCGCCGCCGAAGTCGTTGGCGTCGAGCGCGGACGCGGCGGCCTCCAGCAGGGCGTCGTACGGGCCGGCCGGCACCTCGGCCGGGGCCACGTCCGGCGCCCCGGCGTCCGGGTCGACGACGATCCCGGTCAGCCCGAAGCGCTCCTCGCCGACCTGGATCAGCTGGTCCAGCGTCTCGCGGATCTGGGCCTCGGGGGCCGCGCCCTGGAAGAGCGGAAGGGCCTGCCCGGCGACGACGGCGAAAACGGCCGGAATGCCCTGGATGCCGAACTGCTGCATCAGCATCTGATTGGCGTCGACATCGACCTTGGCCAGCAGGAAGCGGCCGTTGTACTCGACGGCCAGGCGCTCCAGCAGGGGGCCCAGCTGCTTGCACGGCTCGCACCACTCGGCCCAGAAGTCGATGACGACGGGGACCTCGGCGGAGCGCTGGAGGACATCGCGCTCGAAGCCGGCTTCGTCGACGTCGATCACCAGGGCGGCGGGCGCGACGGCGCCGGCGCCTCCGGTACGGGAGGCCGCGGCGCGGGCCTGCTCCGCCTTGGCCTTGGCCTCACCGGCCGCCTTGACGGCGGCGAGGTCGACAACGCCGCTCATGGACATGTTCCTAGGCTGCATACGTACATCCTCCCCCGAGAGCGCACCGTTCCGAAAAGCGAGTGCGACAACCGGCCCGGCCCGGGACCCCCACTGGCGTGCGGGGGCGGACGGGCCGGAGCGGCAACGGGCCCCTTGACGAGACCCGGCGAGGCCCGGAAAAGGCCCCGGTGAAAACGGTCGGGCCCCTGAAAGACCCGGGTGGACCTGCCGGATCCCCATCCGGCCGGTCCGTGCGGCCCCGGGTCCCCACCCGGCGCCTGGGGTCCTCATGAGAACCCCGGTGGCTGTCGCTCGTTCGTTCCGTGGCGTACGGGGCGGACCGACCGCCTTCCTTACGCTACGACCCGTAGCGTAACTGCCGATCAGCCCGCCGGAACAGGTGATCCCGGTGATCTGTCTCACGGACACCGGGGCACAACCGTTCTCCCTACCGACCGGTATGGTCGCCGCATCATGAGCGACACCGACCCCAAAGCCTCCCGACCAGGGCGTCCGCGCAGCACCGCGGCCGATGCCGCGATCCTTGAGGCGACACGGGCGTCCCTGGTCGATCTCGGCTGGTCGAAGCTGACGATGGGCGATGTGGCGACCCGGGCCGGTGTCGCCAAGACGACCCTCTACCGACGCTGGGCGGGCAAGAACGAGCTGGTCGTGGACGCGGTCGCGGTCCTCTTCGACGAGCTGGAGCTCCCCGACCGGGGCAGCCTGGCCGCCGATGTGCAGGGCGTCGTGCTCCAGTTCGCCGCCCTGCTGGAGCGGCCGGAGGCCCGTACGGCGCTGATGGCGGTGGTCGCCGAGTCCACCCGCGACGACTCGCTGCGCCACCGGATCCGCTCGGCCATCGTGGACCGGCAGAAGCGGCTCGTGCTGCTGGGCCGGGAACGCGCCCAGGCCCGCGGCGAGCTGCGGTACGAGGACGACGCCTCGACGGCCGCCCGCAACGCGGACCTGATCTTCGACGTGATCGCCGGAGCGGTGGTGCACCGCACCCTGGTGAGCGCGGAGCCGGTGGACGCCGAGTGGGCGAGCGGCTTCACCTCGCTGCTGCTGCTGGGGCTGGCCGGGGCCCAGGCGGCCTAGGGCGTGTCCGGCGGATCTTGACCGGGTCCGCGCCTGATCCGCCGGCCACGCCCTGGGGGGGACCGGTCAGACCTGGTAGCGCCCGGGCGCGAAGAGGTGCAGGTGTTCCGCCACCCAGGCCGATGTCCTCTCCAGCCCTTCCTCCAGGGTGACTTCGGGCTCCCAGCCGGCCCAGGTGCGGGCGCGGGTGTTGTCGGAGAGCAGCCGGTGCACCTCGCTGCCGGAGGGCCGCAGCCGCGCCGGATCCACCACGATCTCGGCGTCGCGGCCGGAGGCGGTGATGAGGGCCTTCGCGAGGTCCCCGATCGAAATCTCCTGACCGGTACCGAGGTTGACGCTCTCCCCCAGCGCGCGGTCGCAGTCGGCCAGCGCCAGGAACCCGGCCGCGGTGTCGGTGACGTACGTGAAGTCGCGGGTGGGGGTCAGCGAGCCGAGGCGGATCTCCCGTGCCCCGGAGTGGAGTTGGGCCAGGATCGTGGGGATCACGGCCCGGGCCGACTGGCGGGGCCCGTAGGTGTTGAACGGCCGCACGACCGTGACCGGCAGCTCGAAGGCGTGCCAGTGGGACAGTGCCATCATGTCCGCGCCGATCTTCGAGGCGGAGTACGGGGACTGCGGCTGGAGCGGGTGGTCCTCGCTGATCGGGGCCGTCAGGGCGGTCCCGTAGACCTCGCTGGTGGAGGTGTGCAGAAGACGCCGGACGGAGTGGCGGCGGCAGGCCTCGGCGATGTTCTCGGTGCCGACGACGTTGGTGCGGACGTACGCGCCCGGGGAGTCGTAGCTGTAGGGGATGCCGATGAGCGCGGCGAGGTGGAAGACGGTGTCGCACCCCTCGACCGCGTCCATCACCCGGCCCGCGTCGCCGACGTCCCCGGCGATGAACTCCACCGGGCCGTCCGGGTCTTCGAGGTAGCGGGCGAGGTGGCCCTTGTCGGCGTACGGCTTGTAGTGGACGAACGCCCTGACGCGCGCCCCGCGTCGGACGAGCAGGTCCACGAGCGTGGAGCCGATGAAGCCCTCGGCCCCGGTGACGAGGACCGTGCGGCCGGTCCAGTCGATGTTCTCGTTCATGAGGTGAACTCCTTCGCTGTAGCGGGTTGTCCGGCGAGGCGGATGACGGTTTCCGCCAGCAGGTCGGCGGCGCGGGCGTGGTGGCCCGGGTCGGCGGCGCGCCCCATCACGGCGAGCCGCGCGGGGTCGGCGAGCAGCGGGTCGATCAGTTCGGCGAGGCGGTCGGCGGTGGTCTCGGCGTCGGGGACGAGGTGGGCGGCCCCGGCGTCGGAGAGGACCCGGGCGTTGTGGGTCTGGTGGTCGCCGGGGGCGTGCGGGTACGGCACGAGGACGGCGGGCACCCCGGTCGTGGCGAGTTCGGCGATCGTGGCCGAGCCTGCCCGGCAGACCACCAGGTCGGCGACCGCGTAGGCGAGATCCATCCGGTCCAGGTACGGCACGGCCTGCGCGACGGGCCCCGCTCCGGCGTCGACGAGCTTCCGCCGGGTCTCCGCGAGCGCGGCCGGGCCCGTCTTGACCAGGAGGTGGACGTCCCCGCGGCTCCGCCACCGGGCGGCGAGCCCCACTGCGGCGGCGGTGAGGCGGGCCGCGCCGAGGCTGCCGCCGTTGAAGAGGACGACCCGGGCCCCCTCGGGTATGCCGAAGGCGCGGCGGGCCTCCTCGCGCAGGGCCGGCCGGTCCAGGGCGGCCAGGGACGCGGCGATCGGCATGCCGACGGTCAGCGCCCGCTCACCGCCCGAGAGATGGGCTCGGCTGCCGTCGAAGGCGACGGTGAGGTGTTCGGTGAGCCGGGCGGCGAACTGGTTGGCCCGGCCCGGGACCGCGTTGGACTCGTGGATCACGCTGGGCAGCCCGGCCATCTTCGCGCCGACGATCGCCGGGGCGCTCGGGTAGCCGCCCATGCCGACGACGACCTGCGCCTTCTGGGTGCGCAGGACCGAGCGGGCCTGGGCGCCGGAGCGGAGGAGGGCGGCCGGGAGGAGGAAGCGTTTCGCGCCTAGCGCGGGGTCGAAGGGGATCATGTCGACGGTGTGCAGGCGGTAGCCGGCGGCCGGGATCAGGCTCGTCTCCAGACCGCGTTCGGTGCCGATGAAGGAGATGACCGCGTCCGGGTCGGCGCGGCGCAGGGCCTCGGCGAGGGCGAGCCCGGGGTAGATATGGCCGCCGGTGCCGCCCGCACCGATCACGACGGAGAGTGGTGTGCGCATGGCCGCCACTCTCGGCGGGCGGTTTAAGAGGGTTCTAAGAGCCCGGTTTGGCAGGCTTCAGGGTATGAGCGGCATGAATGGCGTGAGCGGCCTGCGGAGTACGGGCAGGATTCTGGTGGCCGAGGACGAGCCGGACGTGCGGGCCGCCGTCGAGGACGGGCTGAGCGTCGAGGGGTACGAGGTCCGGGGCGTCGGCGACGGTCTGGCCGCGCTGTCGGCGGTAGCCGCCTGGGAGCCGGACGCGTTGGTCCTGGACGTGATGATGCCGGTGCTCGACGGGCTCGCGGTCTGCCGGAGGCTGCGGGCGGTGGAGGACCGGACGCCGGTGCTGGTGCTGACCGCGCTGTCGTCGGTGAGCGAGCGGGTGGACGGGCTGGAGGCGGGGGCCGACGACTATCTGGTGAAGCCGTTCGCGCTGGACGAACTGGTGGCGAGGGTAAGGGCGTTGCTGCGGCGGGCCGCACCGCCGGCCTCGGACGGGGAGCTGGCCTTCGCGGATCTGACGCTGGATCCGGTGACGCGGAGCGGACGGCGCGGCGGCCGCCCGGTGGAGTTCTCCCGCACCGAGGCCGCGCTGCTGGAGCTGCTGCTGCGCCACCCGGGGCAGGTGCTGGCGCGCGAGGTGATCCTGGAGCGGGTCTGGGGCCAGGACTTCGGGCCCGACTCCAACTCGCTCGCGGTGTACGTGGGTTATCTGCGGCGGAAACTGGAGGCGGGCGGCGAACCACGGCTCGTCCACACGGTGCACGGGCTCGGCTACCGGCTGGACGTGGCGTGAGCGGGGTGCGGCGGCTGGGTGCCCGGTGGCGACGGAGGCGCCCCTTGCGGACCCGGCTGGCGCTGGCGGCCTCGGCGGCGGTGGCGCTGGTCGCGGTCGGGGTGTGCGCGGCGGCCTTCTTCGTCATCCGCTACGAGCTGCTGCACCAGCTCGACCTGTCGCTCACCCAGTCCGCGACCCGGGTGATCCAGGAGAACCGTGGCGAGGGCCCGCAGATCGTGGCGGGCGAGTGCCGCTATCTGTCCGCGCCCGCCTGCGCGCAGATCGTCCCGGCCGGCCCGGCGGCAGACCCGGAGGCCGCGTATCTGCTGCCCGTCTCCGCCCCCGTACGCGAGGTGGCGGCGGGGGCGCGGGCCCCGTACTACAGCAACGTGACCCGCTTCGGACTGCCGCTGCGGATGCTGACCACCCCGTTCGGGGACGGGCGGGCGCTCCAGGTGGCGCTGCGGGCGGACCCGGTGGAGAAGGGCGTGCGGCAGGCGGCCGTGCTGCTGGCGGCGGTCGGCGGGGCGGGGGTCCTGCTGGCGGGGCTGCTCGGGTACGCCGTCTCGCGCACCGGCCTGGCCCCGGTGGCCCGGCTGACCTCGACCGCCGAGCGGATCGCGGCGACCCGGGATCCGCGCCACCGCATCGAGCTGCCGCCGGGGCCGCCGGGCCGGCAGGACGAGGTGACCCGGCTCGCGGCCAGCTTCAACACGATGCTCGGCGAGCTGGAGCAGTCGGTGAGCTCGCAGCGCCGGCTGGTCGCGGACGCATCGCACGAGCTGCGGACCCCGCTGACCGCGCTGCGCACCAATGCGGAGCTGCTGGCCCGCGGCGACCGGCTGACGCCCGCGCAGCGCGAGCGGGCGTCGGGGGCGTTGGGGCGGGGCATCCGGGAGGTGACCGGGCTGGTGAACGACCTGATCGAGCTGGCCCGGGACGAGGAGCCGCTGCCGCTCCTGGAGGAGGTGCGGATCGCGGAGGTGGCGGAGCACACGGTGGCCATGGCCCGGACGCACTGGCCCCGGACGCGTTTCCCGCTGGAGGTGGGGGCGGGGGCGGCGGAGGCGGTCCGGCCCGGGGTTCCGGCGCGGCTGGCCCGGCTGCTGACGAACCTGCTGGACAACGCGGCCAAGTTCAGCCCGCCGGGCACCCCGGTGGAGGTCGGCCTGACCGCCTACGAGGGCGGCCTTGAGCTGACGGTCCGGGACCACGGACCGGGCATCCCGGCCGCCGACCTCCCGTACGTCTTCGACCGCTTCTACCGGGCCGAGGCGGCGCGTGCCCTGCCCGGCTCGGGTCTTGGCCTGGCGATGGCCCGGCAGATCGCCCGCGCGCACGGGGCGGAGCTGACGGCGGGGGCGGCGCCGGGCGGCGGGGCGCTGTTCACGCTGACGTTCGGACAGGGCCCGCCGGCCGGCCCGGCGGGCGGCGGCGGGCCCTGATGACCCGGTCCTCAGAAGCCCGGCGGCTCCGTGTAGACGCCCCACTCCTCGCGCAGCACACCGCAGATCTCGCCGAGCGTGGCCTCGGCCCGTACGGCGTCCAGCATCGGCGCGATCATGTTCGAGCCGTCGCGGGCGGCGGCGAGCATCGCGTCGAGGGCGGCGCTGACCTTGGCGTCGTCGCGGGCGGCCTTGCGGTCGGCGAGCTGGCTGACCTGGTCGCGCTCGACCTCGTGGCTGACCCGGAGGATCTCCAGGTCGCCGGTGACCGAGCCGTGGTGGACGTTGACGCCGACGACCCGCTTGTCGCCCTTCTCCAGGGACCGCTGGTACTGGAACGCGGACTCGGCGATCTCGCCGGTGAACCAGCCGTCCTCGATGCCGCGCAGGATGCCGGAGGTGATCGGCCCGATGGGGTGCTGCCCGTCGGGGTGGGCCCGGGTGCCGCGCTCCCTGATCTGGTCGAAGATCTTCTCGGCCTCGGCCTCGATCCGGTCGGTGAGCTGCTCGACGTACCAGGAGCCGCCCAGCGGGTCGGCCACATTGGCGACGCCGGTCTCCTCCATCAACACCTGCTGGGTGCGCAGGGCGATCTCGGCGGCCTGCTCGGAGGGGAGCGCGAGGGTCTCGTCGAGGGCGTTGGTGTGCAGCGAGTTGGTGCCGCCGAGGACGGCGGAGAGCGCCTCGACAGCCGTCCGTACGACGTTGTTGTACGGCTGCTGCGCGGTGAGCGAGACCCCGGCCGTCTGCGTGTGGAAGCGCAGCCACTGCGCCTTGTCGGTCTTGGCGCCGTACGTCTCCTTCATCCAGCGGGCCCAGATGCGGCGGGCGGCGCGGAACTTGGCGATCTCCTCGAAGAAGTCGAGGTGCGCGTCGAAGAAGAAGGAGAGCCCGGGGGCGAAGGTGTCGACCTCGAGACCGCGCGAGAGGCCCAGCTCCACGTAGCCGAAGCCGTCGGCCAGCGTGTACGCCAGCTCCTGCGCGGCCGTCGCCCCGGCCTCGCGGATGTGGTAGCCGGAGACGGAGAGCGGCTTGTAGGCGGGGATGGAGGCGGCGCAGTGCTCCATCAGGTCGCCGATGAGACGCAGATGGGGCTCGGGCTGGAAGAGCCACTCCTTCTGCGCGATGTACTCCTTGAAGATGTCGGTCTGGAGCGTGCCGTTGAGTACCCCCGGGTCGACGCCCTGACGCTCGGCGGCGACCAGGTACATGCAGAAGACGGGGACGGCCGGGCCGCTGATCGTCATGGAGGTGGTGACGTCGCCGAGCGGGATGTCGCCGAAGAGGATCTCCATGTCGGCGGCGGAGTCGATGGCGACCCCGCAGTGGCCGACCTCCCCGAGCGAGCGCGGGTCGTCGGAGTCGCGGCCCATGAGGGTGGGCATGTCGAAGGCGACGCTGAGTCCGCCGCCGCCCGCCGCGAGGATCATCTTGTAGCGCTCGTTGGTCTGCTGGGCGTTGCCGAAGCCGGCGAACTGGCGGATCGTCCACGTACGGCCCCGGTAGCCGGTGGCATGCAGCCCGCGGGTGAAGGGGTACTCCCCCGGCCAGCCGATCCGCTCGAATCCCTCGTACGTGTCACCGGGGCGGGGCCCGTACGCGGGCTCGACCGGGTCCCCGGAGAGCGTGGTGAAGTCCGCGTCACGCTTGCGGGCCTTGTCGTAACGGGCCTGCCAGCGGAGGCGGCCTTCCTCGATCGCGTCAGCGTCCATACCCTCGAATTTACTAGGACGTCCTAGTAAATGTCGATGGCAAACCGCCCGGCGCTTTGTGCGCGGGGCGGTCGGGGTGTGCCGGACGGACCGGGTCAGACCTTCGCGGGGGCCGGGGCCGGGTCGGTGACCAGGGCGCGGGCCTCCCGGCTGACCTTCGGCTCGACGAAGAACGAGGCGAAGGGAATGCAGCCCGCGGCCAGCACCCACAGGAGCTTGCCGAAGGGCCACTTCGCCTTGGAGCCGAGGTCGAAGGCGAAGACGACGTAGACGATGAACAGCACGCCGTGGACCTGGGAGATCAGCATGGTGTCGCCGGTCTCGAAGCCGTACTTCGCGATGATCGCCACGGTGAAGACGAGCAGCCAGATGGCGGTGACGTAGGCCATCACCCGGTAGCGGGTGAGCACGTTCTGTTTCATGGCATCGAGCGTAACCGGGCGCGCGGGGCGATCTTCGCGCGACCCCCTCACGGGAAACCCGCGCTCACTTCTCCTCGAAGTCCCTGGCCGCCACCCGCAGCGGGCGCAGCATCGCGAAGATCTCGGCGCACTCCTCGGAGTCGTACACCCCGAGACCGAAGTCGACCGCGACCAGGTCCCGGGTGGCCGCCTCGACGACGTCGCGGCCCTTGTCCGTGATGGAGGCGAGGGTTCCGCGGCCGTCGTTGGGGTTGGGCCGCTTGTCGACCAGACCGGACTTCACCAGCCGGTCCACGGTGTTGGTGACCGAGGTGGGGTGCACCATCAGCCGCTCGCCGATCTTGGACATCGGCAGCTCCCCGGCCTTGGAGAAGGTGAGCAGCACCAGCGCCTCGTACCGGGCGAAGGTCAGCCCGTACGGCTTGACGACGGCGTCGACCTCGGCGAGCAGGATCTGCTGGGCCCGCATGATCGAGGTGATCGCCCCCATCGAGGGGACGGGCCCCCAGCGCTGCTGCCAGAGCTCGTCGGCGCGGGCGATGGGATCGAAGGGAAGGCTGAGCGGCTTCGGCACGGCACCGACCTTACCGACTGGTCACATGCCGGTCAGCCCCGTCTCGTCCTTCGGTATCGGCCGTCCGTCCGGGGTCCGTCCTGCGGACCTCGACGACGAGCAGGAGCGCGCAGGCGGTACCGATGATTCCGGATCCGGCGACCACCTGGTGGACGGGGAAGAACTCGGCCGCGAGCCCCGCCAGAGCCATCCCGAGGCCCTGGACGGTCATCAGCCCGGCGGTGAGCAGCGTCATGGCCCGGCCACGCAGCTCCTGGGGCACAGCGTCGACGAACCACTGGTCGAGCCCGATCACATACGCGGCGCCCGCCCCGGCCAGCGCGAGGGCGGCCAGGGCGAGCGGCAGCCCGGGGCGGACCACGTACACGAGGAGCGGGAGCAGGCCGACGGCGGCGACCGGGAGGACGATCCGGGAGCGGTTACGGGGGCTGAGTGCGGACCCGACGAACAGTTCGGCCCCGATGTGTCCGACGGCCATGGCGCAGAGCAGCAGGCCGAGCGCGGCGGGCGAGGCCCCGATCTCGTCGGCGTACGGGGCGGCGAGCGCCTCGGGGGCCACGACGAACATGGCGGGCAGCCAGAACAGCAGCATCAGGGCGCGGATGCGGCGGTCGCCCAGGACGAGGCGGGCCCCGGAGAGCGACTCCCTGAGGAGGGTCCCACCGCTGTCACCGGTGGCGGCGCGGGCGGGGCGGTCGCGGGTGCCGAAGCGGAGCAGGGCGGCCGAGCAGAGAAAGGTCACCACGGTGACGGTGATCGCGCCGCGCGGGGACAGCACGGTGAGCAGCACCCCTCCGGCGCCGAACCCGATGAGCATCGCGCTCTGCGAGACGATCCGCAGGAGCGAGCGGCCCAGTACGTAGAGGTCGCCCTCGCCGAGGATGTCGGTGAGCGCCGCCATCCGGGTCCCGGTGAAGACGGGCGCGATCGCGGCGACCAGGCAGCGCAGGGCGAGGAGTCCGGCGACCGGGGTGGCGGGCACGAGCATCACGGCGACGCAGGCCGCGCAGAGCAGATCGCAGACGACCAGGACGCGGCGGGCCGGGTAGCGGTCGGCGACCCCGGCGAAGAGCGTGCCGCCGACGATGTAGGGGAGCAGCCCCAGCGCGAACGTCAGCGCGCTGAGCAGCGGGGAGCCGGTGAGGTCGTAGACGAGCACGGTGAGCGCCAGCTCGCTGACGACGACGCCGAGGAGCGAGAGCAGGTGCGCGGCGAAGACGGCACGGAACTCGGCGACGGCGAAGACGGCGCCGTAGCCGCGCGGGGCGTCGGGAGCCGGGAGGCCGGGGCCGGAGGCCGGTCCCGGTGCGGCAGGGGCGTCGGGGTCCCGGAGCGTGGGCCCGGGGCTCGGGTCACGGTGGGCGTCACGCTCCGGGGACGGAGCCGGGACCTGCGCCGCCGGGGCGGGCGGGGTACGGGGTGTGTCCGCCGGGGCGGGGCTGTCGGTCGGCATGGGAGGAGCCTGGGGCCGGAGGCGCCGGACTCGTAGACTTTCGGCTGGAGACGAATGTTCCCGTGACCGCCGGGCGAGGGAGACGCGTGCCGTTCCAGCTGCACTTCGGCGAGAGCGATCTGCTGCGCTGCCGGTTCGCGCTGTCACCGCTGTTCGAGACCCAGGAGGCGGTGCGCACCCTCTCCCGCCCCTACCGCCACGGCTACCACCTGCCGTGGCTCCGGCGGATCCGGGAGGCGGCCGCGACCCTGGACCTGGAGCCTCTGTGGCTGTTGATGCCGGACGCCGGCCACAACCCGGACTTCATCTGCCCGCCGCCGATCGGGCCGCTCGCGACGTTCGAGGAGGAGATCGCGGCCGTCCGGGCGACCGATCCGGAGGTGGCGCGGGCCGACATGGCGCTGGCCCTGGCGGACCGGCCCGGCGGTGCCGCTTCGGCGGCGGGGCGGCGACTGCTGGCCGATCCGGCGCGGTCCGTGGGCGAGCTCGCCGATCTGCTGGAGCGGGCCTGGCAGGTGCTGATCGAGCCGTACTGGCCCCGGCTCCGGGCGCTGCTGGAAGCGGACATCGCCTACCACTCCCGGCGGCTCGCGGACAGCGGCCTGGAACAGCTGCTGGGCGAGGTGAGCCCGCGGCTGAGCTGGAACGGTTCGACGCTCACCCTGGCCGGGACCCGGGGCGACCACCAGCGGGTGCTGGGCGGGCAGGGGCTGGTGCTGATGCCGAGCGTCTTCGTCTGGCCGGAGGTGGTGGGCGGTCACGAGGAGCCCTGGCAGCCGGGGCTGATCTATCCGGCGCGCGGCATCGGCGGGCTGTGGTCCCACAGCGGTGACCGGACACCCGAGGCGCTCGCCCGGCTGCTGGGCCGGGTCCGGGCGGACGTGCTGTGCGCGCTGGACGAACCGGCCGGGACCAGCGCGCTGGCGCACCGGCTGGGCCTCGCCGTCTCGTCCGTGTCGGCCCATCTGTCCGTGCTGCGCGGCGCGGGGCTGCTGACGTCACGACGTTACGGGCACCAGGTGCTGTACGAGCGCACCCCGCTGGGGATCGCGCTGGCCGCCTCGGACTGAGGGCGCACCCGAGAGGGCCGTACGCATCGCGGACGGTGTCGCACCACAACGCTCGGTAACCGTTATGTCACGATTACTCACGTTTCCCTGCGTTCTTTCTGCTCGTTCCGCTCTCCCTGCTCTCCCCGTGCTCCGTATCGTCACGTCACCGCCGTCCGAGGGGTCTGGATGTCCGGCCGCAGAATCGTCCCCCGCGCTCTCCCCCGCACCGTCCACGTCCTGGCCGCCCTCGCCCTGGCGACCGCTCTCACCGCGGGCTGCTCGACGCCGGAGCCGCGCGTCACCGGGATCGCCGAGGAGGGGGACGAACTCGTCCGGGGCGAACCCGCCCCGAGCGCGGCCTCCCCGTTCTGGGTCGACCCGAACAGCGACGCGGCCCGCCAGGTGCGTACCTGGGAGAAGGAGGGGCGCGACGCGGAGGCGAAGATCCTGCGGCGGATCTCCGGCCGGCCGGTGGCCGACTGGCCCGCGTGGGACGACCCGGCCCCGGGGATCCGGGCCGCCGTGCGGTCCGCCGCCCGCACGAAGAAGACCATCCTGCTCGTGGCGTACAACATCCCGCACCGCGACTGCGGGCTGTACTCCGCGGGCGGCGCGAAGGACGCGGACGCCTACCGTTCCTGGATCGAGGAGTTCGCCGACGCCGTCGGGGACGCGCCCGCGACCGTGATCCTGGAGCCGGACGCCCTCCCCCACATCACGGACGGCTGCACCCCGCCCGAGCACCACGCCGAGCGCTACCAGCTCCTCTCCGAGGCCGTGGACACGCTCAAGGCCGGCCCGAACACCAAGGTCTACCTGGACGCGGGCAACCCTGACTGGATCGACGAGCCGGCCAAGATGGCGCAGCCGCTGCGGCAGGCCGGCGTCGAGCGGGCCGACGGCTTCTCGCTGAACGTCTCCAACTTCCAGTCGAACGACAGCGTGAAGACGTACGCGGGCCGGCTCTCCGACGCGGTGGGCGGCTCGCACTTCGTGATCGACACCAGCCGCAACGGCAACGGCCCCCTGTCCGGGGGCCGTGACGAGGCCTGGTGCAATCCGCCGGGCCGGGGGCTCGGCACGCCGCCGACCACCGACACCGGCGACGACGACCGGCTCGACGCCTATCTGTGGATCAAGCGGCCGGGCGACTCCGACGGCACCTGCCGGGGCGGCCCGCCGGCCGGCGACTGGTGGCCGGAGTACGCACTCGGCCTCGCCCGGCGCGCCGCCTCCTGAGGCCGTCGCGCACGCTCCGGCGGGCCCGCGCACCGCGCGCTCTCAGCTCCGGGCGAAGATCGGCTCCCAGCGCTTCGACGAGTGGTCCCTGGGCGTGCGGGCCCCGCTGAGGGAGATCGTCTTCTCGCTGCCGATGCCGACCAGCACCAGGCGGTTCCGGTACTCCCCGCCGCCGGGTGCGATGTCCCAGGCGATCAGCCGCTTGCTGTCGACCCAGACGAGGAGTTGCTGACCCCGCAGCTTGGCGACGCGCTTGCCCGTCCGGGGGTCGAGGACCTGGGTGGCGGTGGTCTTCACACCGCCCGCGAAGGGCCCGGCGACGAGCCCGCCGTCCGGGGAGAGACCCGCGGGCGCGAACATGAGGTCCACGTGGGCCTCCTCGGCCGGTACGGTCACCTTCCTGCCGTCGAAGTCGCGGTAGACGACGCCGGGGGCCATGTTGATGGGCTCGTACAGCAGGGTGCCGTCGGCGTTGAAGCGCAGCTTCTCGCCGGAGCCGTAGTTCCCGCCGCCGCCGGAGAACGCGGGCAGCGCATGCCAGTCCGAGGCCCCCGTCGCCACGTCGACGACGGCGAACCCGGTGCGGCAGGGCACGCGCGACGGCTCCAGGTCGTCGTTCACCTGGACCTTGTGGGACCAGTAGGCGCGGTCCGGGTTCTTGTCGTACGTGGTGGCCACCAGCTTGCTGCCGTCGGGCGAGAAGAAGAGGCCGCCGACGCCCTGGGCCAGCGGGACCCAGCGGGTCACCTCCCCGGAACGGAGGTCGAGCAGCCCGATGCGGGGGGCCGGCAGTTCGCGTTCCAGGACGGCGGCGGTCCGCATGCCGGGCGCGACGGCGAGGAGAGACCAGCGCTCGTCCACCTCGTACCGGCCGGTCTCCTGGTTCAGCACCGAGTAGGTCCGCTCGACGATCTCGTCGCGGTTGGGCTGCCGGACCTTCTTCGAGGTGGAGTACGCGGCGAGGACCTGATCACCGACGGCGATCCTGTCGCGCGGCGGGGACTGGTCGACATGGCTCTGGACGTCGTGGCCGGAGACCTCGCCGCCGGCCACGTGGATCCCCTGCCCCCGGCCGTCGTCCGGGTCGCCCGCGCCGAGCATCGCGGGCACGCCCACGGCCGCGGCGACGACCAGGGCCGTGGTGGCCGCGGCGGCGGCGAGGGTGCGGGCCCGGCGACGCCGTCGTTCGGCGAGAACCCGGTCGGCGAAGCCGGAGCGCGGGGGCGGGACGTCGGCGGCCTGCTCGCGCAGGGAGTCACGGACGAGTTCCTCGACGTTCACGGTCGTACCTCCACGGCGGCGAAACTGCGGGACAGCGGCTTCTCCACGGCGGACCCGACGAGGGCGGTGAGTTCGGGCGCGTGGGCGCGCAGCCTGGCCAGGGAGCGGTGGGTGGTGGACCGCACGGTGCCGACGGAGCAACCGAGGAGGCGGGCCACGTCGGCCTCGGGCAGGTCCTCGAAGAAGCGCAGCACGAGGACGGTGCGCTGCCGGGCGGTGAGCCGGGACAGGGCCTCACGCATCACGAGACGCAGGTCGGCGGCTCCCGCCCCGTCCGTGCCGCTGCCGCGGTCGGGCGGCTCGGCGACCGTCACCTCCCGTCTGCGCCCCTTCAGCCGCCAGCGGCTGACCTGCTGCCGGTAGAGGATCTGGCGTACGTACGCCTCGGGTTCGTCGATCCGACCCCAGCGCCCGGCGGCCTTGAGCAGCGCGTTCTGCAACAGGTCCTCGCCCGCGTGGCGGTCCCCGCCGCTGAGCAGCACGGCCGTCTTCAGCAACGCCGTCGAACGGTTGCTCACGAACTCCCGGAAGCTCTCCTGGCCTGCCGCGTCCACGGTCACCTTCTCTTTCCGGCGGGCCCCTGCCCTCCCTGACCGTACTGACGCGCGCGGGTGCTTCCCGCTATGCCTCCTCAGGTGACCTTGACCCACTTCGCCTCGGAGGGGATGCCGTCGGTGTCCGTGACGAAGAACATGTACCAGCCGGGCGGCACCAGCGTGGGGTCGTCCGGCAGGGTCACGCTCAGCTTGCCGTCGCCCTTCTTCAGGCCCAGCTCGATGGAGCGCTGCTCCACGTCGGTGGTGTGGGTGACGGCGCTCGGCCGCATCAGCCGGGCAGTGGCGATCCGGTCCGCGTCGACGCTCTCGTACGCGACCGTCGTGCCGCGCTCGGCGTCCTCGGGGCCGTTCCCGATCACCGGGCGCTTGTCCTTGCCGCGGTGCAGGGCGGGCGGGGTGTAGACCTCCATGCGCTGCTCGAACTTGCCGAGCTTGGTGTTGTCCTTGTCGCCGTAGAGCGAGTCGGAGCCGAAGGTCGCCACCCGCCCGTCGGGCAGCAGCAGCGCTTCGGAGTGGTAGTTGCGCCCCACGGTCGGCTCGGCGGCCTCCTTGAAGGTGTTGGTCTTCGGGTCGTAGGACTGCGCCTTCAGGATGTTGCTGTCCCCGCGGCCCCGGTAGTCCTCGGATCCGCCGCTGGTGAAGACGGTGTCGTCGGGCATGATCACGCTGTTCAGGTAGCGCGTGCCCTGCGGCAGGTCGGGGCCCTGCTCGAAGGCCGGGCTGTCCTGCTTCAGGTCGATGACCGCCGTGCGGGCCGTGGACTTCTTGGACTCGCCGACCCCGCCGCCGCCCAGCACCATCACCTTCTGGTCCTGCACGGGCGGCAGCATCAGCGAGGCCGCCGTCTCCAGCTGGTCGGTGTCGGTCAGCCCGGGGACCTTGGTGAAGGTGTTCTTCTTCAGGTCCCAGATCCCGGGCTCGCGCCCCTTGTCGGCCGGGCCGTAACCGGCGTTGGCGCCCGGGTAGAAGAGCTTGCCGCCCTTGGTGAGGAAGAGCGCCGGGTAGGTCGGGAAGTAGTGGAAGGGGCCCTTGCCCCACTTCTTGGTCTTCGGGTCGTAGATCTCGTTGTCGCCCGGCAGGATCGCGCCGACGTCGTCGAGACCGGAGACGGAGAGCACCCGGCCGTCCTCCAGGCCGACGAGCGTCGGATACCAGCGGGCCTCCTTCATGGGGTCGACCTTGATGTACTTCTCCGCCGTCGGGTCGAACTCGTAGGCGGCCCGGATCCCCTGGAAGTCCTGCTTGTCCATGGTGATCTTCTCGGCGAGGCCGTAGGAGTTGGCGGCCTCCTTGCCCTTCAGGCCGACGATCTCGTACTGGGCCGCGTCCGTCGCCACCGCGTCCGGGCCGTCGTCCACCGCCTCGACGAAGACCCGCTGTTCGGCGGCGGTCACCTTGGTCTTCCACGGCTTCATCTGGCCGCTCTCGAAGTAGTCGACCTCGAACTCGCGCTTGGCCTTGGGCACGGTGACATCGAACCTGGCCCGGTACTCGACGCCGGAGGGCGAGCGGAAGACCGTGCCCTTCTTGAGCTTCAGCGGCCTGTCCGGGTTCTCGTTCTTGACCCGCATCCCGCCGCCGGCCCGCTTCACCTTGTCGTCGAGCACCTCGTAGCGGGCGGTGCCGCCCGCGATCAGGAGGCGGCCGTCGGGGAGCTGGGCGTGGCCGCCGCAGAAGAAGTCCTCCGGGGTCGGGATCTTCTGGAAGGTGTTCTCGGCCGGGTCCCACAGCACGGTGTCGAAGGTGCCCTCGTCGAAGTTCTTCTCGTCGTTGCCGGAGCCCGCGACGATCAGCACCTTCCCGGTGTGCAGGAGCGCCGCGTGGATGGCGTTGGTGCGGTACTCCTTCGGGATGCTCACGCGCTCCCAGGAGCCGTACTCCGCCTTGTACGCCGGCTGGTCGATCTTGTACGCGTGGTACCTGTCCTCGGCGAAGGAGAGGGCCGCCGGAGCGTTCAGCCCGGCGAGCAGCACCACCGCGCCGCCGCCCAGGAGCGTCTTCTTCGTCTTCTTCGAGGGCTGGTAGGCCATGGCTCAGTTCCCTCCTGCGGTGGTGGTTGCGGTGGTGGCGGCGCTCGCCGTGGTGGTCGCCTGCGGGGCGGGGGTCGTGGTCGCGGTGACGTATGACGGTTCGGGCGACGGGGGCGCCGGGACGGGGACGGCGCGCGCGGCATCGGCGCGCCTGTCCTGCCGGACGGTCCAGGCCCACACGAGAACCGGGGAGAGGGATATCGCGAGGCCGAGCGTCGCCCAGGTCCGCATCGCCACATGGGTGTGGTCGAGGTACACCGACGCGGCGAGCGAGGAGAGCAGGACCGCCGCCCAGGAGAGGTGGATACGGAAGGTGAGCAGCCGGTCCGGAGAGACCTGGCCGCCCTTGGGCGTGACGACGAACCGGCCGTCCGTGCGCAGGACGGCCGAGCCGAGCGACTTCAGGTAGATCGGCGCGGAGAGCGCGGACATGGCCATGCCCGCCAGGCCGCCGGAGCCCTCGGGTTCGTGCGGCGAGACGTTGTGCCGGCGGTTCCAGAGGTAGAGCCCGATCTGGAGGGCGGCGGCGTCGCTGTAGAGCATCAGCCAGATGGAGGCGGCGACCTGGGTGCCGGACGCCCCGAACCACAGGAACAGCACACAGCTCAGAATGCCGAGCAGCCAGTTCACGGCGGTCATCGGGTAGTAGACGAGCATCAGCGTGTAGCTGAGGAGGCGGCCGGGAGGCACCCGGAACAGCGCCTTGCCGTACTGCTTGAACAGCGTCTCGTACGTTCCCCGGGACCAGCGCAGCTGCTGGGTGAAGAAGTCCGTCCAGGAGGCGGGCCCCTCGCCCACGGCGAGCACGTCGGGGGTGTAGACGGAACGCCAGTAGTGCCCGGTGCGCGGGTTGCGGCGGCGGTGGATCTCGAAACCGGTGGCCATGTCCTCGGTGATCGAGTCGTACAGGCCGCCGACCTGGCGCAGCGCGGCGATGCGCACGACGTTGTTGGTGCCGACGAACATCGGGGCGCCGTAGCGGTTGCCCGCGCGCTGGATCAGGGCGTGGAAGAGGAACTGCTGCGACTCGGCGGCCTTGGTGACGGCCGAATCGTAGTTCCCGTAGACCTGCGGTCCGACGACGAAGGCGACGTCCGGGTCGCGGAAGTAGCCCATCATCCGCTCCAGGAAGTTGGGCATGGGCACGTGGTCGGTGTCGACGGAGGCGAAGAAGTCGTAGTCACCGCCGTGCAGGGCGATCCAGGCGTTGTAGTTGCCGTGCTTCGTCTTCGCCTTGTGGACGCCCTTGTCGCGGTTCCACTCGGGGACCCCGCGCCGGGTGAAGTGGTGGACGCCGAGCTCCGCGCAGAGCATCCGGGCCCCGGGGTCGTCGCCCTCGTCGAGCAGCCAGACGTCCATCGGGCCGGCGTGCGTGACCTGGACGGCCCCCTTGAGGGTGGCGCGGACCATGGAGAGGGGCTCCTTGCCGGGGACGTACGTGGTCAGGAACGCGACCCGGGTGCCCGGCTCGGGCGTCACCGGGACGGGGTCCCGCGCGACGAGCGTGGCGTGCGCGATGGAGACCACGTTGACCAGCATGAACAGCTCGATCAGGGCGATCGACACCAGCATCACGGTGTCGGCGACGACCAGCCAGCGCTCCCCGTTCTCCCGCTCGGTCCAGTGCGTGGGCCAGACCAGGTACAGCAGGAGGATCCCGGTGAGCACCGGGGCGAGCGTCATCAGCAGGACGGCCCTTATTCGGTGCTTCTCCGTCGAGAGCAGGCTCTTGTACCGCACCCGGTACCCCGTCGGTTCCGGCTCCGTGAGCGGACCCGCGAGCCGGCTGTAGGTGTCGTAGTCGTAGCCCTCCGACCGCACCGTGCCTCCCACTGTCGAACGGGTTGATATCCCTACAGAAAGGGACGGCTAACGGCGTGTCGACTTGGCAGGTCCGAGTGAGCGGTTTTCGGTCCGGAACCGCAAAAGCCCCCGGCCGTGTGGCGGCGGGGGCTTTTCGGGTGAACGCGGGACGGGTCCGCGCGGACGGTGCGTCAGGGGGTCAGACGCCCCCGAGGTACCGCTCCACGGTCTCGACCTTCGAGGTCAGACCGTCGGTGACGCCGGGCCGGATGTCGGCCTTCAGCACCAGGGAGACGCGGCCGGCACGGGCCTCGACGGCCGCGACGGCACGCTTGACGACGTCCATGACCTCGTCCCACTCCCCCTCGATGGAGGTGAACATGACGTCGGTGCGGTTGGGGAGCCCGGATTCGCGGACGACCCGTACGGCGTCGGCGACGTACTCCCCGACGTCCTCACCGACACCGAGCGGCGAGACCGAGAACGCGACGATCATGCGCTGACCGTGCCCTCGCGACGGGCGCGGGCGGCGATGACGCCGTCGGCCTCGTACTGCTTCAGGAGCTTGTCGCCGTAGAGCCCGCCGAAGGGGATGACCGCGAGGAAGAAGAACAGCGCGACGCGCTTGAGCGGCCACTTGGCCTTGACCCAGACGTCCAGCAGGAACACCACGTAGATCGTGAAGAGGAGGCCGTGCAGCGCGCCGAGCGGCGGCATCAGGAAGTCGATGTCCGAGACCCGCATGAGGAGCGAGCCGAAGATGAGCAGCGCCGGGAAGGAGAGCGCCTCGGGAAGCGAGATGAGGCGCAGCCGATGCAGGGCGGAAGCGGTCTTGATGTCCACAGGGGCACCTTCGGTGGGAGGGTCGCGAGGGCTTGTGAACCCAGGCACAAGCCTCCCTCATTGTGGCATCGAGCCGGTACGTCCCCGGAGCCGGGGGCCACCGCGGCGGCGGCCGCGCGTATCGCCGCATATCAGGGCCGGTCCGGGTGCGCATCAGGGGAGCATCAGGGGCGTAACGGTTGTGCGGGACCTGGCTCGGGGGCCGGGCGGAGGGCTAACGTCGAGGCGTGGCGATGTTCCGACTCCAAGGCAGCAAGACGCTCGCCGTCGATCTGACCGGCGACGCCGTCAAGGCGAAGAACGGCTCGATGGTCGCGTACGACGGCCGGATGACCTTCAAGAAGATGTCCGGCGGCGGTGAGGGGATCCGCGGCATGGTGACCCGCCGGCTGACCGGCGAGCAGATGACCGTGATGGAGGTGTCCGGGCAGGGCACCTGCTACTTCGCCGACCGGGCGAGCGAGATCAACCTGGTCGCGCTGCACGGCGACACGCTGTACGTCGAGGCGAGCAATCTGCTGGCCACCGACGCCGGGCTGCGCACGGGCACGACGTTCACCGGGCTGCGCGGCGGGGCGAGCGGCAACGGCCTGTTCACCACCACCGTGGAGGGCACCGGGCAGGCGGCGATCACGTCGGACGGCGCGGCGGTGCTGCTGCGGGTGTCGCCGCAGTATCCGCTGATGGTCGACCCCGGCGCGTACATCGCCCATCAGGGCCGGCTGCAACAGCACTTCCAGGCCGGGGTGAACTTCCGGACGCTGATGGGCGAGGGCTCGGGCGAGGCGTTCCAGATCCGCTTCGAGGGCGAAGGACTGGTCTACGTGCAGCCCAGCGAGCGCAACACCGTCGGGGGCGATGTCTGATGCCGTTCCGGGAGATCAACTCCAAGATGGTCGAGGCCACTCTCGCCCCCGGCCAGAAGCTGTTCAGCCAGCGTGGCGCGATGCTGGCGTACCGGGGCGAGGTGTCCTTCACCCCGAACATCCAGGGCGGCCAGGGCGGCGTCGCCTCGATGATCGGCCGGCGGGTGGCGGGCGAGGCCGTGCCGCTGATGACGGTCGAGGGCTCGGGCACGGTGATGTTCGGCCACGGCGGCCACCACATCCAGGTGATCAATCTGTCCGGCGACACCCTGTACGTGGAGGCCGACCGGCTGCTCGCGTTCGACGGGACGCTCCAGCAGGGCACGATGTTCATGGGCTCGCAGGGCGGGGTGATGGGCATGGTGCGCGGCCAGGTGACCGGCCAGGGCCTGTTCACCACCACGCTCAAGGGACACGGCGCGGTCGCGGTGATGGCGCACGGCGGCGTGATCGAGCTGCCGATCACGCCGGGCCGGGAGGTCCATGTGGACCCGCAGGCCTACGTCGCCCACCACGGGGAGGTCCGCAACAAGCTGTCCACGGCCGTCGGCTGGCGGGACATGGTGGGGCGGGGCTCCGGCGAGGCGTTCCAGCTGGAGCTGAGCGGGAGCGGCGCGGTGTACGTCCAGGCATCGGAGGAGAAGCTGTGAGCACGCCCGTGGTCTTCGACCCGATGACGCTGCCGTCGGACGACAACGTCAACTCCTACACCTTCTGCGTGGAGCTCAAGGGGAGCCGGTGGTTCCTGCAGAAGGGCAAGATGATCGCCTACTACGGGCAGATCCAGTTCGACGGCATCGGGCACGGACGGTTCGAGCGGCTGGTGCGCTCCAGCTTCCATTCGCCGCTGCACGCGAGCGACTGGGTGGTGGCGGAGGGCAGCGGGAAGATGCTGCTGGCCGACCGGGCCTTCGATGTGAACTCCTTCGACCTGGAGGACGGGAACCTCACCATCCGGTCCGGCAACCTGCTGGCGTACCAGCCGACGATGGCGCTGAAGCAGTCGATCGTGCCGGGGTTCGTGACGCTGATCGGCACGGGGAAGTTCGTGGCCGCGTCGAACGGCCCGGTGGTGTTCATGGAGCCTCCGCTGCGGGTGGATCCGCAGGCGCTGGTGGGCTGGGCCGACTGCCCCTCTCCCTGCCACCACTACGACCACGGGTACATGACGGGCGTGATGGGCGGCTTCCGGTCACTGACGGGGATCGGCGGGACGTCGGGCGAGGAGCACCAGTTCGAGTTCGTCGGGGCGGGCACGGTGCTGCTCCAGTCGTCCGAGGCGCTGATGGCGGAGCAGGCGGCGGGCGTCGTGCCGAACGAGCCCGGTGTGCCGGGCGGTGGGGGTCAACACGGCTCCACTCCGCGCATGCCCGGCCAGCTGGGGGACCTCCAGCGTCGCTTCGGCTTGTGAGCGGTAGTCTGCGGAGTGTGACGTCGAACGTCTGCGCCGGTTGTCACACTCCCCGGCCCTCCCTTATTTCGTCCGGCTTTCAACTTTTTAGGTAGAATCCACATATGGAGACCGAGACGGCCACCCGCTGGCTGAGCGACACGGAGCAGTGCGCCTGGCGCACCCACCTGGACGTCAGCAGGCTGCTGATGCACCAACTGGAGAAGGACCTCCAGCCGTTCGGCCTGACCATGAACGACTACGAGATCCTGGTCAACCTCTCCGAGTCGGACGACCAGCGGATGCGGATGAGCGACCTCGCCGCCGCCACCCTCCAGTCCAAGAGCCGGCTCTCGCACCAGGTCACCCGGATGGAGACCGCCGGTCTTGTACGGCGGACACACTGCGAGTCGGACCGGCGCGGGCTGTTCGCCGTGCTCACCGAGCACGGTGCGGAGACCATGCGCAAGGTCGCACCGCACCACGTCGACTCGGTGCGGCAGCACTTCATGGACCTGCTGTCCCCCGAGGCGCTCGCCGAGCTGCACGCGGCGCTGACCCCGATCGCGGAACACCTGCGCGGCAAGCGCGGCAAGCTGTAGCGGCCGGGCGCGCCAGGTCCGCCGGGCGCGTCAGGTCCGCCGGGCGCGTCAGGTCTCTGGAGCGCCGGGGTCCGTCAGGCCGGGCGCGGCAGCCACAGCCGGAAGGCCGCACCGCCCCCGTCCGCGCGGTGCACCGTCAGTGTTCCGCCGTGGCGCGCGGCGACGTCCCGGGCGATGGCGAGGCCCAGCCCGGCACCGCCGTCATCCCGGCTGCGGGCGTCGTCCAGCCGGACGAACCGTTCGAAGATCCGCTCCCGCTCGTCCTCGGGAACGCCGTCCCCGTCGTCCCGGACCTCCACCCGCACGCCGCGCCCGTCGGCCGCCACCGACACCGCGACGCGCTCCTCGGCGTGCCGCTGGGCGTTGTCCAGCAGATTGCCGATCACCCGGGACAGCTGCCCGCGCGACCCGTTCACCTCGAACGCGCCGCCCTCCGGGACCTCCACCGCCACCGCGATCCGGTCCCCGGTGCGCTGCGACACCTCCTCGCGGACCAGCGCGCCCAGCTCCACCGACCCGCCCCCGGGCTTCTCCCCCGCGTCCAGCCGGGCCAGCAGCAGCAGGTCCGCCGCCAGCACCTGCAGCCGCACGGTGTCGGCGACCGCGCCCGGGAGGTCCAGCAGCTCCGGGTGGGCCTCGGCCACCTCCAGCTGGGTGCGCAGCGAGGCGATCGGGGAGCGCAGCTCGTGCGAGGCGTCCGCGACGAACCGCCGCTGCCGCTCCACCGACGCCTCCAGGACGGTCAGCGTCTCGTTCGTCGTCCGGGCCAGCGCCGCGATCTCGTCCCGCGAATCGGGCTCCGGCACCCGGCGGGCCAGGTCCTCCGAGGCGGTGATCGCCGCCATCTCGCGGCGGATGCCCTCGACCGGGCGCAGCGCCCGGCGGGTCACCAGCCAGGTCACCCCCGCGACGACCACCAGCAGCACCGGCAGTCCGGTCAGCATCGCCCCGCGCACCGTGTTCACGGCCTCCTGCTCGGCGGCGAGGGGGGCGCCCGCGTGCACGGTCAGGGTGACCCCGTCGGGGGTGGTCGCCTCGACGGCGGCGAAGCGGTAGTCGGCGGTGGTGCGGTCGACGGTGGCGGTGCCGTCGGAGAAGTCCGGGTCGTCGTTGGAGACCTCGCCCCGGCCCGGGCGGCTGTTGTCATCGCCCCCGTCGTCCCCGTCGTCGTCATCCTCGCCGGGCGACGGGGAGGCGCCCGCCGAGGCCGAGGGCGCCGGGGTGACACCGCTCGTGCCGGTGCCGGTGACGGCCCGCAGGTCCTTCGAGACGAGGACGACCCCGCCCTCCTCGTCGGTCACCTGGACGGGGTGGTCCTCCTCGTCGTCCAGCTCCACATCGCCGTACGGGGTGCCCGTGGCCAACTCCCCGGCGACCTCGCGGGCCGCCACCTCGGCCTGGAGGTCCGCCTGGTCGATCAGGTTGGCCCGCAGGACCATCAGCACCGCCAGGCCGGCCCCGATCAGGGCGACGGCGACGACCAGGGTGGCCCCGAGGGCGGCCCTGGCCCGTACGGACCTCACTTCGCCTCCAGCCGGTAGCCGGCGCCGCGCACCGTACGGATGGCGGTGGCGCCCAACTTGCGGCGCAGGGTGGAGATGTAGACCTCGACGATGTTCGGGTCGCCGTCGTAGGCGAAGTCCCAGACGTGCTCCAGGATCTCCGCCTTGCTGACCACCTGCCCGGCGCGCAGGGCGAGTTGCTCCAGCACGGCGAACTCCTTCGCGGTGAGGGTGACTTCGTCCTCGTCGCGGATCACCCGGCGGGCGGCGGTGTCGATGCGCAGGGACCCGACGGTCAGCACGGGCGCGGCGCTTCCGGCGCCCCGGCGGCGCAGCAGGGCGCGGACGCGGGCCACGAGGACGACGTAGCTGAAGGGCTTGGTCAGGTAGTCGTCGGCGCCGGTGTCCAGGCCCTCGGCCTCGTCGTACTCGCCGTCCTTGGCGGTCAGCATGAGGATCGGCACCTCGTGCCCGGCGGCGCGCAGGTTCGAGCAGACGCGGTAGCCGTTCATACCGGGCAGCATGATGTCGAGGATCACCAGGTCGTAGCCGCCCTCGCTCGCCCGGTGCAGACCTTCGAGCCCGTCGTGCACGACATCCACGGCGAAGCCCTCGGCGGTGAGTCCCCTGGCCAGGGACACCGCGAGACGCTTCTCGTCCTCCACGATCAACAGGCGCATGCGCACAGCCTCGCAAACTCCACCTGAAGACGCCTTCAGGTGGCTTCAGGCTGCGTTCAGCATCGGGTCGGCAGTGTGGAACCCGTCGAACAGCACAGCACCTCTCGGGGAGGAAACCTCATGAAGCGCAACGTCACCATCGCAGCGATCACCGCGGCCGTTCTGATCGGCGGCACCACCGCCGCCACCGTCGCCTTCGCGGACGGCGACCGCGACGTCAAGTCCACCGGGAGCGCGAGCACCGTGAGCCTCGCGGACACCGATGCCTCGGACGACCGTACGGACGACGCTTCCGACGACCGAACGGACGACCGGGCCCCGGCCGCCGCGAAGAGCGCCCGGATCTCCCTCGACCAGGCCGTCGCCGCCGCCCTGAAGAGCGTCCCGGGCACGGTCACCGAGGCCGGTCTCGACCGGGACGACGACGACCACGACGGCCGGGCGGTCTGGGATCTGGACGTCCGCGGCTCCGACAAGAAGTGGCACGACGTCACGGTGGACGCCACCTCCGGCAAGGTCCTGAAGACCCGCGACGACGACAACGACGACCGCGACGACCACGCGCCGCGCTCCTCCGCCGTCACCCTGAACGGGGCGGCCGCGGCCGCCCTGAAGACCGCTCCGGGCAGCGTCACGTCCATCGACCTGGACGACGACGATGACGACAACAGCAGCCGGAGCAACGTCCTGCGCTGGGACGTGGACGTCGACGGCAAGGACGGCAAGCAGCACGAGCTGCGCGTGGACGCGCAGAGCGGCAAGGTCACCGTGGACCGCGACGACGACGGCGACGACGACGACCGGGACGACCGCGCGGACGACCGGAACGACGACCGTGACGACCAGGGCGACGACCGGGACGACCGCGATGACCGGGACGGTGACGACGGCTGACGGGAGCCCGTACGCGGCCCCGTGCACGAGAAGGCCCCCGGAGCGGCACACGCCGCTCCGGGGGCCTTCAGCACGCGCTCAGGCGCTCACGGGCCGCCCGTCAGCCCCGCCACCAGCTCGTCCGCCGCCGCGTACGGGTCCAGGCTTCCCGCGACGATGCGTTCCGCCAGGGCGTGCAGGCGGCGGTCGCCACGGAGGTCGGCGATCTTCTCGCGGAGCGCGGTCACCGCGATCGTCTCGACCTCGTGGGCGGCGCGGGCGGTGCGGCGCTCGGCCAGGACGCCGTGCTCCTCCATCCAGGCGCGGTGCTTCTCCAGGGCCTCGACGACCTCGTCCGTTCCCTGGCCCCGGGCGGCGACCGTCTTCACGATCGGAGGGCGCCAGTCGCCGGGCCCCCGGGACTCCCCCAGGCCCAGCATGTGGTTCAGCTCCCGGGCGGTGGCGTCCGCGCCGTCGCGGTCGGCCTTGTTGACCACGTAGACGTCGCCGATCTCCAGGATTCCGGCCTTCGCCGCCTGGATGCCGTCGCCCATGCCCGGGGCGAGCAGCACGACGGAGGTGTCGGCCTGCGAGGCGATCTCCACCTCGGACTGGCCGACGCCGACCGTCTCGACGAGGACCACGTCGCAGCCCACCGCGTCGAGGACGCGGATGGCCTGCGGCGCGGACCAGGCGAGGCCGCCCAGGTGGCCCCGGGTCGCCATCGAGCGGATGTAGACGCCCGGGTCGGACGCGTGGTCCGACATCCGGACCCGGTCGCCCAGCAGCGCCCCGCCGGAGAACGGCGAGGACGGGTCGACGGCGAGCACGCCGACCCGTTTGCCCGCCCGGCGGTAGGCGGAGACCAGGGCCGAGGTGGAGGTGGACTTGCCGACGCCCGGCGAGCCCGTGAGCCCGACGACGTAGGCGTGGCCCGCCAGCGGCGCCAGCGCGGCCATCACCTCGCGCAGCTGCGGGGACGCCCCCTCCACCAGCGAGATCAGCCGGGCCACCGCACGCGGCCTGCCTGCTCGCGCCTGCTCGACCAGCGTGGGGACGTCCACGTCCACGTTCACCGCTCCGTTCGCCTTGCCCGATACCCGTACGTGTTACTTGCCCGGAACGCGGATGATCAGCGCGTCGCCCTGCCCGCCGCCGCCGCACAGCGCCGCCGCGCCGGTGCCGCCGCCGCGCCGCTTCAGCTCCAGGGCCAGGTGCAGGACGACCCGGGCGCCGGACATCCCGATGGGGTGGCCGAGCGCGATCGCGCCGCCGTTGACGTTGACCTTGTCCGAGGTGACGCCCAGGTCCTTCATGGACTGGACGGCGACAGCCGCGAACGCCTCGTTGATCTCGATCAGGTCGAGGTCCTCGACCGCGAGGCCGTCCTTCCCCAGGGCGTGCAGAATCGCGTTGGAGGGCTGCGACTGGAGGGAGTTGTCCGGGCCGGCGACGTTGCCGTGGGCGCCGATCTCGGCGATCCACTCCAGGCCCAGCTCCTCGGCCCTGGCCTTGCTCATCACGACGACCGCGGCGGCGCCGTCGGAGATCTGCGAGGAGGTGCCGGCGGTGATCGTGCCGTCCTTGGCGAAGGCGGGACGCAGCTTGCCGAGGGTCTCCACGGTCGTCTCGGCGCGGATGCCCTCGTCCTGCGAGAAGAGGACCGGGTCGCCCTTGCGCTGCGGGATCTCGACCGGGGTGATCTCCGCCTCGAAGAGGCCGTTCTTCTGGGCGGCGGCGGCCCGCTGGTGGGAGAGCGCGCCGATCTCGTCCTGGGCGGCGCGGTCCAGCCCGAGACGCCCGTTGTGCTTCTCGGTGGACTCTCCCATCGGGATGTTCTCGTGGGCGTCGGTGAGACCGTCGTACGCCATCGAGTCCAGCATCTCGATCGCGCCGTACTTGTAGCCCTCACGGGACTTCGGGAGCAGGTGCGGGGCGTTGGTCATGGACTCCTGGCCGCCCGCGACCACCACGTCGAACTCCCCGGCGCGGATGAGCTGGTCGGCCAGCGCGATGGCGTCGAGCCCGGACAGGCACACCTTGTTGACGGTGAGCGCGGGGACGTTCATCGGGATGCCGGCCTTGATCGCGGCCTGCCGGGCGGGAATCTGGCCCGCGCCGGCCGTGAGCACCTGGCCCATGATCACGTACTGGACCTGGTCACCGCCGATGCCGGCCCGGTCCAGGGCAGCCTTGATCGCCACGCCGCCGAGGTCGGCGGCGGAGAAGCTCTTCAGGGAGCCGAGGAGACGGCCCATGGGCGTCCGGGCGCCCGCGACGATCACTGAGGTGGTGGTACCGGTCGTTGCTGGCATGGGCACGGCCCCTTGGGATCGGATGTGAACGAGGGTTTACCTGAATGTACTGAGCGGTACCGCGCCCGTCATCCGGCTACCGGTGTGACGGCGCGCACGTTGCGTAACCATGGCGGGAGCGCGGCGCTCGATCCATGCTGAATCCATGTTGACGCGCATCGATCACATCGGGATCGCCTGTTTCGACCTGGACAAGACGGTCGAGTTCTACCGTGCCACGTACGGGTTCGAGGTGTTCCACTCGGAGATCAACGAGGAGCAGGGCGTGCGGGAGGCCATGCTCAAGATCAACGAGACCTCGGACGGCGGGGCTTCCTACCTCCAGCTCCTGGAGCCCACCCGGGAGGACTCGGCCGTGGGCAAGTGGCTGGCAAAGAACGGGGAAGGCGTGCACCACATCGCCTTCGGTACGGAGGATGTGGACGCGGACGCCGCGGACATCCGCGAGAAGGGCGTCCGGGTGCTGTACGACGAGCCCAGGACGGGGTCCATGGGGTCCCGGATCACGTTCCTGCACCCCAAGGACTGCCACGGAGTCCTCACCGAACTGGTCACGAGCCGGACGGAGCACTGACCTCCGCATACCCGGCCCGGTAGAGTGGGCGGCTCCGGGCCGGGGCCGGGTCGGGGCCGCACCGCGTCCTCGTCGTTTGTCTGTCACCATTCCCCGGGGGACCGCTCGCCGGCGAGCAGTGCTCGTGCGGAGAGTTACGACCAGGGTTGGGGTCTCCCCTGCTCGACGAGTTGAGAGCTCGGGGAAGGATGGGACCGCGCAGTGCGGGGCTACGAACGCCAGGAGAGCCACCGAGCTGAAGACGACCATCTCTCGCGGTTCGAAGCCGAGATGGACCGGCTGAAGACCGACCGGGAGAAGGCCGTCCAGCACGCCGAGGACCTCGGTTACCAGGTCGAGGTCTTGCGCGCCAAGCTGCACGAGGCCCGGCGCAATCTCGCGACCCGTCCCGCCTACGACAGCGCGGACATCGGCTACCAGGCCGAGCAGATGCTGCGGAACGCGCAGGTCCAGGCCGAGCAGATGCGCAGCGACGCCGAGCGCGAGCTGCGCGAGGCCCGGGCCCAGACGCAGCGGATCCTGCAGGAGCACGCCGAGCACCAGGCGCGCCTCCAGGCCGAGTTGCACACCGAGGCCGTCCAGCGCAGGCAGCGGCTCGACCAGGAGCTGGCGGAACGCCGCCAGACCGTCGAGTCGCACGTCAACGAGAACGTCGCCTGGGCCGAACAGCTGCGCGCCCGCACCGAGTCGCAGGCCCGCCGGCTGCTGGAGGAGTCCCGCGCCGAGGCCGAACAGGCGCTGGCCGCCGCCCGCGACGAGGCCGCCCGGCTGGCGGAGGAGACCCGTCGGCGGACCGGCTCGGAGACCGAGACCGCCAGGACCGAAGCCGAAGCGATCCTGCTGCGCGCCCGCAAGGACGCCGAGCGCCTGCTCGGGGCCGCCTCCGCCCAGGCGCAGGAGGCCACCAGCCACGCGGAGCAGCTGCGCTCCAGCACGACCGCGGAGACCGACCAGGCCCGCCAGCAGACCGCCGAGCTGAACCGCACCGCCGAGCAGCGCCTCTCGGAGGCGGAGACCCGGCTGCGCGAGTCCCGCCTGGAGGCCGAGAAGGTCCTCTCCGAGGCGAAGGAGGCCGCCGCCAAGCAGCTGGCCGCCGCCGAGTCGCAGAACGAACAGCGCACCCGTACGGCCAAGTCGGAGATCGCCCGGCTGGTCGGCGAGGCCACCAAGAGCACCGAGGCGCTGAAGGCGGAGGCCGAGCAGGCCCTCGTCGACGCCCGGGCCGAGGCGGAGCGGCTGGTCGCCGAGGCCGGCGAGAAGGCCCGCACGGTCGCCGCCGAGGACGCCGCCGCCCAGCTGGCGAAGGCGGCCCGCAGCGCCGAGGAGGTGCTCACCAAGGCCTCCGAGGACGCGAAGTCGACCACGAAGGCGGCGAGCGAGGAGGCCGAGCGGATCCGCCGGGAGGCGGAGGCCGAGGCGGACCGGCTGCGCGGCGAGGCCGCCGAGCAGGCCGACGAGCTCAAGGGCGCGGCAAAGGACGACACCAAGGAGTACCGGGCCAAGACGGTCGAGCTCCAGGAGGAGGCCCGCCGGCTGCGCGGCGAGGCCGAGCAGCTGCGCTCCGAGGCGGTCGCCGAGGGCGAGCGGATCCGGGGCGAGGCCCGCCGCGAGGCGGTCCAGCAGCTGGAGGAGGGCGCCCGCACCGCCGAGGAGCTGCTGACCAAGGCCCGCTCCGACGCGGACGAGCTGCGCACCAAGGCGAACGGCGAGAGCGAGCGCATCCGCGCCGAGGCCGCCGAGCGGGCCGCGACCCTGCGCAAGCAGGCCGAGGAGACGCTGGAGCGCACCCGGGCCGAGGCCGAGACGCTGCGGGCCGAGGCCGAGGAGCAGGCGGCGGCCGTCACGGAGGCGGCCGAGCGGGCCGCGACCGAGCTGCGCGAGGAGACCGAGCGCGGCGTCGCCGCCCGGCAGGCCGAGGCCGCCGACGAGCTGACCCGGCTGCACACCGAGGCCGGGGCCAGGCTCGCCGCCGCCGAGGAGGCGCTCGGCGAGGCCCGGAGCGAGGCCGAGCGGATCCGCCGGGAGACGAACGAGGAGTCGGAGCGGCAGCGCGCCGAGGCCGCCGAGCGCGTACGGGCGCTGACCGAGCAGGCCGGGGCGGAGGCCGAGCGGCTGCGCGACGAGGCAGCCGCCGACGCCGCCGAGTCCCGCGCCGAGGGCGAGAACGTCGCCGTACGGCTGCGCAGCGAGGCCGCCACGGAGGCGGAGCGGCTCAGGTCCGAGGCGCAGGAGAGCGCCGACCGGGTGCGCGCGGAGGCCGCG